>NZ_JBCDMC010000059.1:0-308 GCF_042465995.1 Vibrio frigidus | reverse complement strand
ACAACGGGAGCCTGAGTATTCGTTATAAATTCAGAGCCAGATATTAGATCCCCACTTTCGTGGAATGCTGTTCGGTTAATGCTAGATACTTCGTCATTCCCGTGAAAACGGGAATCTTGGTGAGTTTAGATCCCCATTTTCATGGGGATGACGAGCGGGAGCAAGGATGATAAATGGGAGCGAGGATGATAAATGGCAGGGAGGATGATGAATCAAAGTGGGGGATTGCGAAAGTGGGGGGTGACAAAGGCAGTAAGGAAACACTCGTTGAGACTAAGGCAAATTTCCGTCGTTCCCGTGACAACGGG
>NZ_JBCDMC010000058.1:0-317 GCF_042465995.1 Vibrio frigidus | reverse complement strand
TCATATCCAAGGCTGAAAACGCAAAATGAAGCCACCGTCATTCCTGTGAAAACGGGAATCTTCTACATGTTACCCATGTGCCCGGTCAGATCTGTTACCTATGTGGGCGATCAGTGCCAAACTAACGTCATCCCCATGAAAATGGGGATCTAATCCCCCAAGATTCCCGTTTTCACGGGAATGACGAAAAAATGGGAATGAGTGAAGGACTGTGAAATGGCGAAAGGACGGGAATGAGTGAGTTAGCCTCATATCCAAGGCTGAAAACGCAAAATGAAGCCACCGTCATTCCTGTGAAAACGGGAATCTTCTACATG
>NZ_JBCDMC010000057.1:0-317 GCF_042465995.1 Vibrio frigidus | reverse complement strand
AAATTTGCTTGGCGACCATAGCATTGTGGACCCACCTGATCCCATGCCGAACTCAGAAGTGAAACGCAATAGCGCCGATGGTAGTGTGGGGTCTCCCCATGTGAGAGTAGGACATCGCCAGGCTTTACTTTTATTTTCACTTTTTTAAAAGTGGAGACAAAAAGACGTTTTTATCTTTTTTAGGAAAGATAAGACAACACTAGATAAAGCGCACAAGTAAGACTTTATGTAGAATGACTATGATTGCCCGTATTACATGCGGGCATTTATTTCGCTCAAAGTTGAGTGAAGTCAACATACCGTTTTTAATGAATAGA
>NZ_JBCDMC010000056.1:0-324 GCF_042465995.1 Vibrio frigidus | reverse complement strand
GGTACTCTTCACCTAAGTGTCTCAGGTCTAGATGCACCACATCGCCAAGGGGATGGTCGATGGTGTTACCTTTTTGCTGCTCGTGCCAAAACGCTTGAGAAACTTTGTCTCGAGGACCCAGTTCCATGTATTTGTTTTTCGGCTCCCCAACCGGGGTTTCTGGTCCCATGCCGTAATCTTGTAGATAACGGTAGCCGTTTTTGTTGACGATGATGCCGCCTTCGCCACGACACCCTTCGGTCATCAATATACCCGTACCAGGAAGGCCCGTTGGGTGATACTGAACAAATTCCATATCACGCAAAGGCACACCGTGGCGATACG
>NZ_JBCDMC010000055.1:0-327 GCF_042465995.1 Vibrio frigidus | reverse complement strand
TTGCTGCATTTTGGAACTCTAAAATTAGGGATCGTAGATGAAGTAGTTGGTCGAGTAATCCGGCCAACATAAGTGTTACCTATGTGACCGGTTTAAAGTGTTACCTATGAGGTCGGTAGTACAGTTTAGATCCCCATTTTCATGGGGATGACGAGCGGGAGCGAGGATGATAAATGGGAGTGAGGGTGATAAATGGGAGTGAGGATGATAAATGGCAGGGAGGATGATGAATCAAAGTGGGGGATTGCGAAAGTGGGGGGTGACAAAGGCAGTAAGGAAACACTCGTTGAGACTAAGGCAAATTTCCGTCGTTCCCGTGACAACGGG
>NZ_JBCDMC010000054.1:0-336 GCF_042465995.1 Vibrio frigidus | reverse complement strand
CAGGCTTAACCAGCAATAACAGTGATACCAATGTCGCTATTATTGAGAATGGCACCAAGGTGGTTGTTTACACGGGCCTAGACAGTAGTAATACCGCTAATTACGTATTGTCTGCGACCATCAATATCGATGGCACCTACAGCATTACTCAACATCAAGCGATAGAACAAGTTACCGGTGTTGGTGATATCAATGAGCTAATCATCGGTGTGGATGTTACTGATACCGATGGCGACACCGTACCAAATGCCGCCAATATCAACATCACGATAGCGGATGGTGCGCTCGCAACCGCGACCGATAGCAATGTTACTTTCACTGAAACACAAGGCGTTC
>NZ_JBCDMC010000053.1:0-381 GCF_042465995.1 Vibrio frigidus | reverse complement strand
TTCATGACTGGGGTGAAGTCGTAACAAGGTAGCCCTAGGGGAACCTGGGGCTGGATCACCTCCTTAAACGATGATTGCTTTGATGAGTGTCTACACAAATTGATATAGGTTTAGAAAGTAAAGAGAGTAGAAGGCCACCGTGCCTTCGACCCTATGTCCCGTTCGTCTAGAGGCCTAGGACACCGCCCTTTCACGGCGGTAACAGGGGTTCGACTCCCCTACGGGATACCATCTTTAAGCACATTTTTCGAGTGTATTTAAAAATGGTTTTCACTTATTACGATAAGTATAAAATCTTTGCTCTTTAACAATTTGGAAAGCTGACTGATAAATAATTGATTATTATTTATCAAAATAAAAGTTCTCAAATCCTATTGGATC
>NZ_JBCDMC010000052.1:0-404 GCF_042465995.1 Vibrio frigidus | reverse complement strand
CGAAAGGACGGGAATGAGTGAGTTAGCCTCATATCCAAGGCTGAAAACGCAAAATGAAGCCACCGTCATTCCCGTGAAAACGGGAATCTTCTACATGTTACCCATGTGCCCGGTCAGATCTGTTACCTATGTGGGCGATCAGTGCCAAACTAACGTCATTCCCATGAAAATGGGGATCTAATACCCCCAAGATTCCCGTTTTCACGGGAATGACGAAAGAATGGGAATGAGTGAAGGACTGTGAAATGGCGAAAGGACGGGAATGAGTGAGTTAGCCTCATATCCAAGGCTGAAAACGCAAAATGAAGCCACCGTCATTCCCGTGAAAACGGGAATCTTCTACATGTTACCCATGTGCCCGGTCAGATCTGTTACCTATGTGGGCGATCAGTGCCAAACTAACG
>NZ_JBCDMC010000051.1:0-410 GCF_042465995.1 Vibrio frigidus | reverse complement strand
AGCTTCTCCTCTATGAAGCTTACACATTAACACCTGTTACCCATGTGCCCGGTCAGATCTGTTACCTATGTGGGCGGTCAATACCAAACTCACCAAGATTCCCGTTTTCACGGGAATGACGAAGTATTTGGCACTAACCGAACGGCATTGGTCTAATGACGGGGCTTTTTGCATTCTAGAAAAGAATAAACATAGAAAGAGGGTAGGAACATAGGGGCGGGGTTCGCCTATTCTCAAATTCAGCTCTTCACCGACCATCTTAAAGAAGCCTCGTCTAATGACGCAATGCCGTTCGGTTAACGTTATCTAAACCTGTCATCTCGATTAAAATGGGCCTATTTTCACGAAAACCAACGTCATCCCCATGAAAATGGGGATCTAAGATTCCCGTTTTCACGGGAATGACGAAG
>NZ_JBCDMC010000050.1:0-427 GCF_042465995.1 Vibrio frigidus | reverse complement strand
CAAAAGAAGTAGGTAGTTTAACCTTCGGGGGGACGCTTACCACTTTGTGGTTCATGACTGGGGTGAAGTCGTAACAAGGTAGCCCTAGGGGAACCTGGGGCTGGATCACCTCCTTAAACGATGATTGACCATGATGAGTGTTCACACAAATTGACATAGGTTTAGAAGTTAAAAGAGAAAGGAATTGTACTTTCTAGTAAGCGAGATGATAAGTCTTCGCTGACAGAAGAGAGGTCTGCTGTCTAGTTCCGTACAACTCCACCATTTTTAAGTGTTTTTATCTCAGCTGAGATAAGAGTGTTTAAAAATGGTTTTTTTCTTTAAGTAGAATGAAATCTCGCTCTTTAACAATTTGGAAAGCTGACTGATAAGTTAATTGTTTTCACTTTTAAAAAGTGAAATAAAACGGCTCAAGCTGTGATTAATT
>NZ_JBCDMC010000005.1:0-381212 GCF_042465995.1 Vibrio frigidus | reverse complement strand
GGTTATGGTTTAGGTGACCACGCCAAAGTACTTCGGCGATATCAGCCATACCCATAGGTGCGCCAGGGTGACCTGAGTTGGCTTTTTGAACACCGTCCATGCTAAGGGCACGGATTGCATTTGCTAGTTGTTTACGTTCCATTTTTCGATTCCAATGAGTTTTAATATTTGAAAATGGGATGAACCATTTTATGAATCTCTATTTAGAAGCGCCCCAGTATGAATGGAGCGCTTTTATTAAAATTTGAGGATATTAAAGTTTTGCAGCGATCATCGTTTCTAATTTGCCTTGGTCGACAGCAAAATTACGAATACCTTCAGCAAGTTTTTCAACCGCCATTGGGTCTTGGTTGTGTTCCCACAAGAACTCAGCGTGAGTCATTCGTGCAGGACGTTCTTTTATGTCTGTAGTCGCAACGAGTTTCTCTACAAGATCACCTTGTGCATCTTCTAATTCTTGTAGAAGTTGAGGTGCAATCGTTAAACGGTCACAACCTGCGATTTCAAGAATCTCACCAATGTTACGGAAGCTAGCGCCCATAACAACCGTATTGTAACCATGTTCTTTGTAATAGTTGTAGATTGCCGTAACAGATAGAACGCCTGGATCTTCTTGAGCTTCAAAGTCACGGCCTTCTTTCGCTTTATACCAGTCCATGATACGACCTACGAAAGGAGAAATCAGGAAAGCGCCAGCTTCAGCACATGCTCGTGCTTGTGCGAATGAGAAAAGAAGCGTTAGGTTACAGTTGATGCCTTCTTTTTCTAGGATTTCAGCGGCGCATATGCCTTCCCAAGTAGAAGCCAATTTGATAAGGATGCGGTCATTAGAGATGCCGGCATCGTTGTACATTTTTACAAGCTGACGAGCTTTAGTCACGCTGCTTTCTTTATCATAAGACAAACGAGCGTCTACTTCAGTAGAGATTCGACCTGGAATAGTAGTAAGAATTTCTTTACCAATGTTAACGGCAAGCATGTCACAAGTATCTTGAACCTGTTGTGCTTTGTCGCTGCTTTGAGATTTTGCATACTCAATGGCTTTATCGATAAGAGGAGCATACTCAGGAATCTGTGCCGCTTTAAGAATAAGAGAAGGGTTGGTTGTTGCGTCTTCTGGCTTATACTTACGAATCGCCTCGATATCACCTGTATCTGCTACTACTGTGGTTACTTTACGAAGTTGCTCTAATTTGTTGCTCATATCCGTCGTCCTGTCTTGTAAGGCTTAACATAGTCAATTGTTATTCTACCAATTATACATTACAAATAATCAGTATTTTTCATTTTAACTGTAAACAATACCCCGTGAACATATGGAACATTGTTGAGGAATTGATTCGTCCAAATTAGCGGATCTGAGTCGAAAGTCAATCAAGGAGACAAGCTAAAAGTGACTTTAGTCAATGTTTGCTAGGTTTTATATGATATAAACGTTTTCGTCACTTTTTGATTAAGAATTAAAGTGCAAAACCTAAGGGTTTTTTGTGTGAGCATATGTAACGGGACTGAGCTAAAGTAATGGCTGTGTACTGGAAAATAAACAGGTTTAGTAGGTGAGATATGAGTAAAAAAAATCAGGATATTTTGGATCAGAGTACGGATCTTCTAACTGAAATTTCAGTTGCCTACTATCAAGATGGCGCGACACAAGAAGAAATATCAAAAAAATTCACTATTTCTAGAGCAAAAGTAGGTCGGATGCTCAAGCAGGCCAGAGATGAGGGTATCGTTGAAATCACGGTCAAATATCACCCGGTATTCAGTGCAAAAATAGAACAACGTCTTATTGAACGTTTCGGAGTGAAAAGAGCGCTGGTCGCATTGGACCAACCGAGCGTAGAGCAGCAACGCCTGCAAGTTGCGGGTTTGGTATCAAATTATCTGTCGACGACATTAAAGGACGGTATGGTGGTTACGGTGGGACAAGGAAGAAATGTCTCTGCAGTGGCTCATCACGTGGGAGTTATTACACCAAGAGATTGTAAGTTTGTTTGCGGTATTGGAGGCATTCACCCAAGGGGGGGAATGTATAATGCCGATCATATCTGTCGTCAACTGGCAAAAAAATACGGTGGTTCATCTGAGACGCTATATGCCCCAGCGTATGCGGAAAATAAAGAACAGAAATTGGCCTTCATGGAAAATACTACGGTTAAGCAAACCCTTGATTTAGCGCGAAAAGCTGATGTATCTCTGGTCGGTATTGGTGATATGAGTGAAAACAGCTATATGGTCGATCTGGGTTGGTTTACTGCGGAAGAAGTGGTTCAGTCTAGATTACTGCAGGGGGTAGTAGGGGATTTTGCAGGGTATGATTTTTTTGATATCCATGGTGACACAGCGCAGACAGTAATGAGTGATCGAGTAATAGGTTTAAGCATGAAGGAATTTAAACCTATTGCAGAAGTGATTGCGATAGCCGCGGAAAATAGCAAGCCTCTTGCTTTATTAGGGGCTCTGCGTACGGGGGTTGTTGACGTGATTGCCACGAGTGTTAGTAACGCTCTTACTGTTTTGAATTTAGATGAGAAAATGAAATAAAAGTAATGTAGACAAAGCAAAGTCGTGAATAGTGAGTGGGATGTCACTTTTCACTAATTTGCGATATCACTTTGCTTCCAAATAGCTAATTGTACCCAAGCATTTTGTAGCTCAACGAGCTCTTCTTCGGTTAAAACCGAGGTGGTTGCTCTTTCATCATTATTTGGAACGATGGCGAAAATTCGAGCTTTAAAGTCTTTTCTTAATTGAGAAATTCTGGATTCCATCACTACTACACTCAACAATTTGTTCATATGACACTGATGTTAAACAGAATGACAGCCCAGAATGATCATGCAAAAGATGTTTAAAAAACAGTGGCACAGATCACATATTTTTAGTTATTTAAAATAAATAGTAGAATTTTATTAAAAGCTCAAAAATAGTCACCCACAAACTGCGCAGCCGGGATGTTTGGTTAGTTTCATTTCTCTCCAGCTCAAATTTAGAGCATCAAAGATCATCAATTTTCCACGATAATGGCTTCCATACTGAGAGATAACCTTTATGGTTTCTAGGGCCTGTATACCTCCAATAATGCCGACGACGGGTGACATGACACCGGCTTCTACGCAAGTTAGTGCGTTTTGACCAAATAGAGCACTTAGACATTCATAGCAAGGCTCATCCTCTTGATAGGTATAGACGCTGATTTGACCTTCCATCCGAATAGCGGCACCCGAGACAAGTGGTGTTTTGGTTTGATAACAGAGGCGGTTAAGTTGGTTTCTCGTCTCCTTATTATCGGTCGCATCCAGTATGACATGATGCTTCTCAATTAAGGCAAGCATTGCCTGATCGTTTAGCTTTTCTGCGACGGTGTCTACCGCTAGATGTGGATTCAACCCTCGCAAGCTTTCAGAGGCAGACTGTACTTTCAGTTTCCCGATGTCCGAATCCGAATGCAATACTTGTCTTTGCAAATTTGATAGCTCTACAGAGTCAAAATCAACCAGAGTAATATGACCGATGCCAGCTGTAGCAAGATATTGACTAGATGCACAACCTAATCCCCCGGCACCAATAACGAGTACGGAACTCTGTTTGAGGGCTTCTTGTCCTTCGAAGTCGAAATTCTTCAGTATTATCTGGCGGTTGTAACGGAGCATTTCTTTATCTGAAAGGATTTCCATAGCTTTTCCTGACTGGTTTACGATAACGCTTTCGATAGCCAAGCAACGACCGTTTTAATTGACAGTCGTTGCTTGTTTAGCTGCAATTAGTATTGTGTGTGATTAAATGGTTGGATATGAACGGTCTCACCCGCATTAACGCGGCCTCGTTCGTGTTCAATGATAACAAAACAGTTCGCTACGCTCATTGAAGTAAACGCACCTGAGCTTTGATTACCTGCACTTTCTACCTCAAATTTGCCATCTTTTACAGTGTAAACTCCACGCTGATAATCGGTTCTTCCCGGTTTTTTATTAAAGCTAGATAGCGTCGTTGCAGGAATCGATTGAGGTGGTTGCCAGTCGGTTTCGCCAGAAAGTTTCGCTAGAAGAGGCTGTACCAAAACATAGGTGGTCAATGCAGCCGATACAGGGTTGCCAGGCAATCCGCAGAACCACGCTTTATCGAGCTTACCAAACGCAAAAGGTTTTCCTGGTTTGATCGCGATCTTCCAGAAACTCACGGAGCCTAGTTCGTCAAGAATGTCTTTTGTATAATCGGCTTCACCAACACTGACACCACCAGAGGTTATGACAACATCGGCTTGTTCCTGAGCTTGATTAAATGCATGTCTAAGTTGGTCTGGAATATCCGGAATAATCCCTAAGTCTATTGCTTCGCATCCGAACTTATCCAAAAGGATCTTAAGTCCATATCGATTGCTATCGTATATTTGACCCTCTTTTAAGGTTTCACCTAATGGTATTAATTCATCGCCAGTCGAGAAGAAAGCAACCTTCGGCTTGTCAAATACAGATAGGTGGCTAATGCCGAGTGAAGCGATCATGGGAATGTCTCTAGGGGTGAGTCGAGTCCCTGCTTTCAATACAATATCACCAGTACGAATATCGTCGCCCGTAGGACGAATATTGTTGCCTTCTTTTACGTCGGTATCGTTGAACTGGATACCGCCATCGACAACGGTTGTGTCTTCTTGCATGACAACGCCATCACAACCTTGAGGTATTTTGGCCCCGGTCATTATTCGAATGCACGTTCCAGTTAGCCATTCCCCTTCAAAGGGTTGGCCTGCAAATGATTTTCCACACAAAGGCAAAACGTTTGTTGCTTTTAGTTCGATGCGTTTAATTGCATAACCGTCCATCGCAGAATTATCAAACGGAGGAACATTAATTGGGGAGAGAATATCTTCAGCTAAAACAAAGCCAACGGTGTGTTCAAGTGCACGCGACTGAGTCGACTTAATTGCCGTTATGCTTGACAGCATCTGTTGTATAGCATCATCGATTGGCATTAGACCTGGGGCATCACAACATCCCATAATGAATCCTTATTATCATTATTAAAATTACGGCGGGAACAATAACATATATCTCCGCTTGCTATAGCCTGTGAAATTCACAAATTAGTAAATTTGATGTAAATAGTAGGTATCTAACAAGGGGGATTTACTTTCGATCAATTGGCGTAGCGCATTCCTCTTGAACTCAAAGGCAGATCAGAGTTTGTAGAAATAATTGTTACTGTAATTCTCTATGAATCCGAGTATCCTTATCAGCCGTTAATTTGGGTTGTTGGACGTTTAAACAGGTTGTTGGACGTTGCAAATAGTAGGAGAGATTATGTCGGGTATTAGCGATTCAGCTCAATTAGTAAAGGATGCGCTAGAGCAAAGAGGCCTCGAAACTCCCATGCTGCCTAATCAGGTAAGCCGAGAAGAGAAGAAACGACGCATAGAAAACCATATGCGTGAAGTGCTGCAGTTATTAGAGCTTGATCTTAACGATGATAGTTTAGAAGAAACACCAGCTAGAATAGCAAAAATGTATGTTGATGAAGTTTTTTCTGGTTTGGATTACAAGAATTTCCCTAAGATCACCGTCATTGAGAATAAAATGAATGTGAGTGAAATGGTAAGGGTAAAAAATATTACCGTTACCAGCACATGTGAACATCATCTTGTGACCATCGACGGGAAAGCCGCGGTGGCGTATATTCCTCGTGGCAAAATTATTGGTCTATCTAAAATTAACCGCATTGTACGATTTTTTGCTCAACGTCCTCAGGTTCAGGAGAGGATGACCCAGCAAATATTAGTCGCTTTACAGGCGTTATTAGAGTCTGACGATGTGGCGGTTACCATTGACGCGACACATTATTGTGTCAAATCACGTGGCGTAATGGACGCAACAAGTGAGACCACTACAACCGCGTTAGGTGGAATATTTAAATCAAATTCGGCAACGAGACATGAGTTCCTATCTGGCTTAAGATAGTACTCCTTAGAGAATAAAAGGAAGCCCCATCAGAACGTATTCTGTTGGGGCTTTCTATTTTTATAGCCATAATTTATTCATCATAGTAATAGTCTTCGAGTGCGTATGGGTCATCGTCTAGCACGTGCTCCATCCGCCCGCGCAACTGTTCGAGTTGATACTCAAGCATATTCATCGTGTCAGTGTCACTTTCAGAACAGGCTATGTATATTTGTTGCTCTAGATCTTCTATTTTTTCTCGCATGTTCATGGCTACCTCCTTTACTTGGATTACATGAGGACATTACGAGAGATGCTTGCTGATGGTGCGTAGTAAACATCTGACTTCTCTATTGAGAAATTAACGATTCTCAAATCGATTATAGTCTAATAAACCGAATTCGACAGGTTGGGTCCGCTTGTCGCATCTATGAACCAAGTCGTTAAATGGTCAAAATTCCGGTGAACGAAGACGAATAGCAAAACGATCCAATAGCTTAACGTAATCTTGTTCGTTCTCCATTGAACTCAACATTCGATATAGCGCTGGTACATCACCTGCGTCTTCGTTAATTTTTCTAAATTATTAGATCAGTATTATTAACAGCAGAATGTTGTTGTAAAACAAAAGGGCTGATCAATAAATGATCAGCCCTTAATTACGATAATGATTTAACGGTGGTTTATGTGTCTATGCGGTCTTGTAACCTTTTAGCACTGAGTTGAGCTTGCTTGATGCCTCTGTTAACTCGGAGACGCCATGAGCGGACGTCTGCGCGACCTCTCTGATAGCGTCTGATTGGCTGCGAATATCGCTCAATTCACTTGCTATATCGTTTGCAACAGTGCTTTGCTCATCGGCAGAGGTTGAGATATGAATACTCATTTCCATCACCGCGCGAGCCGATTCTGCAATGGAGACCACATCATCACCAATGCTCGAGATGATTTTATTGCTGGTGTTGGCTTGCGACACTGTATTTTCAGTTTTCGATGCAATCAGTCCAGTTTCGACTTGCAGTTTTTCGATGGTGGATTGTATCTCAACGGTCGCTTCTTGTGTTCGGCTGGCCAGTGTTCTTACTTCGTCTGCGACGACGGCGAAACCTCGGCCATATTCGCCAGCACGAGCCGCTTCAATCGCGGCGTTGAGCGCCAATAAGTTTGTTTGTTCAGATATCGCACTAATGGTTGTAATAACGTCATTGATTTGAGTTGTGCTATCTGCAAGTGTTGCGACTGAAGTTGATGATTCCGAAATAAATTGGCTGAGTTGTTCAATTTCAGAGATCGCTTGTTGAACACGTTGTTGACTTGCTTGAACGTATTTTTCATCATTCTCGGAGTGTTCTGCCGCTTGTTTGGCTATATTCGAGACTTCCAAAGCAGAAGCGGTCATCTCTTCCATTGCTGTCGCGACAGAATCGAGCGATGAGTGTTGGTAGTTAATCTGCTTTTGGCTTTGCGTTACTTCTGACGCAAACGTTGCGGTTGTCATTTCTAACGTTGTTGAGCTCTCTTTTACTACCTCAACTAATTCCGTCAATGTATCCATCGCTTCATCTAACGCACAACCGATGGTACCAAACTCGTCACGGCCAGAATGGAAACCTAAACGGGAAGTAAGATCGCCATCTGCGATTTTAACGGTCGTTTGCCATAATACCCAGAGAGCACCGGTCAAAAATGTAGCGGTCCAATACAGAACGATAGCAATAGGAATTAACCATAAGAAGCTAAGTAGAAACGAGTTTAAAGCGGCTTCCTTTGCTGTTTGTACTGAGTCCGGAACTTGTTCAGTCAGTGTCGCGTATTGACCGTTAGCTACTCTAGCAGAGGCTGTGATAGAACGGGTTTTGAATGAGGCTTCTGTTGAAGCGTTAGAGATAGAGATATTCGGTATGCTTACCTTGTTATCTGGTGCTATCGCCGACGCAATGCCGTTTACTTTGGCTTGTACAATCTTGACGGAATTATTCTCGATACCAGTTATCGTTTGGTTGTATCTGCCAAGGGCTGTGGTCGTTAGAGCGGCAAAGAATAGGACAAAAATGACCCAAAATTTATCGTTGATAGACATTTTTATAAATAATCTGTCAATCAATCGAAATGGTATCTCTTTCATGTTGGCCTCGTTGTTGAAATGCTGGATAGATGTCTCGCAATGTAGATTCTAGATGAAAAAAAGATAAATGCTCGACATTTTTATGTAATGGCATGTAGTTTTTAAGTTAAAGATGTGATCTGCATCACATTGTAAATCTGTTTGGTTACGAACCGAATTAGTATAAAAACTCTACGCAAACGGTTGCATCTGACGGGGCGCATAGTTTTTAAAAATTATCGATGTTTAATGTTAGGTGTTATAAAAAATCTGTCATATAAAAGTGTTATCTCTATATTCATAGACGATAAGGAGGCAATGGTTATGGATGAAAAATTTTTAGAAAACGATAGCTTAGAGTGGTTAGATGCATTGGAAATTGGCTTCGACCTAACGGATTATGAGTTGGATGATGTCGTAATCGATGACGCATTCGTTATTGATAATCTGTAGAAGTGTGGTTACACGTGAGCACGATTAACGCATTTAAGGTAAAGCCAGTGACGAGAGTTGCTGGCTTTTTTGTTTTTGACCGTTACGTCCATTTTATGTTTTAACTTTTCACTCATTTAGGCTAACTTGTGGTTATTATTGCCGACGCTCCTGTGTTCAGGATAAGTAGAATAGCTTTTAGATGAATTTTTTGGCGCACATTCATATTGCCACAGTATGCGACAGTGACGTTGCCGGTAATTTGCTGGGTGATTTTGTAAAAGGGAACCCTGTTGGTCGTTACCCTAAAGAGGTTGTTGACGGCATTATGCTGCACCGGTTTGTTGATAAGTTTACTGACCAACATGAAATATCGAGACAAGTTAAGTTGCTTTTTTCACCTGCCCGACGACGATTCGCCCCTATCGCGATGGATGTTTTTTGGGACCATTGTCTAGCAAATGCGTGGTCTGAATACTGTGATGAGAGTTTACATTCTTTTTGTCAGACGGCTGAGAAACGAGTGGCGAAACCGAATGTTGATTTACCTGAACGCTATCTACATGTAACCGAATTGATGTGGAAGCATAGATGGTTGACGTCATACGTTTCATTAAGCACGATTGAAATAGTGTTAGAACGGATGTCTCATCGTAGTACTAGAATGGCACCGTTAGCGGAGTGTTTTCAAGATATTGACACGCATTATGATGAAATGAAGGGATTATTCTCAATTTTATATGATGACGTACTTAAAGCGAGTATTGAAAAAACACGTCATCTACCGTGATAGAGACGTTGGTTATCTGTTACAATCCTGACCCAAATTTCTGAGAGCTTAAGTTAATGTCTGAATCCCCGATTTCTTTTTCCCAATTGAACCTTAATCAACAACTAGTGGAAACGCTGGGCAAGCTTGGTTTTGAACAGCCGACAACAATACAAGAGAAAGCGATTCCCCATGTTTTGGAAGGGAAAGATGTATTAGCTGGCGCCCAGACTGGTACAGGTAAAACGGCGGCATTTGGCTTGCCTATCATTCATAATTTAATGGCTGAATCTCAGAACAGAACCGATGACGAGCCGGGAAAATGGATTAGAAGCTTGATTTTGGTCCCCACTCGTGAACTGGCTCAACAAGTTTTCGATAGCCTTGTTAGTTATAGTGAGAACTGCGACTTAAACATTGTTGTGGCTTATGGCGGAACGAGTCTAAATGTTCAAAAAATCAACCTGAGAAATGGCGCTGATATCCTTGTTGCGACACCAGGCCGGTTATTAGACCATGCCTATACTAAAACCATCGATCTAAGACGTACCAAAACCTTGGTACTTGATGAAGCAGACCGTATGTTAGATATGGGCTTTCTTCCGGATATACAGCGAATATTGAAACAACTTCCAAAAGAAAGACAAACGCTGTTTTTCTCGGCAACCTTTCATGATCGTGTTAAAAAGTTAGCGTATCAAATACTCGATAACCCTGAAGAAGAACAAGCTACACCATCTAATAGTACTGCGAGCACCGTATCGCAAATGGTTTATCCGGTAGACAAAAAGAGAAAGAGCGAATTGCTTGCTTATCTCATCGGCTCTCGAAACTGGCGACAAGTATTGGTATTTACAAAGACGAAGATAGGCAGTGATGCATTAGTTAAAGAACTTAAATTGGATGGTATAAAAGCCGCATCTATAAATGGTGATAAGAGCCAAGGAGCACGCCAAAAAGCGTTGGATGATTTTAAATCAGGTAAAGTCAGAGCGTTAATTGCAACGGACGTTGCGGCTCGTGGAATTGATATTCAAGAGCTTGAATGTGTAGTGAATTTCGATATGCCATATCAAGCGGAAGATTATGTACACCGAATTGGTCGTACTGGACGTGCAGGTAACGCTGGGTTGGCTATTTCGTTATTGGTGCGTGACGAAGAGTATCTACTGAAGGCAATTGAAAGCTTGTTAGATGAACGCTTGCCTCAAGAATGGCTTCAAGGGTTTGAACCGAGTTTGATTGAAGAATCCAAAGAAGAGCGACCAATGAAAAAACAAAATCGCTCTGCTGAAAAAAGAAAAATGAAATCGAAGCTTAATGTCCACCATAACCGTGGTAAACGAAGCTAAGAGAATTGTCTTAGATTATCGGAACATGTGTCTGGATTCGAGAAATCGCAGGCAATGGGCAATAGAAGATCTCTTAGATTTGAAGACGTCACGATATCATCTGCTTGTATGTTTAATTGACTCGCAATCAATTTATTAAACATTGACCAGTGTTTAAGTAATGCCTCGTCTATGTTACTCACTTCCCCTTCCCAAACTATCTTCAGCAATGGGCGCAGACTGATAGCTGCGTGAGCGGTATAAATCATCTGCCATTTGAGTTCCCAGAGATTGACCTGATAGCTTGGGTTTTGCTTGTTGTGCTCATCGATAAGGCCCTGTGTGATTGATTCAAACACCCCTGATTGATCCATAAAGTAATCGAAGAATTCACCTTCTTGTCTTATCGCGTCAGCAATAAATTGGAGTGGCTGAGGATTAAGTAATAAGTGTGCCATCATCTTAATACTGAAGTTATACAAGACAATTTGAGCTGGTTTGTTGTCAGGAAATTCATTGATTAGCGCGTTAAGGTAGTTCTGCATATAGGCATTCAACGTATCACTTACGGCATACCATATTTGTTCTTTACTACCGAAGTGGTGGCGAATAAGACTATGGGATACACCAGCGGCTTCGCTAATGTTTCTCAATGATACTTTTTCATAGCCTTGCAAACAAAACATTCTTCCTGCGGTAGCAAGGATTAAGTGCTTAGTTTCTTCTGCTGTTTGCGCGCTTCTTCTGCCCTGTTTTCTACAAATCATAATGTCTTCTCAAAGTTCAATAACGCATTCTAATCAATATAATGGTTCTCGTCAGTATAATTTACTATACGCATGTAAAATATATATTGATCTTAGTCGAATTATTCATATACTGCACAAACGTGTAGTAAATACTTTTCACAGTGATGGAGAAAGTAGGGTGAATAAAAAAGGCTTAGTTACAATGTTCAAACTAGCTTTAGTAACAGGCGCTTGGGTGTTCCTTGCAGGTTGCGAGCAAGCAAATTCAGAGACACAAGAAGACGTCATTAAACCGGTGAAACTTTATCAGGTACCAAATGTCACGGACGCCGGTTATGACGTTTTTTTAGCTGAAGTTGATGCTGGTGACCGTTCTCAACTGTCGTTTCAAGTTCCAGGTGTGATTGAAACGTTAAGTGTCAAAGAAGGGCAGAAAGTGGTGGAAGGAGAGGTGCTTGCTGTTCTTGATGACAAAGACTACCAATTAGCAGTCGATGCGTCACAAGCTCAATATGATCTGGCAAACACTCGTCTAGAACGCAATAAACAACTATTTAAGAAAAAGTTGATTAGTGCTGACGTATTTGACCAATCTGAAACGGCATTTAAGGCGGCAGACGCCAATCTTAAAGAGAGTAAAACCGATCTCCAATATACTAAGATTACAGCACCATTCAATGGTGTGGTGTCACTAAAATTTGTTCAACCTTTTCAATATGTCTCGTCTAAACAGCCGGTACTTAACATCATTAATAATGAGAATCTGGACATAAATATTGTTATTCCGGTTCCCTATATTGAGAAGGCAGGAATACATAATCTACCAAGTCGCGAATACGCAGTGATATTTGATATAGACAATACTGTTGTTGTACCAGCGGCTTTTAAAGAGATGTCAACCCAACCTAATGTCGATACCAATAGCTATAGCGCTACCATCACGATTGTTCGTCCAGAGTCTCTTAATATTCTTACTGGTATGACCGGACAGGTGTTAATCACCAATAATCGAAAAGAAAATATGCTCTCAATACCGGATGGAGCATGGATCACCAGAGAGGCTGAAAAAGGCAAAGTTTGGAAGTTTAACCAGTTGGAACAGAGCGTAGAAAGTATTGCTGTTGAGCTAAACGAATTTGGCGCAGTAGTATCCGGTTTAAAGGCGGGAGATCAAATTGTTGTCGCGGGAGCAAAGGATCTTAAAGAAGGACAGATAGTAAGAGCTTGGACTCGAGAGGGAGGTATCTGATGCGAATACACCGACATTATAAAATAGCGGGTCTCCTATTCGCTTTAGCGACACTGCAAGGATGTGGAGTAGAGACAGAAGTGAAAGAAAGGAAAGCGGTTACCGTATCAATATTTGACGTGAAGCCTCCTCTTTCAAGCCAGTTTAGAAATTTTAAAGGTACGGTCGCACCCGCAGATCTCACCCCTTTGTCTTTCCGCGTAGAGGGTAAACTGGAAGCCATTTTGGTACACAAAGGCCAAAGAATTAAGAAAGGAGAATTGCTAGCAAAGCTTGATACCAAAAAACTTCTGCAGCAGTTAGCGGATACCCAAGCGCAATATGAACTCACGGTAAAACAATGGAGCCGCGGCAAAAATCTTCTCAAAAGAAAGATGGTCTCACAATCTGAGTTTGACGAGTTGACCGCGAGTAAGCGAATGGCTTTCGTTAATTTTCAGATTGCGAAAAACAACCTAGAATACACACGTTTAGTTGCGCCTTTTGACGGTTATATTTCTGAAGTACCAAAGCAGTCTTTTGAAAATGCGAGCCCCGGTGAAGAAATTCTAAGTGTTTATCGTGGCGATGTTGTTCGTATTCGAATTGCTATTTCCGATACTGTGCTTTCTATGATTAATCCAGATAGCGAGACCCGAAATTATCATGTGAAGACGCGTTTTTTTGGTGATGAAAGAGAGTTTGTGTCGACTTACTACCAACATTCCAGTGAACCAGCGCAAGGCAGCGATGCCTTTGAGTTTTGGCTGGAGATGCCACAGGTTGAACCAGCTATTTTACCGGGTACAAGTGCCAGCCTGGATGTTGATTTAATGGCGGCTGGTCTTCGAATTGTAAAGGGGTATCAAATACCGATGACCGCACTTGATGCGGGCGTTAAAGAGAATGAGTTTTATGTCTGGAAGCTTATTGATGGCACCGTTCATAAAGAATCAGTAGATATCATTCAGATCAGTAGTCATGGAGCAATAGTAGCCAATGGAGTCGTTAATGGTGACGCCGTTGTTAACTCCAACTTAAGAAAAATGCGTGAAGACGCTGTCGTTGCTATAGCAAACAAGGAAGAGATCCAGTGAGCATTGCCGAATATTCAATAAAAAATAAAGTGATAAGTTGGTTATTTCTTGTCATTTTAGCCATTGGCGGAACCCAAAGTTTCTTTGATTTAGGTCGCCTTGAAGATCCCGCATTTACCATTAAAGATGCGTTGGTTATTGCGACTTATCCTGGAGCAACCACAACAGAAGTAGAAGAAGAACTGACTTACCCAATTGAAAAGGCGATCCGTCAGTTACCGTATGTCGACAACGTTACCTCCATCTCTTCGGCTGGTATGTCACAGATTACGGTGAGCATGAAAATGACCTACGGTTCTGATGAACTTCCACAGATTTGGGATGAGATGCGTCGTAAGGTGAACGACTTACAACCTACTTTGCCTTCCGGGGTGACGTCGCTACAGATCATCGATGATTTCGGTGATGTATTCGGCATTATGATGATGTTAACGGGTGATGGTTATGATTACGTAGAACTTAAACGCTACGCAGATTTACTAAGCCGTGAAATAGAACTGGTCGACGGTGTCGGTAAAGTCAGTATTGCAGGTGATCAGCAAGAGTACTTGTACGTAGAAATGTCGATTGACCGTTTGGCTTCTCTAAATTTGGACTTTTCAACAATAACCTCGTTGCTTTCGCACCAAAATAGCGTTGTTTCTGCAGGTGAGTTGATGATTAATGGGCAGAATTTAACCATTCGTCCAAGTGGTGATTTGAACTCTGTTGAATCGTTAGAAAATTTGATCATCCACGGTCGTGATACGGGTAATCTCATTCGACTAAAAGATGTGGCGTCGGTTAGACGTGGTCTTCAGGAAAAACCAGAGAATATCGTTACGTTTAACGGGAAAACGGCGATTAACCTCGGGATATCTTTTGGTTCAGGCGTGAACGTTGTCGATGTAGGCCATTCGATTGAAGCGAAATTAGCGGAAATTGAAAACATTAAACCGGCAGGCCTTGAACTCAGTTATTTTTACAATCAGTCTCAAGAAGTAGACAAATCGGTACAAAACTTCATGGTAAGCCTAGCAGAGGCGGTCGGCATCGTTATTGTCGTCCTCCTATTGGCTATGGGTCTTCGAAGTGGCCTAATTATTGGTATTGTCCTGTTGCTTACCGTAATGGGTACTTTCATTTTAATGAAACTCTCTGATATTGAGCTCCATCGTATCTCTCTTGGTGCATTGATCATTGCACTCGGTATGCTGGTGGATAACGCCATTGTTATCGTTGAAGGAATATTGGTCGGCCTTAAGAAAGGAAGAACCAAACTTCAAGCTGCGAAAGATATTGTTAAGCAGACACAGTGGCCTTTATTGGGTGCGACGGTTATCGCTATTACGGCGTTTGCACCAATAGGTTTATCGTCTGATGCCACCGGCGAGTTCTTAGGTGATCTCTTCTGGGTATTGTGTTATTCACTCTTCTTAAGTTGGATTACCGCACTTACATTAACGCCGTTCTTAGCGGATCTGCTTCTGAAAGATGGCGAAAGTGAAGAGGGCGAAGATACCGACCCGTATAAAGGTGCTTTGTACCTTGTGTTTAGCTCTGTCTTGAAATTTGCACTGCGCTTTAGATGGTTAACTGTTGCGAGCATGGTTGCTTTGCTTATAACGGCTATTATTGGATTTGGCAACGTTAAACAGCAGTTTTTCCCTGCCTCTAATACACCTATGTTTTATGTCGATATGTGGATGCCTGAAGGCACCGACATTAGAGAAACTCAGAAGCAAACCGAAGAAGTCGATCGCTTTTTACGTCGCTATGACGAAGTTGAATTTGTCTCCTCTTCTATTGGACAAGGATTACAGCGTTTTGCATTAACATATGCACCAGAAAGGAGTTATGAGGCGTACGCTCAGTTTCAAGTGAGAGCAAATGATAGGGAACAGATGTTCACGCTATTGCACAAACTTGATGACCAGCTAGCGGTTTCGTTTGACTCTCCAACCTTTCAATTTAAATTATTGGAATTTGGGCCATCACCTGCATCAAAAATTGAGGCGCGAATTACTGGTGCGGATCCTCAGATATTAAGAAATATTGCGGCTCAAGTAGAAGATATTCTTTACCAAGATCCGGGTTCTCGAAATATCCGACACGATTGGCGAGAAAGAACCAAAGATCTCGTACCAATGTTTAATGAATCTAAAGCTCGTCGAATGGGCGTATCTAAAGAAGACCTCTCTAATACATTGCAAACTGCATTTGGGGGCTCAACCATTGGCTTGTTTAGAGATGGTACGCAAATGATTCCAATTATGGTTCGTTTGCCTGCAGATGAGCGTGTCAATTTTGATACGGTGCAAAATCTTGGTATTTGGAGTCCGAGCCAGCAGGCTTATGTGCCAATTGAACAAGTGATTGATGGCATTGATTTAGGATGGTCTGAACCACTGATTATGAGGCGAGACAGAAAGCGTACCTTGACCGTTTTAGCTGACCATGACGTGCTGGGCAATGAAACACCTGCGAGTCTGTTTGCTCGTATTCAACCCAAGGTTGAGGCCTTAGCATTACCTGAAGGGTATGAACTAAGTTGGGGTGGCGAATATGAGTCATCTAAAGACGCTCAAGAGTCTCTGTTTAGTTCTTTACCAATGGGTTATTTGCTGATGTTCATAGTCACCATCTTCCTATTCGGCTCAGTGAAAAAATCGTTAGTGATATGGTTTACCGTCCCATTATCAATTATCGGTGTTTCTGTTGGTTTGCTTGGATCAAATATGCCCTTTAGTTTCACTGCATTTCTTGGATTACTGAGCTTGAGCGGCATGATCTTGAAAAATGGTATCGTGCTGTTGGATCAAATAAATCTGGAACTATCAGAAGGGCGAGAACCCTATGAAGCGATTATACATAGTGCCGTTAGCCGTGTCCGGCCCGTTAGCATGGCTGCGATTACAACCATACTCGGTATGATCCCATTAGTGTTTGATGCATTCTTCGGTTCAATGGCGGTCACCATTATGGCCGGTTTAGGTTTCGCCACGGTATTGACGCTTATCGTTGTACCTGTGATGTTCGCGATACTGTTTAAGATCAAGAACCCTCAAAAGAGTCAACAAGCGTAACCATAAAAAAGGCCTAACAAGATCACTTGTTAGGCTTTTCAATGAATTAGGAACGATGGATAATTCTTATTAGCCCTGTTTTTTACTGCCTTCGACAGGGCATTTTTCTTTTAGATATTAACGCTTACCTTAATAATTCGTTTCTAGTTATATAATTCCGCCAATTTTTCAATCAGCTTATCAACATCTTGTGTTGAAATATCGTTATGTGTAGCAAACCTGATCGGGTTCATAGCGGTGATAATGATATTATCTTTCGCTAAGGTATCGGCCAAGCTCTCCACATTTACGTCATCATCAATCTTTGCAAAGACTAAGTTAGTTTGAACATGATCGGGATTTACTGAGAAGCCCCTAATGTTAGCTAAGCCATTAGCCAATCTTTTCGCATTCGCATGATCAGTTGCAAGTTGTGCTACTTGGTCGGTCAACGCGAGCTTTGCTGCCGCCGCTAGGATGCCAGCTTGTCTCATACCACCGCCAAGCATTTTTCTTACCCTTCTTGCCCTATCAATAAATTCTGTGGTACCTAGTAGCAAAGACCCAATTGGCGCTGATAATCCCTTCGACATACAGATAGTGATTGAATCGAAATATTGAGTAATTTCTTTGATATCGACATCCAAAGCAACAGAGGCGTTATAAACACGTGCACCGTCTAGATGTAATTGCAACCCATGTAGATTGACAAACTCACGCGCCTGCTTTAGATATTCAAGTGGCAGTACTTTACCGTTGATGGTGTTTTCAAGGCTGAGGAGTTTGGTTTGAGCAAAGTGAAAGTCGTCTGGCTTTATGGCCGCGCGAAGTTTATCAAAGCTGATTGTCCCATCTGGGTTATTCTCTACGGGCTGTGGTTGTATAGAACCTAAAACAGCCGCACCACCTGCTTCATACTTAAAATTGTGGGCCTGCTGGCCACAAAGGTACTCATCTCCGCGCTGACAATGAGCCATAAGACCAAGTAAATTTGCTTGAGTTCCAGATGTTGTGAAAAGTGCGGCTTCGAATCCATGTCGTTCTGCGGCCCATTTTTCCAGATCATTGACGGTGGGATCATCGCCATACACATCGTCCCCGACTTCTGCGTTGGCCATTGCTTCACGCATGGCTTGGGTTGGTTTTGTAACGGTATCTGAGCGAAAGTCCATAGAATTCTTTTCCAAGTATATGTTTTATTATATGTAATTTAATAGCTTTGCTTTTGACAAACAAGCGATTGTTTTCGAATCGATAATTGTGCCATTCACGATCATGTCTTCCACGTCTTTAACGCTGAGATACAGTATCTCAATGACCTCATCAACATCACACGCTAGCCTTGCCGTCTGACTTAGATCCTTCGCGATATAAAGATATTGGACCTCGTCACAAAACCCGGCAAGAGGAATGAGCTCACCGATCGATTGAAAGTGTTTTGCACTGTACCCCGTCTCTTCTTCCAGTTCGCGCATCGCACAGTCTATTGGTAATTCATCTTGCTCTAATGTGCCTGCCGGGAGTTCATATAACCAATCGTTTATAGATGGTCGAAACTGTCTCAGTAACAAAATGTCGCCGTTTAACATTATTGGCAAAATAACCGTTGCACCCGGGTGCGTGACGGTGGTGTGTAGGACTTTGACACTGTTAGGAAGTGTCATCTCACGTTGAATAAGCGACAGTTGTTTCCATTGATGAATTAATTTAGGCACGTTGTACACTCTGAGTTTTATTGACGGGGTTGCATAGTGATAAATGAAAACAATCATCTCAAAAATAATCAGCAATTTATGCTGCTATTATCCTACGTCACTAGAAATACTGAAGCAATGTAGAAGTGTCCAACGACACATTTGCCACTATAACATGTGTTTAGTTACAAGTTTTTTAACCAGTTATAGACAAGACATATTTTTTAACGATACTGGGTTCTGTAAAGTAACACTTTAATAACAAACTCGTTCTATTTTTCAAAGTAACTATTTGCGGTTTATCTATGACAATGTCTCAAAGAGCCTCACACGCACAAAAAGCACTTCTATCAGAAAGAATAAATAAATTAGTTAAAGCCCTTTCTTACGGTGTATATGAAAGAGAAGGTACGATCAAACTGTGCTTGCTGGCGGCGTTGTCTGGCGAGAGTGTCTTTCTATTAGGCCCTCCAGGTATCGCTAAAAGCCTCATTGCAAAGCGTTTAATTCAAGCATTCGACAACAGCAGCTATTTTGAGTACTTAATGACCCGGTTCTCCACACCGGAAGAGGTGTTTGGCCCTTTAAGTATTCAAGAACTAAAAGACAATGGTCGATATGTTCGATTAACTGAAGGGTATCTTCCTCAAGCCCAAGTTGTATTCCTAGATGAAATCTGGAAAGCAGGACCGGCTATTCTTAATACACTGCTTACCGTAGTGAACGAGAAAACATTCAAAAACGGTAACGAGATCCAAAAAGTGCCAATGCGTTTACTGGTATCTGCATCCAATGAGCTTCCCGACGAGGATAGTGGTTTAGAGGCGCTTTACGACAGAATGTTGGTACGTGTATTCGTTAACCGAATTCAAAACAAACAAAACTTTAAAGCAATGCTAATGGTCGGAACTGAACAGGAAGCCGAAATCCCTGCAGGGCTGGCTATCACAGATGAAGAATATCATCTCTGGAAGCACGAATTGGACTTACTTGTACTCAATGATGAGTGCTTTGAAAAATTATACGCGCTTAAGGCTCTGCTAGAAAAGAAAGCGGAAGAAAACAGGGTTGATTCGTTAGGATCAGAATTGTATGTCTCGGATAGGCGATGGAAGAAAGCCGTTAAGTTATTGAAAGCGAGTGCCTATTTTAATGGACGAGACTCGATTAATCCTCTTGATCTATTACTTCTAAAAGACTGCCTCTGGCATAGCCCGGAATCTAGACAATTGGTACAAGAAGTGATTGAAGAGTTTGCGATAAATCATGCCTTTGATCAACATATTATTCAGCAGCAGATAACGAGTTGCCGAGAAGGTTTGTCGTTAATACAAGATGAATTGGAATCCGAGTTTAGCATGACTTTAACCAATGAAGCGGCAACTGGAATTCTGCGCAAAGGCGGTTATAGCCTCGATATATCTAATGCCAAAATATACAGCGTTGGGAATGCGAGGGGGTTACTAAAACTGGTTCTTTTACAGAGTAATATGTCTGTCAATGAATCAGAAAAAGGGGACAGTCGCTGGATCTATGTAGCGAAAGAAGAGCTAGAAAAGGTGATTAAAGAGGGAGGAGGTGACGCCTACGGTTACGTGAATCAAAATAGTAATTTATGCCGAATTCGCTTCGACATTAATGTATCTGACCGTTTAGTTGTAAAAGATATCGCGAATCGATCTGTGTTGGCAGGCATCGTGACCAATGAAGGTCTCGATTCCAAGCTTTATGGAGAGTGGTGCGAGAAAGCAGAGGACGCAATAAAGCAACTTACCCAAGCTGAACATCATTTTCGTAAAGTAAGATCTGATTTTCATGGCGCATTACCGCACAGCTTTATTGATGACCGATTGCCAGCAAAAATGGAAAGCAGTCTACAGTCGCTGATGGAAGATGTTGAGGCCATTCAATTAGAGAGTGAAAAAGTGACTCAAAGAATAAAGAGTTTGGATCAGTTCTTTGTATAGGAAGATAAAGTGCTAGGTGCAGATGGACTAAATCTGATAATGATGGTCGCAGAGTCGGGCATCATAGACACGGCGGTTAATGACTTAATCGGTCGCTCTCAACTGCTTATGATCCCAGAGAATAGAGCGGTAAAAGCCTCGGTAAATAATCAGATTACCAAGTGGCGAAATGGCGTGAAAAGAAAAATCACCAAAGCGTGTGAGACTGAACGATTGCTTGATGAGCTTAATCTTTATCAAGAGGTTATTCATTATGATGAAGATACATTCTTTGAGAAAGCCCCTGATATTGTCAAACAACTCCAATGGCATTCCCCCTTCTATTCTAAAGCAAAGAAACTATTGGAACGAAACAAAGGCGTCTATAACCCTATGTTTCCTCATTACTTCTGCGAGCAGTGGTACAAAAGTTTATCAAAAGCGATAAAACAGGCTGAGATTGCACAGTTAGAATCGGATAAGGAGAAGTTTTTAGCCGATCTTTATCAACGCATAGAAACAATGCAAAGCATGCAGAACGTTTCTGAACAAGGTGATATTGCCAAGCTTGGTCGACTGTGGGATATGGCAGCGGCAAAACTATCTAAAAGTGATGTTTTGTCGATGAAACGCTATGCGGAGTTCTTGAAGAAGAATGCAGAGCTACAAGCGATGGCTGAAAAACTGGGGCGAATGGCCAGTGAAGTGAGTGACCCTGATTTATTAAAAAACCCAGCTGAAGAGTTAAGAATGGTTGAGGAAAAAAGCGACGAAGCAGCAGACGATATTGTTGGTATTCATGAAAGTGATGATCTCAGCCGAATGTTGCCAAATGAAACGATGTTCTTGGCTTACCCAGAGCTAGAGGTGGTGTTCTATAAGCATCTGGTTGATAAGCGCTTGATGAACTATAAAGTTAAGGGTAAAGCGCGCAAGCTTCGTAAGATCAAATCGCAGAAACCAGAAAATAGGAAAATAGACATAGAAAAAGGGCCATTTATCATCTGTGTGGATTCTTCTGGATCGATGAGTGGATTCCCCGAGCAATGTGCTAAAGCGATGTCTTATGCTTTGATGCAAATAGCGCTTGCTGAAAACAGAGAGTGCTTTGTTATTCTTTTTTCAACCGAACGGATTACCTACGAATTGACTAAAGCTGATGGGTTAAGGGAAGCCAGTGACTTTCTCTCGTATCAATTTCACGGAGGGACTGATCTGGATTCTGTTATCGTTAAATCGGTAGAATTAATGAGCTCCAGCAAGTATCGCAACGCTGATATGGTGGTCATTTCTGATTTTATAGCACCGAAGCAACCTGAAGTTATCTTGGATATGGTCAAATCACTTCAATCTAAGAAAAACCGTTTTCATGCGATTAGCCTTTCGAAATATGGCAATCCGCAGTTAATGGCAATGTTTGATCATTGTTGGAACTACCATCCAAACATTGTGGGTCGATTATTCAAAAAATGGTAATGAGCAATGTTCCTTCATCTTCCTCCCGCTCATGCAGGTCATGAAAACGCTCGGAATAGTACGTTTTTCTTCGATTTTGTTAAATAGGTGTAAATTTGGTGTATTGGTAAGTTATGTAATAAAATAATGTTTTATTGGATAACGTACTGTTTATTATAGATAATCATCGTTTCAGAATACACTTGTGCGCTCGAAAGTATTTGCAAGAAAGTGTGAACAGCGTCAAACTTAACTGTTACTGCTCGGTAGACGAGCTTCCATTAGCAGAGGTTTTTATGAAAGTTGTTGATATTCTCAAGCACAGAGGGGAATCTTTGACCAAACATCATTTGGAAATCAAAGAACTCATGTCGCCTGTGATTAAAGATTACTGGGATGACCTTGTCCATAAAGCGAGTGAAAGCCCAATATTGCACTGGTTTCGTGACCACTCGATGATTCCTGCTGTTAATGAAGAGATGAAACCTAGCGTTCAAGAAAGCTTTGATTTAAGTGATAGAGCGTTGGCGGTTCTCAATGAACTTCATGAAAAATTAGATGAAGAAATTCATGTTGGTGATTGGGTTCAAATGACTCAAGACCGCATCAATTCTTTTGGTCAAGTGACAGAAGACATGCAATGGATCCATACTGATCCAGAGAGAGCAGCTGAAGAGTCGCCTTTTAAGAGTACTGTCGCTCATGGTTTTTTGACCCTGTCTATGCTGTCTAAAATGACGGACAGTGTTGATGCGAATAACCCATTGTTTCCTAGCGCCCGTCTTGTGATTAATGTTGGTTTGAATCAAGTACGTTTCCCTTATCCTGTGAAAGCGGGAAATCAAATTCGAACTCGTAGTAAGCTTTTGAAAGTGACACCTATTAAGAAAGGCCTTGAGGTGGAACGTGAACTCAAAGTCGAAATAGACGGTGTTCGTCGCCCGGGATGTGTGGTTGTGTCGGTAATAAGACTTTATTTCTAAGATTATTTTTTAAAAAAAGAGCGACTATTTAGTCGCTCTTTTTTTATCTTCATTGTTTAACGCTGTTAATCCAATCAAGGTTATATAAAACTAACTAAGTTTGTCATCCTTGACGACCCTTTGATCCTCTACGGTATGATATAGCGCGGACTCGTCAATTTAAGTCGATATTTAGTTAACTGTTCGTTGGTATGTAACCGTATTGCTGAATGAGTTTCGTTGCTCGGTCTGATTTTAGAAACTGAATGAACGTTTTACCATCCTTGCTAATCTCTTCCTTCTTGTAGAAAATAATGAAAGGCCTAGAAAGTTGGTACTTTTTGTCACGAATATTTGTCTGCGTAGCGGTGATACCTTCGAATGTTAACTCTTTTACTGTGTTGTCTACGGAACCGTCCGAAATAAAACCTATCGCCTGTGGATTATGTTTAACGATGGTCTTAACCATACTGTTACTACTGACAACCAAATTGGTTGGGTTGATATCGGATACCTGATGGTTATTGACTATCCGTGTTAAACCGAGAAGTGACTCAAAACTAGAACGAGAACCAGAAGATAACTCACGCGTGACAACCGCAATAGTGAGGTCTTTGCCTCCTAGTTGTTTCCAATTAGTGATATTGCCTTTATAGACATCGAAAAGTTGTTCGCGAGTGATGTCTTTAATTAGGTTCGCGTGGTTAACAACGACACCCAAGCCGTCATAGGCGATGGTCAGTACCGTTAATTGTTCAGAATACTCACCTTCAGTAAGATAACGTGAACTCATTCCTATTTCCGCAACCCCTTTGTTTACCATGGTGATACCCGCGGTTGAACCTATACTTTGAACTGCGATATAGGATGCGTCATGTGTCGCATTAAATTCTTCAGCCAAAACGTCCATGATACGTGACACAGATGTGGAACCTGAAATGTTTACTTCTTTAGCGTTTGCG
This sequence comes from Vibrio frigidus, assembly GCF_042465995.1. Taxonomy (NCBI): domain Bacteria; kingdom Pseudomonadati; phylum Pseudomonadota; class Gammaproteobacteria; order Vibrionales; family Vibrionaceae; genus Vibrio; species Vibrio frigidus. The sequence continues at coordinate 357,506 of NZ_JBCDMC010000005.1, read as the reverse complement.
ACTGGAAGTAAAAAGGTGGCTGATAACAGAGTTGCTAGAACAACACGAAACATAAAATCTCCAAAAATGAGTAATCCGAAATCAAATTGTATTTCTGAGGTATGACATTTTTATGAATGACAGTAAGTTTGTCTTTTATTCACAACATTAAGTGTATTTCATCAGATAAGGCTTATAGTTAAATAGGGACCAATTTTAGATGGTGAAGTTCATGCATATATCCGAGATAGAACAGTTTCGTCTTGAAAAAGCCGTTAGGGCTATGTGTTCTAGCCGTAATCAAAGCATCTTAGCTGAGATGGGAAAAGTGCAATATGAAATATATAGCGAAGGTGTGATGTTTTCAAAACTTTGCTTTTTGCTTGACTCTTCTCACGTAAATGATGAATTTCCAATCGCAAAACTAGAATACGACTCGAATAAAAATACGTGGCAACTTTTTTTAGCAGAAAGCGAAGAAGGGAGTACAGAATTAGAGGCTTGGGTGCCTTACCCAAAGTTACAACCCCAATCAGAATTTGCTCGATTACTTGATGAAATTGAATTGGATCCACATCAAATTATCTGGTGAATGATTGGGAGAAGGCAATTAAAAGAGAACCATAAAGGTTCTCTTTTTTAACCTTTTTTAACGTGTTGCCGAAACTCTTTCGGTGTCATAGCTTGCACGCCTTTAAACGCCGTACTGAAGTGTGCTGCGCTTTTGAATCCGGATTCTAGCGCAATCTGAGCGATAGACTTATTACTTAATCTAAGCTTCGTTGCCGCGTAGTTTACTCGCTTTATTTTTAGTATTTGAGAAAAGCTTAAACCTTCCGCTGCCAATCGTCTTTTAAGTGTGGCAATCGACATGCCGAGGAAACCTGCAGTCGATTCTAGCGAGACATCACCCTCAATATTGATCTCAATAAATCCGATGACTTTCTCTGCCGTTCCTTGATCGCAAGCGCTACGAATAACAGGTAAGAAGTTAGGTTCGATAGACAGGATTTCAAAGATAAGAGCCTGAGCTAAAGATTCTAACGTGGACTCTGTGCTTGCATTACTCTCTTTAGCTCTTAGCAATACGGTGAGGATTGCCTTTGCCGTTTCATGGGCATCACTTAATACATGGTTTTGTGTATTATCATCTGTAGCATTCAACTCTGAATTATGCAGATTGTCACAGAACTGCCGGAACAAACTAGGTTCAAAGGTGATGATATCAGCAGCGAATGCGCCATTATCAGCGTGCGACACTATATCCCTTACTCTGTCAGAGTGGTAAATAGTGAACTCACCAGCAGAAAGCGTCCTGGGTAGGTTTTCTTTCGTTGAATAGCTAACGTGGCCATCTCTGACCAAAATTAGCCCACATTGGGTTATTGGATAACGAGTTGCCTTGCGGGCAACGAAAATATCATGCTTATATACTTTTATTCTCGACATAAACTCACATTGAAACAGTAACAAGGTGCAGTAAACACCTTGTTAGATAGTAAACATTATTCCGATTTCTTATTCGGCTCAGCTTGTTCTGGCTCTGTAAAAAGTTGCTTAGGTCTGGCAACTATATTACGATTTTCTATACTTACATCAGTAAGTACTATTTCTAGCACATCACCAAGTTTGTAAACGTGATCCTTGTCGATAGATATAGTACCTAATTCGCTATTGCACTCAATTCGCTCTTTATTCGCCATAATTAGAGACGCAGGCACAAAGCTCGTCGCGCCATTCTCCAAAATACGAACTCGCATTCCAGCACGATTGATATCAAATATTTCAGCGACAAAAATTGTTTCTTTCTTTGGCTCATTCGCTAACGTTCGAGCATATAGCCAGTTTGCAATATTTCGCTCGGCAATTTTATGGTGTTTTCTATGTATGGCGAGTTCATTACCTAGCGAATCATCGGGTGCGTGAACGGGTTCACGGCCCAAGATATGGTCTTTAAGCAATCGATGGTTGACCATGTCTCCATATTTTCTAATTGGAGATGTCCAAGTTGCATAGATATCAAGGCCCATGGCGAAATGTTCTAATGGTACGTTGCCCATTTCACTGTAGGCTTGAAGTTTTCTGAGTCTGTTATCTAGATAGGCCGTTTCTTGGTTATTTAGCCAACGTCTAAGAGTACTAAATCCTTCTAACGAGCCTAATTCTTCTTCAGTGAAGTCGTTTTCAGGGTTGCTATTTACCAGTTTAACGACGTCTTTAATTCGGTCTGTTTTAAATCCCGCGTGAGTATTAAATATGCCTGTGCCAAATTGTTGTTTCAGTACCGAACCTGCACAAATGTTGGCCGTAATCATCGTTTCTTCGACCAGTTTGTTTGCGCTTCTACGTTCTTCTGTATGGATCGCGATGATGTCGTTGTTTTCGCTTAACTCAAATCGATAATCAGGGCGATCTTTAAATACTACAGCATTGCTTTCTCTCCAGGAGGCTCTCGCATCGGCTAAATCAGCGAGAACTCGAAGTACTTTTGCTATGGTTGTGCTGGGTTGCCATTGATTCGTCGAGGTGTCTTCTAGCCAATCAGAGACATTGTTGTAGTTTAAGCGAGCGTGCGACTTAATATTGGCCGCAAAAAATTGTATATCATTACCAATAGTTCCGTCATCGGAGATAGTCACACTGCAACATAGAGCGGGACGAACTTCTCCTTCAACAAGAGAACAGAGTTCATCTGCCAGCTCTCGCGGTAGCATTGGAATGTTTCTACCAGGTAGATAGATAGTGAAACCACGTGCTCTAGCCACTTTATCCATGTCATCATCGGTGGATATATAGGCGGTCGGATCGGCGATGGCGATGGTCAGTTTATACCCTCCCGATTTAAGTTTTTCAGCATACAAAGCGTCGTCCATATCTTTGGTAGACTCGCCATCTATAGTAACAAATGGTACTGCAGTCATATCAATACGTGTCAGAGAAGGATCATCCAAGACCGCCCACTCTTGTATCCCCTCAGGCTCCGTATTTGGTAGGTCATTTTCAGCCAATGTTACCCACCATGGCGCAATTTTGTCACCTGCATCGGTGATTTTTTCAACGATTTCGACAAAAAAACCGCTATTATCTTTTAGTGGATGCTGGACGAGTTGTGCAACAACCCAATCGCCGTCATTTAATGTCTCTGGGTTGACCCCTTTCTTGGCCTTGGCCTTAAGTGAGAGTTTTCTATATTGCTGTTTGTCAGGTACCACATTAAGGCGACCTTTAAACAATTTAACTCGCCCAATGAAACGGTTAAGGCTCTGCTCGATGAGTTGATCTGGTTCGGCAAACTCTTTGTCATTTTCGTTGCGTATAAGCGCCACGACCTTGTCACCGTGCAGGCATTTCTTCATATGTGCCGGGGGAATAAAGAAGCTGGTTTTGTTATCCACTTCTAGAAAGCCGAAACCTCTTTCAGTCGCTTTAACCACACCTTCTTTTTTTGGGATATTTTCTTTTATTTGCTGCTTTAATTGAGCCAGTAGGGGATTGTCTTGGAACATTACGAAATCATAATCCTTTAATTTATAAGGGAAAACTAACTCTCCCCGATATCTCCCCAAAACTCTTCCCTAAAACGAAAGTAAATCAACGTTGAGTAGGATAGGGCGAGACAGAAGTCATTGAACGGTTATTGAGTCACATATTACTAGGTAATTTGGTTAAAGTATATTTATCGACTTGGTAATGTGTCTGTTATTGAGCCGATTTAAATATGATTAGGTCTCGTTACATGATTCGATATTGCAGCATGGAGTAAACACTAAGGCGGATCCAACGATAAAAAGGGCTTGTAATCTACAATCGCCATTAGGATGGTGTGAGCAATGATTTCATGTATTGCGCCTTCAAAAATAGCGTCTTCTTGTATGATTCTAACGGATGTAAAAGACATATCCAATAAGTCACGCTGTCCAAAAGGTTCGGCTAAAAGAGTAAGATGCTTTTATCTCGAACAAAATTTAACCATGAAAGGTCAACAAAACTAGTCAACCTAAATCAAAAATGTACTTAATTTAACTATGCTTAATTCATCAAGTTCGCTGAAACGAATAATTCGGTCAACGTATTGACATTAAAACCAGTCCGTAAATAACTACGTCCAATATTTGCTACCAAAATGTATAATTTTAACCTCGAACATTTTGAGTTTGTGAGTCTCATAAGGAGACATGAGTCAAAAAAATGACGATTTGATGAGCAATTTTTATTAAATTGAATAAAAGTGTGATGTATTTCAATTTTTTCTGGATTTTTGTCCTCAACTGAGGCATTATCTCGCCCCCTTAGATATGTCCCTAGCGGCTTGATGCGTTTTTATATACTCTTTGCATCTGAATGGATTTAGTGCGGATGGTTCGTACGACCATAGAAGTATTGGAATTGGAAAAGCACGTGGGACCGATGATTTTTTTGATAAAGTAGGATCCTAATGCAAGATTCCAATATCCAATTCAGCGATTTAGAGCTGAACGACAACCTATTGTCTGCGCTTAACGAAATGGGTTTCGTTAATCCAACACCAATTCAAGCTGAGTCTATCCCTTTTCTTTTAGAAGGTCGTGATGCTTTAGGTAAAGCACAAACCGGTACAGGTAAAACTGCCGCGTTTTCACTTCCTGTTCTAAACAAGATTGACCTTAACCAATACAAGCCACAAGCGATTGTTCTTGCTCCTACTCGTGAGCTTGCCATTCAGGTTGCTGCAGAAATTAAAAGCCTTGGCCGTAATGTTAGAGGACTTAAAGTTCTTGAAATTTATGGTGGTGCTTCAATTGTTGATCAAATGCGAGCCCTTAAATCAGGAACTCATATTGTTGTAGGTACACCTGGACGTGTACAAGATTTGATTAACCGCGATCGTTTACACCTAGGTGAAGTTAAAACATTCGTACTAGATGAAGCGGATGAAATGCTTAACATGGGTTTTGTCGACGACGTTACCGCTATCATGGAGCATGCACCAGAATCCGCTCAGCGCGTCCTGTTCTCTGCAACAATGCCTCCGATGCTTAAGAGAATCGTTGACCGCTTCTTGCGTGATCCAGCTCGTGTTGACGTAGCAGGTAGCAACCACACCGTTGATAAAGTAGAACAGAATTACTGGGTCGTGAAGGGCGTAGAGAAAGACGAAGCAATGACACGTCTTCTTGAAACCGAAGAAACGGATGCCTCACTTGTTTTTGTTCGTACTCGTCAAGACACTGAACGCCTAGCTTCTTATCTTGCTGATCGTGGCTTTAAAGTGGCAGCATTACACGGAGATATTCCACAGTCTCTTCGTGAACGTACTGTTGAGAACATTAAGAAGGGTATTATTGATATCCTAGTTGCAACGGATGTTGTTGCTCGTGGCCTTGATATACCTCGTATTACTCATGTATTCAACTACGACATTCCTTTTGATGTTGAGTCGTATATCCACCGTATCGGTCGTACTGGCCGTGCTGGACGTAAGGGTAAAGCGATTCTTCTAGTTCGTACTAATCAAATTCGTATGCTGCGTACTATTGAACGTGTAACAAAATCAAGTATGGAAGAGATTCAAGTTCCGTTACGTGATCAAGTTGCCGAGTCTCGCCTAGCGAAATTAGGTGCTGAACTAGAGAGCGAGAAAGAAAACGCTTCTTTAGAGAATTTTGCAGAATTAGTTGCGAAACTACAGGCGTCGCTAGAAATTGACGCGACAACCTTAGCAGCGATGCTACTTAAGCGTGCTCAAGGAAAAACACCTTTATTCTATAAAGGTCCAGATCCGATGACTTCAGCTATTGAACGTGACAAGCAACGTCGTAAAGATCGCCGTGAAGGTGGTGATCGTGACGGACGAGATGGTCGTGAAGGCGGTCGCAGTTTTGGTGGAGCAACGAAAGATTGGGATACATACCAATTACAAGTTGGCCGAGATCAAGGTGTGCAAGTTAAAGATATCGTTGGCGCACTCGCGAACGAGCTTGGTTTAACAAAAGGATCTATTGGTGCAATTAAACTTGCTCAAGGTCATACTTTTGTTCAGCTACCAAAAGCGATGAACTCTGATACTACTGGTAAGTTACGTAAACTACGCATTCGCCAAACAGAAGTGGGTGCAGTGGTATGTGACTTTACAGATTTCCGCGAATCACGTGGTGGTCGTAGCGAAGGTGGCCGCAGTGAAGGTGGTCGTCGTGATGGCGGCGGCTATCGTGGTAACCGTGATGGTGCTCGTGGTAATAATCGTGGTGGTAAAGATGGTGAGCGCCGTTTTGACCGTAACCGCAGTGCTGACAGTCGTGGAAGTTTCCGCGGTGAGAAATCGAACCGTGGCGCGACAAGTAGCGAAGCATAAAATAATTCAATAAAAGTAAATTGATTAACTAAAAAGCCGAGCTATTTTGTAGCTCGGCTTTTTATTGTCACTTAGTTAGACCAGTAGCTACACGTCTGCACCGGCCTCATCCAACTCTACAATTTGAGTCTCTTTCAATGCTTCAGATATCCACGCATTAAGATCGGGATCTGCCAGGACAAAGTCTAGATATGTCTGGGCTGAAGGTGAAAGCTTTACCTGATAGGTTTTGAAACGCATTATAACCGGTGCAAACATGATGTCGGCTATTGACCATTTGCCGAAAAGCCAACAACCTGTGCCACCGGAACTATCTATTTGCTTTGCCCATATGTCATCGATACGTTTTATATCGATAAGTGCTTGTTCGCTCAATTCAACAAAACGTGTCGCTCTTATGTTCATTGGCATTTCGTTGCGTACAGCGTTAAATCCAGAGTGCATTTCAGAGGCAACGGAACGGGCATAGGCTTTATCTATCGGAGATTTAGGAAGTGCATTGCCACCAAGATAGGTATCGTTGATATATTCACAAATAGCTAATGAATCCCAAACGGTTACCTCATCGTCAATGAGCACAGGTACCTTAGCAGCAGGATTATACTTAACAATTTCGTTATAGAATTCTTCTGTGTCAAGCGGCAACAAAATTTCTTCAAAATTGAGCTTTGCTTTACTCGCCATTAGCCATGCGCGAAGCGACCAGCTAGAATAATTTTTATTTCCGATTACTATTTGCATCTCTTGTCCACAAGTTTGAAATTGAAGATAGTAGCATTGACGTTTTGTTTTGCTCCGTCAACATATATTTAACATCTCGACACCTTTAATGTGAAACTATGTTAATAAACTATTAATTAATACAAGGCTGATCATTTTAATTTCGCAGCTCGTATAAATTTATTTTTTGATCTGTATCAATAAAAATGACACCCTTAGAAGAACTTCATCAATAAAAGTTGAAAGATTAAAAAATTATTGAATAATGGGATAAGGAAAAGGCGCACTACGGTGCAAAACAGTCAATATAGGAAACCTGTCTTATGGCAAATAAGTTTGTGCTTGTGATCAACTCTGGTAGTTCATCTTTAAAATTCGCCGTCATTGATACTATTTCAGGAGACGCAGTCTTGAGTGGTCTGGGCGAATGTTTTGGTTTAGAAGACTCACGAATGAGTTGGAAATACCAAGGTGAAAAGAATGAAGTGGCAATCGCAGACGAAGGTAATCACCATCAAGCGGCGATTACAATGCTGGTCGATTTGGTTAAACAGTTAGGCCTTACAGATAATATCGTTTCTGTCGGTCACCGTGTGGTACACGGAGGAGAAACCTTCACTCAGTCAGTGCTTCTTAATGAGCAAACAATAAAAGACATTGAAGCGATACAAGATCTCGCCCCATTACATAACCCTGCCAATTTACTTGGCATACGAGCCGCTCTAGAAGCCTTTCCTTCTCTGCCTCAGGTTGCCGTATTCGATACAGCGTTTCACCAAACAATGCCTCCTAAGGCATTCACAGGTGGTATAGCCCGCGAATTATACGACATGTATTCAATTCGACGCTACGGTTTCCACGGAACGAGCCATTTTTACGTGAGTAGAGAAGCGGCAAAAATGTTAAATAAACCAGTGGATGAAGCAAGCTTCATTTCTGTGCATTTGGGTAATGGTGCGTCGGTATGCGCAATCAAAAATGGCATGAGTGTCGATACTTCTATGGGATTCACTCCGCTCTCTGGTTTGATGATGGGAACACGAAGTGGTGACTTAGATCCCGGTGTAATCGAGTTTTTGCTGAAGAAAGGTTGGACCCAAGCTCAGGTTTTCGACACGCTAAACAATAAATCAGGTTTCTTAGGTGTTTCAGGGTTAACGAGTGACGCTCGCGGTATTCTTGATGCGATGGAAAAAGGTCACGAAGGTGCCAAATTAGCATTTGAAATATTCACTTATCGAGTGGCTAAATACATTAGTTCTTATATGGTCTCTTTAGATTCGTTAGATGCCATCATTTTTACTGGTGGGATTGGGGAAAACTCATTACCTATTCGTAGTGAAATATTAAGTTATCTAAATCTGCTTGGTTTTAAAGAAGACAGAGCAGGGAATGAGGCTGCACGGTTTGGTGCGAGTGGCATAATCACACAAGGGGAAGGCCATGTCGCAATGGTTATCCCAACCAATGAAGAGTTAGTTATTGCACAGGATGCTGTCGCTCTGCTTTAGGCCATTCATAGATAAAAACAAACGGCTTCTACATGGAGCCGTTTTTTTATGTGTGAAATTTGTTAGATACCATTGCCGTTTCATAAACTATTCAATACTAATGTTTAGATTTGGTGTTTGAATATTTACATTATATGAATATGGTTAAATATAACATTTTTGTTAAAAAGGACTTACATGTTCGAAAACTAGTCAGTTATACTGCGCTGAATTGTTGGAATAGCTTTGTTATCTGTTGGTTGAATGTATGGAATTTGTCACCGTCGGTGTTGGGTCAGTCTTCTTAGTCAGTATTATAATGCTGACTTATCAAATAGGAATTGCGAAAGCGATGATAGGGAACTTATCTCCCTTTTTTATTGTCAATGGACAAGGTGAGACTATTTATATTAACACGTCACTTCGTGATGATTCGTTACTTGGTCTTTCAACTGAAGATATCTCTACGTTGCCACCACAATTTGTCTTATTCTTGAAAAATCAAACTGCCCAAAAATCTTTTTATTACAACCATAAAATGAGCCACTTGCAACGCAACTATACGTTTGTCGGCCAGAAAATATGGTATAGGGGTAAAAGGTGTTGGCAAATCGCGGTTATTTTAAACCTGGCAGATGAACGTACACGGGATTGTTCGATTGGTAATAAAGCGTTACTCCATCATGTGATTCAGAGTGTTCCTGACGCCGTGGGGATGATGAATGAAAACTTGGTCTACGAAGCATGTAATTCTGCATTTGTCAAAGCGCTAGGAATAGATTCACCAGCGGATCTGGTGGGAAAAAAACTGGAAGAGGTTGCCTCAAAAGAAATTGCAGAGAAATTCGCTAGTTCAGATAAAAACGTACTAGAGACTGGCCGAGAGTTTCGTAACATAGATGAAGTCATTGATGATATGGGTCAAAAGCAGTGGATTGAAGCTCGTAAATTCGCCTATACCGATCAATTTACCAATAATAGAGGTCTTTTCATTATTGCTAGGGATATTACTGAACGGGTACACGCGAAAGAAAAGTTGAATCAAGCCAAAAATGAATTCAGACGGTTAAGTTTAGTAGACAGCCTTACTGGTATCGGAAATCGTCGGAACTTTGATGAGAGTCTAGAGGGGGTTTGGCAGCAACATATCGAGCGACAATCACCTTTGACCATTATGTTCTGTGATATTGATGATTTTAAGAAGCTTAATGATATTTATGGTCACGGGGAAGGAGACAAAGCGCTTGTCGCGGTAGCTAGCGCATTAGAGAAATCAGTATCAGATACTGAGGGTGGGGTATTTAGAATTGGCGGTGAAGAGTTTGCCTTTTTATTAACCGAGACAGAGAAAAACAGAGCCGAGCATGTTGCCAGACGAATACATGATCAAATAGCCGCATTGAAATTACGTCATGAAGGGTCCTTAATTAAATCAACACTGACCATTAGTATTGGTGTCGCAACGATTATTCCCCAAACAACTGATTCGGTCGTGGATACCCTTGAAGAGGTTGATAAAGCTCTCTACCAAGCTAAGTCTAATGGCAAAGATCAAACGATCTACGCGGCATAGCTACTCTTTTTCAATTATTTAGTAACGCTACGAGAACGACTTACCTTAGTTTGTACACGCCAATAAAGCCGAGCAAACATCACAATTTATATTATTAAATTACACAGTTGTCATTAATCAAGCTAATATTATTGTTGCATAACCTAAGTGGCTATTTAAGGTTATTTGATTGATTTAAGTGATTGAAGCAAGGCCGTAAACTTGATAACGATATTGCGTTTATTACGCACAGCTAAGCTCGCGATTTATCTGCTATTATTTTCCCCGTTTTATTTGGCTTATTCTGCTGAAGAAAAAACGATGCTCGCACCAGTTCCTGAACACTCTCAAAAGCTTATACTTGAATTTACACCCCTTGAATTAAACTACCTTTCAGAAAAGAAGGCATTAAATGTTTGTATAGATCCAAATTGGATGCCATTTGAGATGAATAAGAATGGCACCCACATTGGTCTGACTGCGGACTATATGAGGTTATTTGAGGATACGTTAGGAATACCAATTATCCTTTCTTCAACCAGAACATGGAGTGAAACACTAACATTTGCAGAAAATCATCAATGCGACTTTATTTCTGCAGTGGCAAGATCGGAAGAGAAGAGTAAGTATCTCGATTTCTCGCAAGGCTATTTTAAGTCTTCGATTGTGATCGCGACAGACATGCACAAACCGTGGGTTTCAGATATATCCGAGTTGCACGATAAAAGACTCGCCATAGTAAAAGGCTATGCAATCGGCGATTTTTTGAAGGCTAAATACCCTAATCTAACCTTGGTTGAAGTCGACACCTTAGAAAAAGGGCTTGAAAGTGTCGAAAAAGGGGAGATCTATGGGTATGTTGGGACATTGGCGACAGTCGGGTACAACATTCAACAGAATTACTTTGGCAGCTTAAAAATCACTTCAAAGTTGGAAGGAAGTTGGGATCTCAATGTTGGAGTAAGGAAGGATGAGCCAATATTAACGCAGTTAATGGATAAAATGATTTCTGCCATACCTGCGAGTGTTGACCAAAAGATATTGAATAACTGGATCTCTGTTTCGATAGCCCATGAAGATCCAAATAAATTAACGCAATCGGAGAAAGTATTTTTACAAAATCATCCAATTATCCGATTTCGAACTCGAACCAATCAGCCTCCATTTGAATTTGTTAGCAAAGGAATGGCAGAAGGTATTGCAGTAGATTACATAAGAGAAATAGCAAAGATAGTTGGAATAACACCTCAGTTTGTTTTTGACGATTCGCCAACGGACCTTGCTCATAAGGAAATGGCGAATGAAAGAGTGAAATACGATACCTTGCTGTACTCTGTCCAAACGAAAGAGAGGCGTAAGCAATTCAATTATGGAGAGCCCTTTCTTTCTTACCCTGTTATGGTTTTAGTGAATAAGTCAACATCGATTATCAATAATATTAATGACTTAAATGGTCAGATAATAGCGATGGAGCAAGGTCATATCTCGGCTGATTGGATTCATACAGACTATCCAGATATAAATGTTGTTGAGGTATCGAATACTGCACAGGCACTGTATATGGTTGAAGACAATCGAGCAGAAGCGTATATCGGAAACCTTGCCGTCGCAAATTATATGATTGCATATGGTCTTTTATCCAATGTAAAAGTAGGAATTCCGACCAAATATAAGGATATTGAATACCACTTTGTCGCGCCTAAAGAATGGCCAGAATTAACCTCTATTTTAAGTAAAGGTTTTCGTTCACTGACTCCAAGTCAACACAGTTTAATACAACAACGTTGGTACACGTCACAAGCCGTTGAGAAGCAAGATTATACCTTGGTTGCTCAAATTTTGTTCGCTTCTATGATTATGTTTATTTGGTTCTATTGGTCAAATAGTCGGCTTAGCGCCGCAAAATCTAAAGTCGATGACGCGTTAAGTCAGTTGAAAGCAACACAACAAGTACTCGAGATAAAGAATATCGAATTAGAGCGGCTATCGGTTACTGACAAGCTTACAGGCATCTACAATAGGGTCAAACTAGAGGCTGTCTTGAGCAATGAACTCGACCGTGCTATCCGCTATGGAGAAGGGTTCGCAGTCATCTTGGTAGATTTAGACCACTTCAAACATGTTAACGACACACTTGGTCATCAATCGGGAGATAGGGTACTCAAAGAAGTTGCCGACCTTTTTGAGATCAATAGACGCAATGTCGATACTCTTGGGCGATGGGGAGGCGAAGAGTTTCTGATCATTTGTCCTCACAGCACATTAAGTGACGCAACAATATTTGCTGAACATCTACGTGAAGCTATAGCAATGCATAATATTGCTGAGATTGGAAAAATTACCGCTAGCTTTGGTGTCACAGCATTTCGTCAAGGTGACAATACCATTGATCTACTATCACGCTCCGACGAAGCTTTATACGCATCTAAAGCGTCTGGTCGCAATAGAGTGACTTCTCACGCCTAAGTCCGTTTTGGCCTGCTATATTTGAATGACCTTCTACCCAATAAAAAACGGCAATGCTTAGTCATAAGTAGTATAAATAAATCAGTATGTTATTAGATGAAGGACGCTAGGATGGCAAATTTTGATTTTGATTATAGTGTAGATAGAAAAGGGTCAAACTCGGCAAAATGGGAGTATATGAAAAAAATCTCTCCTTATGCAAATGACAATACGCTGCCGCTTTGGGTAGCAGATATGGACTTTGCGTGTGCGCCTGTAATTGTTGAAGCAATGAAACAGCGTGTTGATGACCAAATATTTGGTTATAGCATAGCTGATTCAACCTACTATGAAAGCGTGCAAAACTGGTTCTTCAAGAGATTTGATTGGTATGTAAAAGCCGATGATATTTACCTCACTAGTGGTGTTATTCCAGCGCTCGAATCGATTATTAGAGCTTATTCCAATGAGCAAGATGGTGTCATTATTCAACCGCCCGTTTACCATATGTTTGCGAAAGTTATAGAGCGAGAAGAAAGGTGCATTGTTAACAACCCCTTGATAGAAACTGACGGGGTTTATAGTATTGATTTTGATGATTTGGAACAAAAAGCAAAAAATCCTGACAACAAGATTATGTTATTTTGCAGTCCACACAATCCGACTGGCAATGTCTGGAGCCAAACAGATTTGTTGAAGTTGGGTAATATTTGTTTAAATAATGATGTTTTGTTAGTGAGTGATGAAATTCATTTTGATTTAGTACGTATGGGCGCTAAACATTACCCAATCTCAACACTTTTCCCAAATAGCGATAAAATAATCACCTGCACAGCGCCAAGCAAAACGTTCAATCTTGCTGGGTTACATATGTCTAATGTAATTATAGAGAGTAAGGAACTGAAAGATAAATGGGAGGCTAAAAATGGTTTTTCAATGCCTTCTCCTTTAGGCATTGTTGCAGTAACTGCTGCGTATAACTTTGGTGAACCTTGGTTAGAAGCGTTGAGAGCGTATATCGACGCAAACTACTCATTTGCAAAAGCTTTTGTCGAACAGCACATACCCAAAGCTCAGTTTACCACCCCTCAAGGTACGTATTTTATCTGGTTAGATTTAAAAGAGTACAACCTAAGTTCAAAACAACTGGATTCTTTGATGATAAAAAAAGCAAATGTACTGCTAGAAGGAGGTACGATGTTTGGTGTCGAAGGAGAGGGGTATCAACGTATAAATATTGCGTGTACGCGTCAAACTTTAAAAGAGGCGTTGACTAGAATCAGTAAGGCGCTTAATGAGTAGATGAGTACTACGCCATTAGTGATTTCTACTGTCAACAATTAGAACATCGCTGTCGTTTTTCAAGCATCATTGCAGGAATAGATACAAAAATCTATTGAATAAACCACCATCATTTAATTACAGATTGACTCTTTTTTCCGTAATTAAAAAACATATAAATATCATTAACACTATTTTAACTTGACATCATTGGATGTCGCTATTTTCATTGGTGATCTAAGTCACTAAACAAAGGGGTTAATAGTTGGGATATTCATTATGTGTGATTTGCATCACATATAATTTTGTATTTGCATTTAAATAAATGTGATTTAAGTCCTGAGATTTCGATTGACATTAATTATATTAGCAATATGTTGTAAAATTACAGTTCATTATTGTGATATGTGTCTCTAATATTTTCTCTTGTTGATCTTTTAATGTGATCTGATATGCAAAAATCCCGTTCAAGATCCTAATGTTAGTTTATGTGGTAAATTTATTGTGTCGAAACAATAGTCGGTTTTAGCGAACCGAAACACAAACTTATTAGAACATCGAACGGGGAACTTTTATGATATCACCAGAAGCGAAGGTCAAGGTACAAAATTTTGGCCGTTTTCTCTCCAACATGGTAATGCCCAACATTGGTGCATTTATCGCGTGGGGTTTTATTACTGCTCTATTTATTCCAACAGGTTGGATTCCAAACGAGACTTTGTCTTCAATGGTTGGTCCAATGATTACTTATTTGCTACCTCTACTAATCGGTTATACCGGTGGTAAAATGGTCGCGGGTGAACGTGGTGCTGTCGTTGGTGCTGTAACGACAATGGGTGTTATCGTTGGTACTGACATTCCTATGTTTATGGGGGCAATGATTGTTGGTCCACTAGGTGCGTTCGCAATTAAGAAATTTGATGAAGCAGTTCACGGTAAAGTGAAAAGTGGATTTGAGATGTTAGTTAATAACTTCTCTGCCGGCATCATTGGTATGATTTGTGCCATTATTGCTTATGTCGTTGTTGGGCCTGCTGTTAAGGCGCTATCTACAGGGATGGCTTCAGGTGTAAACGTACTGGTTGAGACAGGTATACTACCTCTTACATCAATTTTTGTTGAACCAGCGAAAATCCTGTTCCTAAACAACGCGATTAACCATGGTATCTTCTCTCCACTAGGTATCCAACAAGCAGAAGAAGCGGGTCGTTCTATCTTCTTCCTAATCGAAGCGAACCCTGGTCCAGGTCTTGGTCTTCTATTGGCTTATATGGCCTTTGGTAAAGGTGCAGCTAAACAGTCTGCGGCTGGTGCTTCTATTATCCACTTCTTAGGTGGTATCCACGAAATTTACTTCCCATACGTATTGATGAACCCTCGCCTAATCCTTGCTGTCATTGCTGGTGGTGCGACGGGTGTGTTCGTAAACGTATTGTTCGATTCTGGTCTTGTGTCTCCAGCCTCGCCTGGTTCAATCTTCGCTGTATTGTTAATGACGCCAAAAGCCGCATTTGTAGGCGTGATTCTTTCTGTCATCTCTTCAGCAGGTGTATCTTTCTTCGTCGCATCTTTACTGATGAAAACTCAAAAGCAATCAGATGATGACGAGTCACTAGAAGACGCAACAAATCAAATGAAAGACATGAAGTCTTCTTCAAAAGGGGCAGAGGGCGTTGCTGTCAATATGGCTGCAGTAACTAAAATCATCGTTGCATGTGATGCAGGTATGGGCTCAAGTGCAATGGGTGCTAGCCTTCTTCGCAAGAAAGTCGATGCAGCCAACCTTGATATTGAAGTAACAAACCTCGCAATTAACAACTTGCCACAAGATGCAGATATTGTTGTTACGCACAAAGATTTGACTGATAGAGCGCGTAACCACGCAGGCTCTGCTAAGCATATCTCATTGTCTAACTTCTTAGATAATGCACTATATGACAATTTAGTTGCTGAGTTAGTAACGGCTCAAGAGGGCGCTGTAAAAAAGCCTGATGCACCAGTGAACACAGACTCTAGTGAAGATGGAACACTAAAGTTATCAACTGAGAACATCTTTTTAGGAATGGAAGCATCAACCAAAGAAGAAGTAATCAAGTTTGCTGGTGAACAACTTGTAAAATTAGGATATGTAGCACCAGAATATGTTGCTGGCATGTTAGCTCGTGAAGAATTGGTATCGACATATTTAGGCGAATCAATTTCTGTTCCACACGGTACGATTGAAGCGAAAAAGTATGTTCTAAAAACGGGCATCGTATTCTGTCAATTTCCTCAGGGTATCCAATGGGGTGAAGATGAAGACGATGTTGCAATAATGGTCATTGGTATTGCGGCTCAAGGTGACGAACATATTCAAGTTATCACGGCCATTACAAATTCACTTGATGATGAAGAAGCGATTAAATGCTTGAAGTCGACATCTAATCCGGATGATGTACTTCGAATCTTAAACGGTAAGTAATCCTTTGTAATCATAGCTCCTAAGCAAAGTGAACGAGGTCGGTCTAGCCCCCTAAGGCCGACCTCAATTTTGATTTTAATAGATTTAATATTTTTTGGAATGCATATTATGAAAGCACTACATTTTGGCGCAGGTAATATAGGTCGTGGTTTTATTGGTAAGTTATTAGCTGATGCGGGTGTCGAAGTTACATTTGCAGATGTAAATGAAGAGGTCGTTAACGGACTAATCGCTAGAAATGAATACCCTGTTAAGGTTGTAGGCGCCGACTGTAAGATAGAAATGGTCCAAGGTGTTACTGCACTTAACTCGACTAGTGCTGAGATTGTAGACGCTATTGTAGCGTCTGATTTAGTTACGACTGCCGTTGGACCAACGGTTTTGAAAATCATTGCTGGTACCTTAGCGCAAGCGATAGAAAAGCGCATTGAGATCGGTATAACAACGCCCCTTAATATTATTGCCTGCGAGAATATGGTTCGAGGTACCTCCCAGCTTAAAGAAGCTGTATTCGAAAAGCTTAATGATGCACTGAAACCCCAGGTTGAGGCGTCAGTTGGATTTGTGGATTCAGCGGTTGATAGAATCGTTCCACCAGCAGCAGCAGGTGAAACCGATCCATTGGCGGTAACAGTAGAGACGTTCAGTGAATGGATCGTTGACGAGACACAGTTTAAAGGTGAGATCCCAAACATTCCAGGAATGGAGTGCACGGACAATCTAATGGCATTTGTAGAACGCAAATTGTTCACGCTTAATACCGGACATTGTGTAACGGCATACCTAGGTTGTCTTGCCGGTTTGAATACCATTCGTGAAGCTATTGAAAATCCAATTATTCGTGCAGAAGTGAAGCAAGCGATGGAAGAGAGTGGTGAAGTCCTAATTCGTCGTTATAAGTTTGACCCGGATGTCCATGCTGCTTATATTGAAAAAATATTAGGTCGCTTCGCTAACCCGTATCTGATTGATGAGGTAGATCGAGTAGGTCGCCAGCCCATTCGTAAGCTTGGAGCAGGTGATAGGTTGATTAAACCTCTTCTCGGTACCATTGAATATGGTATAGAGAACAAAACTTTGCTCAAAGGGGTTGCAGCCGCGCTTAAATACACTAATAATTCAGACCCCCAAGCTGAAGAGTTGCAAAAATCGCTAAGTGAAGAGGGTGTTAAGGCAACTCTTGCTAAATATACAGGTCTCGATATTGAAGGTGGTGAAATAGCCCAAATCGAAACTATGTATGCTCAGCTTTAAGTAATATTGCTAAGAAGAGCCGCGCTCTTCTTAGCATGCTCACGTAGTTAAGATAAAATATGCCAGACAAAGTAGATGAAACAGAAGTAATTGAAAAACTCAACAGCACCACCTCAGTAAGAGCTTTTATTGTTGTTGCTGTAAGTATATTCAATGAGGCCGTGGAAGGGCTTATGCATCGTATCTTCCAAAAAGATAACTTTGCAGTGCAATCCGTTGTTGGTCCACTTCTTCATGATACCGGTCCTTTGGGTGATGTTAGTGTCAGGCTTAAACTGCTTTTTGGTTTGGGTGTTATCCCTGATGCGGTTTATCATGATATTGAAGATATCATTAAACTTCAACACAAACTCAACGCTGATCTTTCCGATCACGAATTCACCACGCCAGCAATACTTGAGGCTATTCAAAAACTGAGACTTATTCAGAAGATGGGAACAGTACAATTTGCAGTATTAGAGCCAGAGGGCGATGGTGATCTCGAATTTTATCAATTACAACAACTAAGGCAGCAACAAGTTGTAAAGTCGAGCCTAGCGTTGGCGGTCGTAGAGATATGCCACGAACTAAATAAAGATAGCCCTTTCTAAGCGAGTGTCAGTTGGATTAGAAAACTGATCGCTCAACATCGATATCTAATCGAACTATCTGGTTCGATTTCGTCATTTCAAACTAAAGTTCTATATTATTTCAATTGACATGTATAAATATACAGTATTATTATCAATGCACGGTATTTGATGTATGAGTATTCTGCTCTGCTGAAAAGAAGGTGTGTGTATGAAACATATAGAAATTCAGTATTATAAAACCCCTTGTGGCGAACTTCTTTTGGGTAGTTATGATAACCAACTTTGCATCTGTGATTGGCGTTATCGAAA
This sequence comes from Vibrio frigidus, assembly GCF_042465995.1. Taxonomy (NCBI): domain Bacteria; kingdom Pseudomonadati; phylum Pseudomonadota; class Gammaproteobacteria; order Vibrionales; family Vibrionaceae; genus Vibrio; species Vibrio frigidus. Next base: position 339,112 of record NZ_JBCDMC010000005.1, on the reverse strand, counting down.
TATGCGGAATGCAATAGATAACCGCATAACGGGTAAGCTTCAGGCTCAATATGTTGAGAAAGATAACGAGGTATTATCGGAAACGAGAAACCAATTGTCCGAATATTTCAGCTCTAGAAGGCGGGACTTTGAGCTACCACTTTTATTTGTGGGAACTGAATTTCAAAAGCAAGTCTGGCGTCAGCTTGTATTGGTTCCGTTTGGTGATACATCGACGTATTTGAATCTCGCGAAAGCGATGGGTAATAAAGATGCTGTTCGAGCGGTCGCTAACGCAAATGGAGCGAATGCGCTATCAATCATTGTACCGTGCCATAGGATAATAGGCAGTAATGGACAGCTTGTTGGTTACGCTGGTGGATTAGAGGCCAAACGGAAACTTATCATGCTAGAACAAGATATGTTTGCACCTCAATAGAGTCCTAATTGTTAGTAATTAGAGCTCCCAATTCTTATGTTTTAATTCAAGTAGCGCAGCATACAATGGTTTTCCGCCCATGGCTTGAGCAACAAATGTCGCGCCGAAACACGTGACCATGATGGGTAGAATTAATTGGTAGTTGTTAGAAATTTCAACAACGAGCACGACTCCGGTTAACGGTGTTCGCAAACTAGCGGCAATAAGCGCCCCCATTCCTGCCACTGCGTAGGTACCGGCATCCGTAGAAAAATTGGGCACAAGATCATGTATTAAGACGCCATAAGTTAAACCAAAGAATGTACCTAGAGTCAGAATAGGTGCAAAAATACCACCCGGCGCACCAGAACCAAAACAGGCAATGGTACCGAACATTCTTAGTGCGAAAAATAGTGCCATTATCATCCAAGGTTGCGGCGTAGAAAACAACTCTGTGATTGCCGGTAAGCTGCCCCCAGATAGGATAGGGTAGGTAACGTGTACTAGCGAAAATACTGCCCCAAATATTGCACCAGTAATGACTAGGCGGTAAATATTCGAGCCATGATAGTTTTTAAACCAACTGGTGGCCTTGAGTATCCATTGATTGAAATAGACACCGACTATGCCAAACAACATACCAAGAGCGGCGAATGTAGGTAAAGACCCTAATGGTGGCGTAGCAAAACTCGGTATTAACAGTATCGCGTTTTGACCATTGAGATATTCCATGACGATGGTTGCGGCAATGACAGACAAGGTTACGCATTTAATTGATATTACGTTGTAGCTAAATTGCCTTCGCATTTCCTCGTTAACAAACAAGATCGCCGTTAGTGGGGTATTGAATGCGGCTGCGAGACCAGCGGCTGAGCCAGCGGCAATTAATATGTGCTGCGCATGTTCAAATTTGTGAGCTTTACTCGCAACCATTCTACCAACTGCCCCACCAAGTTGGATTGATGGTCCTCCTCGACCCAAAATCATGCCAGATCCTATCGTCAGTGTGGCGGCAATAAACTTAATCGGTAATATACGCTTCCAACGAATATCGTGTTCACCAACTAAAGCGCCTTCTATGTGTGGAATACCACTGCCTTCAGCTTCAGGTGCAAAACGATATGTTAACCAGAATCCCAGAGCGGCCATAATTGCACCACTAAGTACAATGACTGAAGCTTGAAAGACAAATTGATCAGGAACTTGATTATCGATAAAGGAGATACGTAGTTCAAGAATCCAGTTGATGAAGATATTAAAATAGGAGACAAGGATACCGGCAAGCGTTCCAACTATTCCCGATAGTAAAACAACAATAAAATAATCACTTTGACTCGAAAAAAAGCTGGGAATGAGTGTTGGCCGTGAAAGTCTTGCCATAATAAAAATGTCATCCCTGTTGTTAGCTGTTGAAAAATAAAATGGAATTAGTTGTAAAGCGCGCAATAGTAACATATCTCTGAAGCGAGTTAGCCTACTTCGCATCTCAATAAATGTGAACTAACATCTCGGTTTTGTAGTTTAGCGTTCTAAATTCTTGCTTTTTTTCCGAAACCTACCACACTTAATATGTAAGACAAGAGCAACCCAATAACATGGAGGCAATTGAAGTCTTACTTACAATTAGAGTGGAACAATAGAACATTTCTTAATCCTCGTAATCAATTGGAATACTTAACTTAGTATCTCCATTACGCATACTCACGAGTGAGTCACGAGGTGTTGAAGGCGTACTAAAGCTTGTACGCCTTTTTGCATTTTATAATTGTATCATTTCCCCTATACTCCGTTATCTTATTAAAGGAGTAGTCCATGTCTCAGCGGGTTCCAACAAATATAATCACAGGTTTTTTAGGCACAGGAAAAACAACCTCCATTCTAAATCTGCTTAAACAAAAGCCGAGCAATGAAACTTGGGCAGTATTAGTGAATGAATTTGGTGAAATTGGAATCGATGGCGCGATCCTCAGTGACAGCGGTGCACTTATTAAAGAAGTCCCTGGAGGATGTATGTGCTGCACGGCGGGTGTCCCTATGTCTGTCGGCATTAATGCATTGTTAAGACTGAAACCTGACAGATTACTCATTGAACCAACAGGCTTAGGTCATCCTAAGCAGGTTGTGGCGACATTAACGTCGGTGCAGTATCAAAATTATGTCGACCTAAAAGCAACGATCGCGCTTGTCGACCCCCGTTACTTTTCTGACGAACGTTACACGAGTAATCAAAATTTCAATGATCAACTTGCCAGTGCCGATATCATCATTGGCAATAAGGCCGAAAAATGTACTGAAATCGATATTGCTGCGTTTGAAGCTTGGATTGAACAACAAGAACCGAAAAAACAGAAGTTTACATTGACGTCTCAAGGTGAGTTTAGTCTTTCATTTTTAGAGATTGAGCGAAGTGAAGGTAGTATTTCAGCGCATATCGAACCGCATCACCATGAACACGCGAGTATGGAACCGCAATTTGAGATACCACCGGGTGAAAAATTCATTCGTAAAGAAAATAATGGGCAGGGCTATCACAGTTGTGGTTGGCTTTTTGGAGCGGAAATAACGTTCAACTTCGATGATATGTTTTCTATGCTCACAGCATTGACTGCTGAGAGAGTTAAGGGTGTCGTTAATACTGACAAAGGCTGCTTTGCCTATAATGTATCAAATGGTGTGGTGTCCGTGAATGAGCTTACACTAAGTGGTTTTGAAACTCGCATAGAAGTGATAGACAACGCATTACTGCCTTGGGATGACTTGGAAAACGTATTGATCGATCTTTCCGATATATAAGAATAGATAAAGAAAGAGCTGAGAACGAATGGGTTTGAACGCCTTGATTTCGTGTTGCTATTCGGCCTTCAAACCCGTTTTCTTATCGCTTATTTCGCAAGTAGCGTTTACGGCGTTCTTCTTTTTTCTTTATTTGTGCTTCTTGTTTTCTTGCCGTCTCAATTTCGACATCAATGAGTTCTTGTGTGATCATTTCTGGTAATTCTAACGTCACTTGTCCCAGCGTTCCGTTGCGAAGCTCATGCAATAGAATTTCAGAGGCTTTATGGAGGTCTACTCGCCCTCCTGCACGCAAGCAACCGCGTTTCGCACCAATCGCTTCCATTAGCTCGATATCACTATCAGACAGCTCGTCTAATTGATAACGCTCTTTCAAAAGCTCTGGGTATTGTTTTGCAAGGTATTCGACAGTGTAGAAGGCGACTTCTATGTATTCCATCGCCGTATCTTTAACGGCGCCAGTTGCTGCCAAGCGGAAGCCACTGTGTGGGTTTTCTACTTTAGGCCATAGAATACCTGGAGTGTCCGATAGAACAATTCCGTTTTGAAGGTTGATGCGTTGCTGGCGACGAGTAACCGCAGGTTGGTTACCTGTTTGAGCAATAGCACGGCCTGCAAGTGTATTGATAATTGTGGATTTGCCGACGTTTGGTATACCCATAATCATGGTGCGAATGTTTTTGCCCATATCTTCGCGATGAGGTGCGAGTTTACGGCACAACTCCATAATTTTATGTACTTCTTGAGGATTTGACGTAGTTATCGCCATCGCCTTAACGCCTTGCTCTTTTTCGAAATGCTCTATCCAACGTTGAGTCAGTTCCGGATCAGACAGGTCCCGTTTATTGAGAACCTTAACGCAAGGTTTATCACCACGTAATGTAGAGATCATTGGATTTTCACTACTAAATGGTATGCGTGCATCTAATACTTCTATGATGACATCTATCTGAGGAATAACTTCTTCAATTTCCTTACGAGCTTTGTGCATATGGCCCGGGTACCATTGAATTATGTTGTTAACCATTTATTAGCCTTTAAAATTTTTGTTTGCTGAGGTGCATACTCTGCCTGCCCCAAACGAATTGTGGCGATTCTAACATTATCTATTCAATAACGGAAAACTGTCTAATGGCACATTTCTCATTATTTTTAGTTGAGCGTACACTTGTACGCTGATATTCTAGTGTACAAGTGTACTCTCAATCGGCAAGGATTATGAACTCAAGCAATAAACCACCACTAATCTGGCTTAACGCCTTAGTATTTGCAATTACCGCTATATTGGCATTAATCGTCGCACCACTTTACGGATATTATCAGGGGTACGGATGGGAACATGGTTTTTGGTTCCTCGTTGCCTTCAGTTTTTGTAACCTCTCGATTACAGCCGGGTATCACCGATTATGGGCTCACAAAGCCTATGATGCTCATTCTAGCTTGAAGTACATTTATGCGATTGGCGGTGCGTTTGCTCTGCAAAATAGCATTCTTCATTGGTCTTCGGATCATCGGCCACACCATAAGTTCGTCGATAACAACGAGAAAGATCCTTATTCAGCGAAAAGAGGTTTTTGGTACTCTCATATTGGTTGGATGCTCAGAAATTATAACGAAGAGATCTACCACGAATATGGTAACTGTCGAGATCTGCAAAAAGACAAAGTGGTGATGTGGCAGCACAAGTATTATCTTGCGTTAGCGTTGCTCACTAATTTTGGTATACCGATTTTGTTAGGTTTGATATATAACGATTTGTTAGGGATGATATTAATTGTCGGTGCCGTTAGGTTGTTTATGAGTCATCATTCGACGTTTTTTATCAATTCTTTGGCTCATATATGGGGTTCACAGCCCTACACAACCAAAAATACAGCAAGAGACAATGGCGTTTTGGCTGTGTTTACCTTCGGTGAGGGATATCATAATTTCCATCATACCTTTGAAAATGATTACCGTAATGGGATCTGCTGGTGGCAATATGATCCAACAAAATGGTTGATTAAGAGTTGCTCGTGGGTTGGTTTAGCGAATAATTTAAGGGTGACACCAAAGCTAAGAATTGAAAAAGCAAAAGCCCTCGCTTTATTGAGCAAGGTTAAGAATAACCTTAGTGAAGTGCCAAACAATGTGCAGGTTGCGATTCGGCTGCAAGACGAATGCGAATTGCTGGTGAAGTACATGAATGATTACTACGAGATTAAGAAAAAGCTGCTCGAAGGAAAAAAAGAGACCTTGGTTAAACGCTATGAGCACTCTATTCTTAAGGTCGAGTATGAACAAATTAAAATGCGCTTACATGAACAGCAGTTAGCATGGAATCGTATGGTAAAGCAGTACGCTTAGCCTTTTGAGTTTTACGAGTTTACCGGAGTCAGCATTAACGCTGGCTCTTTTTTTACCCGCCAATATTCAACGTCCAATTCGTGTCATCAACTCAATCCAATAATCATGCAGATAGTTCAATACATCCTCGTCCGCTTGTCGTGAGGTTACTTACCGATGGGGTTTTATGTCCATTGATAGCTGTTACTAAAAGAGTTGTTAGGTTTTAGCTATTAGATTGATAGAATTTTTCCGCTTAATCTAAGTTAAATTAGTCAGTATGCTTGTGATAACAAACTGTTGAGCATTGTTTTGGTTTGATATACATTAATAATGTTACGCGTAACGTAAGATTAACTGAAAGAATTTTTTTAATACTTCGGTCTCATCTTTGTACTACTATTTTGAAGGTATGGCTTGTCAATTGAATGACTCAATAGTTAATTACCTTATGAGAACTATATGAATAATTTAGAAAAAATTGTTGGTCCAGAAAATAATACCTTAGTGATATTTGGTGCTTCTGGTGACCTTACACATCGTAAGTTAATACCTGCTCTATATCATTTGTACGCAAATGGAATGCTACCTACTGATTTTGCCATTCTCGGGGTAAGTAGAACCGCGTATAACGACACAAGTTTCAGAGAAAAACTAAAGGCGTCGTTGATAGAAAACGAAAAAGTGCAAACTGAGTTACTAGAAGAATTTTGTGACCACTTATATTACGTTGCAATCAATACATCGAACTCGACAGAGTATACTGTGTTGCGAGACAAGCTTAGCGAGCTCGAGCAAAAACACCAAACGGGTGGCAATACCATCTATTACTTATCAACACCACCGAGCTTGTACGGCGTTATTCCAGAATGTTTAGCAGAAGCAGAGCTTAATGATGAAAGTCAGGGATGGAAGAATCTCATCGTAGAAAAGCCATTTGGATACGACTTAGAGTCTGCTCAATCTCTCGATCTGCAGATTCATGCTTGTTTTAAAGAACATCAAATCTATCGTATCGACCATTACCTTGGCAAAGAAACGGTGCAAAACCTCTTGGTTATGCGTTTTTCAAATGCCATGTTTGAACCACTGTGGAACCATAGATATATTGATCACGTTGAGATTACCTCCGCCGAGTTTTTGGGTGTAGAGGAACGTGGTGGTTATTATGACGGCGCAGGCGCGGTTAGAGACATGTTTCAGAATCATCTGTTACAAGTGCTTGCGATGGTTGGTATGGAACCGCCTTCAGTTATCAACGCTGACTCTATTCGAGACGAAGCGGTTAAAGTCATGCAATGTTTCAGGCCATTAAGCGAAGAAGATCTAAAGAACAATTTGGTTTTAGGTCAATATACCGAATCTATGGTACGCGGTAAGCAACTACCCGGCTACCGCGAAGAGCACGGTGTATCGGAGGACTCACGAACAGAGACCTACGTTGGTTTAAAAATGTTTATAGACAATTGGCGTTGGGCTGGTGTTCCTTTCTATGTACGTACTGGAAAACGGTTGCCAACTCGAGTCACAGAGGTTGTCATTCATTTTAAAAATACGCCACACCCCGTTTTTGGTGTCAATGCGCCAGAGAATAAACTTATTATTCGAATTCAGCCGGACGAAGGGATTTTGCTTAGCTTTGGTTTAAAACAGCCAGGTGCCGGTTTTGAAGCTAAAGAAGTATCGATGGACTTCCATTATGAAGATCTGCAAGAGACGAATATGCTTACCGCATATGAACGATTGATTCTGGATTGTATGAAGGGAGACGCGACCTTGTTTGCTCGTACTGATGCAGTAGAAGCTTGTTGGCAATTCGTTCAGCCGATTTTAGATCATAAACAGAATCCAGAACATCTGTTTGGTTATGCTGCGGGCACTTGGGGGCCAATACAAGCCGACCAATTGCTTCATGATGACAATCGAAAATGGCGATTCCCATGCAAAAACTTAACTAACACCGATTATTGCGAGTTATAGAGATGAATTATCAAGTTTTTGAAAGTCCAGAAGCAGTGATTCATTCTCTGGCAGAAAGGCTGCTTTATCTTAGTCAGGAAGAAAGACCTGTGCATGTTTCATTGTCAGGTGGTAGTACGCCTAAATTATTGTTCAAAAGATTAGCTCAAACACCATATAACGAAGGTATCAATTGGACAAACCTTCACTTTTGGTGGGGGGATGAGCGGTGTGTAGAACCGACTGATTCCGAGAGTAACTTTGGTGAAGTGAATGAACTATTATTTAAAAAAATAGTAATTCCGGAAGCTAATATTCATCGCATTTTGGGTGAAAATGATCCGAGGCAAGAGGTGAAAAGATTTTCTGATGAAATGATTCAACACATCCAGAGCAATAATGGTCTTCCAGAATTTGATTGGATTATATTGGGCATGGGAATCGATGGGCATACTGCCTCTCTTTTCCCTAATCGAACTGATTATTTAGAACCGGCCATCGCCATTGTTGCAACTCACCCGGAAAGTGGTCAAATCAGAGTCTCGAAAAGCGCACGTTTGATCGAAAATGCGAAGCGAATAACGTACTTAGTACTGGGTGAAAACAAGGCCCCGATACTTAAAGAAATTCAACAGAACTCAGCAGAAAAGCTACCATATCCGGCGGCAAGAATTAAGTCCACCAATGGTCAAACAGAGTGGTTTTTAGATTTACAGGCAGCAAAAATGCTGTCTCACGGAGAATAAAAAATGAAAGGTGATATTGGTGTAATTGGTTTAGCCGTGATGGGACAAAACCTAATTTTAAACATGAATGATCATGGGTTTAACGTTGTTGCATATAACCGTACTGTGTCGAAAGTAGAAGATTTTCTTCAGGGCCCTGCAAAAGGTACCAACATTATGGGCGCAAATTCGATGCAAGATCTTGTCGATAAGCTTGAAGCTCCGCGTAAAGTGATGCTTATGGTACGAGCTGGTGATGTTGTCGACCAGTTCATTGATCAATTGGTCCCACTTCTCGACGAAGGGGATATCATCATTGATGGTGGTAACTCCAATTACCCTGACACTAATCGACGCGTAGCTGCACTTAAAGCAAAAGGTATTCATTTTGTTGGAACCGGTGTTTCTGGTGGTGAAGAAGGGGCCAGATTTGGACCGTCTATTATGCCCGGTGGTGCACCAGAAGCTTGGCCTCATGTTAAGCCGATATTCCAGAGTATTTCTGCGAAGACAGAGTCAGGTGAAGCGTGCTGTGATTGGGTCGGTAAGGATGGTTCTGGTCATTTCGTTAAGATGGTGCACAATGGTATCGAGTATGGTGATATGCAGCTTATCAGTGAAGCATACCATTTCCTAAAAGAAGGGTTATCGCTTTCTCATCAAGAGATGCAAGCTATATTTGAAGAGTGGAAATCGACGGAGTTAGACAGCTACCTTATCGATATCACCACCGATATATTGGGATACAAAGACGAAGATGGTGAACCGCTTGTTGAGAAGATCCTCGATACAGCTGGTCAAAAAGGAACAGGCAAGTGGACGGGTATTAACGCATTGGATTTAGGTATCCCACTTACCCTCATAACCGAATCTGTTTTTGCACGCTGCCTCTCATCATTAAAAGATCAACGCATTGAAGCCGAGCAGTTGTTTAATAAGACTATCTCACCGATAGAAGGTGATAAAAAAGTTTGGATAGAGGCTGTGCGTCAAGCGCTTCTAGCGTCTAAAATTATTTCTTACGCGCAAGGTTTCATGCTTATCAGAGAAGCCTCTGAAGAAAATGACTGGGCGCTAAACTATGGCAATGTTGCGCTTATGTGGCGTGGTGGCTGTATCATACGTAGTGCATTCTTAGGAAACATACGTGATGCATATGATAGCAATCCTGATATTCAGTTCCTTGGATCGGATCCATACTTTAAGGATATTTTAGTTGATAGCTTACCAGCATGGCGAAAAGTTGCCTCTAAGGCAATGGAGATAGGTTTACCGATGCCTACGATGACATCGGCACTCACATTTTTAGATGGGTATACAACATCGCGTCTTCCAGCCAATATGATACAAGCGCAACGCGATTATTTTGGTGCTCATACCTACGAGAGAGTAGACAAACCGCTTGGTGAGTTCTTTCACACGAACTGGACGGGTACCGGTGGTAATACATCGTCTACAACCTATGATGTCTAAAAAAGTTTAACCTATTAGATAACCATTAGATGAATTCTGTATTGGTTGTTTTTGTGGGATTGACGAATCGGTGAAACTTAAAAGGGATGTACACGTGTACATCCCTTTTTGTGCATACCAATCTGGACAAAGATGGAATCAACAATATCGATGTCATGGAGAAGACATGAAAATTCAATATACCTAGGGCTAAATATCACTTACCACGCAGTTTTTCCCTTGTTGCTTCGCCTTGTAAAGCGCCTTGTCCGCACGGGTAATTGTATCTTCAATTGTTTGGTCTGGTTCTATTAGAACTGCGATACCAATACTAACCGTAAATTTGGTAAAGGCTTTATCCGTTCTAACCGAGGTTTTTTCAATCTCTTTTCGTAGTCGTTCTGCGACGACATGAGCTTGCTCGATGTTGTTTTCGTGCAATAACGCAACAAACTCTTCCCCTCCCAATCGACAAAATAGATCGCTCGTTCGAAAAACGGTATGGCAAATATCAGAGAGTGCAATTAGTGTCGCATCACCAGTAGAATGTCCGTTGATATCATTGATTTTCTTAAAATCATCTATATCAATCATCAGCAAAGCAAGTTTATTGCCGTACCGTCGACAACGATTGAATTCAGCTCTTGCTAATGGAAAGAAGCCACGGCGGTTCTTAGCATTGGTAAGAGGGTCTAAGGTGGCGAGTCGTTTGTTCTCCTCCACTAACTGTCTGTGACTGGATATATCCCAAGTCACACCATTAACAACCAACCCATTTCGTGACTCACTGTAGCGATGTATCGCAGCACTTTTTACAGCACAAAACTCGTTATTACTTTTTAAGATACGATATTCAGCATCAAATTTTTCCCCACCGCTTAAAGCGAGATGCATAGCGGTTTGAACCCGTTCGATATCATCAGGGTGAACCCGGCTATACCAATCTTGTGTTGTATATATGTTGGTCGTGTTTTCTAAGCCAAATAATTGACTGATTCTATCATCGGCGTAGAACTTGTTTTTCTTAATGTTCCATTCCCATATACCGAGTTCACCCGCTTCTGCAGCAAGTTCCAATCGATTTGAATAATTCTTAAGGGAATTTTGAGCGTGACGTAGCTCTCTAGTCAGTACTTTTTGACGCAAATACATAATGATCAGTATGAAAAATGCGGCGATGATGGAAATGGCGGCGGGTAAATGCTCGAGTGCAAACTGAGGTATGCTCGTCGTTTTCTGTTCATGGTACGGTGGCAGTTTGAGCTCTGCCAACAACTCATGCACGGCCACATAGCTTTTAGGGTTAGTCCAACCCGAAATGGCCGCTGAGTATGCTGCCTTATCTTGAGGAGTCATAAGGAGTAAAGCGGCAGCGACCTGATTAGCGAGTGGATCGCTTACATGTGCAGACTTTGCAAAGACCCAGTCAGGATATAGGCGAGTACTCGTCAATTGTGGATAATCTGTGTTGTTGTTATCGCTGGGAAGAACGCTGAAATCATTTAAGGATATTTTTCCTTCTTCTTCCATCTGCTCTAGTGTTCCAGTGCGAACAATACCAATATCAGCGGCCCCCTTCAGCACGGCCTGAATGACAAGGTCATGTGTGCCTAAAAATCGCAGGCTTTTTACATCGGATACCATATCAATATCATCGTGTTTAAACCTGGCTAAAGCAATTTCCCACCCTCCTAAGGAGCGAGGATTAACGGCGGCGACAGATTTATCCAACACGTCTTTAGTCGTGTTTAATGTTAGTTTATCTGCTTTAGATATGATGACAGAACCTAAAGTCGTGGCGTCATTATTCGAATATTTGGAAACTAACGTAGCGATTCTCGACACGTTATGGGTATTTTCTAACTGCACATACATGGTCGGATTTAACAGAATAAAATCGACAGAATGTTCGCTGATTTTTAGGTCTATCTCATCAAAACTAAGCGGTATGATGTCAAATTTCTTGCTGGGGATAGCCTGCTGCAAATAATCGGCCGTCGCCGTCCACTTTTGCTGTGTGATTGTTTTTCCACGCTTAGCGAGTACTCCAATGTGTACTGTCTCTGGGTTTTGTGCTGCCAACGGCGGGGTAAAAACGAAACCTGTCACCAAGAGTAGAGTGGGTAGACATAGGAGATAAGCTCTGTTTAATAACGGTTGTCTAGTTTTAGTTAACATGTGATTAACAAGCTAATCCTTAAGCTATAAAATAAATGCTGCAAATAAGTGGGGGACGATAGTAATCCTAATAATATATCTTCGTATAGTTATATACAAAGAATGTTATTTATTTCATCAGTAAATTATTTAAAAAAATAGGCGCTTTATTATAAGCGCCTAATATACAACAATAAAGTCTAGTTAATATGAACTGACAAGCAGTAGTATGAATTCTATCTAAAAATGAAAGCGTGTATGTATCATCATCTGGCTACCATAAACGCCGTTATCTAATAGTGAGGCACCCAGTACGAGTTGTTGAGTGGAGTGGAAGCGAGCTCCGGCTTCCCACACAAGATGATTTTCGTTGTCATCAACCAACCAACCGATTTTTCCTTGTAGCTCCACATTATCGAGGAACCAAATACGTGTGCCAACATTAAACTCTGGAAGTATGTCATCACCGATAATATTGCTAGAATCGTCTTTAATATTATGAATCAACATTTGGCCTGTGACATCAACAAACTGGTTAACGGGGCCGTTGAAACCAACGCCGCCTGCGAAATCGTAATCGCCTTCAAATTCACTATCGGCACGAATAATAAAATGAGCATTTTCCATAAATTGCATGCTATAGGCTGCGCCAAAAGTTGCTGGGCCTGCTCCAACTCGGAAATCGAGAGCATTATAAGGAAAGTTGTTTGCAGAAGCAGACCCTATAGAAAGTAACAAAAGGCTAATAATTGAAAAAGCGCGAGCCGTGCTTAACATGGAAACTCCATTTACTGTTTAATTTAATTATCTAATTGCTAGCAAAACATATGCCAGAACTCGACTTCATAGCGGGATAGCTTGGTTTTGTAATGCTATTGACTCTATTTATGGTTATTAGGGTGTGTTGTTTTATTGACGTATTTTATTATATGACAACTATTTGACACATGAATGTCTCGCATGTCATTAAGTTGTCGTACGTTCAGGCATCAATGATTCATACTTTGCTCGTTCGCATGGAAATAAATGGGCTCATAAATTTTCATAATTAATTTAGACAGTTATATGTTGTTTAGATACTGTACAAACGACAACAGTAGGCTTAGCAATTGGTGGTGGAGTGAGGTACGTCGCACTTTAAATTGCTAACGATATGGTATTTTGATGCCTAGTTACCTTTTTTATGTTTCTAGAATAAGTAATACGTTCTATGGTGAAAATAAAATCGGCTCGGCAAAGTAAAGATGGTATGTAAATAGGGATAAATATGATTCGGTTGATAATTTTGTTGGGGTTATGCACGCTATTGCCACTAAAAGCGGCAATAGCGGCGGACAGCCTTAAAGTGTACGCCGCCGCGTCGATGACGAATGTTATTTCAGACTTAGCGAAAAGCTATTCTGATGAAACAGGTATTAGAATTGTAACGGTATTTGCTGGCTCATCGTCACTGGCAAGGCAAATAGAAAGTGGGGCTCCCGCTGACCTGTATATCTCTGCAAATAAAAAGTGGGTAGATTATTTGCTTGCTAAAGGTCTGATATCTCAGGAAGGTATTCGCGTTGTGGCTGAGAATGAACTTGTGTTGATTGCACCTCAATCTCATCCTCAGAAGTCGTTTGATTTTACCAGTACCGCGGTATGGAATGGTTTGCTATTAAATGAAAGGCTAGCCATTGGACAGCCCGAATCTGTACCTGCAGGGATCTATGCGAAGCAGTCGTTAACCAACCTAGCTGTTTGGGATACGGTTAAAACCAAAGTAGCACCGACAAGTTCAGTTCGCATTGCATTGGCGTTAGTAGAAAGAGGAGAAGCAACGTTAGGCATTGTATACAAAACGGATGCATTGATGAGTGAAAAGGTGACGATCGTAGACAGTTTCCCTAATACACTGCACGAACCAATTGTATACCCTATGGCGATCATGAATAATGACCTAGTGGTTAAGTCCTTTGCTGATTTTTTAGTCAGCGACCAAGCAAAGCAGGTATTCACACGATATGGATTTAAATAATTTTAGAAGTTCTCCGAAAGTGGAGTATAAATAAGTTGTCAGAGTTCGAGTTAGAAGCACTGTATTTAAGTCTGAAAATTGCCTCTATTGCCGTCATTGGACTCATTCCTATCGGGATAGGGTTGGCATGGTTACTTGCGAAGAAAGAATTTTATGGCAAGCAAATACTAGATAGTTTAATCCATCTTCCTCTGGTTTTACCGCCCGTCGTTATTGGATACCTTCTATTAATCGGGATGGGCAAACAAGGTGTTATCGGTGCATTTTTATGGGATACATTTGGTCTGTCATTTAGTTTCAGTTGGCGTGGGGCTGCGTTAGCCTCTGCTGTTGTTGCTTTACCGCTGATGGTTCGCGCCATTCGTTTAAGCCTGGAGAATGTTGACCCGAGGTTAGAACAAGCCGCTAGAACCCTCGGTGCAACACCTTTCAAGGTGTTTTATACCATCACTCTACCGCTCACATTACCCGGAGTCGTAACCGGTACCATGCTTTCATTTGCACGCAGCTTAGGTGAGTTCGGTGCAACGATAACTTTTGTTTCGAATATTCCAGGGGAAACCCAAACCCTACCATTAGCTATGTACAGTTTTATTGAAACACCCGGAGCAGAGTTTGCTGCTGCAAGGCTTTGCGTTATCTCAATTGTGGTTGCGTTGGTTTCATTGTTAATCTCAGATTGGTTGACGCGTCGGACTCAAAATCGTTTAGGTTATTCAAAAGTAAGATGATAGAAATTAAATTAAATCATAAACTTGGTGATATTGTTCTTGATATTGACCAGAGAATTCCGTCAACAGGAATCACGGCTATTTTTGGGCGTTCTGGTTCCGGAAAAACGTCACTTATTAACGCGATTTGTGGTTTGTACACACCTGATAAAGGGAAAATACAAGTTAGAGAGAAGGTGCTATTCGATCACGAAAATAAGGTCAATGTTGCAATAGAAAAGCGAAAAATTGGCTATGTTTTTCAAGACGCGAGGCTTTTTCCACATTATAGCGTGAAGGGAAACCTACTTTACGGTGTTCAAGATAAAGGTGACGGGAAGGGAAAGAACGAGCCGTCAGATTTTAGCCATGTCGTTGAGCTCCTTAACCTATCTCAGCTATTAAATCGTTTCCCAATTGATCTTTCCGGAGGTGAAAAACAGAGAGTAGCAATCGCTCGTGCTTTGCTTTCGAATCCAGACATGCTGTTGATGGATGAACCGCTAGCATCGTTAGATCTACCTCGTAAAAAAGAGGTAATGCCTTTCTTGGAAAAAATGGCTCAGGAAATCGAGATCCCCATCCTATATGTGACGCATAGTTTAAGTGAAATATTAAGGTTAGCTGACTATATTATTCTGATGGAACAAGGCGGGGTTGTGACCAGCGGTAGTTTAGAATCTGTTTGGGGTTCTGACGCAATGAAACCTTGGCAATCATCTTCTGAGCAAAGCTCACTTTTTGACGCCGTTATTAGCCAGCACCATAGCAAATATGCGTTGACAAAAGTACGATTAACCGAAGAAACATCAATGTGGGTTCAACTTTTAGACGAACCGGTAGGTACATCTATTCGATTGCAGATCCGAGCAAATGATGTTTCGATCACCATGAATAGGGCCACACAAACATCTATTCGAAATATATTGCCGGCGAAAATTGATCAGATTGACGTTATTGAAACAAAGGAAGGCAGTCACAATGTGTCGGTCACGCTCGATTTAGGCCATCAATGCCAACTCAAAGCGAATGTCACAAAGTGGGCATTTGACGATCTTAAACTTCGCACTGGTCAACAGGTCTATGCGCAGGTTAAAGGGGTAAGCGTGGCGCAAAAAGATATGACGATGAAACATGTCATCGCCAATGGATAATGAACATACATCCTGAGTGGATTAACTATTCTTAACTAAGTTTATCTATGTCGGCGTAACCTTTGG
Organism: Vibrio frigidus; assembly: GCF_042465995.1. Lineage (NCBI taxonomy): Bacteria > Pseudomonadati > Pseudomonadota > Gammaproteobacteria > Vibrionales > Vibrionaceae > Vibrio > Vibrio frigidus. The sequence continues at coordinate 323,357 of NZ_JBCDMC010000005.1, read as the reverse complement.
GCGGTGGTGTCCAACCTCTTTCTGTTCGCGCATGGTTGTCGGAGCGGTCATTATTCATTGCAGAACTGATCGCATTCTCAAGTTCTATAAATAATTTCTGATACGCGACATCATATTTGTCCTCTTCTGAGGCTTCTTTCCAAGTCGCAAACATCTTATCTGCACCAAGATTTTCAATCGCGACAAAAGCATTTTTTTGCTGCTCTACCTGAAATGGATGAAAGCCGACATCTTTAAGTGCTTGTTTACCGGCTTCTAAAGCAGAAAAATAGGTCTCCGAGATAATGGTGTCTGCGCCCGCTAATCGTAGCGCATATGAGTGGCCTCTATCGAACGCTCGGGCAATTATCTTAACGTTAGGGTAGGTATGTTTTACATACTCTACTAACTCTTTAACCGCTTCTTTATTGTCAATAGTAATAACGATAACGGTTGCTCGCTCTATTCCCGCGGTATGCAGTAAATCAGGCTTGGTGGCATCCCCAAAATAGCTTTTGATGTTGATCTTTCGTAGATTATCAATCTGGGTTGGTTCAATGTCCAACACCGTTGTTTTTACGTTATTAGCGCTTAGCAATCTTGTGACTATTTGGCCAAAACGTCCAACTCCAGCAATAATGACACTGCCTTCTGCGTCAATATTGTCAGGTTCTCGGTCGTTTTCATTTTTCTGATACCTAGGCAGTATTACTTTGTCGAATAATATGAATAATCCGGGTGTTAAGAACATAGAAAGTGCGACAACCAAAGAAAGTGTCTGCGCTATACCTTGCGGTAATACGTGATTCTGTACGGTAAAACTAAGTAAAACAAATCCGAACTCGCCCGCTTGGGCAAGACTCAAAGCAAATAACCAGCGATTGCTCTTTTTAATACGAAAAATAATGGCGAGTACAAAAAGCACTGTTCCTTTAAGTAACATTAAACCAATAGTTAGAGAGATAATCAGCATAAAATCACTGAATAGAACGTCAAAGTTAATTCCTGCTCCAACAGTAATAAAAAATAGACCGAGCAATAACCCTTTGAATGGCTCTATATTGGATTCTAGCTCATGCCTAAATTCACTGTTTGCTAACACTACGCCAGCCAGAAATGTACCTAATGCAGGAGACAAACCGACCAAACTCATTAAAGCCGCAATACCGATCACTAACATTAGCGAAGTGGCTGTAAATATTTCTCGTAAGCCAGATTTAGCCACGTATTTGAATAATGGACGGCTTAAGAAATGTCCTCCTACCACGACAACAGCAATAGAAAGAATGATGACTAATCCATAACCCCAGCTCGGTAAACCAGCAACTAAGCTAAGTTCATCGTGGTGTTCTGCCGCGTGTGAAACCATAGATTTGGCTGCTTCTACAAGCTCAGGTAAGGCGAGTAGAGGAACAAACGCCAACATGGGTATCACGGCAATATCTTGAAAGAGCAGTACAGAAAAGGCATTTCTTGCCCCTTCTGTTTTTTCTAGTCCTTTTTCGCTAAAGGTTTGTAAAACAATAGCGGTTGAAGATAAGGCAAAAACTAATCCGATGGTTAATGACACGGTCCAGCTAATATCGAACATCATGGCGATGCCCATAACCGCTGCCGTAGTCAATCCTACTTGAAGCCCCCCAAGGCCAATCAATTTGTTTCTCATCGCCCAGAGCATTTTTGGTTCTAGTTCTAAGCCAACGAGAAACAGCATCATCACCACTCCAAATTCAGCAACGTGCTGAATGGATGTCGTTTCGTCCCCCACTAAACCAATTATTGGCCCGATGACCACGCCAGCTATCAGATAGCCCAACACAGATCCTAAGCCTAATCGTTTCGCTAATGGCACCGCGATAACCGCAGCACTCAGGTAAATAAACGCTTGAAGGAAATAGCCTGTCATTCGTTAATCTCCGATGTCGCCCGGTGGGTTGACAAGTCTGCATTTGATCCTTTGACAAGATCGTCTAATTTTGTTCGCCATTGCTCTAAGTGGGCGTTCAATTTTCCTTCTTCAACGGCTGTTCTTGACCCAAATAAAGTGAAAGGCGGGAGATATGTCATATGGGTAAGATTTGCCATTTGCTCTAACGGGTACAACAGTTCTGAGATGGTGAAATGATTATAACCATCCTTTCGATAAGCCTCTTCCGGGCCACCCGCCGTTAGCGCGCACATGAATGATTTGTTCATTAGAGCGGTTCCGTCTTCTCCGTAAGCAAAACCATGTTCTAACACTAGGTCTTGCCACTCTTTAAGCATTGAGGGTGTTGAATACCAATAGAGTGGAAACTGGAAAACAATAATATCGTGGTTCTCCAATTGTTGTTGTTCTGCATCTATATCAATCTGAAAGGTCGGATACTGTGCGTAGAGGTCAATCGCGGTCACGCCCTTAACTTTCAATGCGCTTTCAAACATCGGTTTATTGATTTCTGAACGGCGTAAAGAAGGGTGCGCAAAAAGTAATAGGACTTTATTGTTCTCTGACGTCTCATCATTCATTTGAACTTCCGTTATGTATAAATTGGATAATGTGTTTAGTGTGTTATCAGGCTTTTTCATACCTAAATACCATAATAGTAGGGTTATAGAGTAATTGATATTGAGTCGCTAGCATTTGATTTTTTGATGTTTGTTTTGACAGAGTCTGCCCAATTAACAACCTATTTAGGAAGGGTATCTAGTCTGCAATGTAGATATATTTATACCGAAATAAATTCTCACTTATCAGTGAGGCTATATAAGCGTATACTTGTATATAATATATTGTATAAATGACAAGAATAAGTATACAGAGGAACAGATGACCAAGTACTACGCTGAAATAACCGGTTGGGGGAAATGTATCCCACCAGCGGTATTATCCAATGCTGATTTAAGCACTTTTATAGAAACCTCTGATGAGTGGATCCGTTCTAGAACGGGTATTGAGAACAGACGAATAAGCCATGTAAACACCTCAGAACTTGCGACAGTTGCCGCAAAACATGCCCTTGCATGCGCAGGTATAGAAGCGAAAGATCTTGATATCATCATTGTTGCAACCTGCTCGGCCGATTCTCTTATCCCAAATATAGCGTCTAAGGTTCAACAGAATCTTGGTGTCGTTGGTGCTGCCGCATTTGATTTGAACGCCGCATGTACTGGCTTTGTTTATGGGTTAGAAACAGCAACACGCTTGATTCAAGCGGGTAACTATAAAAATGCGTTGGTTATTGGCGCAGAAAGATTATCGTTTTTCATCGATTGGAGTCAACGAGATACGGCGGTTCTATTCGGAGACGGTGCAGGTGCTGCTGTTCTTAGTAGAACCGAGGAAAACGTTGGACTGCAAGAGGCGCTCATTGGATGTGACTCTGCTGGACGTGATATCTTATCGGTGCCAAAATTTGGTACTAGCATGGACCGTTTTGCTGCGAATAATGGCTACTTTGATTTTAATTTTGTCGGTCGTGATATTTTTAAACGCGCCGTTAAAGGAATGGGCGTTGCCGCTCAGACAGTATTGAAGCGCGCAGGGATGAGTACGCAGGATATTGATATTCTTATTCCTCATCAGGCGAATATTAGAATAATCCAAACGCTGGCAGATTTGGCTGGAATTTCTCAAGATAAAGCGTTTGTTAATATTCAGAACTACGGTAATACTTCAGCAGCGACCGTACCTATTGCTTTGTGTGAAGCGCTTGAACAAGGGCGTGTGAAACCAGGAGACAACATCTTGGTCGCCGCGTTTGGCGCCGGTTTGACCTGGGGGTCGGGTCTATTAAAATGGGGTCAAAGAGTGACGCCTATAGGCAGTAGTGATGCGGCGTTACCTGATTGCGATAAAACGGCACTAGAGCTTATTGAAAAACATAAAGATCACTGCTTTAATCGTCCGGAATAAAAAGAAAGTGTTATTAAAAAAGGAGCCTAAAGGCTCCTTTTTAACGTCAATGAGTTTTGTTTCCAAAATTAACAGATAGCGTTGTCGTTGATTAACTTTTTAGCCCATAGCCTTCACAACAGCAGTCACTCCCGTAATCACCATTTGCGTTCCTATGACAGCAAGTATTAGCCCCATTAGTCGAGTGACAATACTAAGACCACTTTTGCCTATTAATGCCAGAATGTTTGAGCTGAAAATAAAACAGAAGAAAGTAATAACGCATAAGACCGCAAATACCGAGACAGTGATTATTATCCCTGTAATCTCTCCTGAAGAGGAATAATTCATTGCCGTTGCAATGGTTCCTGGGCCTGCAAGAAGAGGTACGGCTAAAGGTGATACTGCTATGTCAGCGTCCTCATTGCCTTCAGAGGAGTGTAACTTGGAGTTATGCCCATTAAGCATTTGATATCCAACAAGAAATACCAATATCCCCCCAGTTATTCTTAATGCAGATATGGTGATACCAAATAGGTGAAAGATCACTTTTCCTAGTAGCGCAAAAGATAGAATGACAATAAATGTAATAATGAGTGCTTTCGCGGCAATTTTGATCTGCTCTGCTTTGCTTTTGTCTCCGACCAATCCAGCAAAGGCTGCAGTATTAGCGATCGGGTTCATAATCGCAAAAAAACCCAAGAAGATGGTCATCACTTGTGTATATAGATCATTCATTTGGCTACTATCCCTGCTGTTAATTCTAATCTTTGTAATTTGTGCACGAAAGTATACATTCCTAGAGTGGTAGAAATCACATGCATACTTATTCTAAACTTGTTGCAATACTGTCATATTCACTGTCAATGTGGCAAGATTGAATTAGGTTCAGTTATAAATACCATCAATACATTTAACAAAATTGAATAAAAATTACGGTATCGAACCAAATGTTTCATTTCGGAAATTGTGTGCATTGGGATATCAGGTGTTTATTTTTTTTGAGAAAGTTAAGGACTAAATGGCGTGACAGAGGTGAAGTTATATACGTTTCGGGCGCTTAGGACGAGGTAGTGAATATCGGTTCTATACAAGTCGTGTAGAGTATTTTGATTAAAATATTTGTGTCTACTTCTTGACCATGTATTTTATTTTTTATAGGTTAAATTTGAAAGATCAAATCGATGGTTAATCGCGGCAACGTTAGATATTTAAGGCGATACACTGTAATGGCAGTACTTGCACTGGCTTGCGTCGGTGCGTGGTGGCAATTGTCAAATTGGTACCACTCTTATTTATCAGAAGCACATTCAAGTAAAGTTCGTGTTGAGTTGGAAAGGTACGCATATGACTTGTCTGCAATTATACAATCTCGCGAAAACTTATTGAATGCACTTGCCTCTTATGTAGAAACTGACGTTGCTAATACGCCCAATCCCTCTTTTTATTCAGCGAAAAGGGCTGAAACATTTTTGATTGGATTATTTTCATCGACGGTTGGTGTTCGCAATTTTGCTATAGCGCCTGAAGGCCGTATTAATATGGTTTTTCCGTTAGTTGGTAATGAAGAAGCGTTAGGGCATGATCTTTTAAATGACCCCCATTTAGGTGTTAAAGATGTAACGTATCGTGCGATCAAGAGTCGAACCATTGCGTACTCAACCCCGTATGAATTGAGACAAGGTGGCCTTGGTGTTGTTCTCAGAAAAGCCGTTTACAGTCCGGATGGTTTTTGGGGAATAGTAAGTATGGTTATGGATGTTATACCGATTATTGAAGACGCAGGTTTAACGGCGAGCAGTGGTAACTTCAATATAGCAATACGAGATAACGAAGGGCGTATTTTCTTTGGTTCTACGTTGATCTTTGAGCAGTCTCCGCTTGTAAAGCAAGTTAATATGGCCGATGGGTATTGGGAGATAGCGGCAACGTCTATCACCAATAATTCTATCACCAATAAGGTGCTAACCTTTCAGGTTATCCTTGCGGGTTTTTTAATTCTTGTCTGTAGTTTAGGCTTTATCTTTTTTCCAAAGACAAACAAACAAATAACAACGATTGATTCTCCAAAGGTATTTTTTGAACAACTAACACATATACCAAGCGAGACAAAGCAAGAACATTCCGGCTCTCCTAGTCGACTTATTCCATTTTTGACTAGTTTAGCCATTATTACCTTGGTTCTGGGTTTTTATCGATTTGTTGAACAGAGTAATACGATTACTCAACAATACGATTTTACAAAAGCGCTCATAAAAACTAGTGAAGATATAGAACGTAAATTGGGAACTGATCGTGAATATTTACAGCTAATAGCAGAAGAATTATCACAGCAAAATCTCGATCCTATTTCCTTTCAAAAGAGGTTAACAAGTTACGTCAATGACCACCCTGGCCTAATTAATGTCACATGGTCGGATAGTGATTTCGTGATACGTCATACTGCACCAATGGAAGGAAATAGTCAGGTAATCGGGTTAAAACTCTTATTGCCTGAACCTAAGCGTGCATCTCGATTAGCATATAATAGCCGACAACCAGTATATACAAGGCCTTTTATTGTCATTCAGGGTAAACCAGCCTTTGAATTATACGTGCCAATATTTAATCAGAATCAATTTCTTGGCACATTGGGTGGTGTTTACTCTATCAATAAACTGATGGGTTCAATATTAAAGAGAGACCCGACTTTGTCTCATTATAAAATTGAAGTGTCAGATGCGATTGATAATGTTTTTTATCAAAACACATACAGTCAAAACAGCATTCGTTTATCAAAAGCCATTCCTTTAAAACCCGTAGGGGGGAATTTGTGGCTACGAGTGAGTTCTTTTCAGCAAGGGCCTAGTAATGACATGCGAATGTTAATGTTGTTCGCTTTTACGTTAGCATTTGGGTTAGTGGGGACGATATGGATTCAATACCGAGAAAGTTGTAAACACTGGAGGATCAGCAAGGAACTTCATCAAAGCCAGAAACATTTTTCTGCTGTTGCCACCGCGTCTCCTGTTGCTATCGTCATCATGAGTCAAACCACGGGACACATCTTATATGCCAATCACCAAGCCAATAAATTATTCAGTTTTTCAGGCGAATCAATTATTGGCTGGAATAGTGACGATTTATATATGAACCCTGAAGATCGACAGCTGTTATTTTGTTCTGTAAAAGAGCATGATCAGTTAGAAGGGCTTGAGCAACATATGAAAAAAGCGAATGGCGAACTATTGTGGACTTCAATTTCGTGTCGATTAGTTGCACATGCTGAAGAGGCGGTTTTAGTTGCCTGTATCATTGATCTTAGCGAAAGAAAGAAATATGAAGATCAGCTATACACTCAGGCTCATCATGACAATCTCACAGGGCTTCCTAATAGGAAGTTAGCCTTCGATAAGTTGGATCTCGCGTTAGCAAAAGCGGTGATTGAAAAAAATCATGTAGCATTACTCTACATCGATGTCGATCGATTCAAGAACATTAATGACTCTCTTGGCCATGTTGCAGGCGATCAACTCTTGATTGAATTGGCGAGTCGTCTTTCACGTTGCGTTCGGAGTAACGATACGGTCGCGCGCTTGGCGGGTGATGAATTCGCTATCATACTTCCAGAACAGGAGAGTAGTGAAGGAGCGAAGATAGTAGCAGAGAAAATTATCGAAGCTTGTTTACCTCTAGTGAGCGTTGGAGAAAGGAAAGTACCCATTAGCGTCAGTATTGGTATTACGTTATTTCCAGATGATGCTATTGATATTGAGCAGCTCATTAGAAGCGCAGACACCGCGATGTATCAAAGTAAAGCGGCAGGGCGCAATCAATTTTGTTTTTTCACTCCACAAATGCATGAGCAAGAAAATGAGTCACGCATGCTGGAGAAGTAGGTAAGAGAAGATTTAAATCGTCTTTGTTCTTAAGACGATAGTTACGGAGAATGGGAATAAGGGAGCGATTAGGCTCCCTTATTCGGTTTTAAGCTTTAGAGAACATCAATGTTCTGTAACCACCGATGAGATTACGTGCTTTGTAACCATTGTTGGCTAACTGACGATAAGCCACGTTGCCACGCAATCCTACGGCGCAAAGAATAATGATTTCTTTATCTTTAGGAAGCTCATTCATTCTAGGTCGAAGTTCATCCACTGGGATATTGATTGCACCTTCCAATGTTCCAAAGTTTTGGATTTCCATTGGCGTACGAACATCAAGAATTATCTGCTCATCTGTCAATGTCTCTAACTCATCGAAATGTATTGCTCTTGCATCACCATTTTCAATATTGTTAGCAACAAATGCCGCTTGGTTAATCACATCTTTCGCACTGCCAAACGGTGGCGCGTAAGTTAACTCAAGGTGCTGAAGTTGGTCGATAGTCATGCCCGCGCGCTGAGCAACCGCCATAATATCAATACGCTTATCTACGCCATCCTTACCTGCTGCTTGTGCACCAAGAATTTTCTTCGTCTCTGGGCAGTAAAGCATTTTAAACGAAACGATTTCCGCGCCAGGATAGTAGCTCGCATGGCTAGCGGTATGAACATAGACCTTTCTGTATGGAATATCTTCGCGCTTAAGTGTTTTTTCATTCTTACCTGTAGAAGCAATCGCTAGATCAAAAATTTTACAAATAGCGGTGCCCTGTGTTCCTTGATACGTTTGTTCTCGACCAAACATATTATCCGCCGCCATACGACCTTGACGGTTCGCGGGGCCAGCGAGTGGAACAACCGTCGGATTGCCAGTAATAAAGTCCGCTTCCTCGATTGCGTCACCGACAGCATAAATAGAAGGGTCACTACTTTGCATTGTCGGAGCCGTCCAGATTCCGCCCAATTCACCGATTCTAAGACCTGCATCTTGTGCCAGTTTGATTTCAGGACGTACACCAATAGCCATCACTAAGATTTCAGTCTGGACAGTTTCACCGTTGCTTAAAATAAGATCTAAGTGGCCTTGAATATGTGGATGGTCGTCTGTCTCACCACTTTCGATGGTTGGGACGTGAGGTTCTTGAATATATTCTACGGCTTCTAAGGCAACACCGAGACGAAGATCAACCCCTTTTTCTTTGATCTCAGCGTGAGCAAAGCCCGCCATTTCACGATCAACGGGTGTCATCACTTGGTCAGCAAGCTCAATCAATGTCGTTTTAATGCCTAGCTGATGAAACGCTTCCATCATCTCCAAACCTATAAAACCTCCGCCCACAACCGTCGCATGCTCGGGGCGGTTCATACGGATAGTGTTAAGGATTTTATCCATATCTGGAATATTACGCAGTGAATGGGTAATTGGATTCTTTATTCCAGGAATGGGGGGAACAATCGGACCTGCACCAGGGCTTAATACCAAGAAATCATAGTTTTCAGTATATTCTGAGTGGTCTAACACGTTCTTGATGGTAACGACTTTGTTTTCTTTATCGATACGGGTAACTTCGCTCATGGTACGAACATCTACATTGAATCGCGCTAGGAAGCTTTCTGGTGTCTGTAGGAGTAGGTTGCTTCTTTCGGTAATGTCACCACCGATATGGTATGGGAGACCACAATTAGCAAAAGATACAAACTCGCCACGTTCAAACATGATAATTTCAGCGTCTTCGCTTAAACGCCTTGCGCGTGCAGCGGCAGAAGCACCACCTGCAACGCCACCAATAATCACGATTTTAGTCATAGTATTCTCCAAAAATAAATTTGTGTCTCAGCTTTATCTAAGCCAAAAAATAAAGTATCAAATAATAAAAAGCTAAGAAAAAACAACTACACCCACTAATCTATGTAGACTTAGCGGGCAATAAATTATGCTTTCTTAGTTTCTTGTTACCCAACGTAGCATAAGTTCATAAAGACAAGACCTTTGGTACCTTTAACGAAAGGGTAATAAGGTTATTTACAACCTAATTTCTTCAAAATTGACGCCGCCGGACAGAATCCAGTGAAGGCACTTTGTAATAGGTTAAGGCCGGCAAAGACCGTTAACCATACAAATGCCGGATGTACAAAATAAGTTAAAATTACTGATAACAGAACCATGCTACCAGCCAATACTCTTATACCGCTATCTACCGTCATTTTCCTATCCTCAATAATGATTGCGTAATCACTATATTATTCTAATTTAGTAATGTCTAATGTTATTTTTATTTATTCAAGTAAACTAATTAAGAGTTGACTAATTTTCTTATATTAGTAAAATCTAAATAAGTGAATTAACTGACTGGAGCTGGCATGGAACTGATAAAAATGCAAAGTAACGCCGTTGAGATGTCTGAGTTGCTCAAGACGATGGCTCACCCAGAAAGATTAATGGTTCTCTGCCAACTAATGCAAGGAGAACTTGGTGCGGGTAGGCTGCAAGAACAGTCTTCTTTAAGTCAGTCCGCCTTTTCCCAACATTTGACCGTGTTACGTAAACACGGGTTGGTTAACGTAAGAAAAGAATCGCAACAAGTTTTTTATTCGCTATCAGATGAGAGAGTTGGTTCATTGATTGCGAGTCTGCATCAGATTTATTGTGTATAAATTGTAATTACTTTTAGAGGTAAAAAATGAGCTTTGCCATTCCTTGGGATTCGTTGTTCGGTGGTGTGCTATTAGGGATATCAGCCACTTTGTTGTTACTAATGAATGGGAAAATCGCTGGGATAAGCGGGATTCTAACTGGGCTCTTAACGCCCAAGTCAAAAGATTATTCTTGGCGGTTATTGTTTTTCGTAGGGATGATTTCAGGCGGCATGATAGGCGTTGCGTTTTTCGATGTACATATACCAACCGAATTCGCGGCGAGTGCAGGATTGATAGCGTTGGCTGGATTTTTAGTTGGTGTAGGGACCAAACTCGGAAATGGTTGCACAAGTGGACATGGCATTTGTGGAATGGGGCGATTGTCTTTACGTTCTGTTATTGCGACCGCTGTTTTTATGTTGGTTGCTGCGTTGACGGTGTTTGTACGTCTTCACCTACTGTAGTTTGGAGTTAGTATGTTTCGTTTCATTTCTCTTATCGCGGGTATTTTGTTTGGTCTTGGTATGGCGATATCTGGCATGGTAGACCCAGTTAACGTGATTGGATTTTTAGATGTGGCTGGTGAATGGTCACCGGATCTTATGTTTGTGATGGGAGGAGCACTTGCGGTGTTCTTGCCTTCCTATTTACTCTTTATTAAACCTCGTAGTAAACCGGTTCTAGCGGAGACATTCACCCTTAGCAATAGCTCTAAGGTAGATACTCGATTAGTTCTAGGCGCAGGTACGTTTGGACTTGGTTGGGGCTTGGTCGGGTTGTGTCCTGGTCCTGTTGTTTCATCACTCGCCGCTGGCAATGCTGGCGTGGTGATATTTTTCGCTACGATGATGGTTGGCCTTGGTACTGCTAATATTTTGATTTGCATCAACAAAAAGAAGTATTCTGACCCCCAAACGGTTTCGGGTAACTAGTATAAATAAGTAATGGTGTGATTAAACATCATAACAGTTGGTCTGTTTAGGAGGAAAGATGAAAAAGGACTTTAATGGTGGGTTTGTTCATAAGGTAATGAACAGTTTCTTTCCTCCGATATTAATTCTGCTTGCGCTCGCAATCGGGGTGGTATCGCTTGTGATGACGCCTAAGGAAGAAGACCCGCAGATTATCGTCCCAATGGCGGATGTTATCATTCAAGCACCGGGTCTAAGTGCCAAACAGGTTGAAAAGCAGGTCACCGAACCACTAGAAAAATTGTTAAGTCAAATAGACGGTGTTGAGTATGTCTATTCGACGTCTATGCGTGGTGCTGCTCAAGTTATCGTAAGGTATTACGTTGGTGAAGAGCGTGAGGATGCGTTAGTAAAGCTTTATAACAAGCTTTACGCGAATCAGGATAAGGTACCTGCGTCGGTTACTAGCTGGATAGTTAAGCCAGTAGAGATAGATGATGTACCCATTGTTGTCGCTGCACTTTACTCAACCAATCCTCAACAAATCGGTAGCTACGAATTACGTCGAATCGCACAACAAGCGACTCAAAGACTAAAAGCACTAGAAAGTACAAATGTGGTTGAAGTCATTGGCGGACAGTCTCGCATCGTCGAAATAGAGTTAAACAGCTCGGCGATGGCAAGTCGTAAAACCACTATAGATGATCTGCAGAATGCGTTTTCTGTTAGTCATAACAAACAAAATTCTGGACTAGTCCATCAGTCAGGGTTGGTGTACGAGCTCGAATCGGGACAATTTTTCACTAAGGCAGAAGAACTTGGTGAGCTGGTGGTAAATGTTGTGGACGGACGGCCAGTGTTTCTGCGCGATGTTGCTGTAATTTCAGATGGGCCGGAAGAAGCAACGGATGATACTTGGTTTCAATTTGGTTCTGCGAATGGAGAAATTAGCGAGACTTATCCTGCGGTCTATATCTCCGTCGCCAAGCAAAAAGGCTCTAACGCCGTAACCGTTGCTGAAAACGTGCTGCAAGAGTTTAATAACCTGAAACGGGAACAGTTACCGGAAGGTGTTGAACTCAGTATCATAAGAAATTACGGTCAAACGGCGGATGATAAGGTATCGAATCTTGTATCAAGCTTAGGTATTTCAATCCTTACTGTTGTCGTGTTTGTCGGTTTGTTCTTAAATTGGCGAAGCGCATTGGTAGTAGGTATTGCGATTCCAATCAGCTACGGTGCCGCGCTAGGAATGGACTTGGCGTTTGGTTACTCTATCAATCGCGTCACCTTGTTTGCTTTGATCCTCGCACTTGGCTTAATCGTTGATGACCCGATTGCCAGTATCGACAACATTGAGCGCTATCTAAAAAGAAAAGATCTTTCACGAACGAAAGCGATCGTTTTAGCTATGGCTGAAATTCGCAGCGCTTTACTTATGTCGACGGTCGCCATCGTGATTGTTTTTACTCCGATGTTCTTTATTACTGGCATGATGGGGCCATACATGGCGCCGCTCGCATTTAATGTGCCGATAAGCGTTGTTTTCAGCACCATAGTTGCCTTTATGATAACGCCATGGTTAGCGCGTAAAATATTACGAAGGGCAAGTGATGATGGCGCATATGATGTACAAACGACCCTATTGTATAAATGGTATAAAAAGCTGCTACACCCACTGCTGAATAACCGGCGCAATAGTTGGCTATTTTTGGGTCTTGTTGCGGTTCTCTTTGCGGGCGCAGCTCTGCTTCCGGTTTTAAGGCTGGTTCCTTTAAAGTTGCTTCCATATGACAACAAAAATGAGTTTCAACTCGTTGTAAATATGCCCGAACAGTCCAGTTTTGTTAATACATCAAACGCATTGCGAGATTTCTCGGGCTATCTGGTTAGCGTCCCTGAAGTTGTGTCAGTTTCTGCTTTTGCAGGGGTTGCATCTCCAATGGACTTTAACGGTATGGTTAGACATTACTTTATGCGCAGTCAATCTAATCAGGGTGAACTTCGTATTGTCCTTGCCGATAAAGATAGACGGGTCCAACAATCTCACGAGATAGTCACTCGATTAAGAAATGATATCGAGCTTATTGCAGCCAAGCATTTCGCCGATATTCAATTGGTCGAGGTCCCACCAGGCCCACCTGTGATTGCCACCATCACGGCGGAGGTGTATGGAGAAGAGACGACCAGTTACGACGAGCTCCAACAACAAGCCTTGAAAGTGGCGGAAAGATTAGAACGAGAGGAATTTGTCTCGGAAGTCGATACCTCTATTCAAGGTGAATTTGAGACGTGGCAATTCGTCGTTGATAGAGAAAAGGCCGCTCTGTCAGGAATATCGGTGTACGACATTAACGAAACGATTCGTGCTGCCAATCAAGGTTTTGTATTAGGACACCTACAAGCTGAACGGGAAATCAATCCTTTGCCAGTAAAGGTAAGGTTGGCAAAACATAATCGTGACGACTTGAATAAGTTAACCGCACTTTATGTACGAGGGCGGGCTGGTATCGCTAAGAATGAAGTTCATGGTGCTTTGGTCGATGCTCCTCAACCTTTGGTACAGGTTTCTGAATTGGGCACGTTCGTAAAACAAGCTGTTGAACAGCCTATAAACCACAAAAATTTAAAACCTGTCGTTTACGTTTATGCAGAATCGGCCGGTAGGGTACCCGGTGGAATTGTTGCCGATGTGATGTCCGATAGAGATGCAGAAACGTTAAACGAACGAAACCCTGTCAGCACGCGACATTATCTAAATAATGGTGCAGGCGATGGTTGGTCAGTGGAACCCGGTACCATCATCGTTTGGAGCGGGGAAGGTGAATGGAAAATAACGGTAGACGTGTTCATTGATCTTGGTATTGCGTACGGTGCAGCGTTATTAGGTGTGTTTGTTGTTATGCTCATTCAAACCGGTCTTCCAGCGGTATCTGGTATTATTATGCTCGCGATTCCGTTGACCGTCATCGGCATCATGCCTGGGTTTTGGTTACTCAACGTGTTCAGTGACGATATCAATGGCTACCCAAATCCGGCACTTTTTACCGCGACGGCGATGATAGGAATGATCGCCTTGGCCGGTATCGTCGTGCGGAACTCACTTGTGCTGATCGAGTTTATCCAACAATCACTAGCGGAAGGTAAAGCGCTAACCGATGCGCTTATTGAGTCTGGAGCGGTTCGTATGAGACCAATTTTGCTTACGGCAGGTACAACGCTATTGGGTAATATCGTTATTACTCTCGACCCCATTTTTAATGGTTTAGCATGGGCGATTATATTCGGTATAACGGCCTCAACCGTATTTACTTTGTTGGTCATCCCCGTGGTTTATAATCTCGCGTATCGCGATGTAAAAGGACATGGTTTACCCATTCAAGAAGAGGAAGAAGCATGAAGAAGTCAAAGATCTTATTGGGTTTAGCCCTATTCTTTATATTGGGATTGTTGTTTCTATATATGGCCGGTTTTTTTACCACGAAGTTACCAGAGCAAGGGTTAAGACACTCGGCTGATTATCCTCAAATAGAATCCGTTGCAATTGTGTCGCAATCGATGCCGATCAGTTATGAGTTCACCGGTACTGTGGCGGCGGATCAAAAGGCAATTATATCTGCGCGACTAACCGCTAAGGTAGCGGAAGTCCTCGTTAATGTCGGATCGGTTGTGAAGCAAGGTGATGTATTAATGAGGTTAGAAAGCCGAGACCTCGACGCGAGAGTAAAGCAAACAGAACAGGCTTTATCGTCTGCTCAGGCAATATTGAATGCGGCACGTAAAGAATATCGACGAGTAAAAGAACTGGTTAGTAAGAAGCTTCTATCTCAATCTCAGTTTGACAAAACAGAAAGCGATCTTAAAACGGCGCAAGCTTCATTTAAGCAAGCAGAAGCGGCAGTGGTTGAAGCCGAGACGACCTTTGGCTTTAGTATGATAACGGCGCCTTTTGATGGGCTTATTACTCAGAAGAATGTGAATATGGGGGATACGGCCTCTCCGGGTATGCAATTGTTGAGTATGTATAACCCTGAAAAGCTTCAGCTACAGGTCAATATCTCAGAAGCTCAAATTAGAGATGTCCACCTTGGTTCCAGTTTGGCTTATCATTTGCCAACGTACGATATTGAAGGAAAAGGCGACGTTGTCGAGATCTCACCCGCAGCAGACAATAGTTCGCGAAGTTTTGTCGTGAAGCTAGAGATGGATACCACCTCTCTAGTGTATCCCGGAGTCTATGGCAAAGTTGTGCTGTCAAGTGGCGAGCAGTCGGTGCTTATTCTTCCTGAAAATACGGTATATCAAGTTGGTCAATTAGATTATGTGAAAGTAATTCAAGAGGGTGTTATCCACAATCGTTTGGTTCAACTTGGAGACCACAATCAAGTGAGAAAAGGTGTTTCGAGTGGTGATAATTTGGTTGTTGATCCGCTAAATTATAAATAGAAACAAATAGCAAGTTGATTTTCTAGCGAACAATAAAAAAAGAGAAAGGTCCGAAGACGGGCCTTTCTCTTTTTTTATTGTTCTAATTTGTTTCGAAATGTGTTTATGCATCCAAATTTTCATTCTAGGTCAAAAAAATCGTTAATTTTGAATTCTTTTATTTACTTTCGTTTGATTGCGATCAAAAATAAAAGAAGGATTACGAAATGAGAGATCGGAAATGAAAAGTATTGTAGCTAGACACAAAAATGGTGAACACATAGGGATATATTCCGTTTGTTCCGCTCACCCGCTAGTAATAGAAGCGACGTTAAGATATGAACTTAATACTGATAACAAAGTGTTAATAGAAGCGACGTCGAATCAGGTAAATCAGTTTGGTGGCTACACGGGTATGAAACCGGTAGATTTCTACAAATTTGTAAATGAGATTGCGAAACAAGTCGGTTTTGATAAAGACAGAATAATACTTGGTGGTGATCACCTTGGCCCTAACTGCTGGCAGAAAGAACCAGCTGCAGAGGCAATGGAAAAGTCGAAAGTCTTAATTAGAGACTACGTAAAAGCAGGGTTTAGTAAGATTCATTTAGACGCATCAATGTCGTGTGCTGATGACCCGGTTCCTTTGGAGCCAGTAGTGGTTGCTCAACGAGCTGCGATTCTATGTGAGGTAGCAGAACAAGCCGCAAGTGATGAACTTAAAAAGCGTTTAACCTACGTTATCGGTACAGAAGTCCCCGTCCCTGGTGGCGAAAAAGAAGCCATTAATTCTGTGCATGTTACTACTGTAAAGGATGCAGAGAACACGGTAACCACGCATGTCGACGCTTTCAAAGCGAGAGGAATAGAAGAGGCGTTATCGAGGGTCGTCGGTATTGTAGTTCAACCTGGAGTTGAATTCGATCATTCGAGTGTTATTCATTATAAACCTGAAGAAGCGAAAGACTTATCACTGTATATCGAAAGTACAGATTTCATTTACGAAGCCCATTCAACGGATTATCAGACAAAAGAAGCATTTAGAGAGCTAGTGAGAGACCATTATGCCATCTTAAAAGTGGGACCTGCAGTGACGTTTGCGCTTAGAGAAGCGGTGTTTGCTTTGGCTGATATTGAAGAAGAATTAGTGGCTTCTGAAGCGAAGAGTCACATTAAAGACGTGATTCACGAAGTACTGTTAGATGACCAAACCTATTGGAAAAACTATTATAGTGAAACACACTCTAAAGCAATGGTTGATTTAAACTATAGCCTTTCAGACAGGGTGCGTTATTACTGGACTAATCCTAGAATAATTCGCGCAATGGATAGCCTAATTACCAATTTAGAAACGTTAGAAATACCACTTGGTATGTTAAGTCAATACCTTCCTGAACAGTATAAAAAAGTAGTAGCAAGTGAACTCGACTCCAATCCAAAATCACTCATGATGAGCAAGATTCAAGGTGTTCTGGATGATTACTCTTACGGATGCAATTGAGCCTAACTCTGTTAATACGTAAACAATAAAAACCCCCGTCAAGCTCTGATTGACGGGGGTTTTATTTTATTTGAATTGGCTAACGTAAGTTTCTACTTGTTGATGGTATTCATTATACAGCTCGCGATAGTATTCGTGTTGTGCTTGGTCAGGAATCGCCATCATGTGCGAATCTAGAGTGACACTGTCACGTGCAATATCCTCTATGGTCGTCTTGATACCATTCTCATTGCAAAAAGCCCACTTAGCCTGCATTGCGGCCCCTAGAGCGCCAGCTTCACTGGCTGCTGGAACGTTAACGATTAGTCCCGTGACATCTGCGATTATCTGTCGCCATGTTTGGCTATTCGAACCACCACCAATGAGAGACACCGAATCAAAGCTTAAGCCTGCGTCAGACAATACCTCAACCCCTTTGGCGAGATTATAGGTTACGCCCTCTACGGCCGCTCTAAGCAGATTTTGTTGGGTTAAATTATCACCAGTTAAACCAAAAATTGCTCCCTTAGCTTTGGGAACATTAGGTAACCTAGCACCGGACAAATAAGGCATGACAGCGATGCCTTGTGAACTCGGCGATACAGAGGCTATCATTTGCTCGAAGGTTGAAATGTTCGCCTTCAGCAGATCTCTAAATGCGGTTGTAGCGCTTGTCACATTCATGGTGCTAGCAAGAGGTAAATAGCCATTTGTTGAAGAACAAAAGGCATTAAGGTCAGGGTAATCGACACTCTCAATCTGTTGCTTTGTGTGCGAATAGACGGTACCTGAAGTCCCTAAGCTCATGGTTAGAAGTCCCGTACCAACATTACCGGTTCCTATAGCTGCCATCATATTATCGCCACCACCACTGGAAACAATAACGTTTGGAGAGAGGCCAAGCTCCGCGGCTAGTGATGTTCTTATCGTACCGTGAGCTGCTTGAGAGGGGATCAGCTCGGGTAATCGACATCCGTCAGGTAGACCGACCATGTCAACAACTTGCTTACTCCATGTCTTGCTGTTTGTATCTAGCAAACCAGAACCCGATGCATCTCCTGCTTCTGTCACGTAGTTACCCGTGAACCAATAGTTGATGTAATCGTGAGGTAACATAATCTTAGCTATTCTTTCGAAATCTTGTGGTTTTTCGTTTTTTGTCCATAACAATTTCGCAATGGTAAATGCGACCGGTACATTGATACCGATTGTTTCTGCGAAGTTAATCTTGTTTGATGACACAAACTGGTCAAGTAAATCCGTTGGCTCAGTATCACACCATAGCTTAGCTGGTCGAATAACTTGGTCTTTATTATCTAAGATAACCAGCCCATGTTGTTGTCCTGACACACCAATAGCATCAATGGTTTTTCGGTCTACACGTCTGTTGTTTTCACCTGTATTTGCAAAGGCTTTATCCATTGCAATTACGAGCGCATTTAGCCACCAGTCTACCTGTTGTTCTTTTTTACCACTGTCATTACTGATAAGGGGATAGGTTTCATATCCAACGCCTAAGAGATCACTCTTACCATCCCATATCGCTACTTTTATTCCTTGAGTTCCACAATCTATACCGATATACACCTTTTGACTCCTTGCGAATTACTTTTAAAAGAAAGCACACGAAAAGTGTGACCAATGATTTAAAATCGAAAACTTCCGTTGGTTATCGAAAGCTTTCGTTATTATACTTGAAAACAGATAGATTAATACGAAGAAAACATTCGAAAGAATATATTTGTCCGCGGTTTCGAAAGTTTCCGTGACGGGAGTAGCAAAAATGAAACAAAAGATGTTGGAGGTCATTGTTGAAAGCAATGAAAGCCTTGCAATACAAGAGTCAAACATACCGGAAGTGAGAGAAGGGTGTGTTCTCGTTAAGGTTAAATATTCAGGGTTATGCGGTTCTGATATCCCAAGAGTTTTTCATCACGGAGCACATTTTTATCCAATCACCTTGGGCCACGAGTTTTCTGGTCAAGCAGTGGAAGTTGCTGGAGATGTAGAAAGTATCCATGTAGGAGACAACATAGTCTGTGCACCGCTAGTACCTTGTTTTAAATGTGCTCGATGCAAAAACGGTGAGTATTCACTTTGTAAAGATTATAGCTTTGTCGGTTCAAGAATGCCGGGTGGCAATGCAGAGTATGTTGTCGTCCCAGAAAAAAGTTGTTTTCGACTACCTAAAACAATTTCGTTGCAACAAGGGGCGTTTTTCGAACCCGTTACGGTAGGTATTCACCCAATATTGATGGCCGGTGGCTGTAAGGACAAAAATGTTGTTGTGATAGGTGTTGGGACAATAGGATTGCTAGCACTTCAAACCGCTAAAGCGCTAGGGGCTAAAAGTGTCACCGCTATCGATATTAACCCAAGCAAACTGGATAAAGCCAAGTTATTGGGCGCGGATGTTTGTGTTAACTCGATTCAAACGGAATCAATCGAAACATTCCAATCCATGACTGAAATGCATGAAAATCAATTGATTCTAGAAACTGCTGGTACGCCGATTACTGTGAAGTTGGCAACGCAGATAGCAGGACCACGAGCCACTATCGCTCTAATTGGCACTCTGCATAAAGACCTACACATGACTTACAAAGAATTCGAAGTCATTTTGCGTAAAGAGCTAACTATTATTGGTAGTTGGATGAACTACTCCGCGCCGTATCCTGGAAAAGAGTGGCAGGTGGCGGCTGATTTATTTGAACAGAACTTGATAAATACGGATTTGCTTACTGAAGGTGTCTACAAACCGAAAGCCTTCATAGACGAAGTAACCAAATTAAATGGGCTTCCATCGGAAGGAAAAATATTACTAAGCTGGGAAGATGCGTAATGATAAACCTAATAAACAGTAATTACTTATTAAAAGATGCACAGAAGAATGGTTACGCTATACCAGCATTTAATGTGCATAACTTAGAAACCGTACACGTAGTATTGGATACATGTAAGAAGCTTCAATCACCAGTAATTATTGCTGGCACGCCAGGTACTTATAGTTATGGTGGTATCCAAGAGATGATAAGCATCGTTGATTCGGCGGCACGCGTTAGAGACATGCAAGTGGTTTTGCACCTCGACCATCATCATGACCTAGACGATATGGAATTCAAAGTTCGCAGTGGCATCCGCTCGGCAATGATCGATGGCAGCGCTTTATCTCTCGATCAGAATATAGAGCTGACATCAAAAGCGGTAAAACTTTGTCACCGCTTTGGCTGTAGCGTGGAAGCGGAAATTGGTCAATTGGTTGGTCAAGAAGATGACATGATTATCGAAGTTGCCAACGACCCATATACGATTCCAGAAGATGCGTTGCGACTCGTTCGAGCAACCAATATCGATTCACTCGCCATTGCTATTGGTACTGCACATGGGCTTTACAAAGAAAAACCGAAGTTAGATTTTGCACGATTAGAAAAAATCGCAGCTTTGATTGATATTCCTTTAGTGCTTCATGGTGCGTCGGGCGTGCCAGATGAAGATGTCAGTCGCTGTATTGATATGGGTATCTGTAAGGTAAACGTCGCAACAGAGCTTAAAATAGCGTATGCGGATGCGTTAAAACAAGTATTCCTGGAAAACCCAGCGGTGAATGATCCGCGAGAGTATAACGTTAAAGCTAAGCAGGCCATGGCGGATGTCATAGAGCAAAAAATTAGAGTCTGTAGAAGCAGCGGAAGAATTTAGTCCAATTTTGTTAAAAGATCCGGAAGCAATAAGGCAATAAGATGTTAAAAAATATTAGTCCCTTGATATCACCTGACCTATTGAGAGAGTTATGCAAGATGGGCCATGGAGATGAATTCGTTATAAGCGATGCTCATTTCCCTGCCTACAGCTGTAATGACTTGATATTCAGAGCTGATGGAATAGAAGTATCCCAGTTACTGGAAGCTATTGTTCCGCTGTTTGAACTCGATCAATACGTTGATGACAAAGTGGTCATGATGGCACCTGTCAAAGGTGACCGGCTACCAGATGGTTTAGTTGAAGAGTATGCGGATGCTCTTCCTGAAGGTACAGATATTACCTTCATCGATAGATTTGCATTCTATGATAGAGCGCAAACCGCTACTTGTGTCGTAGTAACTGGTACTACTAGAAAATACGGCAACATAATCCTCAAAAAAGGGGTTACTCCCTTAACTTAAGCATTATTGAAATGCACGGAGGCTATGTATGACTAACACATTATTATCAATGCGCAATATTTCAAAAGCTTTCACAGGTGTTCAAGCATTAAGCAACGTCGATTTTGATCTACGTAAAGGCGAAGTGCATGCACTTATGGGGGAGAATGGAGCGGGTAAATCAACGCTAATGAAGGTACTCATCGGTGTTCACGAAGCGGACGAAGGCACCATTGAATACAAAGGAGAAAAGCGCACGTTTTCTTCGGTATTAGAGGCTCAGAAAAACGGAATAAGCATGATATTCCAAGAGCTTAACTTAATACCTCACCTAACGGTGGCAGAAAATATTTTCTTTGCTCGTGAACCACTAACGAGAGGCATCGTCAACCATAAGAAAATGGAAAAGGATGCGGCGAAATTATTAGAGATCTTTGAAATAGGGGTTAACCCGACCGATATCGTTAATACCTTGTCGGTTGCTAAGCAGCAAATGGTCGAGATTGCAAAGGCACTTTCGTTTGATGTTGAAGTGCTGATTATGGACGAACCAACGTCTGCGTTGACTGAAAAAGAGATCGAAAAACTCTTTGAGCTGGTAGAAAAGCTTAAGTCGCAAGGTGTGTGCATCGTCTATATATCCCACCGAATGGACGAACTTAAACGTATCTGTGACCACATTACTATCTTCCGTGACGGCATGTACGTGTCTGACCATGTGTTAAGTGATATTAGCATGGACGATATTATCTCCAAGATGGTTGGACGCTCCTTAGATAAGAAGTTCCCGAAAAGAACCTCTGTTCCACAAGAAGAAATGATCATGTCGGTGATAAACGCAGAACGACATGGGGTATTTAAGCCACTGAACTTTGATCTTCGTAAGGGAGAGATTCTTGGTTTCACTGGTTTGGTTGGGGCGAAACGTACTGAACTTGCTCGTTCTATATTTGGTGCAGATCCGTTAGATGATGGAGAGATTTACATTCATGGCCAACAGGTTCTGATTAAGTCTCCTGCGGATTCGATAAAAGCGGGTATTGCTTACCTTTCTGAAGACCGAAAATTAAACGGCGTTGCAGTAAAAATGACCATTCGTGAAAACATTACCATGGCTTCCATGGATAAGGTTTGTAACGACTATGGTGTGATATCGACTAGCGAAGAATGCGCAGCGTCAAAAACATTCATCGACAAAATGGAGATAAAAACACCCACGGTTGAGCAGCTTGTAAATAATCTGAGCGGTGGTAATCAGCAAAAGGTGGTCATCGGTAAGTGGTTGTTTAGGGAAGCTAAAGTAATGATATTCGATGAACCAACCCGTGGTATCGATGTAGGGGCAAAATATGCAATCTACGAGTTGCTTGATGCTCTTGCCGCCGAAGGAGTAGGCGTCATTATGATCTCGTCAGAACTGCCAGAAGTGATGGGTATGTCCGACCGCGTCATCGTAATGAAGGAAGGGGAAATGACAGGAATGTTAGAGACCTCAAAAACGGATCAAGAAGAAATCATGCACTATGCGACGGGCGTAAAACATATGTTCGCTCATGAATATGAGGAAGCTTAAATGACTGAAAAACAAAAATTAATGCTGCAAAAATTAGCAGCGTTAGGAGGCTTGATTGCTCTACTTATCGCCTTCACTGCAACGAATGAATATTTTTTCACTCTCAATAACTTGATGACTATTGGGTTACAAACGTCGACGATTGCCTTCATGGGCATCGGTGTAACGTGTGTAATTCTGACAGGGGGAATAGATCTAAGTATCGGTTCGGTTGTTGCACTAGCTGGCGTAGCGGCTGGTATGGCGGTAAACGCGGGTGTGCCCGTCTCATTGGGACTTGTATTTGGTGTATTTATCGGTGGATTGTGTGGTTTAACCAACGGCTTTTTCGTTACATTTTTGAAGATACCACCATTCATTGCAACATTGGGCATGATGATGATTGCTCGAGGTATTGCGCTATATATTACTAATGCTGCACCCGTCTCCGGTATGCCAGAATCGTTCTCTTATCTCGGTAACGGAGCATTATTCAGAGTAGTTGAAACTGGCGCAAATGGTTTTCCTATCGTCAAGTTCCCGGGTATTCCTTATCCAGTTATTTTGATGTTAGTTATTGCAGCCATGTTTACCTTTGCTTTAACCAAATTACGTGTAGGCCGTTATCTATACGCAATCGGTTCAAATGAAGAAGCTGCACGTCTTTCTGGCATCAAGACAGAGAGAGTTAAAATTTATGCCTACACGGCTTGCGGAGCATTAGCAGGACTTGCAGGTGTAGTACTCGCATCTCGACTAGTAACAGCACAACCGAATGGTGGTGTTGCCTACGAGTTGGATGCAATCGCAAGCGCCGTGGTAGGTGGAACATCATTAATGGGAGGGGTAGGTACGATACCAGGAACTCTCATTGGTGCATTTATCATGGGTGTGCTCCGTAATGGTTTGAATATGAATGGAGTCTCGTTCTTCGTTCAACAGATCATCATCGGTAGCGTAATAATAATGACGGTGGCGTTTGATCAGCTTCGTCAAAATCAGGTTAAAAAACCTAAATCTGTACCTACAAAGAAAAATGCGCCTAACAAGGAGGGCGGTACTATGAAAAAACTCGCAATGGTAGCAATGATTGGACTTACTACAATGTTCAGCATGCCGGATGCATTTGCTAAATCTAACGAAATAGCAGTTATCGTGAAAACATCTAATTCTAACTTCTGGCAAAACGTTCGTGGCGGAGCTGAAGATGCTGAAAAAGAGTTAGGCGAATATAAAATCACTTTCCAAGGACCAGAAGCAGAAACAAACGTAGCAGAGCAAGTTAATATGGTCGATAACGCGATTAACCGTGGCGTGTCAGGCATCGTATTAGCACCTTCTGATCCAAACGCCTTGGTTCCTTCCGTCAAGAAAGCGTGGGAAGCAGGAATTCCAGTCGTATTAATTGACTCAAGTTTAGAAAATGACAAATATTATCAAGCATTCTTAGCAACAGATAACCGCACTGCGGGTGCTCTTGCTGCTAAAAAGCTGATAGCTGACCTAAAAGCATCAGGTAAGAAAGTAACAAAAGTTGCCATGATGTCATTTACTCCAGGTGCAGGCTCAGCTATTGAGCGTGACGGTGGATTCATGGATGAAGTGAAGAAAGCAGGCGCGGAAATCATTGGTCCTTTCTATTCACAAGCAGATATGGTTACAGCACTTAACCAAACTATCGACGTATTAGCATCAAATAAAGATCTCGTTGCTATCTTTGGTTCGAATGAACCAACAGCAGTTGGCATGGGCCGTGCACTTAAGCAACAAGGTTTCGCAGGTAAAGTTGTTGCGGTTGGTTTTGACGGAAACGCTGACCTTCAATCGTTCGTAAAAGATGGCACTTTAAACGGTATCGTTGTGCAATCTTCTTACGCGATGGGTTATGAAGGTATTAAAACAGTAAACAAGATCCTAAAAGGTGAAAAAGTTGAGAAGTTCATCGATACAGGTGTTGTTTACGTAACTAAGCAAAACATCGACACTAAAGAAGCTAAGTCAGTACTTTACTAATAACAAGTATCATTAGAAAACAAGGTGCCCCTCACCTCCTAATTTTGAGGGGCCACCTTTTCAAAAGGAATTAAACATGTCTCAATTCAAAATATCAAATAACGCAGTCGCGCAGTCATCCATTCCAACCAAGGTACTAGCGAATGGAATTAAGATGCCAGCTATCGGTATGGGTACATTTGGTTCAGATAGATTTACCGCAGAAGAAGTTTCAAATGCAGTCTTAGGTGCGGCTTCTATTGGTTTTCGCTTTTTTGACTGTGCATCAGTATATGGAAACGAAAAACTGATTGGTGATGTGTTCCAGCAGATGATGAATGGTGGCATACCAAGAGAAGAGTTGTTCATCGATTCTAAGGTTTGGAATGACCAACATGATGACGTTATCGCCGCGTGCAAACAGTCATTAGAGGACCTTCAATTAGATTATCTGGATCTCTATTTGGTTCATTGGCCTTTCTCAAATTATCATGCGCCAGGTTGCGACGGTGATGCACGTAGCCCTGATTCAACACCGTTTATCCAAGAAAAATTCATGAATACATGGAGACAAATGGAGCAACTTGTCGACATGGGTTTAGTTAAGAGTATCGGTACGTCAAACATGACACAGGCAAAAATGGAACTTCTTTTGAGGGACGCCCGTATTAAGCCAGTCGTTAACGAATTTGAATGCCATCCACACTTCCAGCAACAAGGTCTATACGACTTCCTCGTTGCTAACGACGTATTACCTGTTGGTTTTTGTCCAATCGGTTCGCCAACACGACCAGACAGAGACAAAACTGATAATGATACGGTAGATATTGAAGATCCTGTCATTGTTGCAGCAGCGAAACGTTTAGGGGTTCATCCTGCGGTTATATGCATTAAATGGGCTGCTCAACGTGGCCATGTGCCTATTCCATTCTCAGTACGTGAGAATGAATATCACACGAATCTGAAATGCATCACTGAAAATCCGTTAACCGATGAAGAGATGGATGCTATTGCTAAAAATGATAAAAACTGTCGCTTAATCAAGGGTCAAGTATTTTTGTGGGAAACCGCAAAAGGCTGGGAAGATCTTTGGGATATAGACGGCAAGATAGCAACTGAGTAGCGATAGAATATACAGGCGCGCCTTTTACGTAATAAAGACAGATTAGAGTGAAAAGAGAATCGTAAAAGGCAGCCACTTTATCGACTGACAAGAGGTACAATTAATGAACGTGCTAGAAAGGCAAGAAAGCATATTAGAACTTCTTGTTGCTAAAGGTCGAGTAGACGTTAAAAACCTTGTTGAACTGTTTCATACGTCAGAGGTGACGATACGCGCGGACCTTAGAAGGCTTGAAAAAGAAAATAAACTAAAGCGTTTCCATGGTGGAGCACAATCGCTTACGACGTTGCCCAATGTGATAAATCGCAACCCAAAAGTATTAGAAAATGAAACCAAACTCGAAAATCGTTATGACCTGAATGCTTTGGCAAAACAAAGAATTGCTGAAAAAGCGGCTTCTTACGTATCGTCGGGTAATTCGATCATTATCGACAGTGGCAGTACCACACACTTAGTCGCTAAGCAGTTGGCGAAAAAAGGTGAGATAATTGCGATAACCAATAACCTTGCGGTAGCGGAAGAATTTTCTGAAGCACGTGATACTACTTTGGTTATTTGTGGTGGTACCTACCGACATAAAACGAAGTCATTGCATGGTGCAAAAACCGAGCAGTGCTTAGAAGGTGTATCTGCTGATATTCTGTTTATTGGTGCAGACGGCATTGTACCAGATAAAGGGATAACAACCTTTAATGAAGGCTATACCATTAGTGCAGTGATGGCTTCATGTGCAAACGTTATTATTGCCGTCGTTGATTCAAGCAAGATGGGAAGGGTGGGGTTTAACCACGTATTAGATATAGAACTCATCGATATATTGGTGACAGACACCAATATTAATCAACAGTATTTAGATGGATTTAGAGAGAAAGGTATCGAAGTGGTCACTGTTTAATATTAAAATCCTTTGTTAACCATTGTTTTACTTGAAGTTTGCACGTTAGTCTAAACGAATCATACTTGATAACCCGGTCGAATTTCTCGATTCGGGCTTTTTTTGTCATCCATCAAAAAATCTATTTCTCTTTACCTATTATCCATTTGTGCAATAATTCCGCTCGGACACAATCAAAATCAAACGAAAGACGTGCGCGAGGTAACCAAATGAATGTGCTAGAAAGGCATGAACGAATTCTAGAACTTCTTAAAGAGAATGGACGAGTAGAAGTTAAAAACTTAGTCGAGTTATTTGATACCTCCGAAGTGACTGTACGAGCTGATTTGCGAAAACTGGAAAAAAACAACAAACTCAAACGCTTTCATGGCGGAGCCCAGTCCTTGCAATCCCTTCCTCACAGTATTGAAAATGAACGCGAAGTCAAACTAGAAAGACGTTACAAAATCAATGCTAGTGCAAAAGAGAGAATTGCAATTACTGCTGCAAAGTACGTGGAAGCGGGAAATTCTGTCATTTTGGACAGCGGCAGCACCACGCACATCGTGGCTGAACACATCGCAGAAACGGGTGAGGTCATTGCAATTACCAATAACCTGCCAGCCGCGAGCGCATTAGCAGAAGCGCCAAACACAACCTTAGTAATATGTGGAGGGACGTATAGAGTAAAAACAAAATCCCTACATGGATCTAAAGCAGAACAGTGTCTAGATGGCGTTTCAGCAGACATACTGTTTATTGGTGCCGATGGTATTGATCCTGAAAAAGGGATTACAACCTTTAATGAAGGTTATACCATCAGTGCGGTAATGGCTTCATGCGCAAAAAAAATAATTGCTGTTGTGGATTCTACAAAAATGGGGCGAGTCGGTTTTAACTCAGTGCTTGGTAACGATAAAATAGATATCCTTATTACAGACGCCGACTGCTCGGACGAATATATTGAAGGTTTTAGAGCGCAAGGTATTGAAGTTGTTATTGCTTAATTCGTTCTAAACTGGTGTGCAGATAATCATAAATCTGCCCCTCGGCAGCGCTAATTAGCGCTGCTTTTTTTTGCCTCATTATCTCAAAAGGGAAACCGAAATAGGACAATGGTCACTTAGCTGGTAGCTCAAAACCTGTTGCTTGGTATACACGTTTTGTTTGGCTTGGGTGGTGGCCAAATCTGAACTTATTAAAATGTGGTCGATAATACTATTATATTTATGGGTTCTGTTTGGGTTTCGTTTTGAACGAACAACACAGTGTGCTTCTGTTTTTCGACTGGCTAAGATAACGTGGTTTTGAATTGTCTTAGTTAAATCTTGGTAAAACCAATCATTAGGAAAGGCGAGGGCGTGATTGAAATCACCAGCCATAATAAAGCTCTCCTTGTTACGGACTCGTTCTCGGAGCCAGTAGTTCAGTTTATCCGCTTGTTGTTTTAACGTTGAACACGACTGAGATTTTCGGTACCTACCGTTACACCCCGCCTTTAAATGTACAGATAACAGATGAATTCTAGGAGCTATCTTATCTGTCTCAGGATTCCCTTCTTTGTAATCGATATCATCAATAATAACGTAGGTAGCAAATCTTAATTTGTTGTTGGCCGCCTTATCGAATGTTATGTCATGCTGATCCTGCACATTTATGCCGTGTTTAACGGCAATACCGGTGTATTGATTGATATCGTCGAATTGATGTTTTCTAAATGGTTTCTGAATACGGTCGGAAAGATAAATACGGTACTTATAGCCAACAATGTTTAGGATCGCCTCATTTGAGTCGACTTCTTGAAAGAATAAAACAGAAGGCGACAACTGATGAAAATGACTGGCTAACATTTTGATATCTTTTGACGTACGATTTTTTGACATTGTGCTTACTTCTTCGCGATTACTTAACCATTCAAAATTCCAACTTGTGATTAACATTGAATCGGCGAAAACAGTTTCTGTGGATAAAGTACACACTACAAGAAGTGAGCCAAAAATCCATTTTGTAATTAGTAATTTTATCATTATCTTTGTTGACTCCTTGCCAACGCTTATGTCATCAGGGTATCAAAAATTTCAACCCCAAAAAGCGCATTTTTGTGTGAAATATCTGTTTCTTTTCGCAATGAGATCTTCTCCAGAAAGATCGAGTGATCTTGATGTTCACTTAGCTTTTATTGATCTAGATCAAGGCTTAGGGTCGGTGGTTTTCGTTAAATACGTACACAATATGTAGTGTAAAATATAAATGTTAATACCCTATATGGTGTTTTGTTAATAATCGTGGATATCTAGGGTAAGGAGAAAAAGTGAAAACAGTCGTCATTAAAAGAGATGGTTCTCGCGCCCCTTTTGCAAGGGATCGCATTGTTACCGCTGTCGAAAGTGCATCAACCTTTATAGACAGTGATGTAACTGCCTATGCAGAGAAAGTGGCAGAGGCTGTTGAGCGTAAACTCCTTGAACATGACGAAGTTGATATCCAAGAGATACAGACGCTAGTCGAAAACGAAATGATGCAAGGCCCGTACAAAGGTATGGCGCGTTCTTATATCGAATACCGACATGATCGCGATATGTCACGTGATAAAAAAAGCGCATTAACGAAAGAAATTCAAGGCTTGATAGAGCAAAGTAACGCTGATCTATTAAACGAAAATGCCAATAAAGATGGCAAGGTAATCCCGACTCAACGTGATTTATTAGCTGGTATCGTCGCAAAACATTATGCAAAAACCCACATTTTACCCCGCGATATAGTAAAAGCTCACGATGATGGTGATATACACTATCACGACCTCGATTACGCTCCGTTTTTCCCAATGTTCAATTGTATGCTGATTGACCTTAAAGGCATGCTTACCCGTGGTTTCAAGATGGGTAACGCTGAAATTGATACACCCAAATCAATATCAACAGCAACAGCAGTCACGGCGCAAATTATTGCACAGGTTGCGTCTCACATTTATGGCGGCACAACCATCAATGCTATTGATGAAATCTTAGAACCATACGTCTTAACAAGCTACGATAAGCATATGGAAGTAGCCAAAGAGTGGGATATCCATAACCCTGAAGCGTTTGCGAAATCGCGCACAGAGAAAGAGTGCTACGACGCATTTCAGTCGTTAGAGTATGAAGTGAATACACTGCATACGGCCAATGGACAGACGCCATTTGTAACCTTTGGTTTCGGTCTAGGAACAAGCTGGGCTGCGAAGTTAATTCAAGCATCAATCTTGAAAAATCGTATTGCAGGTCTGGGTAAAAATCGAAAAACAGCGGTCTTTCCTAAATTGGTGTTTGGCATTAAGGATGGCTTGAATCATAAACCTTCAGATCCTAACTATGATATCAAAGAACTGGCGTTAGAGTGCGCAACCAAGCGTATGTATCCGGATATCTTGAATTACGATAAAGTCGTCGAAATTACAGGCTCCTTTAAGACCCCAATGGGGTGCCGTAGCTTCCTTAATCCATATGAACAAAATGGTGAACTGGTCCATGATGGTCGTAATAACTTAGGTGTGGTGAGTTTGAACCTACCAAGAATTGCGATTCAAGCTGGTGGGGACGAAACGAAGTTTTATGCTCTGCTAGAAGAGAAACTTCAGTTGGCACGAAAAGCATTAGATACACGAATTAATCGCTTAGAAAAAGTGAAGGCGAAGGTTGCTCCTATTCTATATATGGAAGGCGCTTGTGGGGTTCGTTTGAATCCTGATGACGCCGTTGCTGAGATCTTCAAAAATGGTCGCGCCTCTATTTCGTTGGGTTACATCGGTATTCATGAAACGATCAATGCGCTGTATAAGAGCAAAGAACATGTTTATGACAATCCGACCTTGAATGCTAAAGCGATTCAGCTCGTTCGTAAAATGAAAGCGGCGGTAGACGCATGGAAAGAGGAAACGGGCTATGCATTTAGCTTGTATGCGACGCCAAGTGAAAATCTATGTAACCGTTTCTGTAGTATTGATGCTAAAGAGTTTGGCGTAATCGAAGGGGTCACTGACAAAGGATATTACACCAATAGTTTTCATCTTGATGTTGAAAAGAAAGTTAATCCGTATGACAAAATCGATTTTGAAATGCCTTATCCAGAGCTTTCCTCAGGTGGTTTCATTTGTTACGGTGAATTTCCTAACATGCAACAAAACGTAGAAGCGTTAGAAAATGTTTGGGATTATAGCTACAGTCGCGTGCCTTATTATGGCACCAATACACCTATTGATGAGTGTTATGAATGTGGTTTTACCGGTGAGTTTGATTGCACTAGCAAAGGTTTTACCTGCCCTAAATGCGGCAATCATGATGCAACTAAAGTGTCTGTAACACGACGAGTGTGCGGATACCTAGGTAGCCCAGATGCACGTCCGTTTAACTTAGGCAAGCAAGAAGAAGTTAAGCGTCGAGTTAAACACCTATAAACATTTCAATTAACCTTCCCTTAGTTGGGAAGGTTTGTGGTCGCTATGAATTATTCTCAATATTATCCGATAGATGTCGTTAATGGCCCTGGAACCCGTGCTAGCTTATTTGTTTCAGGCTGTAACCACCAATGCAAGGGCTGTTATAACCAAGCGACTTGGTCACCCAGTTCAGGGCATCCCTTTACCGATTTAATGCAAGACCAAGTTATCAATGACCTTAATGACACGAGGATTAAAAGACGTGGATTATCATTGAGTGGCGGGGATCCTTTGCATCCTGAAAACCTAGACACTGTGTTACATTTGGTAAAACGAGTGCGCACAGAATGTATCGGTAAAGATATCTGGCTGTGGACGGGGTATCTGATTTCAGAGCTCAATGATAAACAACAACAGATCATAGACCTTATTGATGTGTTAGTGGACGGAAAATTTGAACAAGATCAAGCCGATCCCGCTTTGCTATGGCGTGGTAGCGCAAATCAAATAATACATTATCTCAAGTAATTGGAAATCATTGATTAGATATCTAGATATTATTGGTTAGGTGACCAACGTCAATGGTCAAACAATCAGAAATAAATGCTCAAATAGTCCTTTCACAAATCCCCATCTGTCTGTATTATTTTTTGTACGGTTTATCGATATAAATCAAAGCTATCACTGAGCTCAATTCTGTTGAATTACTTTGAGTTCTGACTGGCGTAAAATCTAAAAAAGCAGTTCAAGGTTCACTTTTTGCTACTGCAAAGGAATGTTGTATCGCAATGGAATACGCGTTTAAATTAATCGAAACATAGCAAAGGAATGTGATTTTATGTTTGCACATTTACCCACACCTCAACTGGATCCGATACTCTCTCTTTCTGTAGCGTATCGTAATGATCCTCGTATTGGGAAAGTCGATCTTGGCATTGGCGTGTATAAAAATAATCTGGGTGAAACGCCAATTATGTTGGCAGTTCAACAAGCTCAGAAGCAGCTATTAGAAACGCAAACAACCAAATCTTATGTTGGCCTTGCGGGGTGTGAGGAATTCAATTCAAGCATGGTAAACCTGCTTCTTTCTGGTACATCAGCAATGGGGCGAGTGTCCGCAATACAAACGCCAGGAGCCAGTGGTGCGCTTCGCATGCTTGGTGATTTAATGAAAGTTGCCAATCCAGATACAACGGTGTGGCTTAGTAATCCAAGCTATGTAAATCACCGTCCAGTGATGGAAGCCGCAGGACTTAAGGTAAAGCAATATCGCTACTTTAGCACTCAGACTAAACAGGTTGATGTTGAAGCAATGATAGACGACATCAGCTCTGCTGGCCCCAATGATGTGGTGTTGCTGCACGGTTGTTGCCATAACCCGACAGGAGCCGATGTCGACTTTCAGGTCTGGAAAGCGATCACAGAACTTTCACAAAAAAATGGTTTCCTTCCATTCGTTGATATCGCCTATCAAGGGTTTGGGGACGGGTTGGAAGAAGACGCTCAAGGATTACGCTATATGGCGGATAATCTGGAAGAGATGCTCATTACCACCTCTTGCTCTAAGAATTTTGGCTTATACCGAGAACGTACCGGCGCCGCTATTGTTATTGGCAATAATCAAACCGATGTGAATAACGCCAAAGGGAAACTATTACAGTTGGCAAGAGCCACCTATACTATGCCACCTGATCACGGTGCAGCGTTGGTGAAAACCATCCTTAATAGTGAAACAATGACAAAGGTCTGGAAAGATGAATTGGTCTCGATGAGGCTAAGATTGATCAACTTGCGATTACTACTTTGCAATGAGTTGCGATCAGTTCACAGTTCTCAACAGTTTGATTTTATTGAGTCTCACAAAGGGATGTTTACTGTGCTAGGCTTTTCTCAAGCGCAGATGACTCGACTTCGAGATGAGTACGGTATATACGGTGTGGGAGACGGCAGAATCAATATTGCTGGTCTAACAGAAAAAGATATCCCGTATGTAGCGAATGCTATTGTGCAAGTTTCATAAATCGAGATAAATTTAGATAACTATGGTTAGGAGAACGAAATTGAATAGATTATTGTTATCCATTCTGCTGTGTTTAGGCTTAGCAGCTTGCGCCACGACAGGTGAGCAAACCTCTACTATGGATAAGCCAAAAATAGAAGAGCCACCAAAGGCAACGGTTGAAACACCTGATATTGATACAGAAATAGCAAAAGATAAGACGGAAGTTATACAACCGGAGACACCAGAAGCCATACAGCCAAAACCAGAAGTTAAACCAGAACCTAAACCTAAGCCACTCCCAATGAAAACAGGGGAAGGTAAGTTAATCTTAGGCTCAGAAGAGTGGGTTTATATTCCAGGTTTGGACCAAAGCTTTAAATCTAAAATTGACTCTGGCGCCACTACATCTTCTATTAGTGCGGTCGATGTGGTTCCTTTTGAAAGAGAAGGTAAGGATTGGGTCAAGTTTCGAATTGAACATGATAAGATCTCTTCTCAAGAGATCAGTTTACCGATACTACGTTGGGCCAAAATTAAGCAAGCGAATAGTGCAGAATCGCAGAAACGTCCTGTTATAACTGCGTGGATTCAAGTTGGTGATATTAAAGAGAAAGCAGATTTCACGCTAACAGATAGAAAGCATCTAGAGTATCCAGTGATACTTGGACAGAGTTTTTTCCGGGACATCGCGATCGTTGACGTAAGTCGAGAATTTGTTCAATCTAAACAGAAGTAACGAAGAACTCGGTATTGCTGCAACGTCAATAAAACTGGCGTTACAGCGATACTTTCAATTATTTACGAACCGTAAAAACTGCTAAGGAAAACAGTGCACCAAGTGTGTCACAAAGCATATCCTTTTGAGCGTCCCAAATATCCCCTTGCGAACCTAGGAATGCAATACCATCGTCACCGCCAGCAAGTTCGGCGTACCACCATTCAATAATTTCATATCCCGCCGCTGTACTCATGAGTGCAAACAGACCGAATAATCCTGCTATCCATTTATTGCAGTACTTATTTTTATAAAGATATTCAGCAATAGGGTAAGCAAAAAAGCCAATCGAAAAATGCGCGACACGGTCAAAGTTATTGCGATCAGAATTAATCAGATTGTTAAACCAGTCAAACGGCACTTCTGCAAAGGTGTATTTTGCACCAATAGTGTGTAAACAGAGCCAAATAAACATGAAAAGGTACGCGGTTGAACTAAATGCAAAGCGTTTAGAAATAACCAAAATACCGGTAAGAATAAGTACGATAGGAATTATTTCTGCTATCCATACCGATCTCGAGCTGGGTTCAAAGGCTGAAAAGGCGAATATTAACCCGTAAAAAGTGAGCAGTATCCAAAGGGTTACTTTGCTGTTGTTTCCATTAGCCATTGTTTGTTTTAACCACCGCTTAATCTAACCATTGAAAATAAATCGACTCTATTGAACACCCAAGATAATATCGAACGCGATTCGATCTATCCATTAAAAATTTTTACCGAGTTAGTTTTAATAAGGTCTAACTCCAATTTAGCTAAGGCTGTATCCAAAATGAGTTCGATTTCGCGAGTCGTTCAAAATACCCATGTGCGCTTAAACATCGCTTTGGTTGAGACAAGAAGTTAGCTCTGGTTGGTGTTTTGTCATAGTAGAAAGAAAATGAAACAGAGAATGAAAACAAGAGTATTGTGTGGATTTTATTTGGGAAGATATGACATTGGTCTCCTGAGAGGAGACCAATGGAAATCAACGGCGCTCTCCCTAACTAACGGAACGCAGGTTGTTTTTAGTTATCTTGGTTGGAAGTTTGCTTTGCGCAGTCTGTTTAATGTTGCACTGACCTCTAACGTCCTTGGTTTGGCAAGGTCGCCGTAACTAGGCATAGATTGATGCCAATTATCTTGGAGTAATTGATCAATTTCTTGCAGTGGTGTGTTTGCCCAACCTGGCTTTTGAGCTAGCTGAAACCAAATCCAGCCAATGGCGTTGATCTGACTAGAACTTTCGATCTGTTCCAATGCCGAAATATCAATGAATTCTTTGCCAAATCGCAATGCGTCTTTCCCTTTCGCGGATACTCGAAATTTCCCGTCACTTAATATTTTTTGCAGTGTTGTTAGACTTAACGATCGAGAAGGGAACTGGCCGAGTTGTTGATTGGTTTCCTGAATTCGTTGGCTTGGGTGCAACTTTACGACCTGCTTTGCTTTAGCGGTAACGTCGACGGCTTGATAGTCGTGCATCTGTATGACCGTATCTGCATGATCTAAGTAATCTCCAGAGCCACCCATTACTATCATAGTAGAGACATCAAGTGTCTCCTTCAATTGGCTAATTCTATCCACGAGTGGTGTTATAGGTTCATCACCTTTATTAACCAACGCTTGCATACGTTCGTCTCGAATCATGAAGTTAGTCGCGGATGTATCCTCGTCAATGAGAATCGACGTGGCACCGGCTTCAATAGATTCTTGTAACCATGCCGCTTGTGAGGTTGAACCTGATGCATCTTGCGTAGAAAAATCAGTCGTGTCCTTGCCCATCGGTAGGTGATTTATATAATTGGAGAGGTTAAGCGCATG
Organism: Vibrio frigidus; assembly: GCF_042465995.1. Taxonomy (NCBI): domain Bacteria; kingdom Pseudomonadati; phylum Pseudomonadota; class Gammaproteobacteria; order Vibrionales; family Vibrionaceae; genus Vibrio; species Vibrio frigidus. The sequence continues at coordinate 287,514 of NZ_JBCDMC010000005.1, read as the reverse complement.
TACACAGCGACCGTCTTCTGCCTTGATCTTCATCGCGTTGCTATCGCTAACGATGCCTTCACGACCATCTCCAGGAATATGATTATAAATAGAGCGTTCTATGGCATTGAGCAGTGTTGATTTGCCATGGAAGCCACCACCAACTATCAAGGTGATTCCTTTCGGAATACCCATACCTGAGATAGTGCCTCGATTGACGGTTTGTAGTTCAACTTGCAGTGATGAGGGCGCTTTAAATCTAATGGCGTCTTTCATTGGTAAGTCACTATTACCCGCTTGGCGAGGCAACAAACTGTCGTTTTCGATGAAAGCAATCAGGTTGTTCGCTTCAAGTTGCGTACGCAAAAAATCTTGATCTTCATTACACTGGCAATGTCTGATAAGGGCTTCTTTGTCTAGCTCTCTTTCAATGGTGGACTTTCGAATGTACTTCGGTAAGTGGAAGGTAATGATATTCAGGGCTTTTTTAGCCAGAATGCTACGGCCCTCAGCAGGGAGGTTGATTCTAAATCTTAGTTCAATACCCTCATCAGTAAAAAGTACTGAGGTACTGTCTAGTACGGTTTGCCCTGTTAATGCGATAGAGATAGCATTCTCTTGTGCTGCAAAATAGGAAAAACTGCGAGCGATAAAATCTCGTGCTGCGGCCTGAAAAGAACTCGATTGTTCTCTTAACCAAAGTAGACCAGTCATCGACCAAGGTCTGACTGCTCTAAATCGAGACGATGATGCATATGGATCACCCTGAACATGGTCAATATATAGGGTATAGTCGTCAAAAGAATATTGGCCTTTGATAGAGTGGTAGGCACGAAAATTCTGTTTTTCGAGTTTTTTAAGTTTTGCTACTAGTTGATCCATAACGCCAAATGCTTGATAAATTAGCCGTACCGTGAATTGAGTATGCTAATAATTATAGTGGTTGGGAATTATAGGTAACGTGTAACGAGATAGCTAGTGTAAATGTCACTTAGCGATGCATTGCTTAAATTCATCGCTAGTCATCGCTTTGCCGTACAAATATCCTTGTGCAAAATCGCAGCCTTCGTTCAATACAAAACGCTCTTGATCCAGATTTTCTATACCTTCGATAGTGACCTCTAGATTGAGCTTTTTAGCGATCTGAACGATAGATCGTACGATCTCTTTGTCATTAGGGTTTCGAGTTAGATTTTGCACAAAACTTTTGTCAATTTTTAGACTATTAAAGGGATAGTTTTTAAGGTAACTGAAAGAAGCGCAACCAGTTCCGAAATCATCAAGTGACAGTGTCACGCCAAGTTTACTAAGTGCATAAAGGGTTTTCTTGGCTAGGTATTCATCTGAAATTAAAGAGCTTTCGGTCAACTCTATCTCTAATTTGTTCGCCGGAAACTGATACGTTTCTAATAAATGTTGTACGTGATCGGCAAAATCGACATTCTTTAATTGCACGGCTGAAACATTAACCGCTATTTTGAAGTCATTACCACTTGTTAACCATTCGCTTGCACTCTCAATAGCAGAGCGTAATACAAAATTGCCCACTTCAAAGATCAGTCCATTTTGTTCGGCTAGTTGTATAAGATTTTCGTTTGAAACGGTACCTAAAACAGGATGATTCCATCGAATTAAGGCCTCTGCACCAATCCAGTTTCCAGATTTCAGTTCTACCTTAGGCTGGTAATAGAGCTTTAAATCATTATTGCGTACGGCTTGTAGTAAATAGCTTTCGATCTCGTTGGTATGTGTTCTTTGTTCGGTACGTGTTTCAGAATAGTAGCTATATTTTTGGCCGGTATCTTTGCTTGAGAATGCCGCTTCGTTAGCAAAATAGATTAGATCCTGTGCCTTTTGAGTATCGATACTGGTAGAAACGCCAATAAAGCCATGTAGATGAACCGTATCATTATCGATTGAAAAATCGGAATGACAGATTTCTAAGCATCGGTAACAAAAGTTGTCGACAAAGGGTGTTAAAGATTTGGTCCTTATCGCGACAATAAAATTAGAACTGCTGGTTCTTGCCGTTACAGAGTCTTCGCAGTCTATTCGACCTATTCGCTCACGAAATGCCACCAATAGGCTGTTTAAAGCATTCTCGCCATATCGCTCTTGAAGCTTTCTACCGTTTGAAAATGTGATGTGAACGACGACAACGCTCTCGCGGTTATGTATGGCTTGGGTTATTAGTCTTTTGGTGTGCTCAAACAACGATATTTGGTTGAGAAACCCTGTGCCAATATCATGATTCTTGTGATAAACGACTTCTTGTTCTGCTGCTTTTCGTTTATCTATTTCTTGGCTGAGCGTGAAATTTAGACTCGCAATATTCTGTGTTTTATTATCCCCTCTAAGTTTGAGGCGACGGGTCAATATCGATAATTTTTCATACTGATAAACGGTTTTTAATTGAGCGTTAATGGACTCTCTGAAGCTAGAAAGCAGTTTGAATGCATCTGAATTGTGTTTCTGTTTATTTTTATCGACGATAACAAGGGCACCAAATAACGCGCCATCTGGCCACAACAATAAGTGAGCCGAATAAAACGGTGTGTTGTCATTTAGAGTGATATGTCCGGACAAATTACTACGGGCATGGGTAGAAAAATCTAAGGTTGTCGATTCGAATAAGTTTGAGTATAAAGAAAAAATTAATGGTTTGATGTTACGTGACTCCGTTGGGTGGTTACAACAGAGTTCTTTGATTGGTTTGTTATACTGAACAACGCCAGCGTATTCAACTTTGGTAATGTCACTAAGTAGATCGACGATATGCTGGAGGTTTTCCAATATATCACTGGATAGTGTGAGCGTTTCTGTTTTCAGTTTCGTCATGTGCACCTTTCCATGTGCTTGATTGGTGGGGATGAGTGCCTAACTCCTTTAGGCATTGTTTTATGAGTATATGGTAGATTTAAACTATTGATATACCAAACCCTCCATTAGGAGGGATCAGTATTAAAAGTGAGTCACTTTGTTTGATTTTTCATCAATTTACTACGGTTTTAATTTTTTTAGCTGCTCTATATCGAAAAACTCATTGTAGTCAACAGTGTCAAATCCAAATCCATTGAGTTTCAAGAATTCGTCCTTGTATCCTTGATAGTCACCAACGTGTTTAAAATTATCTGCATTCATCGTATTCATGATGGCTTTGACTTGTTGCTGAACATTTGGATCAAGCTCATATTCATCTAATCGAAGCAGTCTCTGCCCATCAACAGGTACGGGTTCGGCATAGAGTTTATCACTGAATAATCTGTGCATTTGATGAATGCAGGTTTCGTGTGTACCTTTGGTCTTCATCACTTTATACAGCGCTAAAATATAGGGAGTAAAAGCAGGAATGAACACACTCGCTTTGGTCACCAAGGCTTTACAAACCGTGGCATACGCGCCGCCACCAATTTTGGCTAGTTTTAAGTTTAGTGCATGGCTAGTTTGATGTAGATCGACCTTTGCTCGGCCTAATGTTCCTTCATGGTAAATTGGGTAGGTAAGTTCAGGGCCAATATAAGAAAAGGCAATGGTCTTGCCACCTTGAGCGATAGAATCAGAATTAATGAGTGTATCGATCCACGATTCCCAATCTGCACCACCCATTACCTTAATGGTAGCGTCGATCTCTTCTTCGGTTGCGGGTTCTACGGTGGTTTCTTGCCAACTATCATCTTCGAGAATAATAGTGGCTCCTGTTGCGCTTTCGCCGATAGTTTTTATCGCTGAGCGCCACATGCCTTCCCCAGATGGTTTTGGCCTGACACCGGTAGCCAGGCTATAGATAATGAGATCAACTTCACCTTCAAAATAGGTTTCGATGGCTTCTATAACTTGGGTCCGAACGTCTTGCGAAAACGCATCGCCTACTATATTAATAGCGGTTCGGCCTTCAGCTTCAGCCTGTTGGGAAAAGTAGACATTGTTGTACCAACCGGCTGATCCCGTTCCCTTTTCAGAAGGGCCTCGTTCAAATGAAACACCAATTGTATCCGCTTCACTACCACCAAAGGTCGCCGCTATTCGAGCCGAGAGGCCAAAACCAGAAGAAGCACCTAGGATAAGTACTCGCTTTGGACCTTTGGTTGTTTTTATGTTGGATTTTACGAAGTCTATTTGTTGTTGGACGGCATGCTTACATCCTTCAGGATGAGCGGTTTTTGCCACAACGCCTTTAATTATGGGCTCTATTATCATTAGCTCGTAGTCTCAATTTGATAATCACGAGCTTTAATATATAAGTACGTTAAGCGTATAGTTTTGCGCTAGGGCAACATTTGGTGACTAATCAAGATATAGTGCTAAGTTGTCCGCAACAAAGTTAGAGATCCATGGTTGAGCTACCTCTTTAGGGTGAAGCCCATCCTCTTTCATCCACTCCTCTTTCAAGATTATTTGCTCTAAAAAGAAAGGCAGTAATGGGATTTGGTATTCATCCGCTAGATTTGGATAGATATCGGCGAATGCTTGACTGTATCTTTGCCCGTAATTTGGAGGGACTTGAATCTGCATTAAAGCGACGTTTGCGGACGCTTGTTGGCTCATAGAAATAATCTGTTGCAAATTTTTTGTCACTATACGTGGATGGAACCCCCTAAGCCCGTCATTGGCACCTAATTCAATCAGTACCCAATTTGGCTTATGTCGTGCTAATAGAGCAGGCAGGCGATCAAGACCATTACCTGTTGTATCACCGGAAATGCTTGCATTCACGACGGAGTAGTCAAAACCTCTTTCATTCAGGTCTGAAGAAAGTCTGAGTGGCCAACTGCTCTCTATTGGCATTTGATAACCAGCACTTAAACTATCACCTAGTACTAAAATTGTGGTACTACTTGCAGTACAAGAAAAAATAAGAAAAACAAAGGATATAAATCTAGTCATGCCAAATTCCATTATTAAAGCTGAATCGCTCACGAAATTAGTCTCTACTAAACAAGAGCATTTAACAATCCTTGAAGACGTAAATTTAGAGATTAATGAAGGTGAGTGTGTGGCTATTGTTGGTACTTCAGGTGCTGGCAAGTCGACATTGATGACGTTATTAGCGGGTTTAGATGTACCAACAAGCGGTGATGTGCATCTTATGGGTCATGCATTATCCGGTTTAGATGAAGAAAAAAGAGCGGCTATTCGAAGTGATTCGGTGGGGTTCGTATTTCAGAGTTTTCTACTCATACCCAGTTTGACAGCGATAGAAAATGTGACATTGCCTTGCTTGCTTAAGGGCGAGGACGAAGACAGAACGAGAGCAAAAGAGCTGCTGGATTCTGTGGGATTAAGCAATCGAATCGATCATCTGCCTTCACAACTCTCGGGTGGGGAACAACAACGTGTTGCGTTAGCGCGTGCCTTTATGATCAAACCCAAGGTGCTTTTTGCCGATGAACCAACCGGTAACTTGGACCAACACACGGCAGAAAAAATTATAGAGATATTGTTTGAGTTAAATCAGAAGCACGGTACGACGCTTGTTTTAGTCACGCATGATCCCGATCTGGCTGCGCGATGTGATAAAACGTTTCATATGCAAGCTGGCAAACTGGAGAACTAACCATGGATAACCAAACGGGTTTCTCTCTTAACCGACGTCTATTTAAGTGGAGTTTGGAAGAAATACGCCATGGGCAGTTATGGCCGATATCTATTGCATTGACGTTAATTATTGCGTGTGTTTTTGCATTGTCAGCGCTCGCAGAGCGAATGGAACAGGTATTGGTTAAGCAGGGCAAAGATGCTTTGACGGCTGATTTGGTTTATTCATCTTCTAATCCAATCCCGCCGCCTTTACTTGACATTATTTACGCCCAAAAAGAGCTCAGTGAATCTAAGCTTACTCGCTTTTCTACCATGGCGTTTAGTGAAGAGCAGATGCAATTAGTCACGGTGAAAGCGGTCGATTCGAACTACCCATTACGGGGTAAGTTGCAATTAGATGATGGTAAACAAACCTCTAATAAAGTACGTTCAGGCCAACTGTGGCTTGATGAACGAGTGTTATCATTGCTTGAAGTTACTGTGAGTGACACTGTCACTCTAGGTGACGCGGATTTTGTAATTAGTGGTAAAATAGTCCAAGAGCCGGGTTTGTCGTTTAATCCGTTTCAGCAAATGCCCACGGTTTACATCCATGAATCTGATATAGAGAAGACAGGTGCCCTTAGGGTGGGAAGTCGAGTTCGTTTTAATCTGTTTCTGCTTGGCAATGAAGAGAGTTTAGAGGCGGCAAAAAACGCCGTAACACTGACACCGAGTGATCGTTGGAGAGATCAAGATAGCGGCTCAAGAAATAACGAGATGTTTGATCGCACAACTCAATACCTGTCGCTGACGGTCGCCATTGTGATCATTATGGCGGCGACAACGCTAGTGTTAACTTGTCAGAATTATGTCGCAGGGCGAAGAAAAACCGTGGCAATGTTAAAAAGTTTGGGTGCAAGTAAAGGGTGGTTAAGGCGCTGGTTGTTTACTCAGATCGTTATTTTGTTTGTTCTTGGGGCCACTTTTGGTGTGTTCTCTGGTTATCTACTTGAGATATTTCTGCGAATCCCACTTACTGACCTACTACCTAGTCCATTACCTAGCTACGGTCTTACTCCCGTCTTTGTTGCGTTCCTTACCTGTATTCTTATCGGAGTTCCTGCACTTGGTATCCCATTACTGGGACTTATCAATACATCTGCTGTAAATGTGATGCAGATGAGCAAGGAAGAGACAAAATGGCAACGTTATTTGTTGGTGTTGGTTCCGATTATTCCGATGATCGTTGCTTATCAGAATAACACTTTGGTTTGGATGGTATTAGGTGGGATCGTACTCCTATTCGTCTTGCTTGGGCTCATCAGTATTGCGATCGTCAAGGTGATTAATAAGCTGCCTATATCGGCTTCTATGAAATTGGCAGTGAGTCGCATTAACCGATCGTCTATTGCCAGTGCATTACAATTTGGGGCTTTGGGTTTGTCGTTAATGTTGTTAGCGGTGATCTGGTTGGTTCGAACCGACCTTTTACAGGACTGGCAACAGACCATCCCAGAGAACGCCCCTAATGTGTTTGCCATTAATATTGCGCCTTATGAAGTAGACGAATATTTGGCTACGATAGATGGACAATCCATAGAGCGTTCGCAGGCTTTTCCGATTATCCGCGGTAGGATAAGCGGCATCAACGGCACAGAAGCAAAAGATCACGATAGTGTTAACAAAGAAGCTGAGTCACTGAGTCGTGAACTAAATTTCACATGGGTAGAACAGCTGTCCGATCCCAATTCGATCATCGAAGGGGCATGGACGACAAAAACAGGTGTTTCTGTTGAATCAGAAGTCGCGTCTGATTTGAATCTGAAAATTGGTGATGAGCTAAGCTTCACTATTAACAGTCAACCAGTCAATGCAACAATTAATAGTATTCGTAATGTTGAATGGCGAGAAATGAAACCTAACTTCTACTTTATATTTACACCGGATGTGCTGGCGTCGTTACCTGCCACTTGGATGGTTAGTTTTAGAGTCGACGAGCAAGAGAGTTCAATATTAAAATCGTTGTCACGGGCGTTTCCGACAGTGAGCCTGTTGGATATCCGTACGATGGGTAACAAGATAAGAAGCCTACTGACTCAGTTAATTTGGTCTGTGACGGTATTAGCTTCTTTAGGCGTCGTGGCTGGTCTTCTACTCATATTTACGCTGTTAAGATTGAGCCTATCTCAAAGACAGGATGAAATTCGTCTTTATCGAACCTTAGGGGCCTCTAAAAAACGAGTTACCAGTACGCTATGGAGTGAATATGGCTTAATGGCTGTGACGGCTGGTTTGGTGGCGAGTTTTGGAGCGGAGGTGAGTGTTGCTAGTATTATGCGTTTTGGCTTTGACCTCGATGGTCAATTGCATCCCACATTATGGCTAGCGTTGCCCTTGATTTCCTTTATGGTACTTGCGATTGTAATCAATTCGTTAATCAAGAAGCTGTTGCAGCCAATTAAGGGAAGTGAATAACGTACCAGTTTGGCAGTGAACACTAGGTAGATGAGAACGTGGTTCTAACTATAGTTTTGCTTTATGTAAAGCGATTGAAAATTCTATGATAGTTGGTTGATCGTTCAAACTGGTTTGGAGTGTGTAAAAGTGGGTCTTCATTACCAAAATTGCGACGAAGAGTTATTTTGAGTTTGAGGTAGATCCAGTTATCCACAGATTCGGTGGATAAAGTTTTGGATAACTTTAGTGAAATATAACCTAATGTTTCTGGAGCGCCCAACACACGTCTTTTTGCGAAGGATGTTATTCACAACAGTATGAGAAATCGATTGTGTCAAAATTGAGTCAAGTTTTTTTTTGCAAAATAATCTGTTTTTCTGATGTGAAATAACAGTATGAAATGTGGGATTTTTTTGACATGAATTATAGGTATAATCTAACAAGGTTTAACGAGTTAAAGCGTGTAAATGAGTAAGCTAACGATAGATTTAAAAATGAAAAAAATTGGCGTGATTGGAGGCGGGATCGGAGGCGCAACTGTCGCGATAAAACTGGCTGAACTTGGAATCGAAACCTACCTGTTTGAACGCAAGCCGAGCTTAGTTTATGGCCCACCGATATGTCATCTCCATGCCGGAGGAAATCTATACCGAGAAATAGACGAACAGCAATGCATCGACTTGTTAAGACAATCCATCCAATCGGTGAAGCTATTCCCGCATACGATTAACATCCGTCCAACTATTATTGCCATCCCTAAGACCGATAAAGGGGCGCCAGAGGCGTTATTACCACGCCTCGTCTCTATCCAAAAGCATTACCACAAAATGGTGGCGGCGGATGACTCTAATAAGGTATTAGGAGAGGCAAAAAACTACTACAAAACCTATACACGAGAAGCGTTAGAGAGGCTGAAAGGCCAAGTACAAGATGGTCAACCTAACACGCTTGATGATTGGATGTTGCCGTTTGTTAATCACGTTGATCTCGATACATTGAAATACCCAGTAGTGTTGGTTCAAGAATATGGTTGGAGTCTATTTAGGTTGGCCTCTTCAGCTACGATGCTGTTAGACAAATACAAGAGTGCGCATGTCTATCTTTCCAGTGAAGTCACCGATATAACAGCGAACCAGTCTAAATGGACGATAAGTTATCAACAAGGTGAGCAGAATCGTGAGCTTGAGGTTGATTACCTTATTAATGCTTGTGGCTATGAAACGGGTACTGTCGACAATTTTATCAAGGCACCTCGAAGTCGATTAGTCGAATTTAAAGCGGCGTATGTTACCCAGTGGACTGGAATATCGGATACATGGCCAGAAGTGGTCTTTCATGGTGAGAGAGGAACGATCGATGGAATGGCTCAGCTTACACCCTATGCCGATGGGATATTCCAATTACATGGTATGACCGATGAGATCACCTTGTTTAAAGATGGGTTAGTGTATAGCAATGAAGATTGTGCTCAGCCTCAGTTGCCGGAATACTTAGTTTATAAAATCAAAAAAGGGTGGAATGAGATGCAGAAGCGAGAAAGAACCGAACTCGCTATCAAGCATATGAGCCGATTCATACCTAGTTTTGCTGAGGCCACATTTGCTGGGAAGCCGTTATATGGAGCTCAACAAATTCCCGGAATGGATGCCTCTCTCCGCGCTGCTGATGTCTCTTTTCATGGATCTAATTATGCGCGAATAGAGATTGTAAAAGGGTCTTCTGCTATTGAGGCGGCATTGAAGATAATAGAGGGCATAGTTAGCAACAACAATACTCTCGACAAAATACTCGTTGAGCGTTCGTCCAATCAAAAAGAGACGGTGTCACTTGATGCAGGAGAGGTAGAGCAGTTCGCTATTGAACTGGCCATTGAACGTGGTTATCCCGATGGGTTAGCAAAGGTGAGCGGATTAGAACCGCTCTATTAATATCCGAACCTGAGTGCCCATGCACACCATATATCTTGTAGATGACGGCGGTTACCTCGGATAAATTTCACTTCTTGTCCAGGCCTAGCCTGTGCAATTCGTGCATGATCAATCCTCGCCAGTACCCCTAACTTAGGATAGCCACCTAAGGTTTGCCTATCGTTTAACAATATGATTGGTTTCCCGTCAGGTGGTATCTGTACGGACCCCAAGGCTATGCCTTCGGAGATAATACCTTCTACGGGTGGTGTTATCGGCGATCCTTCTAAACGATATCCCATGCGGTCGCTGTGTTGGCTAACTTTATATGTTTGGTTGTAAAAAGAGCGCTTTGATTCTTTGTTAAATTGATGTGCTTGATAAGACTCAATCAGCCGTAAACGTAAAGGTAGGTTGTAATCGGGAGTGAAGCGAAAGGTCAATTGCTTAGATGGCTTCATTGCACTCGATTTGCTGTATTTTAGTCTATCGTTTTTGACCAATGGTTTACCATCATGATGCAGGCCGCCGAGCTGCTCTCTTAACACGGTGCTGGTGCTGCCTAAATGTGGAGCGATGTTGAATCCACCTTCTACGGCTAAATAGGCTCTCAATCCGTTTATTGGCAAGCCAAACTTTAAAACCTGTCCTCTACGAGCATAGAACGAGGTCCAGTTTCTGATCGGTTCATCATCTAATCTTGCTTGTAAGTCACCACCACATATCGCGAGCATGCAATTTTGGGTAAATCGAAACTCAGCTTGGCCCAGAGTGATCTCTATTGTGGCGCTGTTTGGGTGGTTGCCTAGAAGGTGATTTGACCAACAGTAAGCGTATTCATCTAGTGGTCCGCCTTGTGTGACACCTAGTGGTGCAAGGCCGTAGCGGCCAAAGTCTTGAATTAGGCTTAATTGACCGGGTTTTACGACCTCTAAATAGCCCATAACTCGCCTCCTAATTCTAGATATTGTTGTTTGGTAATCGATTCAAATCTTACTTTATCCCCAATTCGAAAGGGGGAAAGCTGTTCGCTTTCGGGGTCAAAAAGTTTACTGGGACAGTTACCAATTATATTCCAGCCTCCTGGTGTTGCAGAGGGATAGACGGCAGTCTGATTGTCTGCGATGCCTACACTGCCCGCAACCACTTTCAACCTAGGTGTGGCCAGTCGTGGCGTGATGAGGTCATTATCTAAACCGGAAAGAAACGCAAATCCAGGTGCAAAACCAATGGCGCATATTGTATAGTCTGGCGTCGTATGCTTGGCGATAAGCGTGTGGAGATCCAACGATTTATTACTGAGTATCGAGTTTAGATCCGGCGCAACGTCAGATCCATAATAGACGGGCAATGTCACCGTGTTGTTGCTAGGTAAGGCTTGAAAGGAATCAACCTGATGGACAATTTGTGCAAGGCTTTCTAGCATAGCGTGTTCTGGGATTCGATAGGGTAGATAGTCGACTAAAAGCGTGGTGTAAGAGGGGGTTAAGTTCATTATGTTGTCGGTATGGTGCGCATAAATAAGTTCGGCTACCTGATTGATAAAGGGAGGTAACACCTCACTTATCTCTTCGGCAAATTGAATCAATATGGATGATTCGCAAACGGCTTCAATAGAAAATTTTTTATTTAGCATGTCGGTCTCATAAATTGGCAATTGATTCTCTAATTTTACGAATACAAGCAATAGAGTGGGGATTATCACTATGAATACAAATGGTATCCGCTTGTATCGCTAATGGTTGTCCTGTAACGGTCGTAACGCTTCCATACTTTGCTATCTGCATGACTTGATAATAGATATCGTCGCTATTGTGTATTACTGCTTTGGGGTGATCTCTTGAGGAAAGTTGTCCATTATCAGAATAGGTTCTATCAGCAAACGCTTCAAATAGTAACGGCACATTAAAATCATCAGCCATTTCTAAGTATTGTTGGTTCTCTGAGGTCGACAAAATCATAAGCGGTAGTGAATAAACTTGCGCGGCTTTGGCTATGGCTTTAAATATGGCCGGAGAGCGCATCATGTCGTTATAAAGAGCACCATGAGGTTTGACGTACTCAACCTTTGCCTGATGCAGTTCTGCAAGTGCCTTTATTGCACCAAGTTGATAGAGTATCAGGTGGGTAACTTCAGCTTCTGTATGGGCGATCGAACGCCGTCCGAAACCTTGAATGTCGTTGTAACTCGGATGAGCGCCTATTTTTACCGAATGCCTCAGTGCTAATTGAATGGTTTGTGACATTATATTTGGGTCGGAGGCATGAAAACCACAGGCGATATTCGCCATGTCTATCCACGGCATAACTTCTTCATCTTCGCCCATTTTCCAAAGACCAAAGCTTTCACCCATGTCACAGTTAATAGATAACTGTTCAATACTCATCTGAACCTCTTTTGTCTTCCTTGAAATAACCCTAAAGGGCTTGCAACGATTTTACCGATATAAGAGTCCATTTTATTTATTTGATAAATAAATAATGGGGTAAAGCCAACAAATTAGTAATGTTTACTTTCTAATGTTTGAAATTATACGAAGACGGTTATTGATCAGTATCGCTATTCAAAAATAAAATGGTTATCTGCGTGTTAATTGACCTACTCTACTGCTAGTATGTGACTAGTTCTTACCTGCATTTTTATTACTTTTGTTTTTACACATTTTGAGGGGGAAATATGGAGTTGGGTTTAATTGTTGTATTTATAATTGCAGCAGCACTTATGGTACGAAAAGAGATGAAGTCTAAATAGTGTTTTCCCTATTTGAATTAAAAAAGACCGCAATGCGGTCTTTTTTGTTGGTAAGTAATAAAATCAATTAAGAATCAATAACATATCAGCAGTCCCATCCTCAAATTGAACGTCGAGTTCAAAACCAAGTTTTTGTGCCAGAGTTAACATCCCTCTATTGGTCGGCATTGTCATGCCTGACATCTGCTTTGTGCCTTTGTTTTTACAAAAGTCGATGATTCTTGTCATTAATATTCGGCCTAAACCACAACCTTTAAGATCAGAACGGATCAGGATAGCAAATTCTGCATCGGTATTATCTGGGTTAATTAAGGCTCTAGATACACCCAATATCTCACCTTTTTGGGTGACGGCAACAAAAGCAATCTCTCGGTTGAAATCTATTTGGGTTAGATTGGATAACGCTTCATGATTCAGCTCACCCACCTCAGTAAAGAAGCGTTTGTAGAGGTCTTCCTTAGACACATTATTAATAAAGGAGGCGTGAGCGGGTTCGTCTTCAGGCAGGATAGGGCGAAGTTTGACTTCTTCGCCACTTTTTAGGGTCACATATTCTTCCAATTCTACTGGGTAAGGACGGATAGCTAATCGTTGGTGTGGGTCGCCAGTAAACGGCTTTAAAGTCAGGTCTGCATCTAATATGGTTAGTGACTTGTGCCCAACAAGAAGGGGATGGATATCCAGTTCATGGATCTGTGGGTTGTCGATGATCATTTGCGAAAGTCGGACTAAAAAATCACACAGTAGATCGATGTCAAGATTGCTGGTTTTCTGGGGCCTTATCGTGTGCCTTTTAATGGCGCGTATAATAAGATATCTCGCTAACGCCATGTTCAAAGGTAGAATACCAACAGCCGCATCTATGCTTTCATCCCATTCAGAGCCCCCTTCGCCTAGCATGATTACAGGGCCAAAGGTAGCGTCAGTCTTGACTTTGACTCTTAATTCATAGGCACCAATTCGGCTTGCCATCGCTTGAACCAACAAACCGTGAATATTTGCAGAAGGATAGTTCAGTTGCACAGCATCAAGGATAGATTGGGCGGCGGTTTGAACCTCGATAGGGTTGCGTAAATTAAGAACCACACCGTGTACATCAGATTTATGGGCGATGTCTGGTGACCGAAGTTTTACGGCCACGGGATAACCGATGGTGTCTGCAATTTGAACCGCTTCAGATGGCTCTTGTGCTATCCATGTTTCCAATACGGTAAATTTGTAATTCGACAGTAATGGCGTTATCTCATGTGTATCCAGTACCAATGTATTGGCTACATTTTCTAGGTCGATTTCGCTTGAATTTTGTTTTGTAAGTTGGGACTCAAACTGATTGGAAAGCTTGGTTTCTATCCAACTGCGCGCTTGTTGCTTGTTTTTGACATCGATCTGTTCGGAACTGGTTGGCGTTTCTATGAGTTGTTTCTGGTTTCTTCTGTATTCCACTAAGTGCATGTAGGCGACAACGGCGCTTTCGGGCGTTCTGTAAGTTGGTATGCCAGCTTGCGTGAATAAAAGTCGTGCTTCTCTTGCGGTTTTTTCGCCACTCCAATTGGTCAGTATATTGAAGCGTTTGTGTCGTGGATGCGCCTTTACACAATCGATAATCGCTTGAGCCGTTTCAATAGAATGTGCAATTGCGGATGGACTATGCATGATTAGAAGGGCGTCGATATCATCACTATCGAGTAGTGCATTTACCGAATTTACATAGCGATTTTTATCTGCGTCACCGATCATATCGATCGGGTTGCTTTTCGACCATGCTGGTGGAAGCGCTTGATCCAATTTTTCAATAGTTTCGTCACTGAGTTCGGCTAATTTACCACCTCGCTCTAATAAAGTATCCACAGCCATTATTGATGGACCGCCGCCGTTGGTAATGATACCGAGTCTCTCACCTCTTAATGGTACGGCGTGAGTCAGTGTCTCTACGGCTGCAAACAACTCATGGGTGTTTTTTACTCTTAACATACCCGTTCGACTGATTGCCGAATCGTAAATGATATCTAACGTATCATTGCCGCCGGTGTGACGCTGCGCGGCCCGTCGTCCAGCGTGCGTTCGGCCACCTTTAAGGACCAATATGCGCCGATTTCGAGATGCGGCTCGCGCAGCCGACATGAACTGACGCGCGTCTTTAATGGAGTCTATATAGAGAAGGATCGCCGCTGTTTTGCTGTCAGTACAGAGATGATCAAGCAATTCAGCCACGTCGATATCACTTCCATTACCAATGGACACAAAAGCGGAAAAACCGATGTCTTTGTCGTTTGCCCAATCTAAGATGGTCGTGCAAACCGCCGCCGATTGAGAAACAAAAGCGATGTTGCCTTTCGCAGCGCTGACAGGCGAAAAAGAGGCATTAAGGTTTAACCAAGGAAGGATAAGACCCAAACTGTTTGCACCTAACACTCGAATGCCATTCGCTTTCGCGATAGCGAGGCACTGTTGTTCTATGGTTTCCCCGTCGCCATTTGTAATATGCATATCGGATGACAGTACAATCGCTGCTGATACCTTTTTTTCGGCTAACAGCGTAAATATTTCTACGTTTCGTGATGCATTGGTGCAGAGAACGGCGATATCAGGCGTAATAGGTAATTTATCAATTGAGGGGTAAGCAAGTACACCACATACTGCCTTATATTTGGGTGTGACCGGCATAATGGCGCCTTGAAATCCGCCTTTTAACAGATTATTCATGACTACTTCACCAGCCCTAAAAGGTCGGTTTGATGCTCCAATAACCGCGATAGAAGTCGGCTTAAGCAGTTTAGAAATATTATTCATAGAAACCTCGGGTATATACCGGTTTATCAATAATAATAGATTTCTCATTGAATGAATTGTCTATACTTTATCTATGTGACAGAGCATACCGAATTGTTCTGCTAGACTGTGCCTTAGCTCACATCCTAATGATATCTATTAGGATTATCTACTTGATTATATTGCGTTCAATAGGCATGATTTGCGTAGCTTATTAAGGAACTTATGAATTGTTTATGAGAAATATTTCTATTATCGCTTTGTCTATTTTGCTTACCGCTTGTTCATCTGGTGAAATGATCACCAATGTGACAAGTGAGAGCCATCAAGAAGAGTATAAAACTAAACCCATGGTCGAACCGATGAAAGAATCGACTGTAATGGAATCCGATGTTGGGGTTACCGCGGTAGCACAACAACAAGTGGTTAAAGCCCAAGTATCTCAGCCCAAACCGTCTACTGCCACGCGTTCTAGCAACAAGATGATCAAAATCTTGCCGCCTACTCAAAAGCAAGAAGCAAATACGATGCGTTTTGGCTACACCATACAGGTTATGGCCGTAAGCAGTTCTCAGAAAGCGTTGAGTTATGCAAACCAGTTGCCAGAGGCACATCCGGTTTGGGAGCATCACAAACAGGTGAAAGGAACAGATTGGTATGCGGTTTTATATGGTGATTATGCGACCAAGTCTGAAGCGAAAGCCGCAATTCAAACGTTACCTAAGTATTTTAGAGATCTAAAACCCTTTGTTAAAAGCCTAGACGAGATAAAAAGTTCATCTTATCCGAAGTTGGTTAAGATTAAGTAATTGTGCAACTGGCGTATAGTCGCGACTCATTTTACTCAATCAAAAAAAAGGAACCCTTAGGTTTCTTTTTTTGATTGAATTCTGAACGAACAAATGACTAGATTGTATTGGGCACTATTTTTTACTGTACCTACGGTATCAATTGGTTATCATTAGAATTCGATAATAATGTTGTTGTTTCGCGGAATGATCTTAAAAATGAATAAAACATCTATTCTTCTCTTATGTGGTGGTGGTGGTTCAGAGCATGAAGTCTCTTTGGTATCGGCGGCTTATTTATTGGATCAACTCAAGAAACAACCAGAGTTAGAAGTCCACTTTGTGGAAATCACCAAAGATGCGTGGTTGCTTGATGGTGCTCATGTCAATTTGGATATCAATAAAAAGGCGCTAATATCTGATATTGGTGAAATCAAAATAGACTACATTGTGCCGTGTGTACATGGATACCCAGGCGAAACGGGGGATCTACAGTCAATGTTCGAACTTGCTGGTATTCCTTATTTTGGTTGTGGAGCGCAAGCGAGCACAAATAGCTTTAATAAAATCACCTCTAAACTATGGTACGACGCGATTGGGATCCCGAATACACCTTACCTTTTTTTGACTGATGCTGACCAGAAATCATTAGATAAAGCCTCTCAAGCTTTTGACAAATGGGGAAAAGTTTTTGTCAAAGCCGCATGTCAGGGATCATCTGTTGGGTGTTACAGTGTGACTAAAAAAAGCGAGTTGGTAAAAGCTATTCAGTCTGCTTTTCATTATTCCGATCAAGTTCTCATCGAAAAATCGGTCAAACCGCGAGAGTTGGAAGTTGCGGCGTATGAATATCAAGGGACGCTATTTGTCAGTAAACCTGGCGAGGTGATTGCACCGGACAATGCCTTTTACACTTATGAAGAGAAATATAGTGCAGATAGCCATTCTCATACTGAAGTTGAAGCGCGCAACCTTACGGTACAGCAGTTATCGAATATTGAAACGTTTAGCAGAACCGTATTTAATCAAATGAAATTGAAGGACTTATCTCGCATCGATTTCTTCTTAACCGAAGAGAATGAACTCTTGTTGAATGAGGTTAATACCTTTCCTGGAATGACGCCGATTTCTATGTTTCCTAAAATGGTTGAACATAACGGACATCAGTTCGGTGAATTTTTAGCCAGCGCAATAAAGAGTGCGCTTAATCCCAAGGTTTAATCACTTTATATTTCGTCATTTCGTTTTCCGCGACACGCTTCATTTGCAAATATTGCGCTGGCATAGCAGGGCTAAGCCAGCGACCGAAATCTTGTATATCCCTGATATTATAGCCTTGCCTTTCAAGCTCTTGAGTTGCGCCCACTCGGGCTGACTGTCCTGTAAATCTGTAGTGGTTGGCCAAACCTAATAGATCACTTGCTCTTCGAAGGATCCGATAGATAGAAGAGTCATCGAGTTGATACATTCCAATGTTGTTGTGTTTGTCTATCCGACGGAAAAGGTACCCTTGTGAACCTGTAAGAAATTGAATCCAATCAAATAGGGCGGAGCCTGCTTTGTCACTCAATTTGTATGTCATGTCGTTCAGATTCACACACCACTGATTGTCAATCTGAACTACATCACTTAGTTGTAGGTTCTTTAGATTCGTTCTTTTCAAAGCACACTCAAACATTATGTAATAAATAGCACGATCACGGTGACCACGTAACGTATTTTCTCGACTTAATAACTCATCTAATGAATCTAGGTGTTTTGTTGTTAAGGCGTTTGCTTGTCTTGCATCACCTTGTTTTTGCAGCCTTAACTGTGACAATGTAAATTGTATCTGGCGGTGTGCTGTTGGGACTGGATAACTATGTAGTTTATGTATGGTGCCAATAGTGATGCTGTAACGTCTTATAGAGGCGAACTTACGCTCTCTAGACTCATACTCGAGGAACATACGTATTGCGGTGATCGAAGCTGGCAGCGCATTAACATGTTTAGCTTCACAAAATGAAACAAATCTATTCCAGTCGGTTGTCATTGCTAGTACGGTACTATGGGAATATTGAGTGTCCGTTAACTGGTTGATATCATCATTAACTATATGATTATTAAATTTTTTTCTGCTTTTATCACGCACTATGATATCCGTGATTGGGGTAATGTTTTTCTTGATCATAGTGCACTATAACTTGATGGGTTGAATGAAAGAATATACTTGAATATGTGACAATTACAATTATTATATAGTGACGAAAAACAAAAAGAATATTCATTATGGCTACGACGTTTCATAGAGGCTACAGCATTCAATCCGGCGCTGATAAAGATGTTTGGCATGTCAGAATTAAAAAGCAGATTTTGTCTGGTAATTTGCCAGCGGTTAAGAAATCGGTAGATTGGTGGTGCGATACTGCGACCATTATAGATCCTATCGAATTCGCGTCTCTCGCGCCTAAAAAAGAAGAAGAAGTAACTGAACAACATGAAGAGTATAATGGCCAACTATTAAAAAGTGATAGTGGAGCTAAAAACTCTTGGTACTGCTTTTTTAATGGCAAGCTTATTAAAGGCTCTAAAGATGCAATCAAAAAGCATATCGATAAACACGTCGCGGTAGCGGCAATAAGAAAGAAATAATATGTCTCTTGTATATTCAACAGAAATTGGCCGAATTAAACCAGAAGAACAAAAAGTAAACCGTCCAACGGGTGATGGTATCGTGAGGATACAGAAACAAACCAAAGGACGAAAAGGCAAGGGTGTTTGTATTGTCACTGGGCTTGATTTAGATGATGCAGCACTAAAATTAGTCGCAGCAGAGCTCAAAAAAGTTTGTGGCTGCGGTGGTTCGGTAAAAGATGGGACCGTTGAGATACAAGGTGACAATCGTGAGAAAATTAAGGCTCACTTAGAGAAAAAAGGTTACACCGTTAAATTGGCGGGTGGTTGATGAATTGATAACTCAAACAATCTGAACAATCATAGCCAACGTTGAGTTGGCTTTTTTATTGGTATCACGTTGATCAAGAGTTTAGATAAGATGCAGTGAAGCTAAGTCAACAATTATGTAGAGGAAAATTTGTGTGAAACAGTCAATTGTCCATATTGCATTAGTCGTTAGAGACTATGATGAAGCTATCGATTTTTACGTCAATAAATTGAAATTCGAACTAGTCGAAGATACCTACCAGCCAGAGCAAGACAAGCGTTGGGTTGTTGTGTCTCCGCCTGGCTCTAACGGCGTCACACTGTTGCTTGCACGAGCGTCAAAGGCGGAACAACATAACTTTATTGGGAACCAGTCTGGAGGACGTGTATTTCTGTTCTTAAACACAGATGATTTTTGGCGTGACTACAATAGAATGATAGAAGCTGGGATCAAATTTGTTAGGCCTCCCCAAGAACAAGATTACGGTGTGGTCGCCGTGTTTGAAGATCTTTATGGAAATCTTTGGGATTTACTCGAACTGAATGAAAATCACCCGATGTCAATAAGAATGGCATAACTAGCCCCTAAGAGTCATCTAACCGAACATATTCACTGACATTAAAAGAATAATAACCGTCCAACATGTTGAATAATTCAAGAATCTGATTCTAATTAATTCAGTAGTAGCGTAATTAACTAGTTTTTGAACCAGAACCACTTTTTCGTAAAAAATAAAATGACACTTTATATATGTTTGATATAAGGCTATATATAAAATATAGTTGGAGTGTTAGTTATATGGCAATAAGCATTAGACTTCCAAATTCAATGGGGTGCACTGTAGCTGGGACTGCAGTAATATTAAGTGTGTTACAAAAACACAAAAACACTAAAATTTTTGCGTTAACTCCTTTTACGGACTTGTTGAAAGGTTTAGATGGTGTGGAAGTGATAAATTGTCGCGACTCTCTTACCAATAATTATAATATAGACTTGAGACAATATACTTCTAGACGACCACATAACTCATTTCCATATCGTCCCAGTTATATGCATATGATCGAAATGGCAGAAGAACAATTAAAAGAAAGGCTACTTGTACATTACCCTAAGGTCTTTATTGACAAAAATGAAGATATATGGGCAAAGAAAGAGACGATGAAACATCCTCATGAACTTATCTGGTATCAATCTGTATCGACATCCTCTAATAGAATATGGAAAAGTAGCAACTGGAAAATATTAAAGGAAACTTTTTCTGGCATATATTCTTTTGTCGACTTATCAACAGAGGGTTATTCTCTTAGGCAATCTCTCGCTATTGTTAAACATAGCTTTGCAGGTATCTGTCTTGACAGTTTTATGGTGCATGGGTCTGCGGCGGTTAATGCGAAGAATGTTCTAGTTATACTAGGAAGCTCTAGACCCGAATGCGTAACTTACCCAGGTCAGTATATTCACTACAAAGAGTCAGGGTGTCGCCTCCAACCTTGTGGAATGCACGGATATTTTAATGGTTGCAAGAGAGAGCATGAACACCTTTTTGGCGAAAATAACTGCATTCATCCCTTTTCAAAATGCATGGACACTATCTCGGTTAAGGACATTTCAGAAACACTAGAAATGTTGGCCAGCAACAGAAGTATACGTATTAAAAATAATGATATATTTTGAGTTCATATAAGAATATTAGATATATTCTTTGATTACATAGTATGGACCATACTCAATTTTAATATTTTGTTTTATTATTCATCTTAAATATTAAATTATTCTATTCTTATCAAGGTTAAATAAAACTAATAGGAAGTAATTATATTGTTGACATGAAATCTTTATGTATTGATCACGATAAATATAAACTTAGGATGTATTTTATTTTGATTGGGGTAGGAGTAAATAACATTAACACCCATGAGCTTATATTAATGAATAAATGCTAATATTGGGAGTCTTCAATGAAACGAATGGAAGCACCATTAGACATGGTTATTGGGGCGAAATTTAAAACAAATCGACATGGTTATACAACGGTTATAGATTATTACAATTGTTATACCGTTATCGTAGTTTTCGAAAATACGGGTAATATTCGCTCAATTAGTTCAACAAAACTGAGGTCCGGTCAATTTGTTGACCGTTTAGTACCACCAAAGTCTGTAATAATAGGTGAAAAAATTCAATCAATAAAATATGGCGTACTGATGATTAGAGCAATAGAATCTGAAAATATAGTCGTATTAACAAATAGTGATAATAAAGAAATACGTCTTTTGTTACCATCGGTTCAGAAAATGAGAGCCAAAGGAACTGAGATTGAAACCCAAACAGATGAAAGTGCAATACCAACGTCACTAATTCAATTTATTAAAGGTACCAAGAATTGCCACAGATAATAAATATAAAAAATAATGCCTTGTATAGGCGCAATGAGGGTCAACTATCTTTGTATACACACCTTTTTTAGATATTAAAAAATACTCCGCCAAAAAAATGATTAACCATCCCCTCGATTGGCTAATGTTGACATGTCAACCTCGAATACTTCTTTTGTAACAATTAAGCAACAAAATGATTTATTTTTTGCAGACTAGATCGATTAAAGAGATATCTATAACAGGCATTTCCAAAATAGAGATCATCGTCACTTTTTGTCTACATAAACATAAATACCATAATGTGGAATTATAGATTAATAAGTTCCACAATGTGGAATCTATGAAAGTGATATTGAAATATTTAAGGACATGAGCAAGCTATGGCATTAGTTGATACGCAACATGAAAGCCTCTTATCTATAAATAAGCTGACAAAGCGTTTTTATAATTTTGTCGCGTTAGATTCGGCATCTTTTCATATCCATAAAGGACGTTGCGTTGCTTTATTAGGAGAAAATGGTGCGGGAAAATCGACACTAATCAAAACGTTAGCGGGTATTCATAAAAAATCGTCAGGGGAAGTTCTATTTAAAGGGGACCCTATAGAAGATGCCGCACGAATTGTTACGTCAAATAAGGTTCCAATCGCTTTTATTCATCAGGATCTAGGCCTTATTGAATGGATGACGGTTGCAGAGAATATTGGGTTGATGCTTGGGTTTCCTAAAAAATGGGGATTCATAAACTGGAAAAAAGCAGAGGAAAAAGCGCAGGAAGTTCTGGGTCTGGTTGGCCTTGATATCAAATCCTCGGAACGAATATTCAACCTAAGTGCTGCAGAAAAATCTTTGCTGGCAATTGCGCGAGCTCTGGTTGCCGATGCAGAGGTGTTGATTCTGGATGAGCCTACCGCTTCTCTTGTTGCAAGTGATGTTGGAAGGATGTTCGAAGTACTAAAACGTTTAAAAGACAAAGGGGTAGGGATGATCTATGTCTCTCATCGATTAGATGAAATACATGATATTTGCGACGACGTTGTTGTATTACGCGATGGGAAAATGGTCGGTTCGGGCCTAGTGGATGATTATTCAATCGATGATTTGGTGGAACTTATTGTAGGTACCAAGAAAGAGATGGACTATCGAACACCACTTAAGCCAAATGCAGATACAGTTTTACAGATAGAAGGTCTGCAAATTGGTGATCTTGACCCATTCAGTATGGGCTTGAGAAAAGGAGAACTCGTTTCACTTGTCGGGTTACGTAATGCGGGACAAGAGATTATTGGTCAGGCTCTATTTGGTCGGTTAAATATAAAATCAGGTTCCGTTCACCTCAATGGAGATCTTGCGAATTTGTCTTCGCCAGCGAATAGCATAAAAAGTGGTTTTGCTATGGTTGCTGCAGATAGAGTTAAAGAAAGTATATGTGCCCCAATGAGTGCGTTGGAAAATCTAAATTTAAACCCTACCAACCTTGGAACGAGTAATTTCACTTTTCTTTCTAAAGATAAAGAACAGCAAACAACATTAGATTTATTGCGTAAGTATGACGTGCGACCGATGGACCCAAATATTGCGATTAGTTCCATGAGTGGTGGGAATCAACAAAAAGTGATTCTAGCGCGTTGGTTCAGTATGAATAAACCAGTGATGATTCTCGACAATCCAACCGCTGGTGTGGATATAGGTGCACGGGCAGAAATATATAAAATTATGCAAAAAGCTATCAGTCAAGGCCTGTCCGTTATTGTGATATCCAGTGATTTTGAAGAGGTTGTAAATATTTCAAATCGCGCATTGGTATTCAACAGAGGAAGAGTGGTTAAAGAATTATTAGAAGGAGACGTAACGGTCTCCAATTTATTGAAATATGCATCAGGGTCAAAAATAGAAGAGGTTGAACATGGCTACATCTAATGTCAAGTCCACAGCACTAGAAACGGAGATTACGATGTCGTTGGGGCTCGGAAATATGCTTACTCAAGTTGCGATGCGTTACGGGTTACTCATCCTTACCGTGCTGCTTATAGTCATATTTGGACTCTCGACTGATACATTTTTCTCCATGCTAACGTTGCAAGCTATATTGAGTGAAAAAAGTATCGTCGCTATTTTGGCACTTGCGGCCATGGTTACCATGGTGACAGGGAAAATGAATCTTAATGTTGGATTTGGCGTTACTTTCTGGCACGTTTTTGCAATCACACTTCAGCAGAGGTATGGTTTTTCTTGGGAGGTTGCTGCCGTCATTGTGGTGATGTGTGGGTGTCTTTATGGTGCCTTTAATGGGATGTTAGTCGCCCTTGCCGATATCGATTCATTCGTTGCGACGCTTGGAACGGGTACCGTCATTTATGCCGTGTCACTTTGGCACACCGGAGGTCGACAAATTGTCGGTGCTTTACCGGAAAGCTTTTATAACTTTAGCGGCCTTGAAGTACTTGGATTGCCGATTATTATTTTCTATCTAATGGCGATCACAATAGTGCTCTGGTTGATCACCGAATACACAGCGCTTGGCAGAAAATTGTATGCCGTTGGTGCAAACCCAAACACAGCCACACTCAATGGTATCAACACCAAAGCGTGTTACATCGGTTCATATATCCTGTCAGATGGTCTGATAGCTTTCGCGAGTGTTTTATTAGCCTCCCATATAGGTATCGGGTCATCTTCTGTCGGTCAAGACTACATGTTACCCGCGTTAGTGGGGGCTTTCTTGGGATCAACCACTTATAGAGCAGGGCGAGTTAACGTTTGGGGTACGTTAATCGGCGTTGCCCTCGTTAGTGTGGGTATCTCCGGATTACAACAACTTGGTACGCCATTCTTTGTCGAGCCACTGTTTAACGGCGGCATCTTACTCATTTCAATTACTCTGGCTGGTTTTAGTCAGAAACGTAAACAAACAGCAACAAAAAATAACGTGAAGGTGAAATAATGAAAAAAGCGATAAAACTCTTACCGGTACTTATAGGTATTACTCTTACATCGCAAGTTTTGGCTGATGAAGCAAGTGATTATGTTCAGCTAGCGAAAGAAATTGTTATGCAAGCGTCTGTGGATTCTTCGGAACCATTTTCCATTACTGTTGGCCCTACGGCGGCTAAAGAAAAATCGGTCATATTTATTGCCTCGGACCTGAAAAATAGTGGTGTGTTGGGTGTTGTAAAAGGTTATGAGGAAGCGGCTAAAGAGATAGGTTGGAAGGTGCGTGTTTTGGATGGTGCAGGTAGTGTTCCATCACAATCTTCAGCGGTTAAACAGGCGCTAGCGCTTCAACCAGATGGTATTATTATTGGTGGATTCACACCAAATACTATGGTGCGGAGTTTACGTAAAGCAAAAGAGCTGGGAATTAAATTGGTCAGTTGGCATGCTACACCAGAAGCAGGCCCAATCGATGACTTGTATATTGATACCAATATTACTAGCTCGGCAGATGATGTCGCGAAAGTCTCGGCAATGTATGCTATTGCAAATTCTGATGGTAAGGCGAATGTTGTTATCTTAACGGACGGTCTTTATAGCATAGCGGTACATAAAGCAGACGTAATGAAATCTTATATTGAAAAATGTAAGGAATGTTCTGTACTTAGTTATGAAGATACGCCTTTAGCGAATACATCTGCACGTATCCCGCAATTAACGTACTCGCTTGTACAAAAATACCAAGACAAATATAACTATACGTTAGCAATTAATGACCTTTATTTTGACTATATGTCACCGGCTTTAAAGTCGTTGGGTAAAGAGAAAGGTGAGGGGCCTTATAATATTTCTGCAGGCGACGGTAGTGAATCTGCCTTCGAACGCATTCGTAATGGAGGCTTTCAAAGTGCGACTGTCGCCGAACCTCTTAACTTACACGGATGGCAGTTGATTGATGAACTAAATCGTTTGTTCCAAGATCAACCTGTTAGTGGCTATGTTACACCAGCTCACCTCGTAAGTATGGATAATATCCATACTGCAGGAGGAGATAGAAACCTTTATGATCCAGAAAATGGTTACCGAGATTTTTATAAAGCGTCTTGGGAAACTAAATAAGGGGAGTAAACGAATTATGTCTTACAAAGAAGCGATCCTTTCTGAATTAGTAAAGATCAGCTCTGGACATATTTGGTGTGAGGGTGCTGCATGGTTGCAGCACTCTAACCAGTTGCTGTTTTCTGATGTAAAGAAAAATGCAATGTATGTCTATGATCCTAAAAATAAAGAAACGACGCTGGTGACAGATCAGTCCAATTTTTCAAATGGAAATTATGCTCTGTCCAACGGAGATGTTGTGACATGTGAACATGGTCGCCGCTGTCTTGCTGTACGCAATAAAGACAACCTTTCGGTTGCTAAAATCATAGTCGATAAATTTGACGGAAAACGTCTTAATTCTCCAAATGATGTTGTTGAGCGTAAGTCTGACGGAACTATCTGGTTTACTGATCCTCCTTATGGAATCATTAGCGATGAGGAAGGATTTAAATCGGAAAGCCAAATGATTGGTTGTTACGTTTATTGTTACAACCCAGTCACGAATTATTTAAATATTGCTACCTCTGACGTCCAACGTCCCAATGGCTTGGTATTCTCACCAGATGAGTCAACATTGTATGTTGCTGATATGTCTATTGTGGATTTTCCTACTCAAGGATTAAGACACATCAAATCTTTTGATGTTGAAGGTGAAAGGTTAGTCAATGGTCGTCTGGTCTATGAGGTAGAAAAAGGTATCCCTGATGGCATGACAGTGGATAACTTTGGCACGCTCTATTGTAGTTCAGCAGAAGGTATTCTGATTTTAGACCCCAATATGGTTCTAGTCGGTAAGATACCAACTCCGGAAAGCGTCTCAAATTGTATTTTTGATGATGTGCAAAACACCTTATATATTACGGCTTCCAGTTCAGTTTATGCGATTGAAATAGACTGCGAAGCTTTATCAATGATTTCGGAGCCTTTATGTGGATAGGTAAATTTTCGGCACAAGATTACAAAATTTTGCTGCCAACCAAGTTTGTTAAGGCAATAGAATTTGTCGCGAATCAAGATCTTGAATCAATAGAACTGGGTAAACACCAGATAGCTGGTTTAGATATCGAAGATGCGTTTTTTGTAGTAATGGAGTACCAGACTTCACAAAAAAGTAGTGTGGGTTCAGAATTTCACAATAACTATTGTGACGTGCAATTTATCGTCTCTGGTGAAGAGAAATTTGGCTGGGCAGAGTTGACCGATTCAACTAAAGAGTCTCTGCTAAAGCAGTTTGACTACGAAACTGATCGTGATATTTGTTTTATTGACGAAGATAGTGTGCCTCTTTCATATATTGAAATGAAACTAGGTGAGTTTTACCTGTTCTCACCTCTTACCGTTCATATGCCCAACTTGACAGTGACAGAGGATCAACTAGTACGTAAGGTTGTTATCAAGATAAAACAGTCATAACGTCAACTTTGCCAGCAACTTGAGTAATTCAATAGAAGGGACTATTTCCATCAAAAAGTGTAGAATCTGATGAATGAGTTCACCTACGAATAAAAACCAACAATGAGTTGGTTTTTACGAGTGGGAAAGCCCCATTTATAAAGAAAAATGTTATGCCATTGACCGAAAATTGAATTGGCAGTCTTTTTATTATGATAATTAATGGTCAATAAATCATAAATTCAAATATAATATTTTCAATAATAAAAGAAGTCGTGTGATTCAAAATGCAATCTGTATATAAAACTTTCGATGTGTTAGAAAAAATAGCCTGTTCTGAAGGCATAAGCCTAGATCTTCTGTGTAAACAGTCAGGTTACCCTAAACCCACGGTTCATCGCATATGCAAATGCTTATCTAACAGTGGCTATGTTCGACAGTCTTCCGGTGGACTGTATTATCTAACCACTAAGATGGTGACGATGGGGTATTCTATTATTCAAAGTGATTCTCTACTGAATGAAGCCGTGCCTTATTTGGCTGAGTTGGCGAACAGAATCGGTTTCATTGTCAATTTGCAAAGAAGAGATTTCGATAGTGTTATCTTACTGAAAAAGCAAGAGCCGAAATTATCGGCATTTCATACTAATGCGCATGCTGGCTTAACGTCATCGTTGACTCATTCTGCTTGCGGTAAGGTAGTATTGTCCTATTTTACGCCGTTAGAAAAAGAGAAGTACTGGCAAACGCATTGCCAGGATCTTGATGCGTTGGTCCATTTTGGTGAGAACGATATTTCGACAAAAGATGAGTTTTTAGCAGAATTAGATATTATTTATGAACGAGGTTTCGCTATCGATGGTGAAGGGAATGAGTCTGGTATCACCTGTATCGCAGTACCTTTAGAAGTTAAAAAAGAAGCGTCATACGCGATCAGTGTTTCAGGGTTAACCCCAGAAATAAATCGATATGGGCACCAACGTCTGTTGACTGAACTGCGCAAAGTCGCTCAAATATTATCTGGCAAATTGACGTAATGAATTTTCAATTACAACCGTGCGACTAACGCCTAGATCCGTTTCTACAAGTAACTACCTTTAGCGTTAGGTTATCTTGCGCATGAAAAAGGGAGAATTAATTTTACGTACGCATGTTTCATATTTAACATAATATACGTAATACGCACTGAGAGGTGTATTCAAATACGCTATAGACTAGACCTGTCACCCCAACATAAGCCATTGAATTTAATGTAATACCTAGCGCTTTATACTTTCTTGTAATAGTGTTATAGAAAGTGTCTAATTCGCCAATCAAGCTGACAAACATGAGACTGAACAGGAGAAGTTCGGAGGAAAGGATCCAAACCCCCCGTTCTGTATTACTGGGATAAATCTAACAGTAAAGGTTAACTCCCAATATTGTTTTCCCTAAAATCTCGTTTGGAAACCTATTAAGAACATGTTTTCATTTTCAGAGACATCTTCAAAATCTGTAATCCTATATGACCCGTATACAGAAAACTTTTGAGTAATAAAGTAGGTAGATTGTAGTCCATACCTATATGCATATTCGTTATTTGCACCTGTACCTGGATTGACACCAAAAGTGGCGAGATCCAGTCCAACGCTTAGTTTACGATTGAAGTAATAGTCTGTTCCAATTTGTAAACTACCAATACTGTCATTGTTATCTTCTTGATATTCCGTATAACCAAACCGTCCATACAGGTTTAGCGCCTTGCTATTTTCTAACATAAATACCTTTTTGTAGTCCAATGCAAAAGTAGTTGATCTATAGTCGTTATTACTTGTCACATCATCATTTTGATTGGTACTTATACCTGCAATGAGCGTAGAAGTATCGTCTATGTATCCCCCTATTCTAAGAAATCCGCTATCAATAATCGCATTATGACCATAGGTTGGTTCATAATGTTTACTGACGTAATCTATACCTATGATGAATCCAGATTCGGAAACATATTTACCCGCGATACCCCATGTCGTCGCATTGTCTAAGTATTCTTGACTTACGAGACCGTATTTCAACGATAGTTCTGAACTCATACCGAGAAATGACGACTCTGCTAGAGGTCCTTTGCTATCATCGATCAATTGAAAATAGTACGTTGCACTAAGTAACGACGAGTTAATATCTTGACTGTCAAAATTTCTTGTGGTGTACGTCGCATCGATTTCAGTGTTGTAACCGCCAGCTAAACTAGCTGAGGATACTAATGCTGTACATAATGGGATTATCATCCTATTCATTTATTATTCCTTTAACATATCGACAAATAATCATTTAGAAGTGCACAATTCAAACGTAACAACCTATGGGTAATAATTGCGCATAGGTTAATTATGTTACAAAGTATGTTGTCATCATATGCAAATTACGCAATTTTCCTGCAATTAAAACTCGAACAATTAAAGTATCCAAACCTTTAAAAATCAAAGAACTTGCCAGTAGCAAGTTTCTAATTATCCCCGGGGGTTCTTTAAATGAAGAGCCAACAAAGTCGCAAGATGCTCAAATCTTCTGTGAAGAACAAGTGGAATAGCACATAGTTGGTTTAACTGCGATGAAGTCGGAAGGCTTTACAGTATAAATAGACCGAATAAGGATGAAAATCAGGTCTATATAAACAATTAACAGGTTAATGATAAGGCCTGAGAAAACAGGCCTTATAGGTATATATTACTGAACGACTTCACCGCTATCTATAACGGTTTTACGAACTATGTCTGAAAACGCCAGTGCTTCTTCCCGGATTTTGTCTTCGTCAACCGTCAGCATTTTCTTATTTTGCATCAACACTTTACCATCAACAATAGTATGTCGAACGTTTGTCGCATAGGCAGAATAAACCAAAGCTGAGTACGGGTTGTAGACAGGCACCATATTAGGAGCCTTGGTATCAATCACAATAATATCGGCTAGCTTTCCTAGCTCTAATGAACCGATTTTGTCTTCCATATGCAATGCTCTAGCTGCACCCATCGTTGCCATATCGATAACCTTGATTGGCGGCATTGCTGCGCGATCATGGTTAACTAATTTGTGTACTTTGGCCACCTGGCTAAACTCGTCGATAGTACTCAATGTATTACCTGACATCGGTCCGTCAGTTCCAAGCCCGATACGAATGCCTTCGTCAAACATTTTAAGTGCAGGGGACACACCTTTTGCAGATTTAATATTCGCACTCATATTATGTGCAACGCCCATATCACTTTCTTTTACGAGCTCAATATCTTTATCGTCGACCAAAATCATGTGAGCGCCGACCAGTTTGTCATTCAGCGCACCAATGTCATACATGTACTGAACTGGACTTTTTCCGCCACTGATCTTGGCTATTTTTTCTTGTTCACGCGTTGATTCTGCAAGGTGAATCAATACAGGGACGTCTTTTTCTTTAGACAATTTGGCGACTTTTTGTAGAATCTCTGTTGTGTTGGTGTAAGGCGCGTGTGGTGCAAATGCGGGTGTGATGCGCGGATGGTCTTTATATTCTTCAATAAAGTTGAGTGCGTATTGAATGCCCTCTTCAGCATTTTTGGCATCAGCTACTGGGAATTTAATGACGGTCTCACCAAGAACGGCACGCATACCAATTTTATCGACAGTCTTTGCTACTTCGTCTTCAAAATAGTACATATCAGCATAAGTAGTGACACCACCCTTAACCATTTCCACATTACCTAGGTTGGCACCAATGCGGACCATGTCACGAGAAACTAGCTTCGCCTCGAGTGGGAAAATATAGCGGTGTAATCGATCGGGAACATCGTCTGCTAGAGAACGAAATACCGTCATTGATACATGGGTGTGGGTATTAATAAGGCCTGGCATGACGATGTCGCCGTCTACATCAAACGTAATGTCCGCTTCATATTGGCTGGCTATAGTGTTATCACCAACAGCAACAATTTTGTTGCCTTTAATGGCGACCGTCCCTTGATTGAATACTTGTTTTTCTGCATTCATCGTGAGCACTGTTGCATCTGTAATTAAAATGTCTACTTTTTCTATCGCAAAGGTAGACATTGAAAATAGACTTGATGCAGCGATAGATAACGCCAAAAATGTTTTGTTAAGTGTCATTATGTGTTCCTAATTTGGTGAGATAAAACCGTAGAACTTGTCAGTGGTTGGTTTTTTACTGTCTTTATGTTGGGATAAGCGTCTAGTGAACGGTAACTTGGTCAACATTACGGTTCTTTCATTTTGTGGGGATGACCTATTTATTGACTGCGTATATTAATACCGAAAACCAATTATATCCGGTGGTTTAATCACACTTATTAATAGACATGATATTAGAATCGATTTACTGCTGTTATATCTGTCAGTTGCAAATATATCTTTATCCTAGCGACAACGGCTAATCGTTCGGCCTTTTATCGTTCTGTTAACTGAACCGCTAGGTAACTCGTCAGAACTTCTCGCTGTTCAGACGAGTTGATTGACTCGAGTCAATATATAGCAATCAATCATTCGTTAAACTTATGGGTTGTTCCCTTAAACTGATAAATCTATCAGGTAATTACTGTATGAATAGTAAAAATTGTAGTTGTTCAGAGCTGCTGTCTATCTTAAAAGCCCTTCCGGATAGGGTATTTATTTTGTCAGAATCAGGTGAGTTTTTAGATGCCTTTGGTGGCGTTGATACGAAGGTTACTTACACGACAGATTCTATAGTTGGCTTAAATCTAGAAGATATTTTGAGTAAGAGCCAAGCGAGTGAGTTTCTTGTTAAAGTGACGGAAGCATTAGAAACGCAGAAGACTCAACATTACCTATATAGCTTCACTCCTGATAATTTTCCAACAATACCGGATATAACGATTCCGAAAACAACCCAGTGGTATGAAAGTCGTATTCAGCCTCTAACAAGTCCTATCCATGGGCAAAATGCTGTGGTATGGATTACTCGAAATATCACCTCGAATCAAGAACATCAAGATCGATTAATTGAACTGTCCGAACATGACGACCTTACACAATTACTCAATCGCCGTGCTTTTAGCATGAAAGTGAATCAGTGTTTTGGCTGTGTAAAAAGGAACAATATAGAAACAGCTTTGTTAATAATCGACATCGATCATTTTAAATTAGTTAATGATACTTATGGGCACCTTTTTGGTGATGAAGTGATTCGAAGTGTAGCTAATATATTAAAAGATGAAGTGCGTGATATCGGTAGTGTTGGTCGTATCGGTGGCGAAGAGTTTGCAATCTTATTGAAAAATACAGGCATTACTGATGCTCATCTATTCGCAAGCCAGATATGCAAAAAAATTGAAGAACATCATTTTACATTTAATTCAGATCAAACTCGCGTGACGGTAAGCATTGGAGTAAGTAAAGTGAGTCGCGATGATGTAGGACAAAACGACGTGTTTCATCGAGCAGATAAGGCGCTGTACGAATCCAAATCAAAAGGCCGCAATAGAGTAACAATCAATTGTATCGAAATGGACTACAAACATTAAATGATCAATATATTGGCATTGTGACGCTCTAAAACTTTTCAATCTTCCCAGTCTGTTCAATTGCTTCGTATTTGATAATGCGCTCTTAAGCGATCCTGTTATAGATGATCATTTCCATATATCCCCTGAAAATTAAAAATTCACTCTGTTTCGGTTAGTAATGCACTGCCGGCTAACGATAAATGTGACAAAAAAATCACAGCTGTGTCCTACGTGAAATCTGACGAGTTCAATGGGTAGTAATCCATAGATTTTGTTGTAATAACCAACCAAACGATGCGCTGTTATTCCCCACAAGAATAGCAAGTACTCACGAACATCCCAACAACCAACCCCCAACAGAAGATCATACCAAGCAAACAAAGCGCTGTGTAACGACATTACAGGACGCCTTGTTTGGATTTGGGGTTTTTGCTTTTAATAAGGGACCTTGAATAAATATGCACAACTAACTCATTGAAATTAGACATTATGTAGGTGAGTTACTGCAAGAATTTATTTTAAAGCTCATAGAGTTTGCATTTATCGAATTTGGTTTAGGTATGAAAGCGTGGTTGGTGTTTATATATTGTGAGGGTTTTATTTAGTTATAGTGCGGTAGGATGAATGGGATAAAATAAGGTATTGGTACGTCAACCACTCTCCTACCCTGCTTTAGTTTTTCTAATTTGTTCTGCTATTAATTTGATGGCTTCAGCCGTACTTATACCTTGCTTCATCAACTCTTGGATTTGCTCAACCGCTTCTTGTTGCTCTTGATGTGTTAACGTTGGTAGGTCATCAAACATAAAACTGCCCCTTAATGGTAAGGGGCGTGACTATAATGATTTTTTTAATAAGTCGCAAGAAAGTTCGCGTATGCACCCATCGAATCTTCGTTGGTATAGCTTACCGCTAGATCCAGTTCGAATAATCCAAGTGGTGAAATACCTAAACCGCCAGTTACTGTCCCATCACTATCTTCATACGCTAGGTTGAGCTTATAACCGGCGCGCAGTTGGAGTTGTCTCATGATATCAATTTCCATACCTACGCGAACCCATTGCGTATTGTCTTCAAACTGGTCGAATCTTTTGTCTTCGGTGACATCATAGTCTGCACTTAATGAGAAATAGTCTGCAACGAAACCCGCGCCAATGGTGTATTGAGGGCGCAATTGGTAGGTATACGATTGCGTTGAACCAGAAGACGTGGTTGAGACTTGAGTTTCAATATCGCGCGACACCAAGTTTGTGCCTGCGAAACCCACTCGGAATGGTCCATAAAACCAAAGGGCACCAACGTCTAGATTAAAGGTACTTTCCGATGTGCTGTTTTCAAATACGTCTTTCAGATCGTAACTCTCAACAGAAGCTGAATAGATATAGGTATTGATTCTCTGAAACTTAGGTGTGACACCAAATGACATGTGCTGACCAAAGACGGTCTGGTATTTGGCTAAAGAGGCCCCCGCTTCCAATATACCGATAGAGACGGCATTGACTGTACTTCTACTTGCTCTATCTGCAATAGCCGCTTGTTCTGTTAGCGAGTCGTTGGAAGTAGCAATATCCGGCGCGATAAAAGATTCGGCATAAGCTTTACCAAAAATAGTGGTCGAAATATATGGGTTAGGGATACCAAATGCGGCAACAACGCCAAATTCAACCCGGGCGTTATCGCCTTCCATGTCATTCATAACCGCATCGAGTTCATCAATTTTTTCTTGAGTGAATGTAGAAGAGTCATTTAAATCAACGCCACTTATCAAATCAGCCATCGTATCGATATTGTCTATCAACTGGTTCTCATCATTATACGAAATCCCTACACCGGGTAAAAGCATACCCGCGTCATCGTTCCTGCGATAGATTGCACCCATAGCCGGGTTATAAAACGGAGCCGTTAAGTAGCTTGCGGATACCACACCAACGCCACCCATGGCGTCGCCACGGGCATCGATTGAATAGCTCGCGGCCATCGAATATGAGGATGAAAAAGTAACAATTATTGCCGCTGATAAGCGTAATTTATTCATGTTTGTCGCCTAGAATTAATCCATTAATTTCGTATCGGCTAAAAAGAGAAAGACTTTAGGGTTATTCAGAGGAAATATCGTAAGTTTTACTTATAACTTGTTGATCTTCAATAATTACAGGCCCTTGCCAGCGATGGTGTGTAATTCCAACAGCAAGGACATACCTATCTGGTTTTAGCTCACTAATTGGTAATTGCGTTGGGTATTTGCCTTCATACTCT
The DNA here is from genome assembly GCF_042465995.1 of Vibrio frigidus. Taxonomy (NCBI): domain Bacteria; kingdom Pseudomonadati; phylum Pseudomonadota; class Gammaproteobacteria; order Vibrionales; family Vibrionaceae; genus Vibrio; species Vibrio frigidus. The sequence continues at coordinate 252,873 of NZ_JBCDMC010000005.1, read as the reverse complement.
TGATTCCAAACCCGAACATACTCGTCTTTGATGTAATCATAAAGTGATACGGTTAATACAGGCAAAGTACAGTATGGATTGAGTTGAGCTAACCTATCCACAGCCCAACTGTCTTTTGATTCCCATCTGACCACTTCTTTATTAACGGATTCGCCCATAACTATCCATTGGTGCCATGGTTGATTGTTGTCACTACTCACTTCCAAGCGGTACAATCCACTCGGTAATCGTTGGTTAAGTTCGTAGCTAATTCTAAAAATATTTTTAGCTTCACCTTTGATGACTTCAAAATTCGCCTCTTTGGATACGACGGTATCTGGCCATCGGAGCAGACGTATCCCCGTAATGTCGGTTTCTGACGTAATTTCAACGATGGCTCTAGAAACCGTTCTACCTGGACTTTGTATAGATTGTCTTTTCACTATTATGCTGCGAATCCAAGGCGCTACGGGTTCGGTCGCGATACTTTTACCACAATCATTTTCTAAGGTTTTTTGCAATAACTCATTTAGATGATTCTCTACGTACTCAGTAGGTTCAGATTGCCAAACCTGGATCATCGCATCGAAACTGCCTTTTAAGTCATTATCAAGAAGCTTCTCGTGGGCTTGATTTAGAGGCGAACTTGTCTCAAACCAAGTTTTTGCAACACCACAAAAGCTTGGTAATAGTAGAATTAGAACAAACAGATTTCGCATTCGTTTTATGCTTTCATCTTATAACCAACACCACGGAGTGTTTCAATTTCAAGCCCTGGAATTTTTTGGCGAAGTTGAAGCACATGGGTATCGACGGTTCGTGTCGTCGGAAAATGATTATAACCCCAAACATGGTCGAGCAACTCGTCTCTGGTGAAGACCCTGCCTAGATTACTGGCCAAAAAGAGCAGCAGATCAAACTCTGTTCTTGTTAACGTGATCGTTTGGTCTTGGCAAAACACTTCCCGCGTGGCTTTATCAATAACTAAGTTGCTAGTGATAACTTTGCTTAAGTCTTCGTCATCGTTGTCACTTCCTGGTGAACGTAGTTGCGCTCTGATGCGTGCAAACAGCTCAGCTTCTGCAAAGGGTTTGGTTAAATAGTCATTTGCACCTGCATCAAGGCCTGAAACCTTATCTTTAATTGTGACCAACGCGGTAAGCAAGATGACAGGCACTTTCTTGATCTCTTTCCACGACGGAAGATGATCAACCGTATCACCATCGGGCAGTTGGCGGTCTAAAATCACTAGATCAGCTTTCTCCCAAAGTGGCGCAACTTCCGCAATAGTTTCAGCATGTAAACACTCGTAACCTGCTTGTTCTAAACTTACTAATAATCCATCCGCCAAATTTTTATCATCTTCAACGAGTAGTAGTGTCTGTTTCACAGGGTATCTCCAATTTAAATGTGGTAGGTGGACCAATGAGAGTCATAGTACCTCCCATTCTGTCCACCATCGATTCAACAATCGTTAAACCAAGACCTAATCCAGCCTTACTGACAAACGGTTTCTTAACTGTTTTCCAATTTTTCTTAGTCATATTGCCTTGATCTATTATTAAAAATGCAATTGAATTCGTACTTACTTTTACTTTTAGTTGTATTGGCTCGACACCATATTTTATCGCATTGTTCACCAAATTATCGAGGCAGGTGCCTAACCAATACACATTAACTTTTACAGCAGCGTCTTTACTCAACACAATGTTTATTGGTTTTGCGCTCTCTTCATATCTATAGTGTAGCCATTCTTCAACCGATGGAATCCATTCAGACGCTAAGTTTTGATGTTCCGATTGAAGGTAGTCTTTGCTTGCTTCAGCCAATTGCCTAAGTCGCATCGTGTCTTCGCAAAGTCGTCTAAATTCGTCATATACACTTTCCGGAAGGCGTTCAAATTCTCTTCTAAAACCTTCCACTGTGAGTGATAAGCTTGCGATTGGTGTTCTGAGTTCGTGCGTTAATATTTGCAACACTAACATGCGGCTCTTCATCTCTTCGCGTTTGACGTTCCAGCGATATATCGCCCATCCTGCAACCAAGGTAATATTTATGATTACCAGAGCAATCATGCTCTTAAGCAGTAAGTCAGAATGGTCTTCTAGTTCCCAGCAGAGGTTGCCACGTTTTACAAAGCAATAAACATCTTTTTCTACGTATGTAAATTTCAGTTCCGCTTCGGTGGCATTATATTGCCAAACTTCATTAGGAAATACGTAGTACTCGTTGCCCTTTTTTAGCCACATTTCTTCGTTTTCAACAAACATACGTTCGCCAGCTATCAATGCTGATATAGCGTCGGTTTGCATTCTTTGTAAACGCCCCAGCAGCTCGGTTTCCGGAGCTAATGGTCTTTCTTTAATGTGCATGTAGGATTGCAACTGATCAAATTGGTCAGGGAATTTTGTCGCGTATCGTAGCGCATATGTACCGCCACCAGGATGTATTAACCCAGATCGAGCAAACCACTTAGTGTTTAACGGTGTACCACGACAAATGGCTCTTACAAACACCAACGGCACTGTAACCAAAGGACTCAGAGGCAATTTACCTGTACAGCTTTGGGATAATTTATAAACTTGTTGGATATCTTTTAATGGATATTTGGCGGTTTGAGGCAGCATGAACTCTGGAGACATCAACTTAGTAGGGAAGTCTGTTTGAAGCACCCTAACATCGTAGTTTACTGTCGCTTGAGAATAATCGAACCGTTCCGTGAAATTCGAGATCCTTTCCGGCAACGTCGTCGCTACTACCTTAAATGGCATCAGAGCTATCAAGATAAAATAGGAGAAATTGCGAAAGTACAAATTGATGGCCAATTTAAGAGTGAATAACAAATAATATAACATTATTGGTGAAAAGCACATTATTCTCAAGAAGATAGCACTCATTACTACCTTTCAAGTTAGAGAAATGTAAAAGCCAACCTATCATGGTTGGCTTTTAATTCAAATTAACTATAAAAGTTAATCATAAACGTGTATTTATTACAGTGCTTTAGAAATGGCATCGACACTTTGCTTTGCATCACCAAATAGCATTTGTGTATTCTCTTTAAAGAATAATGGGTTTTGCACACCGGCGTAACCAGGATTCATTGAACGCTTAAAGACGATAACGTTACGAGCATGCCACACTTCTAACACTGGCATTCCTGCGATAGGACTGTTTGGATCTTCTAATGCCGCGGGGTTAACCGTGTCATTAGCGCCAATAACAAGCACCGTATCAGTTTCTGCGAAGTCGTCATTCAATTCGTCCATCTCTAGTACGATATCGTATGGCACCTTAGCTTCAGCCAATAGAACGTTCATGTGACCGGGTAACCTTCCGGCAACCGGATGAATACCAAATCGCACTTTAATACCTTGACTACGTAACTTTTCAGTAATTTCGTGAACAGGATATTGAGCCTGCGCAACTGCCATACCATAACCTGGGGTGATGATAACGGACGTCGAGTTTTTAAGCATATCCGCAACGTCTTCCGCATTTGTTTCTCTGTGCTCACCGTAATCGGTATCGCTGTCAACGACGACGTCTTGACCAAAGCCACCCGCTATCACCGATAAGAATGAACGATTCATCGCCTTACACATAATGTAAGAAAGAATCGCTCCTGAAGAACCGACCAATGCACCAGTTACAATCAACAGATCATTTGCCAGCATGAAGCCCGCCGCAGCGGCAGCCCAACCTGAATAAGAGTTAAGCATCGATACAACCACTGGCATATCAGCGCCACCAATTGAAGCGACTAAATGATAGCCAAATACAAACGCGATTAACGTCATCAACATCAAGGCAAACATACTGCCTTCCGCGTTCACAAAGACCATCATCAAGAAAAGTGATCCGACGACAGCAGCCAGGTTCCACTTATGTTTGTGAGGAATGCTTAACGCTGAAGATGAAATAACACCGCGAAGTTTACAAAATGCGACAATGGAACCAGTAAACGTAACGGCACCAATGAACACACCTAAGAATACCTCTATAAGATGAATATTTAGCATCGCTTGGTCTAGGATAATCCCGTGATCCAAGTAGCTGTTATAACCTACTAAAACAGCGGCTAAACCAACAAAGCTGTGCAATATTGCGACAAGCTCTGGCATCTCTGTCATTTCAACTTTTTTAGCGTAATGGATACCGATACCACCACCAATAACCATGGCGATGATGACCCACACTAAACCAGCCGAATCAGGTGAAAAGATAGTCGCGATCAGAGCGATCGTCATACCTGTAATGCCGTAATAGTTACCAGCGCGTGCGGTTTCCTGCTTAGAAAGACCCGCTAAACTCATTATAAAAAGAACCGCAGCAACAATGTAGGCGGCCTGTACTAATCCTGCAGACATTTACTACTCCTTAGTCTTTACGGAACATTTCAAGCATACGTCTGGTAACCGTAAAGCCACCGAAAATATTTATGCTTGCAATTAATACTGCGATAAAAGAAAGCACTGACACTGCTGTGTTTCCTTGACCAATTTGGAGTAACGCTCCCACCACGATAATCCCCGAGATAGCATTTGTTACCGACATCAATGGAGTATGTAATGCATGTGACACGTTCCAGACGACGTAATAACCCACCACGCAGGCCAATACAAATACCGTAAAATGAGCGAGGAATGCAGCAGGAGCAACACTAGCTACCCATGCAAAAGCACCAACAGCAACGGCTAGACCAGCAATTTTCTTAACTGGAGAAGCCGGTTCTTCAACCTTAGCTGTGGGTTTGACTGGCTGCTCAACTTTAACCTGTGGTTGCGCAGAAACTTGAATAGGTGGTGCTGGCCACGTTACTTCACCGGCTTTAACCACAGTAACCCCTCGAAGAACGACATCTTCAAAGTCTATATCAATATTTCCGTCTTTCTCTTTACATAGAAGTTTGATTAAGTTGACTAAGTTTGTACCGTAAAGTTGTGATGACTGAGTCGGTAAACGACCGACCATATCGGTATAACCGACAATCTTCACGCCATTAGCTGTCGTAATGACTTTATCTGCAACCGTGTATTCACAGTTACCGCCGTTAGCCGCCGCAAGGTCAACGATAACGCTGCCCGCTTGCATACTATCTACCATCTCTTTGGTAATTAACTTCGGAGCTGGACGTCCTGGTATAAGTGCCGTCGTAATTATAATGTCGACATCTTTCGCTTGCGCGGCATAAAGCTCTTCCGCTTTTTTGTTAAACGCTTCAGACATCTCTTTCGCATAGCCGTCACCAGCACCGGAATCTTCCTCGAAATCAACTTCAAGGAATTCAGCGCCCATTGACTGTACTTGCTCTTTAACCTCTGGGCGAACATCGAATGCTCTTACAATCGCGCCTAAACTACCTGCTGCACCGATAGCCGCAAGTCCGGCCACACCAGCACCAGCAACAAGAACTTTAGCCGGTGGAACTTTACCCGCTGCGGTTATTTGACCGGTGAAGAAACGTCCAAATTCATGAGCGGCTTCAACAACTGCTCTGTATCCAGCGATGTTAGCCATAGAGCTGAGCGCATCTAACGCCTGAGCACGCGAAATACGAGGTACCGCATCCATCGCCATAACGTTGATGTTTTTGCTTGATAGCTTCTCCATTAACTCAGCGTTTTGCGCCGGCCAAATGAAGCTTATTAGGCTTGCACCTTCTTTAAGCAATTCTATTTCATTATCCGACGGCGCATTGACTTTCAAGATGAGATCTGAATTCCAAATCTCTTCTTTGGTGGTCACTGTTGCTCCAGCATTTTGGAAGGACACGTTATCGAAGCTAGCTAAAGCTCCAGCGTCAGATTCTACCGAGACATCGAATCCCAGCTTGATTAGCTGTTCAACTGTCTTTGGCGTTGCAGCGACGCGTGTTTCACCTGCAAGTATTTCTCTAGGTACACCAATTTGCATAGTTATTCCCTACTATTGGCACAATTAATAAAGTGTTTTTATGAACGATGTTTGGAATCTAAAGTATTTTTTGCCAGAAATACATGTCTATATGACTAATCCGACCTCATTAGTAGGAAAATCATACAGAACTGGCCGTATTGAATATCGAAATGATATCGAGGGCCTTTTATGTAAGCAAAATCGAATCAAAAACTAAAAGAGCCATTAGCATATACGCTAATGCCCCTTTCAAAAATGATGGAAATCAAGTTGTTTACTTTAACTAATTCAACTACGTAGCATGGCTCACATCTCAGGCGCTTAGTTAGAAGATATCGCCTCTCATCTGGTCGATAAACATTTTGGCTTTGCTTAGCATAAGGCTATTCGCATCTTGCTCGGAACCGACAACATCAGAACGAATGAAGGTATGCTCTTTCAGTTCTCCATCTATCTCTTTCGTAATTCGTCCTGCTATTCTGTACTGTCCGGATTCGGACTTTGCTTCTTGGTAAATAAGAAAGCCATCATATTCTACTGGTTCAACTTGTTTTGCTTCGGCTTTTTTGTTGCTCGAACCAAACAGTTTAGAAAAAAATCCCACAATTACTCCTAAATATATTGAGTTACTTAAAAGGTTTTATTGTTTCGACACGATAGGTACTTCAAACCATTCTAACTCACGATTGTCGTTGTCTACTTTACCTTTAGCTGAGTATTCAGATACATCTTCATCTTCACGAATTACCCGACGATCATCTTTAATTAAACCCTCTGCTGCAGTGACGGCGACTTCAGCTTGTTGCCTGAACACAAGTAAACGTGTTTCGGCTAAACGAGATAAAAAATCAATATCATGGCGGATGTATACGGGTCTTAACTGGTTCAGAGCTAAACACGCTAAATCTGCTAACTGTTCATTACTATACTTATCCGTATATTCGTCGTTAGCGAGTACCGTTCCCACTAGTGTTTCCATGTAATTATGCACATCGACACTTATTTGCATATTCTTACTCCAAGTTCCTAATTTAAGAGGATACTTATTTAAACTAGCACTATAGCCAGTTAACCTCAAGGTACAGACATTCTGCGGTTGGAAAAATGATGTAATCCGTTCACCTTAACCCTCAATACTAGAATTTATTCGATAAACTGCTTTGATTTTCATGAATAAACAGTATGCTATCATTCTTAGTAACGATACCTTTGCAATTCTTGCGACTTAGAGAACATGTCTTTCATACATTCAAATTTATTTAGACTCCTATTCCCTGTGGTTTTAACTGTCCTTATTTTCATTGGAATAAATAATGTCACCTTGTTGGTGCAAACAAATATTCCCTTCGCCAGTCAGCTACCATACTTTTTATTTGCAATCTGTATCCTTCTTTGTCAAAGCTTTAACCAAGGTCGAATTGGTATGGTTGCCATTGCGATGGCTGTAGCGTACTGGGTTATTCAAACAAGGCTTCAAAGTTCTTTATCGACAGGGACGACCCAAATAGAGTTTCTGGTTTTGGCATTCACTTTTCCTACGGCTTGCGTCACCGTCTACCTTTTTCCTGAAAAACGCTTTTTTACCTTATCCAGCGCACTTTATATTACAATAGTCGCGATACTTTTTGGCTGGTCAGTATTAACGGTCCAATTTGTTGATAGCAATGGACTAAATCAAACCTGGCAAAATATACTATTTGTCATTCCTGAAATATCACTATTACCCCTTATTATCATTCTTTATAGCCTTCTTTTGGTCGGTCTGTTCGCCATAATGGTACTCAGATACAATCGACCAATTGATGTTGCGGTATACTCCAGTCTTTGCATATCAACGTTAACCTTTATTCTCTTCCAATACCCTTTTATCTCCAGCATTTTGTTTTCGTTAGGGGGCGTTTTACTAACGCTAGGCGTTATTAGCACCAGCCACGAGCTGGCGTATATAGATCAGCTCACAAACATTCCCGGCCGAAGAGCCCTAGACACAGAGCTTAAACATCTTGGTAGGAAATATACTATTGCCATGTTGGATGTAGACCATTTCAAAAAATTTAATGATACCTATGGTCACGATACGGGAGACGACGTGTTGAAGCTTGTCGCATCATTGATGGCTAATACCAATGGTAAAGCGAAGGTATATCGATATGGTGGCGAAGAATTCACCGTATTGTTCAAAAATAAATACCAAGATGAAACAATCGATCATTTAGAAGAGCTTCGCGAAAGAATTGCCGATTATGAGATGATATTACGTAACCTTGATGACAGACCAAAAAATGACAAAAATGGCGTGACGCAAAGATCAAATTCACCGCGTTCTGGTGCGGTTAGCGTGACTATTAGTATAGGTGTTGCAGATAGTGTCGACACCCGAGACCCCAAGTCGGTACTTAAAGCCGCAGATGAAGCTTTGTACAGAGCAAAAGAAGGTGGCCGAAATCGGGTCTCAAATTAGCGGCTCAATCTTGGTTAAAATACAACACGATACTCCCTCCCTTAAGCGCGCTACCATAGTTTAAACTCAGCCCTATACCTACGTTATCGATTAAAGTAGTCTCGAAAGGTGGTGTTATAAGCCACCCTCCCATAACTTCATAGTAATAACTGGTTCCTAACGGCTCCGTAGAATCACCATTTAAATCGACGCGTTTGAAACTAGCGAAAATAGATTGAACCATGCCACTCCATTCGGAGAAATCACGATAAATCTCTACTTGATTTATCCAACGGGCATTTTCAGGTTTACCAATATCACCGTTATTCGCTTCTCCCCAACCTCGACCAGAAGCGTAATTGAACCGTGAAGATAGCTGCCAATTCCCCCAATCCACTTCTTTTTTATAGCCAATTTTAAAAGACGGTTCTATCAAGAATGACCACGCGTCAGTATTATAAGCGACCCCATCTAAACTGTTACTATAAGTGCGAGAACTGTTATTGTTGTAGTCATAAGAGTTGGTGTAGTACAGCAAATGCCCGCCTATTCCGTATCTGAGAAACCAGTTTTCCGTCAACTGATCGTGATAACCGTATCCGATGTACCCTCCATAAACCTCCTCTTTAAACGTATCACTCTTCTCAGAAGGGAGAATGGTCGAAAAATCCACTTCCTGCTCAACCTTTAGAAACGACAGTTTGAAATTGACACTATGATAATTATCCTCACTACTTTCCCAATTTTTTCCAAATGGTATCGTTAAAACGCTGATTTTTTGGCGTAAATCTATCGAGTCAGCACTGCCTATATCTTCATTGTCTAGGTTAAGTATGTTGTTGGGGTTGAAATCACTAATACCAAAAGTGAACGCATCACTGTCCGTGAGCACTACTGATACTGCGAATGTATGCTCTAAGTTGCGTTGCAAGGCATTTGCCCAACTATAGCTACTCAGACACACACATAAATTTACACAAATTATGATCGATTTAAATGCACTCATCTGTTAAAACTATGCTCCTTATAGTCTCAAATAATTCTAAAAATACTCATAATTAGAAGGATAAAGTAATGATATATAAAATCGTTCTCATTTTAGTCATCGGTCTAGGCGCATTTATGTTCTACAAGAACAACGCAACGCCTACTTACTTGGGACTAAAGAATAATCAATTAGCTCCAATGCCATCATCTCCAAATGCGGTGTCAAGTCAAACAGATATAGAAGAAAAGAAAGTTAACCCTCTTTCATTTCCTAGTATTGATGACGCAAAGAAAAATGTAAAACGCGTTTTCGCTCAACTGCCTAATAACAGTGTTGAAGTAGAAAATGATAACTACATGCACGTCATATTTACGACTGAAACGATGAGGTTTCACGACGACGTAGAACTTTTCTTCGACCTAGAAAACCAGATCATCCATTATCGTTCACAGTCACGGGTTGGATATAGCGACCGTGGTCTTAATAAAACACGATACGAACAATTTTCGGAACTCTATAATGATTTGAATTAGTTCAATTAAACACCAATAGGCGCTTAAAAAGCATACAGATCACAAGTTGTAAATATTCACAACCTTTTAACTGGAAGAGTAAAAAAGGTTAATGTACGGTTAATTATCTGATGTGTTTTTACATCGGATAGTTAAATGCTAAAACTGGTTTATTGCATTTAACTCATTGTTTTGCATCAAACCGAAATTTACGTAGAGTTTAATTATGAGTGAAAAAGTCAATGGCACGGTAAAGTGGTTCAACCAAGATAAAGGATTTGGATTCATCACACCTGAGAACGGTGGTAAAGATGTGTTCGTTCATTTTTCATCTATCAGTGGAACTGGTCGCAGAAACCTTGAAGATGGCCAACGAGTGTCGTTTGTCATCACTGACGGTCAGAAGGGCCCGCAGGCTGAAGACGTCAGCGAGATCTAAACCGTTATTCAGACCACTAATGGTTTAAACAAACGTTAAGCCGCCTTTAGGTGGCTTTTTTTGTTTAATTTACCATCGATCACTGTTACAACGTCACCTCAACGCTCGTCACGCCGCATTTTATTACCCTATTTCTACGGTATTGATTGACTTTCATGGGGTTCTTTTTAGCATGTGTATATTACTCCCTAATACTAAAGTTACTATGTCTACAGAATCTACTATTTCTACTGAAGAACAAAACTCAGAACAAGACAAAATCGATCTCGAATTGGTCTCTGCTGAACTCCGCAAAGTCATCGAGTTTGATCAAGTGCCAGAAGAGATGTTGAACATGGTCGTGTCGATCCATGAAGTATCTGAGGAAGCCGTAAGGGAATCTTGGGATAGCTTGCCTACTAGCGCACAAAATGTTTTAGATAACTTTGAACAGTTTCATGCACTGATCTCGGTAAGCCAAGCATTTGCTGGTCTAAACTTTATGGAAGAATATAAGACCTTAGAGTTACCAAAAGACATGTCTGAACAAGAACAGGAAGACTACCGTACTCAGCTACTTGACCAAGTCCTTTATAATTGTGTCAAAGATATGGTTAAACAGATAAAGAAAGCGCGTCGTGACCCCATACTAAAACGTGATTTTATCGAAGTTTTTGAAAAGAAATAGTCAGACCGTATAAATGAGTGGTGTTTCTTATAAAAAGAACACTATTAATTAGATATATGGATAGCTAATTTTTGCTTGTTTTTTTTGTGATATTACCAAGGGTTGGAGTTACATTAAAAAAATGACTAATATGTGAGCAAACGTTCGATTTAATTGACATAAATTAACTAAAATCGTTGACTACACTCGTTATTAGCCAGTAAAGTCATATGCGTTGTATATACGGATTTAAGGTAAGATTGTGACTTCAAAAAATAAAAAAGAGTCCAATAAAAAAGATAGCCAATTGATTATACGTATTAACGGTGAGCAGAGAGATAAATTTGTCTCAATGTGTGAGGATATGGATACCTCCGCCGCAAGAGAAATCAGACGATTTATCAAAGAGTTCTTAACAGAAAATAAAGACGAAGATTAATGACATGAATTTTAAAGCCAGTACATTGTACTGGCTTTTTAGTATGCGTTTTCTGGTTTTACCCAAACTCCGCTAAAGTCGAACCATCCAAGTGCATTACATGTCGCATTTTGCAGAGCACCACAATGTTCTTTATTCACACCTAACCAACAATGAAATAGTGGAACAATTTGATTTGATTCAACTAACTCCTTACCCAATTTCCTTGCTGGGAACTGAGCGCTCTTATCTTGTCGCCATTCTTCCACCAGAGAACACCATTGCTCAAACTGCCCTTCACTACTCATATCACTTATATTGCTATAGTTCATTAACCAACCTGCCAACGCATCATCTCTGTCCGTACCAATCCCCATTGGTTTTAACCAGATGTCTACGTTACTCACGTCTTCTAGATAGTGATGGTACTTTTTAAATACCACTGTAATTCCATCCTTACTGAGCAGCTTCGCTATCGCCTTTGCTAATGACGGGAATATAGGATGTTGCGAATGATAAGCCACCGTCACACTTTGTTTAGAGGGTGGCAATACTTTATCGCCACCGAGTGCCGAATGTTGCCAACCAGGCTTTAATCCGTAAGCGGGCAGTAAACCAAGATCTAAAATGGTCTCTTCGGGCAAAAGGCGGAAGAGATTAAATGCACTTAACGTAGAGCAGAAATATTTGGCCCAGTTATCCTCTTTCGCTAACCCACGTTTACGGTTCAATAATAAGTAGGTACAGCCAGGATCCAACTTCACTTCATCGTCGCTCGATGTTTTCGCTTTTATTGGGTTACTTAAACTCGGAACGACCATACTTGAATACACTTGGTCTATGACCCAAACTTCGACAACATCAACTAACGGCCTATAACCAAAATAATTATCAAATGCCTCAAGCACCAAACGTTTCTCATCATTTAGTTTTACCTTATAAGGTCCAGTACCTATTGGTAGGAGATCAAAGCCTTCCGACATCCATTCTGCGGGCGGCATTATCTTTGCGTTTGACTCTGCTAGCAATAGAGGGAAATGCCAGTCAGGTGCCGATAAGCGGATGGTTATGACCCATGGTTTTGGCGAATATACGTCAATAATATGGTCAAACAACACGTTAGGGTAAACGTCGCGTTTAGGTTTCTTATCTTTCTGAACCACATTACAAGACAAAGCAGCGACTGAATCAACGACATGACCGATTTGCAACAAATCGCCATTATGAAAGCGCACACCAGGCCGGAGATAAAAGCGCCAGTTTTTACCATCATTTGATTCCCAAGTATGGGCAACGTCCGGTTGTAATTGGTCATTTTCGTCTAGCTTGGTTAAACCACTAAAAATCTGACGCATAATATTCTGTTCAGAGCGCCTGTGAGGCTTGGTAGGGTTAAGCATGGACAGTTGGCGATAGTATGGTAAGCGAACATACTGCAGCCCTTTATTGTGGGTTACACCCAGATAATCTTCGATTACTTTAGCAAGTTTGCCAGCGTCTTTGTTTAGAACTGAGAAGGCTTGTTCTATTCTTCCTTCTTCCAGATATTTTTTGGCTAGATTTTCGCTAACATCTTGCTGATTACGCTTGAAGATTATTTTAGAAAGATTTCCCCGCCCTGCCGCTGGATGCCATTCTATCCAGCCCTCGCCTGCCATTTTATTTAAGACAATTCGTGCGTTGCGTCGAGTACAGAATAAGATCGAGACTATTTCATCCAACTGTATGGCACTATCTTGACCTTTGAAGTACTCAAATAGGGACTCAAACTGTGTTCTTAGTCTCGGACTGCTCATAAAGAGGAAATCTCACTTATTGTTGTTCTTAAAAAATACTGTGGTAAATTTCCTTATTTTATCACAACCAAAAAACATAGGTAAACTATTCCCATGTAATACCAATAGCTTGAGATACCATTGTCAGTTGTAACTCATTGTCCAACTTAATCGACCATTTGCACTCTCCAGCATTGGCGAGTATTACATTTGCCCCTTTTCCGATGAGCTGGATAGCATCAATTTGTGCTTGCATGGTGACCATTTGATCGCCGTTTACACGTACAACCAACTCATGCTGAGTTGCGATAATTTTTCCGCCAGAGAATTCAATCAACATTTGGGGCTCTCTTGTGTTTCATCACCGCTATCGTCAGTCTACTTGTGCAGACCAAACGATCTCGCTCATCAACAATATTGATTTGCCATACCTGAGTACTCGCGCCGATGTGAATCGGCTTGGCTTTGCCAACGACCATACCTTTACGCATCGACCTAATATGGTTTGCATTTATATCTAAGCCAACGCAATAGTATTCGTCACTTACGCTAAAATTTGCGGCGACTGATCCCAGCGTTTCTGCCAACACTACCGAGGCTCCGCCATGTAACATACCCAGAGGTTGGTGGGTAAAATCGCAGACGGGCATGGACGCAGAAATACAATCGTCACCTATTTCAGTGTATTCGATTTGTAGATGTTCAATCAGTGTGTTCTTAGAACTCGCATTAAGCGTATCTAATGTGATCGCTTTCTTCCAAATGGACATTAAAGATCCTTTATTGGTAATTGAATCGCAGTGATAAGAGCTGCTATTATTCAATTAGATTAGCCATTGTATTAGGACGTTATACGTGAATGGATTACAAAAAGCATTACTTTCGAGCATAACTTTAACGCTTGTTGCTTGTAGCTCTTCCCCTACTGGACGCCACCAGATAATCATGTTTTCAGATCAACAGATGAATAGTATGGGTACTCAATCATTCGAATCATTGAAGAAAGAGCAGAAGATCAGTAAAAATAAAAAAACCAATGATTATGTGCAGTGCGTAACCAGCGCTATTTTACCCTATGTCGCGAAGCAAGAAGGTTTTTCAGAGTGGGAGGTTGTTGTCTTTGATAGTGAGCAGGTCAATGCGTTCGCATTACCTGGTGGGAAAATAGGCGTGTACACTGGTTTATTAAAGGTAGCAGAGAATCAGGACCAACTTGCAACGGTAATTGGACACGAAATTGCGCATGTACTTGCCGAACATAGTAATGAGAGAATGTCTCAAGCTCAACTGGCTAATGTTGGACTTCAGGTAACCAATGCTACATTGAATGATTCAGAGTATCAGGGACTCGCAATGGCCGCACTTGGGTTGGGTGTGCAATATGGTGTTCTTCTTCCTTATGGCAGAACTCAAGAGTCAGAAGCCGATATTGTCGGCTTAGAGTTAATGGCAAACGCCGGATTTGACCCATACCAAAGCATAGACCTCTGGAGAAATATGGCAAAAGCCTCCGGTGGTAACCAACCACCAGAGTTGCTATCCACTCACCCGTCCCATAATACTCGCATAGCGGATCTTGACGCGAAGGCAAATACGCTCAATAAATCGACAGCGCAACGACCTCAATGCAAGATGTAGTTATTGCGGAAAAAGATAAAAGCCATCATTGATTTTTATAAAGCCACAATAATCGCTTTTATAAAAAACGATTACGTGGATAATACAGGCAAAACTTAACAACCACGGTAAATACCCTATGTCTACAGAAGCTACTATGCTTGAACGCTGCGAATCAAAATGTGAGCTTTGCGCTGCAGAATCCACACTCACTCCATACGTTGTTGCTCCTCACTCGCACGTAACTGTTGATCATGCAATTATGATATGTGACACATGCACTGGACAGATTGACGATCCAGCAATCGTTGATGCTAACCACTGGCGCTGTTTGAACGACAGCATGTGGAGCCAAGTACCACCGGTTCAAGTGATGGCTTGGCGTCAACTTAAAAACCTTTCTTCTACGGAAGGTTGGGCTATGGACCTGCTTGACATGATGTATCTAGAAGAAGACGTGGCGAAGTGGGCTGAGATCGGCATGGACGATGACGATGAAAAACCACGCGATATTAACGGTGTCGAGCTTAAAAAAGGTGACGACGTAACGGTCACTAAAGACCTGCCTGTCAAAGGTACTAACCAAGTCATCAAACAAGGCACAGTTATACGCGGTATAAGCCTTAGCGATGACCCTAAACTAGTTTCTGGTAAAGCAAACGGTCAATCTATGTATGTAATTACCGAGTTTTGTCGTAAAAAATAATACGGTATTTCTAGGTATAAAAAAGGCGCTGATTTAGCGCCTTTTTTATACCTAGAAAACTTAAGAACACACTTCCCACTTCTTCCGCATATTGTTTATAGTAATTTTAGGGACTTGATGGATGCTTCCATAATCCTCTTTACAAACCATTACCTCTAGCACTATGTTGAGCTCCTTCGCCATATCTCGGTAAGGTTGCATCTCCCAACGCTGTACGAAGGTGTTAGAAACAACGACAGAGTATCCATTCAGCAAAGCCTCTCGCACCTCTGCTTGACACCAGTTGTGTGCCTGTGAGAGTTTTTTCGCATCAAAGGAATAGTCTCCCCCCTTCTCAACAAAAAACATGTCTGTCTCTATGTGCTGAATAGGAAAACTGTATTGCTCGATGATTCGCTTCGCTAGTGTACTTTTACCTGATCCAGGCAAACCACGTATAAGAATTAATTTAGTGATCACTTGACTGTCGCCCAGTTAAAATTATGTCGAATGTTTTAGCACAATTCATTCAGTGTCACCAGCTACCTTGGTTTGCGTGTTGCGTTGGCGATTAACAGCAAAAAGCCCCAAGTACGTCGTGTACTTAGGGCTTATAACTGTTTACTTTAGGTCACAAGAAAATACATACCTGTGTGTTAATCATACGTTTAACGCATGATACCCAAATCTTTTTGCATATGGCTAGAGAGGTCACTTGAGTAGTACGTAGACTCGACTTCGTTGCTTACAAAAAGAATATCTAAAATATGAGCAATCAATCCTTTGATATTAACCGCGTAGGTTTTTTTGTCCGTAGAGGTTGGAACAATAAGTGTATTCGCGTGCATTACTTGAGCCATGATAGCCTCTCTAAATTAATTGTGATTGCTGTTTCTATGTAAGAGATTTTAGGCTGTTTTATGGCATAGTATAAATGACAATTATTGCACATTCAGATTAGTTATTCTAATGAAACAACATTTTAACAACCTCATCGAAAATAAATTCAATTTTTTTGATTACTGGTCGCATATTACGCAGAATACCTGCATATTTAAAAAATATGGCTTTATATACGCCTTTGATTTTAACAAATAAATTACATTAAATAACCAAAATATCAATCAACTTCGTCAACTATGGGTTAATTAATTTGATGCAAATATTTCAAGTTATTCACAATGTATATCGGTTCAACATATTCGATTAACCATCAACAATGAAGCGCAATAAAAAAGGAGCCTAAAGCTCCTTTTTTTACATTCCAGTAAGAGGGACATAATAGACGAGTATTGACCACGCCCCAACCCACCCTAATATAACTAGAGTATCGATCCAGTCAGTATTCCACATACACAGCTCTCCGCTTGCTAATGATTAAACTGAGCTATGAACTTACGAAATCATAGCTAACCATTAATAAGCAAAATCAATGCCATAGATTAGTAATTAATCAATTTATGTAATTGCTTAACAACGTTATCGAGCCTATCTGGTTGAGATTTAAGCAGTTCAATAAAGCAGTCAGCCATTGATAACTGTGTGACCTCACCTGCGTCTTCCATATTCAGAAATGCGGTAAAGCCCTCTTTTCCTTTCATTGTGTAGGCGGAAGAGGTACCACAATAGATGGTCTCATCTTCGACCTCTCTCCAACCACCATCGGCTGACTTGATGTTAAGGTTTGTGACTCTGGACCCTTTTATTGCCGTAAAATCATAAATATAATCAAGATTATAGCAATAGGGATAGCTGCCAGTACCTGTACCACTAACACCATTACTAAGCGCATTGTTTATCGCACCCTCTAGTACCAGTGCGAGGTATTTACCTTTTAGATGGTATACCCCAATTGGCACGGCAAATGGCAATAGTTTTCCGGCAATATCTGCTACAGAAATAGGGCCGGGACTAAGAGAGGTTCTTACACCACCAGCATTATGCATTCCGAACTCTACCGAATAACCAGCGTTGCTCATTGCATGATAAAAAGATTCGGCGACTAAAGGCACGATGTCACTGCCTCCTATTTCATCCGGAATTCTGACATGCCGAAGCGGTGTTGTTACTCTCCCGATAATCGTTTGTTGCAGTGCTCTCACTTGAGGGATGTATTTGTCTTGAAGAATACTCTGTACCGATGGCGCTTTCTTACAAATCACCACATTAGGGTTCTCCCTGAGACAACTTTGCGCCCTTTTATGTAGGTAGTCGGTATTTACTTCTGACAAACTCGCATCGATACAGAGTCTACGCCCTAGTAGAAGTTCGTTACAACCAACAAAACGACTTACTGTCCCATCGGCTTCAAAGTCAATCTCACAATGCCCTATCGCCTGAGCATGCAGCCCAGAATGAACAATTCGCGTTTGATTGACCATCACACCGTAATCGCCATTGTTCTCTAAACCGATGGAAGAGAAGTCTCCTTGTAGTGTATGAGAGTGCCCCCCTATGATTATTGCTATTCCGTCTACTTCCTTAGCGAGCTTTAAATCAACGTCTATACCAAGGTGGCTCAACAAAATTATCTTATTTATCCCATTTCGTCTGATCGCTAAAACCGTGTTCTGAACCGTTTCAAACGTATTAGAAAAAGGGGTGTCTGCATCGGGATTTGAGATGTCGGCCATCTGGTCCATGGATACGCCAAAAATGGCAACAAGCTCCCCTTGAACTTCTTTGGTTATCCAATGCGCGGTTTTGAATGGTTCGTTATACGAAACGAGATTGGACTTGTTGTTAAGCGAATGCGTTTTTTGCTTTGATTCTTTCGATATATCCCAATTTCCTGCGAGAATTGGAAAGTTGATTCTATCTAGAAATTCAGCAACGGGCTGATTTCCCATGTCCAACTCATGATTACCAAGCGCCATCGCATCTATATTTAGCGCATTTAATAGATCCGCATTGGCTTTCCCTTTGAATAGAGAAAAAAAGAGCGTGCCCTGAAAGCAGTCTCCGGCATGGAAAAACATAAACTCTCTATCGGTTTCGAGTGCTATCTGTCGTAACTCATCAGCACGCGTGGCAATACGTGCAAATCCACCGTTACTAACGTAAGGCGAAATGACTTGATTATCTAACTTAAGGTTAAGTTGAAGTGACTGCGGCTCGAAATAAGAGTGGGTATCGTTAATATGCGCCAATATCAATCGAATTGGTTTATTTTTTTTCGTCATAGTTTCTATATCTACCTTTCATACCCATGTATGGTAAACCTTCTTCTATGACATTGTAATGAATTCTTAAAAAGTCATCGCCTTAATGCAAACTATTGACGAAAATATTTGATTATTCTTTTTATTATCAACCTATTATGAGTAAAGATTGGTTATATTTAGGCACTAATCAGCATCGTCGTGTAAGCTTAGTATAAAGAGGGAGATGATAATGCAAATACAAAGTATAGAAATCTCTGGATTTAGAGGAATTAGAAGGCTGTCGCTTTCATTCGACGAATTAACCACACTTATTGGAGAAAATACCTGGGGCAAATCGTCTCTTCTCGATGCCCTATCTGTCGCCCTTCCTTCCGAACCAGAGTTATATCAGTTCGAGATGCAAGACTTTCATGTTGATTACGCCATTGCTCACCCTCAAACACAGCACTTACAAATAGTGATAACTTTCGTCACATCAGTTAAGGGTGAGGAAAGGGCTGGGCGCTACCGCAAACTCAAACCTATTTGGATTGAAGATGAACAAGGTAATAAAAAGATAATTTACCGAGTCAGTGCCACTCGAGATTTATACAAGATTACGAATCATTGTTGTTTTCTCGACATAGAAGGGAACAAGATGCAACTGCATCACTCTCAAAAACTCGCTGAGGAACTCGTAAGTTTACACCCTGTCATTCGCATTCGGGATTCTCGTCGATTTGACCACAATAAACTACACGGAGGCGATGATGTTATCAATTCACGGGTAGAGCGTCGCATTGAAAACACATGCCGTCGATTATTGGCGATGCCAGGGCACGTGAACAAGGCTGAAATGAGAAGTAGCCTTAAGTCAATGGAAAATCTAGTCGAACATTATTTTACATTTACTAGTAAAGTAAATCGAGATCCTAGAAAACCAAGGGAGAGCCTACTCTTTGCTGCGTCTTCTGTCGGTAATAATAATCTGTTGCAGGTTATTGAAGAAACCAAAGACTCTCAAACGAGATTGCTCGTTCTTGTTTTGCTAAATGCGTATTTACAAGCGAAGGGATCAAACAACCTACGACGCTGTGCACGGCCTATTCTAGTTATAGAGGATCCAGAAGGACGACTCCATCCTACCCATTTGTCTCGAGCATGGAACCTATTACAACTCGTTCCTACACAAAAGGTATTGACAACCAATAGCGCTCAGTTACTCGCCACCGTCCCGCTCCATTCAATTAGACGTTTGATAAGAAAATCTGATAGGACCGTTTCAAAATCAATGTCATCGAAGTTACTAAGTAAAGATGAACTAAGAAAGGTTGGATTTCACATTCGATTCCACCGTCCCAACGCCCTATTTGCTCGGTGTTGGTTGCTAGTAGAGGGTGAAACTGAGGTGTGGTTATTTAATGAACTGGCAAAACTTTGCGGTTACAATCTCGCCGCTGAAGGCGTGCAAATTGTCGAGTTCGCTCAATCTGGTTTAAAATCGCTTGTCAAAGTTGCCAAAGCGTATGAGATCGATTGGCATGTCGTAACCGATGGTGATGCGGCAGGTAAAAAATATTCGAATACCGTACGTTCTTTATTGGATAACGATTTAGAAAGACATAGGTTGACCGAATTACCAGACAAAGATATCGAACATTACTTATATGCCAATGGATTCGAAGCCTTTTTCAAAGACATGATAAAGGTTCCTCATGATCATCCAATACCGGCTAATAAGGTGATCTCCCGCGTTCTTAAAAAACATGCTAAGCCTGATATTGCGTTGGCAATAGTATCGCAGTGTGAAAACAAAGGCGCTGAGTGCATACCTTCACTTATTAGATGGACATTAAAACGTATCATCATCATGGCCAACGGAAACACGTGACGCAAATAAAGATTTAAATGCATTAAAGGCATGCAAATTAATCTGCATGCCTTTAATCAAAAAAACTTATATTGTGTGTTATTGGGATGAACGTACTGATTCCACTCGGTTGATAGAGCTATATCCGAGTTTTTTTTTCTCTAGTGTCGTTTTCAACAAAAGACCAGAAGCCTTCATCAAATAACCAAAGATCCCACCAACAATGATTGAAGGAACGACAAGCGTCCAATTACCGTCAGCGGCAAACGTGGCACAAGAACCAATGAACGTGCCTGGAATATAATTCAACCAAGTCTGTTTCGCTTGAATGCACATCATGAAAGCGACCACCCCAGTGACAACGTAACCAACTATTTCCATTGAAATTAAATTGGACGCTTCAATGATGACCAAAGCCCAAAACACACCAGTCATATTGGTCACTAGACTTATGCCCAGCCCTTTTACCCCTTCTTTTGGCGATGCAAAGTAACTTGTGCAACCTAAAAAGCCTGCCCATGTTAACAGCCCTAGGCTTATCGACAACCAACCCCATATCCCAGATAAAATGCCAGTTGTAATTGCTATTGCAAATAATACGCTCATTACTGATCCCGCCAAAAAAATTTTATTCATTTAGACATGGATAATAGTTGAACACATTCGTCATTGAGGTGACTTAGATCACATATAAATGATACGTATAACTAAGTTTGCATCAAAAATGTGACGCAATCGCATTTTCAACATATTTGGTTAGTTATGTGTAATGGTTACTTAATCAAAATACACTCGGTTTACCTTTCATCATTCTCAATCCCTCGCGTCTTATACACGTTGCAAGTGGGTTGTCTGCCATATCTGCTCGCCAAATAAATGAAAGTGTTCTTTCCATTTCTAGCTCAGGTACGTTAAGAGCCACTAAGCTTCCATTATTGATATGTTTCTCTACGTCTAGATAAGGTAAACACGTTAGATATGGTCCATTAGCGACCAAACTTCGAAGTACTGGCACGTGTTCATATTCACGCCATACGTCTAGATCGGCAATAAGATGGTGAATTGAGCTATCAAATATTTTTCTGGTACCGGATCCTATCTCTCTTAATACCCATTTGGCTTGTTCTAATTGCGCTAAGCTGATCGTTTCTCGTTTGGCAAATGGATGATGTGCCGACACGACAACGGTCAAGTGATCTCGGCACCATGTTTCCTGATGGATTCTGTTGTCGTCACAACGCCCTTCAATGATGCCCAAGTCATTCTTGTAACTTAACACGCTCTCAATTACCCCGTCGGTACTCTTCACCTCTAGGTTTATTCTAATCTCAGGAAAATCGTTATCAATTGTACTGATGAGCTCTGGTACAAGATGTTCTGCCGGCGTTTGGCTTGCACATAACCCGATTTCACCACTAATTAAATGTTGTTCTACAAAACCAAGCTCTATCTGTTGTGCATCCTGTAACAGCTTTTTTGCCTTTGGGCGAAGCCACATTCCCCAATGCGTTAACGCCATTCTTTTGCCCTGACGTTCAAATAACGGCCTACCTAGCATTTTCTCTAGTTGAGCAAGAGACATGCTTGTCGCCGACTGGGTTAGAGAGAGTTTATCCGCCGCTAAACTGACACTGCCGGTGTGTGCAACTGCTTCGAAAACGGCAAGTTGCTTCAATGAATATCGCATTAAATTCACCTCAAAATAACTGTTTCAAAAGAATGATCGTTCGTGTCAATTATTGTATATCAATTTCTTTGATTATATTAATAAATATTATCAATTTTACTACTACATGTTCCAGCCCTTATTCTTATATCAACACAACGCCACTATGCAATCTACCACTTCAATTTTTATCAAGAACAATAGGAACGACATGAAAACAATACAAGGAGGGAGAAATGACTTCACCGCATGACTCGTCTGAAATTAAACATCTTTTTTCACCGAAAGAGATGATGACCCAAGCTGAAAAGTTTGCTTTCAGTAAAACAACGAAAAGCACCAGTATGACACTCAGCCTCGCGATTATGGCTGGCCTGTTTATTGGACTGGCGTTTTTATTCTATATAACGGTTACAACCGGAAGCCAATCAACGGGTTGGGGCATCAGTCGATTTGCCGGTGGCCTCGCTTTTAGCATGGGGCTGATTCTTATTGTCTTAATGGGTGGTGAACTCTTTACCAGTTCTGTTTTATCAAGTATCGCATGGGCAAACCGGAAGATTAGCTTTAAACGTATGGTGCTCATTTGGGGAAAGGTTTATGTCGGCAACTTTATTGGCGCGGCGATACTACTGTTATTGGTTGTAGCCGCTGGTTTGTACCAAATGGACAGCGGTCAATGGGGCTTAAACGCACTAAATATAGCGCAACACAAACTCCACCACACACCTGTTGAAGCCTTTGCACTCGGTGTTTTATGTAACCTACTTGTTTGCCTAGCAATCTGGCTTACATTTAGTACTCATAGCGCAATGGGGAAAGCTTTTATGGTTATGCTTCCGGTTGCGATGTTCGTCAGCAGTGGTTTTGAACACTGCGTAGCAAATATGTTTATGGTGCCACTAGGCATACTGATTCAATCTACTGCTCCTGATGCTTTTTGGGCTCAAGTAGGGGCGGAAGCCAGCCAATACTCAGATCTGACATTTTTCAATTTTGTAACCGCAAACTTAATACCAGTCACGCTTGGAAACATCGTTGGTGGCGCCGTATTAGTGGGCTTAGCTAACTGGTCTATCTACGTACGACCAGAACTAAAATCAACTCAATCAAAATCAATTAAAACAACAGACCTAACAACGTCAATAAGGGAACTTGCTATGAAAACTAACTTAACCGCTATCGATATTATGAATGAAGAATTTTACGCAGTAAAAGCAGACATGCCGACAGAATTAGCTATCGATGCATTAACCGATAGAAACCTCCAAGGCGCGCCAGTTGTCAATGTTCAAGGTAAGCTGGTTGGTTTCTTTTCTATCCACGATGTTATGGTCGACTTATGGTGCCAAGATTATTTACCCGCGAAGGGACAGAAAGTCGTTGATCTCATGTCTAGAGACGTTGTTGCTGTCAATCACGATGAATCATTGGTCAATCTTGTCGAGTTTTTATGTATCGACAAAGAGCAACTCTATCCAACAACAGGAATGGGGATCGCGACACAATTTGCATCGTTGTCTTTAGAAGAGAGAGCGAAAAGCATGAAAATCAATAAGCCACAAACACTGCCAGTATTGCAAGATGGTCTACTTGTTGGCGTGGTGTCTAGAATGGAAGCGATGACAGCATTGAGAGCAATTTACGGAGAAAAAATGAATGTTATCGTCAACACCCATGAACTAGAAACCGCTTAATAAGTAGAGGCCAAGCTCACCCGCTTGGCCTCATTATATTATTTTTTTACGCCTTCTACGTAAAGTTCCATATCAACCGTTTGTGCCATACCCATCGCTTCAATTCCAAAATCACCTAGCTGCAAAGTCGTTGTGCCAACAAATCCAGCACGATATCCACCCCAAGGGTCTGAACCTTCACCGATGAATTCAGCAGAGATTGAAATTGGGCTGGTTTTACCATGAAGCGTAAGGTCACCGTTTACTGAAAGTTTACCATCACCATTATCTGTTACTGACGAACTAACAAATTTTGCGTCTGTAAATTTACCAGCGTTAATGAAATCTTTGCTTCGAAGATGCTTATCACGTTCAGCATGGTTAGAGTCGAGACTCGTAGTGTCGATATTCACCATAATTTTTGAAGCGGTGACATCAGCAGGATCGTAGGAAAAAGTACCATCGAATGTATTGAAACGACCTTTGATAAAGCCATAACCTAAGTGGCTTACTTTAAAGTTGATTGATGCGTGCGCACCGTTGGTATCAATAGCGTAGTCGGCTGCGCTCGCCGTTATAGGCATTGCTACTGCTAATGCTAGTCCCGTTTTTATCAGTAAATTTTTCATTTTGATGCTCCTATCATTTTTCGTAGCGTATTGTCTTTGTTAATAAAGTGGTGCTTAAGTGCGGCAACCGCATGTAAAGCGGCAAAACCTATAAGAGTGACTGCGGTGTAAAAGTGAATTTCTCCTGAGATATCAGATTGGTCTGCAAATAACTCCCCCAGTCCTGGAATCGTAAACCAATTAAATACTTCAATACCCCGCCCGTCTGACGTAGAAATCAGGTATCCAGAGATAAACAGAACAAACATGAGAACATACAACAGGTGATGTACCGCATGAGCCCCTTTTTTTTCTAGCCCTGAGCCTTCTATTGCTGGTGTCAAAGTAAACCACTTCCAAATAATCCGAAAAGTCGTTAAAACCGCCAACAACAGCCCAGCTGACTTATGCCAATGGGGTGCAGTCTTATACCAACTACTGTAGTAGTTAAGTTCAACCATCCATAGCCCAGCGGCGAACATACCGAAAATGACCAAAGCGGATAACCAATGCAGCCCTCTCGCCATCGGGTTATAGTTTTTTACTTCTTTCGACATGAGTCTTCTCTCGCCACGTTAATCTAAATGCGAATAATTATCTTGTACGGAGTATTTACTGATTAGAGAGAAGAATAAAGCAACGAAATTTGATTGGTCAGTTCAGTTTATTTGAACTGATAGAATATCTACGACAACCTTCTACGTTAACACCTAAAAGTCACTCTCCTTTTCGATCTGATATAGCTCATCATTAATATCAGCCAGTTTGAGATCAAGAACGTTTTGCGCGTCCCTTACTCCCTGATTATAAAAAGCAGGCCCGATTTTTTTTGAGACAAAATCAAGCAGGAAATCAGCATCGAATTGACCGAGTTCAAAATCAAGTTCGTCTTCAAAATAGCGCTGCAATGCATAAATAATCTCTTGTTTTTGTTTGGCACTGAAAGTTATTTCGTTCATAAGCTCACACTTTTATGTTAAAAATCAAGTAACTTCGAATAAGTTATATTAGTACATAGCTTTACGTAAAGTGATATATTCTAATACGTTCTGGTATATCACTATTATTAAACTCGGGAGAGGACATTTGCAACGGGATCTCGTCATACGTGCAATACATGACTTTCAGAAAGATTGTCTTAAGCTATGCGAAAATCATTACCCAACGGTACATAATCGCGGAATGAGTGAACATCATCTTGGACGTGCATTTTCAAGACGCCTCGCCAGCACTTTGGATTCATTTAACCTACCAAACCAATTCGAGCCAATTGATACCACTCGTTCGCCCGATCATCCTCATCACTATAGAATCGCCTCTAGTGCAGGAACCGTTTGGGTAATCACTCACCACCTCGACAGCGCAAATTCTATATGCAAAGAAAAGCTACTTACCGACATAACAGAATGGCAAGCTGAGTATGGATTTGCCATCCAACCCAGCGACCTACTCGTCTTATTAGCTGACCATTGGATATCACGGAGTCAGAAAAGCCGTGAGCTTTTAGATTGGTGGATGGGCGAATTACCCGATGATTTCACTGCGTATACAGAACAAGGTATTTCTTTGTACAAAAGCGACTCAAAACTTGTGCATGATCTAGACCAGCGATTTCATATTCGTCCCTGTTATCTGCGATTCGGGCATCCTTTGGTTCGCTCTACAGATCAACAATTAGTTAGAAAATATATCCAACTTTACGCAATCTTAGAGTGCCAAAAGTGAATCGATGTCCCTTTACATTATGCGTTTATCAAAACACGTGTAGAGTCAATTAATACATCGATAGGAACAGGTTTCGAGAAATAATAACCTTGGGCATAACCGCAGCCATAAGAGGCAAGAAGATCAGATTGCCGTTTTTCTTCAATCCCTTCCGCTACAACCTTGATGCCAAGTTCATCCGCCATTTGAATCATCGCTTTACATAGCGCCTGACTATTTGCATCTTCGACCAAATTTTTCACAAATGACCGATCAATTTTAATAAAGTCGATTTCAATCTGCTGTAGATACGACAGAGAAGAATAGCCAACTCCAAAGTCATCGATAGCAATATCGATACCGACATTTTTCAACAGCTTCAACCTATCCTTTACTATTTCATCACTCGTCATTAAGAGGTTTTCAGTAATTTCGAAGGAAATGAGATCGACCTGTCGCTCACATTTTCTGCACTCGTTTAACCATGTTTCTATGCGTTTAAAATCACCTTTGAATTGAGCCGGAGAAACATTGACACTTATTTGTACGTCTTGGTTGAAGGTCTTTTGTAAGATGGGAATATGCAAAGAAGCATTTATTAACACCCATTCTCCAATTTCGTTGATTATGCCAAACTCTTCAGCAATCGAGATGAATTCATCGGGAAACACGAGACCTTTCGTTGGATGGTTCCAACGAATTAGGGCTTCGACCTTGGCAATTTCACCCGTTGAAAAATCGACAATAGGCTGAAAATAAAGTTCAAATTGCTCCTCTCTCAATGCTACTTTAAGATCAGCTACTACCGACCTTTTTTCGATTAATCTGTCCATCATCATGTTGTCAAAATAT
This sequence comes from Vibrio frigidus, assembly GCF_042465995.1. Lineage (NCBI taxonomy): Bacteria > Pseudomonadati > Pseudomonadota > Gammaproteobacteria > Vibrionales > Vibrionaceae > Vibrio > Vibrio frigidus. The sequence goes on along the minus strand of NZ_JBCDMC010000005.1, from coordinate 225,957 downwards.
CGGTAGCAATTCCTTCCTTCATATTTTGCTTCATACATTGCCAGATCCGCACACTTTAAGATGGTTTCTACATCGATTGCATTTATTGGGAATATGGCAACACCAATGCTTGCGGTAACTGAGATGTCTTCGCCCTTAATGATAAATGGTTGGTTTAATTCTCTTTGGACGTTTTTAGCCACAAAAGTGCTGTGTTCTCTATCAATCACATCACCAAGCAGTATTGTAAACTCATCACCGCCCAAGCGGACAACAAGGTCACTTGCTCTTACCACCGATCTAAGCCTATCGGCAACCGCGATCAATAACAGATCACCATAATCATGCCCCAAAGTATCATTAACGTCTTTGAAACCATCCAGATCTAAAAATAGTATTGAAAAGCCGATTGACTCATTGGCTTCATATTTAAACACATAGTTTTGCAGCTCTTCGTTAAGGTACCGTCTATTAGGCAGGTTAGACAAACTGTCATGATAAGCTTGTTTCTGGAGTTTGCTATTTGCCGCTTCTAATTCCGTGGTCCTCTGCTTAACCTGAAGTTCTAGGTTGCGGTCCCGCAGTTCAACGTTTTCTAACATGAGATTGAAGCACTGAGTCAATTGACCTATTTCATCATTTGTCGTTGTTTTAGCCCGCAGAGCATAATTATTTGTTTTCGTTACCTTGGTAGCCACACGAGCGAGATTCAACAAAGGTTCAATGACAAATCGGCTAAACACTATCGCTAATGCGAAACTAATTGCCAGAGTGATGGCCGCAATCAATCCAACAAAAAGTGAGTATACTTCGATGTGCTTATTGATCGATTGATCATTCACCCTTATCACCAAGTTGCCATAGCTAGTCTCGTCATGAACAAGGGGTTTTGCCACCGTAATATATACCGTGTTAGGAACAATACTGTTTAAATGAGGGGATTGAAAACTTACAAATACATCGCTGTCTATTGTGTACACTTTCGCATCAATAATTGTATTATCGGACATCAAAGGCATCAATAGCTCACTGGCGGCAAAGTCATCATGAAACACGACTGCAGCGGTCAAGGTTGGAGCCAATATTTCGGCAATTGAGTCTATCCGATGCAACTCTTTTTCTCTGGAATTACTCTTTTCATACTTGATAATAGTGATTGCGGTACTTAACACAGAAAAAAGCGCAACAACCATAAATAAGGCGACAAGCTTTACTTGGATAGTCCGGAATCTAGGAACAATATTCCTCATTGTTTACGCCTCCCTTCGACGACACGTCCAAGCCTTAATACCTTCGAGCTCATTTTTATACCCGCATCAAGCAACGCATCAGAGTCAACCTCAAAGCGTACTTTCCCACCAGTAATAAATAAATTGATATGACCACCGGATGGAACAAAGGTTTTCATTTCTCCTACTAACATGGTTTTTTTCAGGCTTTCATTTCTGGTTACTTTTTCAATCAAGTCGGAATTTTTTTCTGTCAGGAAAAAACTATTACATGAATCATCAGGCATCCCTTCTCTTGATATTAAATGAACCTCGACTTGGCGATTTTTAACCTTTTGACCAATAAGTGTTTTTGATGCGGTTAGGACAAAATCTGGATTATAACTACAAATAATATAATTGCTTCTGAGATTTGGATTAAACCAATTGCCCTCACTGTATCGGGCAAAGTTAAAGATAAAACCTGCTTTGACCGCATATTCTCTTTCACTTGCATACGACAAATTGGCCGACATTAACGTCAGCCCTATAAGAACGAGATGAAACAGCCTTAATAAGATAACTATCTGCCTCTATTTAGAAATTGGCCGTAATTCGAGCAACAAGTGATTGCTCAATATAGGTAGGCACAGTATAGGTTTCGTCTGTATTTTTGTACTCTACATGCTTACCAGCAAGCAAATTGTTACCCGTCAACGTAAACGCTACTGTTGGGTTAAATAACCATGACCAACTTAGGTCAAGAGATCCATAATCAGATGTTTTATACGCGGTACCCGATTCGATTCGATATAAGGCAAAGAGGTAGTGGTTACGGGTAATCGATACACTAGACTTTAAGAACAGTTGTGACAAATCGGAAGATTGACCAACGGCGGTTCTCGTTGAATCCGCTAATTGATATTCGTACGAGGTAAAGTTGTAACCTATTTCTGCCTTGAATTCATCGTTTGGCTGCCACCCTAACACGAACTCCGAACCGTTGGTCTTTAGTTCCGCATTTGACACAAAATTATAATCAATCGTCGTATTTTGTAGGGCAATAGCGATCGCAATAGGGTCGTTGAGTGCGATAACTTCTTCTATTGTAAGTGGATTAAAGGTTGCTTCAAGCGCTAGCGCGTTTTTTGACTTGGTTTGGAAAAAGGTAACATCAAAATTCCAGTTATGCCTTAGGTATCGATAACCCAACTCGCCCGAAATTGTTGTCTCAGCGTCTATATCTTCGCTACCGTTTAAGTATAAAGGGATATAAAGATTATCTATACCAGGATTACCTGTCGCAACTTGGTCACCTACTCGTTGACCCGATAACACTGTCTTACCATTTTGCTCTAGTAAAGATGGAACCCTTATAGCTTGAGATACCGATGACCACATTACATGATTATCAGTTGGCTTCCACATTAACCTTGCAATGGGTTGGTGTTCCCAACCAGTAAAATCATTGTGTTCGGAACGATTGCCAAGTGAAAAATTCAACTCTCGTGGAATAAGGTCAATCTGTACCTGTACAAATCCACCGTATTGGGCGGTAGAGTTAATATCTTTGACTGCCAGCATATAGTCCGTGTCTTCGCTATCTATTTGGGTGTGTCTGTAGTTAAGACCCCAGTCAAATTGAATATCGTTAATAATAGTATTCATTTGATAGTCTACATCGACAATACTAAAGCGTTCATTGTGGAAAGCTGAGTCTGCTGACAGGTTGGAATAGGAGGCTTGAATCATTTGACTCGAAATAATATCTATCCGGTGCTCTAGACGCGTCATTAACTTAACATCTTCTCGCTTAAATTCCGTCGTAAGCTGATTCGTTTTAAACGTCGTCAAATCAGATAACGAGACCGTCTGACCGTTATCAATTTTTGTATAGTCCCCTTGCAAAATAAGTGAAAGATCATCGCTTAGGATCAAGTCCGAGCGCAACCCAAACGAAGAGGTTTCCCCTTCATCACTAGAGCGTCCTTTATAGGAGGTGTCTGAACGTTCAGTTTCTCGACTTGAAGCATAGACTCGATACGCACCATACTCACCTAAGTCTGACCCGAACCGCCCCGTTACTTGATGGTTTAATTGTGAACCGGTTTCTACCTGAACTTTTGTTGCACGCGTGTCCTCAGAATGCATAGTTATAATATTAACGACACCATTTGTCGCATTACTTCCCCATAACAACCCTGACTGACCACGTATGACCTCGATTCTTTCTATGTCAAAAATTGGTACATTTATACTTTCCCAATCAACACCAGCGAAACCAGGGTTATGAATACTCTGGCCATCGATCATTACAAGTAATTTACTTGAATATCTACCTGCTGGTGCTCTAGATGTTATCGCCCAAACATTATTGTCGATTTTTCTTACCTGCAACCCAGGGACTAATGTCAATGCTTGAGGGATTGAAGTAACACCAGATTTAACCAGTTCATCGTTAGATAATACGTATATAGACGCTGCGGTTTCAGATGTAGATTGTAAACGCTTCATCGCAGCATTCGCTTGGACATCGGTTGCCATCAGTGTTTCTAATTCTAAACTGGGCAATAAAGAAGCTTCTTCATTTGCAAAAACAGAACAAGACAAAGCCATGGGGGCTAAGTAAATAAAACGCATTAAATAATCCTGATATATGTTTGATCTAATATTTTCGGCATCGATAGCTATCCATCGTTGGTATCGTTAGCTCTCTGTCAAAACAAACTCTTGACACATCAAATGCTAAATAGATTAAACTAAAGTATAAGCAACCTAGTTAATGTGATTTGTACCGCATTAACTACTCTTACCAGCCAATATGCGTCTATTTAACCCTTCGATTTGTACTCAATGTTTTGCTTATTTGTTAATAAATTGTTTATAAATATAATTAATTTAATACATTCTTATAAATGAGCATAAAGTCGTATTGACAATATAATTAGTGTGGTTAAAAATAAATTGTGATTAATAAAATTTGAATATATCTTATGTATTTTGAACGTAGAGAACTAGAATCCCTCATTAAACGAGATAATAATGGTTACTATTTTGCAACTTACAATGGATTGTTACTCAATAGTGTATATCAACCAATATTGAAAAGTGACACTCATATTATTGGTTACGAGGCATTACTTCGAATAGAGACCATCGATGGACAAGAGATTCGTACAGATCTTTTCTTTAGAAGTAACCTTTTTAGTTTCGATTGCAAAATATTCGTTGAACGCCTTAGTCGCGCGATCCACATAAGAAATTTCGCCCTATCATCAAAACGGCGCTCTACCTTATTTCTAAATACTATTCCCCGGTCTAATGAGTACTTTCTTAATAACAGTCGCAATACCAAACTGCTTATGCAACGCCTAGATGAATTAGAGATAAAGACGAGCCAGATTGTCATCGAGATCGTGGAGCTAGATAGCTATAATCCAAGACGACTTAAACAGTCTATTGACCACCTGAAAGAACTTGGTTTTACCATCGCTATCGATGATTATGGTATTGATTCTTCTGACGTTGATCGTGTTGAACTAGTACAACCAGACATAATAAAATTGGATAAAAGCTTACTGGATGATTTTATTGACGGTAACCAACGAAGGCTATACAAAGCGTTGGATTTGGGTGAGAGTATAAACGCGAAAATCTTAATAGAAGGGATAGAAACAAAAGAACAGTTTCTCAGTGTTTCTAGTCTCAATGTAAGCCTGTTTCAAGGCTTTCACTTTGCGACACCGCTCCGATTAGATGTAGACGGCTAATCTAAAGCAGCTTATAATCACGAATGTCAGGTCTCAAATTCGTTTATTAAATAGACATCTACTGAGTGAGAATATGCAGTGAATAGAAAAAAGAAAATTAATCAAATATTTAAAAAAAGACAAAAAAAGAAAAACTCTAAATTACATACAGACAATAAAGAAAAATATATATCTAAAGCTGACAGAGAAAAATTAGATATTATTATAGAAGAAAATGTTAGTGAAAAAGAAATTCAAGAAGAAGAAGATCAATGATTGATCTTCTTCTTTTTACATTACTTTATTAAAAGATCTTCATCAATTTCATAAAAACGATCCGACGCTTCTATTAAAGATTTTGCTGTAAGATCTTTAACACCGTAAACTTCAACCTCTTTTTTATATTTATCTCTGATTCGTTGTGCAAGCAAATCAAAATCACCATCGCCGGAAAGAAGAATCACGACATCAGCTTGCATCGCCAACTCTATTGCGTCTAGTGTTATCCCAACATCCCAATCCCCTTTCGCAGAACCGTCCATTCTCTGAATAAAAGGCTTCAACTTAACGTTAAATCCTATACCACGGAGTATATGGTGAAACTGCCTTTGTTTGGGGTTGTTGCTTGCTATTGCGTAAGCGTTGGCTTCAACTACCTGTCTATTCCCGGTTGCTTTTCTCCAGAATGCATTGTAGTCAAAATGACTATTAAAACGATCCCTTGTCGTGTAGTAGATATTTTGTACATCTACAAGTATTGCAACTGACTCCATTATGACTCTCTTTGTTGATGAATTCGTTTACGGTAATCTCTCGGAGAACAACCATAAAACACCTTGAATCTGTGGGTGAAATTGTATGGGTCTTTATATCCAAGACGTTGCGCGATCATGGTAATAGACCATTCTCTATTGTGCAGTAAGTCTGCGGCTTTTTGCATGCGTAATGCAATTAGTTTTTTCTGAGGAGAGCGAGCATAAAGCGATTTACACACTCTATTTAATTGCTCTTCACTCAAAAACGTTCTGTTCGCCATCTCTTTCACCGTCCATGGCAAATGAAGTTGTGCTCCTACTTCATTAAATAACGCCTGAACTCTTGCAGTAGAGTTAAATGGTTTGGACTCAACACCTGTTAAAAAACTCGAAATCTCGCTGCATATAAGCTTTCTGTAAGCTGGTCGACCTTCTATCTCGCTGTGCAAAAGCGTCATCAGTGCCCATACAAGTTCCGCGTCCTTAAAGGGTATAACCGATTGACCAAGTTTGGCTATCTGAATCCACTTTTCTTTATTATTAAGGAGAACCCAGACCATTTTCCATTGCCCATCAGGTTTATTTAACTCAAATCGAAACGGAGTAAGTGCAGGTAAAACAGTCAGTGTGTTTTGTTTCAGTACCACCTCACTTGTTGCCGTTGTTAGCTTACCTTCCCCTTCAATAGTGAATAGCAGGGTGTGGACGTCAACGCTGTCTCTTTCAACCAGATATCCCCCTTTCAACTCCGCTAATCCAGCCATGAAAAAATGTTGAGTACTGAGTTCTGGGATATCCGATACTGTTAAAAATCGCTCCCTACATTCCGGTGAGAGATAAACAAAATCTTTCCATTCGACTGGAGGCTCAAAATCACTAATGACGGATTTGAACAGGTTTATGCTTTTTTTTGACATGTTATTTATCTTCTTATATGTCTATATTTCACTCTATTAAAAAGGAGGATTCATGTCATACTTAATGCCTGTTCAAACCAACCACCCGCGCCTATTTTCAAGAATAATCAAGCTCGCTCTTCCTGTTGCGATACAAAGCGCGTTGGTATCAATTCTCGCACTTGCTGATGTTCTCATTGTTAGTGAATTTGGTAAAGAGGCAACTGCTGCTGTGGGAATTGCATCAAAATGGCATTTTGTTGCAATTATGATTATGGCGGGGTTAAGTGTGTCGAATGGTGTATTGGTATCGCAATACTGGGGCAAAGATGACCGAAACTCGGCCAAATCAGTAACGCTTTACGCTATTCGTGTTGGCGCGCTAATTATTTTACCCGTTACGGTGCTAATTACGTTATTTTCTGGGTTTATTATGCAGGCGCAAACCATGGATTTACGTGTAATCGAATTGGGGTCCCAATACCTGTGGTACAGTTTTCCAGTATTGATATTAACGCACTTCGTCATCGTACTTGAATCTAGTATGCGGTCTAGCGGAGATGCAACCTCTCCACTTTATGTGGGTACTCTAACGGTCTTGTTAAACATCGCCCTTAATTTTTGGCTCATACAGGGTGGTTTTGGTATAGCCCCTATGGGTGTCGCGGGTGCAGCCCTAGCCACCACTATTGCCCGTTTTGTACAGATCGCTTTGATGTATTCATATATGAGGTACCGTCACCATTGGCTCTTCAGTTCTCAACGTGTTGCCTCACCTGAAAAGTTACATGCGTCGTATCGTAAGTTGGCTATACCAAATGCATCCAACGGGTTGCTTTGGGCCATGGGTACGTTAACTTACCAGATGATATTTGGTCATATTGGAACAACGGAACTGGCCGTATTTAGCTTGCTAGGGCCATTTGAATCGCTGTGTTACGCGACATTCTTTGGTCTTTCTGTTGCTTGTTCCGTGCTCATTGGGCAGTCATTGGGCAAAGACCAATTTGGTCAAGCGGTTCAACTAACACGGATACTGTTGAAGTTTGTTTTGATATTTGGCCTAATTCTTGGTGTAACTCTATTCGCTACCAAAGAATGGATACTCACACTACTTAATCTGGATGGAGAAGTGTTTTATCACCTATCACTTCCCGCAATCTCTATCCTATGCTGCGGTATCTGGATAAGAATGCTTAACTTGATCATCATAAATGGGATATTGCGTTCTGGCGGGGACAACCTGTTTTGCCTGCGAATGGATTTTATCGCAATGTGGTTGGTCGGTATTCCCCTCACCGCCTATGGTGCATTCATCGGAGAATGGGGATTTTCCTGGGTTTATGCGATGTTGATCATCGAAGAGGTTGTTAAATTATTGCTCTGCTTTCATCGTTATTTGAAGCTAAAATGGGTTAACAACCTTACTCTTTCTCACGCATAGTTTTTTTGTACTCGGCTTCCTGTTTGGCCAATTCTAATCGCGTGTGACGATTAGATGCATTCACTTTAGGTTGTTCAGGTACCTCGCGCTTTTCGTGCCGAAGGTGCCTAACCGCAAGAATGGGGTGTTTCAATAGCATTCTTGGGCCAGAGTAGCGCATGATCAGCCGCATGCGTTCTTTGGGTTCTGGTTTATAGCAATGAATTGGACATTTATTGCAGGTAGGCTTCTCCTGACCATAAGGACAGCGGTCCAATTTAGTTTCTGCGTAGGTCAAGAGCTCACGGCAGTTCTGACATAAGTTCGACCTGCTACCGTGATATTTTCTGCAGTATATCTCCATCATAGCCGACACCGTTTTAAATTCAGTCGCCAACTCACCACTTAATACTTCACTTACCTGCATTAGTTATCCACTTGAGCAATCTATGTCTATAATTGAAACCATAACAAATAATAAACATTGGTATGAAAAAGGAATATTACTATACAGGGTTTAAAACGTGATTTTTAGTAGAGTATGTTATTCTCTGTCACAGCCACGTAACAAGTTTCTTGAATTGTTCAGGATCGGAACGGTAGTATCAACCTTCGTTATTTTCCGAAACACATTATAAATATAAATCAGTATTCGCACTGATTTCATCTCGAGAGTAAAACCATGTTATCTATATTCGATATCTACAAAATCGGTGTTGGCCCTTCAAGTTCTCATACCAATGGACCTATGATTGCAGGTTTCGAATTTAGGCAAAAAATCGAAAGTCATTTCGACCAGGTAGCGTCAATCAAGGTTGACCTTTATGGTTCGCTCTCATTAACGGGTAGAGGTCACCATACTGACCGCGCTACGCTCATTGGTTTGATGGGAAACCGCCCAGACAATATTCATATTGAACAAGCGAACGCCCTGCTACGCTCTGACATCGACAACAACACACTCACACTTTCACCGAACTACATTATTCCATTTGATTTCAATAACGACATCATTTTTCACAAAGAGAACCTTCCTTTGCATGAAAATGGCATGTCCATTTCTGCATTCGACGGAAGCAATAAACTCATTTCAAAAGAGATCTATTATTCCGTCGGTGGTGGGTTCATTGCTACCGAATCTGAATTAACCAACGGGTCGAGTAAAGACGTTGTTAAGGTTGAGTATCCTTTCCTTTCAGCAGACGAGTTACTGCTAAAAGCGGAGACCAACGGTTTCTGCTTGGGCGGACTTGTTTTAAAAAATGAATTAGCATTTAGACCCCAAGAAGAAATCGATGATAAAGCACGTCAGATATGGCAAATAATGACAAATTGTGTCGAACGTGGATTAGTGACAGAGGGTATTCTTGATGGTGGACTCAATGTAACAAGGCGAGCTCCAGCGTTACATAAAAACCTTGAGGCCAATCATTCTCTGCATAGCGACCCAATGGAGATAATGGATTGGATAAATGTTTATGCCTTCGCGGTGAGTGAAGAAAATGCCGCTGGAGGACAAGTTGTCACCTCGCCAACCAATGGTGCCGCTGGCGTTATCCCAGCAGTATTGATGTATTATCACACCTTTATTAAAGAGTTAGATCTTAAACAGATCAAAGATTTTCTTGCTGTGTCTGGTGCTATCGGGATGCTGTATAAAATGAATGCGTCCATTTCTGGCGCAGAAGTCGGCTGTCAGGGAGAAATCGGTGTTTCCTCTTCTATGGCGGCAGCTGGTTTAACTGCTTTACGCGGTGGTACTAACGAGCAAGTTTGTATTGCCGCTGAAATAGCCATGGAACACTCCTTAGGAATGACGTGTGACCCCATTGGTGGGCTGGTTCAGGTGCCTTGTATTGAGAGAAACGCAATGGGGGCAGTAAAGGCAATTAATGCATCTAGAATGGCACTAAAGAGAAACAGCAAGTGCTTGATTTCTTTGGATAAAGTTATTGATACTATGTATCAAACCGGAAAAGACATGAATAAGAAGTACCGCGAAACCTCGCTCGGAGGTTTGGCGGTTATCCACATGGCACCTCCATGCGAATAATGAATTTACATGACTAATCTAACACGCAATAAAAAACCGAGCCTTGTCAAAGAACTCGGTTTTTTATTATATTAATATCTAAAAATTGGGCGTCATATTTTTAAGCATTAAGACTAACTCGTCTTCTGTCTTTGGCTCGCGCTCAAGCATAATTTCTGGAGACGCTCCCCCTCTCAATACGTATGCTTTAGTGCCGCAATGATCATAGTGATACCAAAGTCCATTTACACACACATCGGTATAGCATCTTGGGTCTTGCTTCAATTCCATAATCCAACCCTCTTGTTGTGTTTCACTAATAATCTCAAAGATAGTAAGGTTATTTTTAACCTAGAAATGACAAATAGAAAATACCACTTTAGTCTAAGCATGAAACAATTCTATCGTCTATCGCCGGATTTACCTCTAAAATATTGACAGAAACAGGTTGATAAACGCTCAGTTAGTACGTTTGCTCTATTGTTTGAATTGCGAATACGTTACCCTATACGGGTAAAAATGGCAGGAAGAATATAACAATGTACGCAGAACAAAAACCATGGCTTAACAGTTACCCGAAAGACGTGCCTGCGTCTATCGATGCCGACAAGTATCAAAATATTACGGATATGTTCCGGGACGTATTCGCTAAGCATCCAGACAAAGCCGCTTTCATTAATATGGGGCATTCGCTTAGTTATAAGGAACTGGATGAAAAAGCGACGGCTTTTGCTGCTTATCTGCAAGTAAAATTGGCAATGAAAAAAGGGGATCGCATCGCATTAATGATGCCAAACCTTCTTCAATACCCCATCGCTATTCTTGGTTCTCTCAAGGCAGGATTGGTGGTAGTAAACGTTAATCCTCTCTATACGCCGAGAGAACTTCAACACCAGTTACGCGACTCAGGCGCAAAAGCCATTGTAGCGGTGACAAACTTCGGCAACAATCTTCAAAAAGTTATCAACCAAACCAGTTTAGAACATGTCATTCTAACTCGAATAGGTGATGAATTTACACCGTATAAACGTACACTGGTTAATTTTGCCGTTAAGTATGTTAAAAAAATGGTGCCAAAATATAATCTACCTGGCGCCATCTCGTTCAAAAGAGCCTTAACTCAAGGTAAAAGCCTGACACTGAATCCACCGCTTATAGAAAACAGTGATCTTGCTTACCTCCAATACACGGGCGGTACAACAGGGCTTGCTAAAGGGGCCATGCTTACGCATCGCAACATTATTGCAAATGTTCTGCAGGTTAATGCGCATTTTTCACCTCGAACCTTAGTCGAGAACGAACACGCCGTCACACCTCTGCCTCTCTATCACATTTTTGCTAACTCAGTCAGTATGATGTTGATCATGTATTTTGGTGGTACTAACCTACTTATCACGAATCCTCGAGATATGGATAGTTTTGTTAACGATCTAAAGAAATATCCTTTCACCATGATGTTTGGTCTTAACACGCTTTTTAACGGGTTAAACAATCATGCTGGCTTTCGATCATTGGACTTCAGCCATGCTAACTTCACTATTGCAGGTGGAATGGCGACACAAAAACATGTCGCGGACGAATGGCAGAGAATTACAGGAATGCCAGTCGTTGAAGGTTACGGCTTGACTGAATGCTCCCCTGTCGTTGCTGGTGGTGTCCATACTCAACAGTCCTTTGTTCCATCTATTGGAGTGCCCTTGCCTAGTACTGAGTTAAGAATAGTCAATGAGCAAGGCAACGAACTTCCTGCCGGAGAAATTGGTGAGATAGAGATTCGCGGTGATCAGGTCATGAAAGGCTATTGGCAACAAGAACTTGAAACTAAAGAAGCCTTAAAAGAAGGCGGTTGGATAAGTTCTGGTGATATCGGCAGGATGGATGACCAAGGATTTTTCTATATAGAAGATCGTAAAAAAGACATGATTCTAGTCTCCGGTTTTAATGTCTTTCCTACCGAAATTGAGGAAGTCGCCACTCTGCACCCTAAGATTGTCGAGGCCGCCGCAATTGGCGTACTAGATGACGTCGCCGGAGAAAGGGTTAAACTTGTTGTTGTCACTAGTGCGCCAGTTACTGCAGACGATATAAAGAAGCACTGCCGTCAACATTTGACTGGCTATAAAATCCCAAAAATCATTGAATTTAGAGAAGAACTGCCAAAAACTAATGTCGGAAAAATCTTAAGAAGAGAGTTGAGGGACTGATCGCTTTTAATCATCCCTAACACGTCATTGCTCTAATAGATTTCGAGCCTCGCTGGTCTGGTGAGGTTCGACCTCTGATGGTGATATGTTAAACTTTTTCTTGAAGGCTTTGCTAAAATGGAACGCATCAGTGTAACCAAGTTCATAAGCGAGTTGTGTGATGTTATGTGTGCCCTTTTTTAACAGAGTGTGCGCAATTTCAAGTTTAATCGTCATGTAATAGTCTTTCGGTGATTTACCCGTTTGCTTAGTAAATAGCTTGCGCATATGTTGCTCACTGCAACCAACAAAAGAAGCCATCTCCTTAACGGTCCAGTTTTCCGAAATTCGGTGATACATTTCGTCTACAACAGTGGCAATGATCCTTTGTTGTGGTGTCTTATCTTTGAAATTAGCGTTAACCAACCATTCGTAGAATATTTTAGTAAAAATTGCTGCTGCATATGAGTTATGGTAGGTCTCATTATAATTCAACTGCTTCTTTAATTCCTCCAGTTGTAATTCATAATGAACTCTATTTTCTATATTAATAATGCTTTTAAAAGGGATGACCTTTTTCGCATCTTCATCTATAAATATCTCTACCCAATATAACTTCCATGCCAATCCTGTACAGCCGTAACTCAGAATAGATTGTGGTTCAAGAAAGATTAAACTATTCCCCCTGATATTGATGCTATCTGCGTTTTTTACATTTATCACCCCCTGACCACTCTCTGTATAAACAACAACAAGGGTATTGTCTGCGTAAGGAAGCTTACGATCTCTTGGCCAAAGGTTTTGATAACCCCTATCACCATTGACATCCCAAAATGAACGTATCGAAATACCTGTACAGCTCACATTTTTTAGAATTACTAACGGATTATTCTTCATAGTTTCGTTTTATACATGAATCGGTTCGTTAACTACATCTACATGATGTCGTTTCTAACCAATACTAGACCCAAGGTGATTGAAATCCTTTATTGAATGACGAATAACGTGACGTATCTCTTTATTATTAACGAGAATTAGCAAGTTTAAAGTTAATCACTAGAACATCGCCCTAACCTTAATTACCCTTACAATAAAAGCACATTGAACGGAATAAAAGTGCTTCACACATGGAGAATAATATTATGATTGCCATTGGGTCATTTATTATATTTACACTGTTAGTAGCGTGGATATCATATCGAGTTACTAAAGATGAAAATTTAAACGAAACAACGGGTTATTTTTTAGCCGGTCGTAGTCTTCCCTGGTTTGTTATTGCAGGTTCGCTTTTTCTAACCAATATTTCTGCAGAGCAATTAACGGGGCTCAACGGCAATGCCTTCGCAAATGGCGCAAGTGTTATGGCATGGGAAACTGTAGCCGCGGTAACAATGATAATACTTGCTGTTGTTTTTCTTCCTAAGTTCTTACGCGGTGGCATCGCCACTGTACCTCAGTTTTTAGAAGCTAGATACGGCAAGCGAATGAGAAGTGTCGCGTCATTTATCTTTATTTACGCAATTGTAATTGGCTTCCTACCATTTGTACTTTATGCAGGTGCTATTACCTTAGGTAAACTGTTCAATGTAGCTGAAATTCTAGGGGTCACTGAGAACGTAGCGACCTGGATAATGGTTATCAGCCTCGGTATTATGGGAGGTTTGTACGCCGTCTTCGGTGGGCTTAAGGCAGTAGCAGTTTCAGATACGGTAAACGGCGTGGGTCTTCTATTCGCGGGTTTCTTAGTCCCGGTTCTTGCCCTGACCCAACTTGGTGATGGCAGCATGATTGAAGGTTTTAATATCGTCATTTCCGAGGCACCAGAACGGATGCAAGCGGCGGGTGTTTCAGAAGGAGCGGCGATTCCTTGGCATACTCTATTCTCTGGTATTTTATTAATTAACCTCTTTTACTGGTGTACCAATCAAGCGATTGTTCAACGAGCATTAGGCGCAAAAAACCTAGCAGAGGGACAAAAAGGTGTTTTAGCAGCGGCAATTATGAAAGTTTTTGGTGTCATGATGCTGGTTCTACCTGGAATTATCGCTTGGCACATGCATCAACGCGGAATGATCTCTGTACCTGTTAAAGGGATTTCAGCAGAAGGATTGGAAATTCTTGCTAAAGATATGGCTTATCCAACCTTGGTTAGAGAAGTGCTTCCTACATGGTTAACGGGGTTCTTTGGTGCGGTATTATTCGGCGCTGTTATGAGCTCATTTAATAGTGGAGTGAACAGCTTATCAACGCTTGTAAGCCTTGATATTTATAAAGGGATAATCAACAAAGATGCGTCTGATAGGCAGACGGTTCGAATCGGTAAGATCTTTGGTTCAGTTACTATTGCTATTTGTGTTTGTATTGCGCCACTTATTGCGCAAGCGGATGGTTTATATACGCTAATGCGAACCATTATGGCCGTTATTAATGTGCCAATCCTTACCGTGATTCTTGTTGGTATCGTGTCTAAACGTACACCTGCACTTGCTGCATACATTGCGCTTCCCATTGGTATGGCGAGTTTCTATATCGCTCACTTCGTGCTTAAGGATGACCTAGGGTTCGTCAAACTGCATTGGCTCCACGTTGTTGGTCTTAACTTCTTGTGGATGGTTTCAATCATGATGGTGGTTCGCTATTTCAAACCATTGGAGAGCGCATTCGAACAGAAGTATACCGAACAGGTTGAAGTGACTGAATGGAAGTACGTAAAACACGCTAGCTGGACGGTTATTGGACTGTTAGCCCTGCTTTACACTGTATTTTCTAATATCGGCATTCTCGGTGAGAACGGTAGCCTTACCAAGGTGCTTCTCGTGTTAGCGCTTTTTGGAATGTCCTGCTTTGTAGCTCGAAAAATTTGGTTATCAAAAACATCACCGTCAGCGTCTTCTCTCGCCGAAAACCAATAAGATCAACGGGCCTGAATCTGCACTCAGGACAAGAATTGATACAGCTATTCAGGCTCATTATTTACACTTATCCAGTGAGGATTCTTTTATGCCTGGGGATACCAAATTCCTAAATAGAAAGTCGCGTAAGGGTGCCTACAAAACCTTTGACGTCGCTAACAAACCGAATATCTTCTTAATAACCGTTGATATGATCTCGCCAGATTGTTACAACGATGCTAGACAGCTATCGAGTGTTATCCGTACACCAAATCTAGATCAGATAGCGCAAGAAGGGACTAAGTTTAACCGCGCTTTCACGCCAAGCCCGTTATGCGGACCCGCTAGAGCCGCACTGTTTACTGGCCAACATCCTCCATACTTAACCAATGGCGAAAGAGCACCCTGTGGATCACAGGTCGATCTTGAAACGAGTGATACTATTTTTCAAGATTACCTTAAATCTGAGGGCTACACGCTTAAACACGCTGGAAAATGCCACGTGGGCGTCGCTAAATTTGTCGAAACTTTTGGCGAAAACGTTCACGCGTGGGATCGTTGGGGACCACCCGTATTAGATGATGACCGGTATATCGACTATATCGACTCAATGGGGGTTCTGCCGCCAGTATACAAACGAGAACTCTACGGATTGCAGTCGGATATGGTGAACGTTGGAAATTCGTTCGGCGGATGGATTGAACAAGAAAATGGCCAACCATTCCCAGTTGAAGCTCACTACTCTACGTTCTTAGCTGATCTTACCATTCGTCAGATAAAGGCCGCCAAACGCCAAGACCCAACAAAGCCGATTTTTAGCCAACTTGACTTCTTTGACCCACACCAGCCCTACTCCATTCCGGCCGGTTTTGAAAAACGCTATCAAGAAATTAAGCAAGCTATCGAAATACCAGAGAGTTTTCGTCGCTTAATGGCTTGTGACGATCTCCCAAATAATCCTATCTACAAGCTTTATAGGAAATATTGGGGGATCTACGACGAGCAGACGTTAGTGGATTATATAGCGGGTCACTTACTTCAAGTAGAAGTCGTGGATTATGGCGTCGGAAAACTCATTGACTACTTGAAATCATCCGGGCTTTGGCAAGACAGTTTGATAATATTTTCAGCCGACCATGGAGACATGAACGGAAGAATGGGTATGGCTGATAAGGGGGTCTATTTTCAACCTGATATATTCTCGATTCCTCTGTATGTTAAGCCGCCGCAATCCTATGCATCAGCGATTAGACATAGCGAAGTATTGGTTTCATCACTAGACGTTGCACCAACCGTTTTGAATATCGCGGGTATAGACACACCAACCTATATGGAAGGGGGTAGTTTGCTGCCTCTTACCCAAGGAAAAGAACGTAAACCACTAACCCAAGTATATCAAACAGGCATGCACGTCGGCATGAACCTTGGTGCGGGTTTCCAAATCGAATTAGATAACCGCCGTTGGTTTTACGGTTACAATACCTCAACTGGGTATCAAGAACTCTATGACCTAGATATCGATGATCAGGTTAACCTTTTTTATCTGGAGGAATCCGACAGTATTAAGCAAGCCATAATAGATAAAGGCGCTGAGATATTCAGTTCAGATCCTCGTTGGGCGGGTTATTGGGCATCGTTCCGATTACACAATATGGAACACCTGCCAATGCAGCACAATCAAGATATGCAGATGTTAAAACCTATATTAAGCTAAACTTATCTATCTTGAGTTGCATCAGGTTATTTTTTAAATAAAGCCAGTTTTAAAAAAAAGCTGGCTTTAACTCGCTTATTTCAAGTATATATACAGCCATAACTTTTTTCTGTTCACCCTCATCTGCCACCTCTCTATAAAAGGAGTCTAATTGCAAACAATGACCACTCAAAACCTTCCTACCAATTGCCACGTTATGGCAAAACCATCTGGTTTTGTATGTAATCTCGATTGCAAATACTGTTTTTATTTAGAAAAAGAGAAGCTCTACCCAGAGCGAAATGAAAACTGGAAAATGGACGACGAGACATTAGAACTTTTCATTAAACAGCAGATTGATGCGCAGCAAGGTCCAGACGTTGATATTGCGTGGCAAGGCGGTGAGCCGACCTTAATGGGAATAGCGTTTTATCAAAAAGCCATTCAGTTTGTCGATAAGCACAAAGGTGATAAAAGAGTGCATCATGCCTTTCAAACCAACGGCATTTTGATAGACGACGATTGGTGTGAATTTTTCAAACGTCACAATTTCTTAATTGGCCTTTCCATTGACGGTCCAGCAGAGCTACACGATGCCTATAGAGTAACAAGATCAGGTAAAGCGACACACGAAAAAGTGATGCGAGCGATCAAGCGACTTATTCATCACGACATCGCTTTTAATACACTGACTGTCGTCAATGATATCAATGCCCGCCACCCCAAAGAGGTCTATCACTTTTTAAAAGCGATCGGCTCCAAATTCATGCAGTTCATACCCTTGGTGGAACAACAGACCAAAACCACGAATTCTGGTCAACTCACTTTGATTCACCCTGATTCACCGCTTGAATCTAATGTAACAAGTTGGTCGGTGCCTGCATGGCAATATGGCGAGTTTCTTAACCAGATATTTGATGAGTGGGTTAGAAAAGACGTTGGTACTGTATTTATTCAAACGTTCGATACCGCGTTAGCCAACTGGTGTAAACAACCGGGTGGCCTATGTATATTTTCCCCAACATGCGGAACAGCACTGGCTCTAGAAGCTAACGGCGATTTATACAGCTGTGATCACTACGTATATCCTGAATATAAGCTTGGTAACATACACGAATTATCAATCAAAGAGATGAATCAGAGCGATCAAGCCATTGCATTTGGGCAGTCTAAAAAATCGAGATTAACACCAGAGTGCAAAACGTGCGAGTTTCGTTTCGCGTGTCATGGTGGTTGCCCTAAGCATAGATTTATATCGTCAAAAAGTGGTGCGCCTAATCACAATTACCTATGTGATGGTTATTTACATTTTTTCAATTATACCGCCTCTTACATTGCGACAATGCGCGATTTAGTTGAGTCTGGTCGACCAGCAAGTGACATCATGTGGCAGGTACATCAACATGAAATGCAGCTTAAAAACAGTGCCTCTACCACTGCAAAGGTCGGTCGAAACGACCCATGCCCATGTGGTTCAAACAGAAAATTCAAGCAATGCTGTGGAAAATAAAGACCCTTAATCGCTGACGAGTTTGGCTCTAAATTGAGAGAGGTTATGCAGATTAACGGGAGCGATACCACGTATATTTGGATCGAGTAATCCCTTATCTTTTAGGAGGCGACAGAAACGAATCACGGTTTGTGCTTCTGTCCCTGAAAACTCTGCGATCTCTCTTGCCGTCCATGGGTAATCACTAAAGCGACCGAACAGATCAATAATTGAATCTAGCACTCGGATTTTCGCACCAAAGCCAGCCACATTAGATAGCCTACTTTCTGCTTCTCCTAACTCTCTACACACTGATTTAACTAAGAAGTTTAAAAGATCTGGCGTGTTTTGATAAAGATCTTCGATACGTGAAATATGAATATGGTAAACATTACTTGGTGTTAGGCTACGAGTGGTAAGGTGATACGCTTCTTGACTAAACAACGAGCGATAACCGAAAAACTCACCCTTCCCATACACCCGAATCAAATGTTCTTTGCCGGCTTCCGTATTCTTATACAAGCCAACCATTCCGGAGTCCAATAAATAAAATCCGTTGGCTATTTGGTTTGCACGATAAATAATCTGATTCTTCTCAAAATTATCTTGATGAATTTTTGTATTCTCACTGAGTCGCTTTACAACCGCATCTAATTCAATTGTCATTGTCTCTCATTCGCATAAAAATAATTTATTCTCCAATTATGTCACGCGACATAATCGATGACCTCGTGCTCCTATAGAATAACCTCATATTAGCAACGAAGTACAATTCCTTTATTTATTATGACTTAAACATTACGTCATAAATAGCAACACATTACAAATTAGCGACGAGGATCATGTGGATTACTTATTAATATTACTCAGTGTTGATAGCCTAATGAAAGTGATATTAGGGTCACTCATAGGCTTATGTCTTGGATTAACAGGTGTTGGTGGCGGCGTTTTAATTATTCCTATTCTTCAGGTCATATTTGGTATGCATACGATTATGGCTGTCGGGACCGCAAGTATTATCTCTTCCATCGTCAAAGCGAACGCTGGCATTTCGCATATCATGGTTGGAAATGTCGATTGGAAAGCACTAAGATGGATGCTATTAGGAGCCCTTCCTGCTACCTTTATAACCACTGAATTGATTATCCATCTTTACAGTATTCCCGCCCTATCCTCTAGTATTAACAGCGCTATCGAGTTTGCAATCATTGGTATAATGCTCGTATCCTTAGTCTCCATTTACAATAAATATCGACAATGCGCTAACCAACAATCTGGTCGTATACACTCAAACAAGGTGGCCGTTTCAACTGGGGCCACTTGCGGTACAATTATGGGATCGACGGGTGTTGGTGGAGGCGTGATGTTGTTGCCCGCATTTAATACCTTACTTGGTGTCGGAATTAAAAAATCCGTAGGATCATCATTAGTGATGGCCCTTATTCTTTCCAGTTTAACCGCACTAAATTATAGCAGAGGCGGACAAAGCGATTTAACAACAGCAATACTTATGTCATTAGGCGCGTTTATTGGCGTACCTGTATCAATGAGATTAATGAAAAAGATAAAAGATAAACATGTTTATATATTAACCCTTGTCATTATTGTTATTTCTCTCGCAATGATCTTATTCAAACAATAACAAGTTGTATAATTTAGACCCTCAATATTAATAAGTTGTGCAAGTTAAAATTAATTTGTTCTCATCAATGTATTATAACATCATTGTTTTCTTGAGGAATAAAGTTGCAGTAAAGGTATCAGTTCATTTCAAAGAAGTCGCATTACATCAACGTATTTGTGAGGCCAGTTTAAAACTCAGGGTAACTCACCAGCTTTAAGTAAGAGCATCAAGTTGTTGGAAAAAGATACCTAACTTCACTTCTAAGGCGAGGAACGCTAGGAATACGTTACATTCACCTGCAAACGTAAAAAAGAACGCCTAAATGACGTTCTTTTTTTTGTCGTCGATTCACTCTCATTAGGTACATTTACCCGAATAGCTACTCGTTAGCTATCAACGTTCACCGAACGCGACACTCACATTGGTATATATTGGTTTCCACAGGTATTGGAAAACTGATTTTTCTCCCGTAGTAATATTCACTTCACCTGTCATACCCGGCAAAATAACAAACTTTTCTGGGTCATTATGAAAGTAAGGTTTCTCAACTGAGATCAATACTTCATAGAATATATTGCCTTTTTGATCTTGAGATGTCGTCGGTGAAATACTTTTGACGCTCCCTTTTAGCGCACCAAAACGGCTGTAATCAAATGCATCTATTTTTACACGTGCTGGTTGACTTACACTTACAAAACCAATATCTCTTGGAGATAGCTGCGCTTTAAAGTCGGCTTTTCCTCCAATAGGAACAATCTCTACAACCGTACCGCCCGGTGGTATAACTGCACCAATTTTTGTGCTTGGTATACTTTGTACTAAGCCTTGCAAAGGTGATTCTAATATCGTATTGCTTAACTTCGCTTGCCCAGTCCGAACCCGAGCTTGTAAAGCGGATAAATCAGACACAGCTTTGGAGCGTAGGTCGCTTACCTCTACTTTTTCTTCTGCTAATAGTTGTTCGATTTTCTGCTCATTAGAATCAACTTGCCTAAGAAATACCGCTTTTTTACCACGCGCTTCCTGAATTTGCTGTTCAATAGACGCGAGTTTTTGTTTCATTTCCAATACTCGAAGCTTTGAAATATTACCGGATTTCTGTCCTTTTTCTAAAATCACAAGCTCTTGCTGGGTCGCCGACAACTGTCGTCTAAAAGATGGCAAGGCTTTCTCGACACTGTTTAGTTGCTCCGCAATCTGCTCACTCTCTTTTTCAAGAACGATTTGTTTTTGAAAGTATAGTGCTTTTTGAGCGCTTAATTGGGCCAATTGTTGGCTGACAATTTCGGGGTAATCTACTTGAAACACGCCGAAAATTGGATCTCGGTTTTCCAATAACGCATTCATTCTTTCAATGCTCGCTTCTAAGGTCACTCTTTGTGAATCCAACTCTTCTAGGGCGGTTTGTTGAAAGGTGGCGTCAAACTCAACCAATGGTTGACCCATTTCAACTAATTCACCTTCTTTGACTAAAATACGCTTTAACTTGCCACCGATGTCGCTCTGCAACACTTGCCGCTCACCTTCCGGTATGACTGAACCTTTTGCTTTTGCTATTTCATCCACTTGTGTTAGCACCGACCATGTACCAAACGCAATGACACAAAAACCAACAGCCCACGTAGCAAGTGAAAGGAATCTCTTGGTGTTTCGAGATTCAACCACATCTCCATACATATTACTCATTCACACTCTCCAATCCTTGTGGGCTTTCTGATTCCGCTTGGTTTACAGGCCCTGCGTAAACAACACTTCCTTCATCGAGCACAATGACTTTATCTGCTAACTTTATTAAATCTAGATCGTGCGAAGTAAAAATAACGGTTGCCTTACTTCTTTTACTTTCAATAAATTGGCTAAAAACACTTTTTGCTGATTCATGGCAATCAGAAACCGGGTTATCCATTAAATAGAGTGGATAGTCATGTACCAACGCTTTTGCGTCTATTAATACTTGTGCTTCATACCCTACCAATGAATCAAATATACTTTGAGGTGATAGTTTGCTTAATTCTGAGTCTAGACCATCAGGTAATGAACTCAACCAAGGCTCTCCCCCTACCACCTTTATCGCATTCAACATCGTTTCTTCACTAATACCATTACCATCATCAAGCCATTCTCGCACCGTTAGAAGCAAGATGTCCGGATGCGTCGCCCTATAATAACTCCAGTGCCGAAGCAACTGCGGATCATATTGATTTATGTTCACTAAGTTCAACTCAACAACACCGCTTTGCACAGACTGTAAACCAGCAACAACACCAAGCAAAGAGCTTTTACCGCTTCCCATTGGGCCTATAATCGCCACGACTTCACCGGACTCAATTTCAAAGCTAACCCCGCTCAACGCTGGCTTCGATTGCTTAGGAAAACGTAACGTCACTTGTTCTAGTTTTATTGAAGGCGCTTCCTTCGATAATGCTTGATGTTGATAGCTAAAACTACGGTCACTGTTTTGAGTTAGTGTTCGATTCACTTGGATTTTTGACTGTTGTAATAGTTGCAATCGACCTGCGCTATTAGCAAGTAGTTGGGCAGGTCCAGTAATTCGAGAAATAAGCATCATAGAAGCAATAAGGCCACCCGCGGTCATGACTTGCTCAAAGATGAGTCCGATACCCATCCCTATAATTGCTAAGGTAGAACCGACTCCTATAGCGTAATACAGCGACGTATACTTGCTTTGAGTTGTCGCTTGATTAAAACCATTTTTCGATGCCAAATAATTGGCTTTATCAAACCGAACCTTCCACGGTTTTAATACATTGGCGCTACGCATAAAACCGAGTTTACTTGACAGTTCGTTTAACATGTTTTGACGGTTGGTTCCCGCGACCGTCGCTTGGTTAGCACGCGTTACTGATTTCTGAATATTACGTTTTGCAAGCAAGTAATAACACACCAGTGATATGGCGGGGACTAATACCAACCAGCCACCAAGAATACCAATGGCGAGCAAAAACAAAATAACGAATGGGAGATCAAATAAAGCACTTCCTAATGGCCCTGAAAATACACCAGAGATACGGTCTGACATTAAGGTCTGATTATACTGCGCAGATGACGCGGTACTTTGCACTTGGGTGTATGCACTAGAAAGTATCTTTTGCACTATCGCTTGAGAAATCTCTCGGCTTATACGATTCGAGACAGTAGCCAATACCTTACTTCTCAGAACGCGTAGAAGCCACATCATGGCAAACAGAAGTGCTGCACCAATCGCAATACCCTCCAATTCATGGCCAGCGTCACCACCAATAACATGGTCATAGATAGACATGGTGATAAATGGAATGAACAACGCAAACACATTAGTAAAAAAACTAACAAGCATAAGTTTCGGTATTAAAGGTCGAAATGCAGCTAGCCGGCCTCCAACCCAATCGGGCTCGATTTTTTCCTTCGGTGCATCGTCTATCAAAATGTAGTAACTATTAAGACTGTCTTCAGGTGTTTTAGATAGATCAAAT
Organism: Vibrio frigidus; assembly: GCF_042465995.1. Classification (NCBI taxonomy): domain Bacteria; kingdom Pseudomonadati; phylum Pseudomonadota; class Gammaproteobacteria; order Vibrionales; family Vibrionaceae; genus Vibrio; species Vibrio frigidus. Next base: position 202,562 of record NZ_JBCDMC010000005.1, on the reverse strand, counting down.
TGTTCGGTTTCTAGTGCTAACACCTGATATTTACCATCAAAGAAACGCCCCAACTTGGCCTCTGAGTCACCCGTGACAAACAGACACAGCCGATGTTCTGATTTACACGCTTCTTTATGGGATGGGAGCAATCTATAGGGTAGCTGTAGGCGGTCAAAAAGAGCAAACAACTCTTCTATTGTCTCTAGCCCATTTTCATCAATCCACTGCTTGGCAAATAGTTGGATGTTACTATTCACTTCAAGTGCACTTAATGTCTTTTGGGCGCATATACTTAGTGATACATTCATATTGATGTCTCCATCACTAAGTCAACGGCAAGTACTTTGTTGCTCAAGTTAATAAACTGTGGGTGATGGGACACGATGAATACAATCTTGTTTTTTTCAGACTCTATTTTGATTTTATTGGCCAAGCTTTCCATACTGGCTAGATCGAGATCAACCTCAGGTTTATCGAAAACTATTATCTGTTTATTATTAGCTAGTTGAGCAATAATATTAATGAGCTTTACGCTACCATCACTCAGAACATTACTTGGTGTGATCCCTACTTTCGTTTCTAGCCCTTCAGGTAATCGTGTAATAACAGAATGTAGTCCAAGCTCTTTAACGTAATCATTTACTAATTGTGCGCGCGAAGGTTCAAACCCACATAAGTTATCTAATATCGAACCAAATAAAAGTTGCCCACGACTTCCCACATAAGCGATGTTTTCACGAAGAGGAAACGGGACATTTTTTGACGTTATCTGCCCATGAATCACCTCATCGTTACCAGAAACTGCCGCAAGTATATGACTAGCAATATGCCGGATATCGCTCTGTACTAAAACGATATCACCCGAGTGATAATCTCCAGATACTTTATACTGGTGCCCAAAGCGATCAATTATTACGTCAACCAACTCAATTACACCAATGTCAAAATCAACATTTAGATTCTTAACAAGTTCGTCATCATTGTCGTTTACCGCTTTCACCATCTCGATTGCTTGGTTAGCACTGTGCATTGCATTCAACTTTACACGCAGACCAACCAACGCACTTAATGGTGCAACAGCCCGACCCGATAAAATTGAACACGCGGCAAGACCACCGGTTGTTAGTTGTCCATCCAATACCCACAAGCTACCAACAATCACCAATACTACTGATGTTGCTAAGGATGCGAGTTGAATACACTCTTGAGCGAAGGCGCTTTGTTGCTCTTCTGATGCTTTACTAAGGGCGCGCTCATAATTGATCCGTTTAAACTGACTATAGATCCGCGATTCAACGGCTTGCCGCTTTATACCCTGCAACGTATTGGTCATTACCATAAGGAATGAAGAACGTAGAGATTCCTGTTTTGCTGTTGCCTCATTCAATTGCTTGGTTCGAAAAGAACTTCCCCAAACCAAAATAAAGGTGATAAGCCATACAGCAATAGGAACCAAGACTAATTCCCCACCAACATACGCAACCAAACAGAGAAAAATCAGGGCGAAAGGCACGTCAATAATCCCTGAAATCAACCCACCTGAATGAAGTTCTTTCGTTTTGCTAACCGAATCTAATCCGTCCTGAACACCATCAAATTTTAGGTTAAGTAGCTGTTTTGGTGTGGCTTTATCTAAAAGTGAAACAAGATAGGAAAAATTGGCCTTTTCTGTATTGCTGGCAGCAGCAGAAAGTAACCAGGTACGAATGAATCTAAGCAACGATTCTAATAAAACCGCTATCATCGCCCCTGCAATCAATAATGTCGCGGTACCGTAGCTTTGATTAGGCAATATGCGGTCATATATTTGTAATACCGTTAACGGCACGGCCAATGAAAGAATATTAATTAAAAGCGATGGCAACACAAGTTGCGTAATCGTATTCTTTTTGTTGGTTACTAATTGAGACATACTCCATCCATGATCTATGCGCGTAAAGTTATATTGGTATACAATTCACTATATTACAAGTAAGGTTCTGTCTTCAAATAGCTTTAATTGAAAATAGAATTTTTAGGTAAGGTAGTCAAAATTTACTACAACTGACGTAAATAATACGCGGTTTATATGCAGGGAGTAGTAAGCGATCTCATATTTACGAGCGTTCGCTGTTGAAGCATTCTCCACTAAATTAAAGCCGCTGTAATGAGGCAAGTACAGTAATCGATTCGATATTGCCTCTAATCGATATCTGTTCTATCTTCAGCCCGTATTTAAAGAACTTGTCCCTTTGAGCTTCAAACAAGACAAATACTTTACTATCTTTCATCCTATATTAAAGTCGACCATAGAAGGTCACTCTTGCCGGTTCTGATAAACTCACGTCTGCCGAGCATTATAAGCCAAGACAACCAACATTCGAGTTTTGTCTCCTTGTGTCGGTGTTACTCTATGTATGGCGTTGCGACCTGTGAAAAGCGTTAACGTTCCAGGCTTCACTTTCAATACTTTCGGCTGTTGTTCTACAGATAAAATTTCTGCGACACCACTGTATTTCATTTCACCCGTGCCTATTATCTCGCTTATCCAGACAGAACCATGGCAAAAAAAAAGCAATTGAACTCATTGCATGGCTGTCAGAAAGTATGAAATAACACATGAATTAAAAGTGAACGGAGTAACCTATAATTCGCAGACTATTGATCTAACTCAATTTACGCTGATGTTTTAGTTATTCATCACCCATTTGGGTGATGAATAACTAATCTTATTATCACACACTGACCTTCTATATGCGCCAGTAATTCAACGCAAATATGGCTCATTTTCATTTTGAATTTCTGATAATTTTTAGCCTTAAAATATCTCTAATTTCAGAACATAGAAGGGAAGGTAATGAAAACATTATTTTTAGCGCTTACGTTAACTAGTATGTTAGTTGGATGTGGCGGTAGTGATAACAACAGTGATAGTAGCAGTGACAACAACGATTCAGGGAGCAGTGCAACGTTAACCGGGGTGTTTGTTGATAGTCCTGTGGGAGGTATCTCATATCGAACTGAAACAAAAGAAGGCACAACGAATGAACTTGGTGAGTATGATTATGTTGATGGAGAATCGGTCACATTTTTTATTAACGATTTAGAATTTCCGCCAGTGTTAGCGAGCGGCATAATTACGCCTATGGATATGAGCGATGAGCCGACTACACAGACCAATATCTTGCAAATATTACAAACGCTAGATAAAGATGGTAACCCAGAAAATGGAATTACGATTGATGCCGCCACCACTGCAGCATTTGCTGATGCGAGTGAACTAGATATCACGTCTGCAAGTTTTGATACTGATGTTGCAGGTAAATTATCTGGTTTAGGTCTGACTATTGTTAGCAAAGAGGATGCGCAAGATCACTTCAAGAGCACGCTACTTGGTTCCTGGGTATTATCTGAGGGGGAAAACAAACGCAATGTTCTCACCTTCATCGATGAGAACCGCTACATTATTATTCACGAACACAGTGATGACGGCGACCAAGAAGCAGGCTCTGTCGAGTATGGCACCTATACTTGGGATCTAGAAACTGGAGGGTTTCTTGTTAATGTTACTGGAGAGTCTGATTCATCAGGTGGATTATCTGACCTATCCCCTTCTACTACTATCTCAGTTGAGCAAAACAATCTTAACTTTACGGCTCCGGAGGAAGGCTCGTTCACTTTCACACGTATTACTAGTGATGATAACTCATTAATAGGTGCATGGAGTATGCATGAAGAGGATGATGATAATTGGAATATTCTCACGTTTATCTCAACGACTGAATATATTATTGCTCATACCAATAACCAAGAGTCTTATTCTGAAGGATCGGCGCAAGCCTATTCTGGGGAATTTGGAACCTACAGTTTAGACGGAGCAAATAAATTTAACGCCTTAAGTGCAAGTGTTGATTCTGATGGTGAGGGTGGACTTTACAATGTTCAAGATATGTCTGATCAAGAAAACGAAACCATAACCGTTCATCCTTGGGGGGATCTTAGTTTCGTTGATCAGGACGAAGGTTCGTATAGCTTTGCACGGATTGGTCGTTTTTCTACCACGACTAAAGTGAATGTACTTGAGGAATCAGGTTCTACTCTTCTGCTTGGTGATTTAGATGAAATATCCATTACACGTTCTGATGATTTTTATAATTTCAGAGAAGATTATGACCTTTGCCAATTTGTTATAACAACAACGAAAGGTGGTGAAAACATACCATATAACAATTTTTCTCTTCAATTACGTTCAAGTGAAATTGGTACTATCAAATATAACGATGCAGACGAAACGAGTAACGTTACATGGAAAGTCGATTCATCAGGAACCTTAATTTGGCAAGAGGCTGACTCTGTTAAGGAAAGCCATTTCGTTAAAATCAAAGGGAAAGAGAACGCTATTTTGGCGTCCATGGTAACTGAATCAAGTGAGAATACAGAGGATACTTTAGTTGAGGCTACCTTTACTTGTTCAATGACACCTTAATTTTAGATAATGCAATTTATAGATAGCTCGGCAATAAAACTCTAATCCATGTTTCCATCGATTGGAGTTTTTTGTGACTAAAGGAAAGTTGCATTCTCTTCACGACGTAAACTGCTTTCTTGCATAACCTAGTTCGCCACTTGCCCTATTTTAGGCAAAAAAAGAGCCGCTAAAAGCGACCCTAATTTGTGCAAAATTTTACAGTTATGACGAGTGTTACTCTTTACCGTAAACGTTGTTCTCTTGCTCTTGCACGCGGATAAATGTTGTACGCTTAGTTAGCTCTTTAAGCCTTGCTGCGCCTACATAGGTACAGGTTGAACGTACGCCGCCGAGGATGTCTGAAATGGTTTCATGAACGCTTCCACGGAACGGGATGAGTACGGTTTTGCCTTCGGCTGCACGATACTTCGCGACACCACCAGAATGCTTCGCCATCGCGCTCTCGGAACTCATGCCGTAGAATTTCATGAACGTCTTGCCATCCTTTTCTACCGTTTCACCACCAGATTCTTCATGTCCAGCTAACATGCCGCCTAACATGACAAAGTCTGCGCCACCACCAAAGGCTTTTGAAACATCTCCAGCGCATGCACACCCGCCATCACCAATAATTGCACCACCTAAGCCGTGAGCGGCATCAGCGCACTCAATAATAGCGGACAACTGTGGGTAGCCTACTCCCGTTTTTACGCGGGTCGTACAAACCGAACCAGGACCAATGCCCACTTTGACAATGTCAGCACCAGCAAGAATGAGTTCTTCAACCATGTCGCCAGTGACGACATTTCCTGCAGAGATAACCTTATCTGGAAACTGTTCACGCACCTTCGTTACGTACTCAACTAAATGTTCAGAGTAACCATTAGCGATATCAACGCAGATAAATATAATATCGTCGGTCATCGCCATGATATCAATGGTCTTTTGAAAATCGACTTCTGACGTACCGGTAGAAACCATAACGTTATTTAATATTTTAGAGTCCGAACCTTCAATAAACTGTTTCCAATCATCAACGGTGTAATGTTTGTGAACCGCGGTCATAACGTTATGTTCAGTTAATGCTTTGGCCATTTCGAAGGTTGCAACGGAATCCATATTCGCTGCAATGACTGGTACGCCGGACCAATGACGGCCACTATGCTTGAATGTGATGTCGCGGGTTAAATTAACTTGAGAGCGACTTTTAAGCGTTGAACGCTTTGGACGAAATAATACATCTTTAAAGCCGAGCTTCAGTTCCTGTTCAATACGCATTGTGCATTTCCTTGTTTCAGTAACGATGTGCCTAACACCTAGTCTTAAAGAAGGTGCATTCTGATCACCTTTTGCAGTCGGTTTTCATGCTTCGGGCACAAAAAAACCGGAGCATTGGCAGACGCTCCGGTTTTCAGCATTATAGGTCGATAATCCGCGCTGACAAGTCTGATATTTGACTTTTTTTTGTGGTATCCTGACAAAGATTCCATATCCTAAACTTATCTAAGACGTCTTCTAATTTACACACAACTGTTATTACTTATTTACTTACAATAGGTTAAGTTATTGCTTAGACTCTCTATTCAAGACGGTTTTTCTTCTCACCATTGAATTTACCACCCGCGCGACCACACAAGAATCAGCGATAGTTTATGTAATGAACTTGGTCTTCATTGTTTTACATCAAAAATTAAATCTCATTTAGTAAGACAATGCACTTTCTAACCCATTTTATTGCTCAAATAGGGAATTCGCTATGGCAGATCCACATATCAAATCGGAGATGGATTGGATCGATCATTTAACCGTGATCATCTATCGATTAGGCTTTACATTTTGCTTTCCAGTCATTGCATTACTACCTTGGGGTCTTGACTACCCAATTCAAAATCTCGTTTTTGTCTGTGCCATCATGTGCGCTTCATCGTTACACGTTTACATGAAGCCCTTTCGGCTGCTTTTACAAATGGCGACTTGGGTCGGTTTAATTTGTGTATTGCTTGGATATCCAGAAATAGGCCTTGGTGGTGCATTTATCACGCTTGGTGGGCTCTGTTACAAAGAATATTTCTGTTTCAAGATACCTGGACTGCCATTTCAGCCTTTGATACTCGCTGCATTATGGTTCAGTTTGCAGTTTGATGCAGATCTCGCAAGTAAGGTTTTTGCATCCGCATCATCCCTACTATTTTTGATCGTTAGCATCGCCAAGTGGCGCATGCCAAGACACTTTGATATTGGCGACAAAACGAAATATGATGTGTAAAACGACAAAGAGCAGCTTCAATAATTAAAGCCGCTCTTTGTTAACTCTTTATATGTAACGCTATATACCGTTTGCGAGCCTTCTTATTACGGGAAATAGATCCGATGCTAAGAGGCCACGTTCACCCTCTTTTTCAACGCATATGTCTGCTGCAACCGAATGAATCCAAACACCAACACGAGCCGCGACGCTCAGAGATAATCCTTGTGCTATCAATCCGGCTATTACACCCGTTAGCACATCCCCCATCCCTCCTGTTGCCATACCAGGATTCCCGCTTTGACAAACCCAATATGACTCTCCGTCATAAATAATTGTGCCCGCACCTTTTAAAACGACAACACCACCATATTTCAGCTGCAACTTTCGAGCACTTGAGAAGCGGTCATGCTCAACTTCTGGTACGCTCATATTTAGAAGCCTCGACGCTTCTCCGGGGTGCGGGGTGATGACGCGGCGTCGATTGAAATCTGGGGTCTTTGCTAGCACGTTAAGGCCATCAGCATCAACAACCATTGCCTTTTCAACCGTTCTGGAATAGCCAACTAGCGATCGTCCCCAACTTGAACTACCTAGCCCGGGCCCCAGCGCGATAACGTCAGTCCACCATAGGTGATCGTTTATTTCGTTGCTGTTTCCGCGCCAATCAAACACCATTATCTCTGGTCGAGCACTGACCAGTGCTGGTACATTTTCAGGCTGTGTGACGACTCGAGTAAGCCCCGCCCCCACACGAGCACATGCTTCAGACGTTAAACGAATAGCACCAAACAGGCCTCTATCACCGCCTAAGCAAAGTACACGTCCAAAATCGCCCTTATGTGATGCGCGCGCGCGTTTAACCAGATGATCATTAACATCAGATTGAGAGATGAGCTTAATGTTGGACAGCACCGATTTAGTAAATACATCAGAGAGACCCAGCCCCGCAAAAATGATATCCCCGGTATAATTAGCGGCTTGTCCGGTATATAAGCCCCTTTTAAGGCCAATAAAAGAAACCGTATATCTAGCAGCAACACATACACCTAACACCGAACCGGTATCTGGACACAGTCCGGATGGTATATCAACCGAAATGGTTTCCGCTTCACTTCGATTAATGTGTGCGATTACTTGGGCATATTCTTCACGCAGATTTCCTTCATAGCCTGTCCCTAATAATGCATCCACTATTAGGTCACATTTTTTTAAGGTGTTATCAGAAAAAGACTCTATTTTCCCACTGACTTGAGCCCACTTTTCCTGGGCTATTTTTGCATCACCCTTGACCTTACTTAACTCGCCTACATGCACTAAAGTGACGTTGTAACCTACCGCTTTTGCTAAACGTGCAATGACGTAACCATCACCACCATTATTGCCTGAGCCGCAGTAAACATGCATGCTGTGAGAGTCTGGAAAACAACGCTGTATATGTTCAAATACTGCCGTTCCGGCTCTTTCCATCAACTCAAACATGTCTAAACCTAGCTCAGCGCTTAGTTTTATTTCCCCAGCTTTTACTTGTTGCGCGGTATAAAGAAACCTTCCCTGATCAACCACAATGACTACCCCTTAATGTCATTTTTTCTATTTTCCGTCATTGCTTCTGCTGTTGCATCTTGAATAGAAAGAAACAATGATTTTATCTCTCCGGTTGGAGTTCGCATCGGATTAAGGGTCACATTTTGATACATATAATCCGCTTGTTGCGTAATAGGCCTTACGTTTCTGCACTTAAACAAATAGGGCCTTTGTCGCCAAGTAACAAAACTTCGACAACCTAGATCGAAAACAGGCTTTGCCTTAATGACAAACCATTCTTTTTGTATCTCAGGAAATACTTCAAAAATCGATTTCCCGATCGCATCATGCGCTTGCTTGCCACTATGATGCGTCATAAAACCATTCCAGACTTGTATATTAAAATCTTTATCTAGTACCACTAGACCAAGATCAACATTCTGAACCATGTCCACCATCCAATGAAACTGCTCAAACTCAGCTGGTAAACCTATCATCAAAAATCCTCCATTAGATAAGAGAGTTTGTTGTCCAAAATTGGCAGAGATTCATCAACGAACATAAATAACAAATCGCATCGAATGCTCGTGTTGTCAATGTTATAGCTTACCTCGAATGTCATGGTTTTTTGGAAGGACCCAGAGGTTGATTCGATAATAGATTCAATCGGTATATGTTGTCCAAGAAGTACAGGTTGTCCTTGGAAAAACCGAACCTCAGCTTGCTGACCCAAACCATTTAGGAATGATCCGACTAGAATGTTAGACACATCCATTAACAGTTCCAACTCTTCTAGCTCTACACTCTCTGCTGGCACCTTCATCAAACGTTTTAAGTCCGTAATACTTGAGTCACTTAGTAGCACCAACGCCTCGCCAGCAATACCTTCGCCATTGAAACCTTGGCAAACGCCAGAAACTTGATCATTGTCAGCCAGATCTGCGAGCGCCATATGTAATTCGGTCACTTCGAAAATATTCACGTTTGGCAAAGGTAAATGGACAAAGACGTCAAAATGTCGTGCCAGAGCATCGGCAGCTCGACCAATAGAAACATTAGCCACCTCCATATAGATATCCCTTCTTTTTAATATAGGAAGTTCAATAGTTCGATTTGGAGTGACTTGAGATATTTCTGCAGGATTGACAAGGGATCGAAGAACCGACTTTAGATGCTCTTTATCCATAGGTTTTTGGATGAAACCTTTTGCACCTAGCTGTTCTACTTTTTGTTTTGCTTTTGGTTGAATATCACCGGAGACGACGACAACATCAATAATGATATTTCGTTTTTGAATCTGTTCTAATGTGCCATAACCATCCAGTTCAGGCATAGTTAAATCCAAAAACATCAATTTGAATTCTTGTTGTTCTAGTTTTTCTAGTGCATCTAACCCATTTACTGCGAAAGTAATATCAGCATTTAGTGCAGCGGGTAAGGATCGAGCCATCTGCTTGCGAGCCAAAGCAGAATCATCACATATTAAAACCGGATAGGACATATACCACCATTGTTTTATACTGATTTAAATAACAATATCTTACCAGATATATAACAAAGCATTACAGTAAATGTCGATTAAAGCAAAAAAGTCAGCCTAATACTGGCTGACTTTTTTGATAATTCACATAATTAACAATAACGCTTAGATCACTGTGGCCACAAGGTAAGGACAAGTACACGAAGTATCACAGCAAAAACAACGAGAGAAATACCAAGCCGATACCATTTATATTCCGCAATAGACAGCGGTACGCGCTTGTAAAACATCGTCGCCACGCCTTTCCAATCATTACTTCTCTTCCCATATAGAAGAATTCCCGTCATTACGAATATGATACCAAATACTAAGAAACCTTTTTCGATCCAAAATAGATTGCCTTCCATGACACATCCCTGCAAATTTGATAAACACTTGACTATTTTATCGTAGAACCGCAATTAAAGCAGTTGTACCATAGTCTAATACCCGTAATGCCATTGTCGAATGGCTTGTGTTGCATATTTACAGACACAAAAAAAGCCAGCTTCATACTGACTTTTAACTAGGTAACCTAGAAACGTTATCTTAGACCGCAGCTTTATCCAGTTTCTTATTCGAAACCTTCGTAATACTGTCTCGGTAACTGAACCACAAGAACGTAACCACCAAAGAGAAAAACAGATACGAAAAGGCAAAAACAAGTGGTGAGGTGATAATAGAGGTATGAACCCCAATCGCGATACCAATTGTTGTAATAATAAGCTTTGAAAAAATACCACAGAGCAATAATAGTAGAGCTAATTCAGGAAACCGTGTTGTTCTGAAAGCAAACCAATAACAGCTGCCTACCGCTAACGAAGCGACCGTCAATCCCAACATAAATGAATGGATATGATCTGCTGAAATAATACCGGCTGAAATTGAAGCCATTACCACTAGGAAAAGTTTCATGATTTACCTCTTATACGTCTGATTTTGGCATCCCTTCATAAATGAAATCTTATTTTGCAGTGCATTTTGCCTGTTTTCGGTCAAAAAACAACCCCCGTCATGTAAATTATTTCCAAACTATCATTTAACACATTAACTATTAACATACGTGAAACATGTCAATACTTTAAAGTATTGATATTTATTGTTTTACTCTCGTCATAGAAACCGATGTTAATATATGGTTAAGTTTATAATTGTAAGTTTAAGTGTAAATATTTGTGTAATGTATGACAGTTAAGTTACATTTTTACTGAATTGGCGACATAAAAAGAAAAAGACCAGCATATGCTGGTCTTTATGAAATGGATTACATTTTAGTTATCGAATAATTATCAACCTATCTAGATCGGCTACAGAGTCGATTTTCACACTCTTCGCTTGCTTAAAAACGTTTAACTAATCAATAGCTCTAACTCAGACATTTTTTCTATCTCTAACGCATCACCCGTAAATAGAGGGCTATAGGCACTTGAGCGATAATAGATGGTTTGAATACCCGCACTTAGTCCTGTGACGACACCTTTCGCTGTGTCATCAATATACACGCATTCTTTAGGGGAATATCCCATACTCATCGCGGCATAAAGTAATAAATCTGGTTCAGGTTTCCAACTGTTTGCATCAAAAGCAGAAAAAACCTTACCTTTAAACCTGTCTAACAAGCCAGTAAGTTCTAGGGAGCGTTCTATTTTTGTTTTTGGACTATTTGAAACAACACAATACTGGAGCCCCTTCACAGTTAAACGATCAAGAAGTTCACTAATACCCGCCACTGGCTCTAACTCTTCGTGAAATAAATGCTGAACTTGTGCTCGATAGAATGGCTCTACATCGTCCAGCGATACCTTAATGTTAAGTCGTTCTATTGTGGCGGTAAGAATATCGGCGACTTTGCCACCTTGAAAGTGCGCGATACAATCTTCGATACTTATTTGATCGTTATATTTAGAAAAAACGTTTACTAGCGCTTTACAACATAACTTTTCACTGTCAATCAGCACGCCATCACAGTCGAAAATGACACACTTGGTTTCGTTTACTTTCAGAGTCATAACCGTCCCTATTTCTGTTGCGTAGCCATACTAACCTAACGATAATCTCCCTCTCATCACACCAACCTTTTATACCAAGTCAGTTATGCGATAAAACTAAGGCTACCTGTATACTTATAATGGGTACTGAAAAAGAAAGAACAAGAAACAACAGAGAAGAATGGTAGTGAGGCACGTTATTAACATTGAAAATTTAAGGCTGATCACTTTAAATCGTTCATAATGAACAAACTATAACCAGACGGATTTAGTTGCAAGATACAATAAGTTGATTGAAAGTCGTCGAGCTATCTTGACACGCCACTAATTTTCTTACGAAGTGCTGAATGACGGTTTGATCGTTCTTCAGTGATATTAAATCTGAAATAAGCAATGTACGGTCAGACACTGTTGTCATACCGCAGACGGTTGCTTGCCCACCTTTAAATCCTAAGTATAGATTATGATCTTGAGACAGTGCTATTTGAGCAAAAAATTCTAACACATAGTTTTGATCGCTCTTGTCCGACCAAAACGACGACTGTAGCTGCGCAAACATAACGGTTAATCGATGAAAGTCGACCAAATAGACATCATCTAATAGAGACTCGTCTAACGTTTCTGTTTCCGTCGCCGTAATTTCTACGTATTGGACCTGCTTTTCTCGTGCTATATATAGGTCACGACCCAAGAGACTCTCGGGGGTAGGGAAACTCACATCGACATGACTTTTTAACCACTGATGTTTCTTCTCAACTGGCTCTATTTGTGAAATCATTTGATATACATCTAATTAATTGGAGGAATGTTAGATACAGATTTCTCTGATATCCGTGTTACATCCGAGCGAAATTGGCTCTTAGGATATCGCATCCAGATCATGATTGTTATCAAAAAGTAACTAGACGTCATAGTTATCTTTGGTAATCTTTAACAGATTAATATCCGACCACCGTATGATAGACTCGCTATATAAATAGCGATCTAAGGAATAATGATGAAGAAAGTACTCTTAGCTGTAGGAATATCAGCCTTACTTGTCGGCTGTTCAGACAACGAGGTTGGTGATGTGTCACTCGGTATTTTTACTATGAAGGATATCAAACTAGATCATATGGCGGATCCTGTGGTTACAGGCGTGACCTGCCATATAGCTTCTATTGAAGCCGACTTCAGCTTATCGGACCCAAGTGATAGCTCTATATCTTGCCGCCAAACAGGAGAGATAACCTCAGAGATGATCGCCGAAATAGACAAGAGTAAATCTGGTGAAGTCGTTTTAAAGAAATCCAAAAGCATATTCTTTAAAAACATGAAAATCAGACGTATCTATGATGGAAAGAACCAGACGTTGATGTACCTCTCATACTCGACCAAAGAAACATCCGGCAGCTTCAAACATAGCCTTTCTACTGTTCCGCTCTGGGGAACGGCGGCTTATGTCACACCGACATTGGATTCGGAAGCTCAATAGTAATAAGAAAGGATTGGCAGATCACCAATCCTTTTAAGAGTTACTTTGTTAGTTCTTTGCGACTATCAACGTCAACTCAACTCGACGATTACATGCTTTACCGGTCGATGTACCATTATTGCATGCAGGCATATATTCCCCATAACCACGCGTGAAAATATTATTTGAATGTAGGTCGCTACGCAGCAACTGTGACTTTACCTCTGACGCCCTTTTTTGAGATAGCCGCTCATTATTTGATAATTTACCTGTACTATCTGTATGGCCGTCTATGACGATATCGACATTTGAATAACCTGACAAGAATACCCCAAGTTTGGATAACCAATCTTGGGATATAGGGGATAATGAGGCAGACCCGGTTTTAAAGTTAATATTTTCCTTCAGTTTGATCATGGTATGGCCACCAGACACCACTTCATACTGTATACCTTGCAAAGACAAAAATCTTGCCACTGAACTCATGTCATCATTTTCTCTTTGTCCATAAGAACGTTGAGCCGCATTTTGATTACGCGAAGTAGACGTACTTTCTGCCCATTCTGGGTGAAGTAATTGGGATCCATTCAGTGGAGCCGTATTCAGCATAGAGAACTCACTCATCGTTCCACATCCACTAAGTATGACCATTACCAAGCTGACTATCAGTCTCATAACACCACCCAAGAAAATTCATATGTAATCAAAAATTGTATCGGCCTAAACCTAAATATCTTTATAGCATAATAAAATATTTCTAAAAGTTGACCTAAATTTGTTATCCGTATCTTTAATCATCGGTTTACAGACTGTAGAATCAACCCAATATTCCATTTATTGGTTAATAACATGCTAAACAAACTCGTTCGACTGTTTCTATTGGTGACCTTCACCCTTTTTGTTGCTGCCTGCAGCGACTCAAATACGCCTCAACTTGGTAAACAGTACAGCGCACTACCAAACGACTTATCCGAATTTAACTTATCCCCCGTTACCGAGGTGTTTTCTTTAACCTGTGGCCATTGTCGAAATATGGAAGCCTCGATACCAGAAATAGAATCACTCACCAAACAGAAAGTCGGAAAAATTCACGTTACCTTCAATCAAAGCGCCCAGGTTAGTGCCATGCTCTATTATGCTGCTGTAATGCAAGTAGAAGGTCAGCCAGATCACGAATTGGTTGCCGCACTATTTGAAGTGGTACAGCAACAAGAAGGTACGATGGATCAAAAGCAAGAAAGAATCGAGGAAGTATTTGTCTCTCGCGGTTTAGTGAGTCCTTATCGATTCGACAGCTCTCACGTGGCTGAACTAGAACAACACATGACATTCGCTGACGACGTTTCTAAAAAGGCGGATATTAACTCTGTACCAAGCTTTATCATAAAGGGTAAATATTTGCTTATCACTGAAGGTCATGAAGACATTAAAGACCTCGCAACCACCATTAACTACCTACTTTCGAAATCAGAATAAAAAGGAACTCCTGTGTCTAAAATTATCTTTCCCATTGTAATTCTTGTTCTTGCCGCATTTTTTATCTATCGCACGTGGAATAATCATAAAATCGCAGACGCAAACGTGGTTATTGGGCAAACGTTTTTAGAAAAAAATGCCAAAGAAGAAGGCGTCATTACTACCGAAAGCGGACTTCAGTACAAGGTATTGCAGGAAGGTACGGGTACCGAGAACCCAACCGCCACGAGCAAAGTTAAGGTGCACTATCACGGTACATTAATTGACGGTACAGTTTTCGATAGCTCGGTTGATAGAAATGAACCGATTTCGTTTGGATTAAATCAAGTCATAAAAGGCTGGACTGAAGGGGTGCAAACCATGGTTGTTGGGCAAAAAATTCGTTTGTTTGTGCCAAGTAATCTTGGTTATGGCAAAGGTGGCAGCGGACCAATCCCACCAGCATCGGTACTGATATTTGATGTTGAGTTATTAGAAATACAGTAAGTATTCGAATAAAAACGAAATGTATCTAATCGTTGGTCATTAAATCCTGTAAAAATGGTCGTGATTGTACTGCTTAAAGCCCATTACTTTGTTAATGGGCTTTTTGGGTATTAGGTAACGTCCATCTGATCTTGGACGAATAATAATGTCTGAATAAGACGCTAGGCTTTCGTTTACCTCACTTCGTATTATTGTTTTATTTTCACATTTACTATGATTTTTCCTAGTGACACGATTTCGTCATAAGTGGATAGTAACGACTGTATTTTTGTTATTGTTTTCAGAGGCCGTTATCGTGAATTGTAAGGATTGTTCATCGCAATCGTGTCGTACAAGTAAGGCAACATCCTCTATCAAATGGCGCCTTGATTATGGAAAGGTGTTTCGATTACTCGCGTTAATTACACTCATCCTTGCTTGGTATTGGGGTCAAGAGCATAACAGGCCTGATTGGAAAAGTGATATTCAAGGACTTTATCCTAACGCTAAAATTTCAGCAATAAACGGTAGCGAAGCACTCTTTACGATGGCTAACAATGGTGCGGAGTATTATGTCTCTGTCGCCACGGATAACAGTTATGGTGGACCACTAACGTTAGCGTCAATCATTACCAAAGAAGGCAAAATCAAAACGGTAGAGTTGTTGAACCACAGTGACACTCCTGCGTATATCCAAAAGCTTTTAAATGCAGGATATTTACGACAGTTTCAACGAAAACCTGTTGATTATTTACCCGTCTCAGGCAAGAACTGGGATGCAGTTAGTGGGGCAACCCTCAGCTCCAACGCGATCATGCATGCCAATACTAGGGCATCACATACCATTGCAAAACTGCGTTTTTCTCTATCCCCTAAACCATTACAAAAAGAAATCGACCTTACTCTTAATCACGTTTTAATCGCGTTACTCATTGTGCTGTCAGTCATCAATATTTGGGTAGGCAGTAAGAAGCTAAAGCTCAGTTACGTTTTGGGTAGCATTATCGTTATTGGCTTTATGACCAATCAGCTACTCAATGTAGCTAACTTCTCTGGGTTATTGTTAGGTTTTGTACCCGCACTCAGTGAAAACCTCGGTTTCTGGATTCTATTTGGTAGCGTCTTCGTCGCGGTTATCCTTCTAGGAAGAAATATCTATTGTGGTCATATCTGCCCATTCCATGCTATCCAATTTCTATTACAAAAAATCAGCAATCTTAACTTCCTTCTTCTGCCTATTGTTCTGAAGTATGGTCGCTATATACCTAAGATAGGCCTATGGATCGCTTTGATGATTGGGCTCGTTACCGTAAACCCTAGTGCTGGTGCATATGAGCCATTCTCGATGATATTTTCGTTGCAAGGTGATGGTATTCAGTGGTTCATAATGCCTGCTGTTATCGTTGGTTGTTTTTTTATACCCGACATGTTTTGTCGTTTTTTCTGCCCTGCGGGAGAGATGCTAACCCTACTAGTTAATTTAAGAAATAACCTTGTATACCAGATCAAACAATTCGCAAAACGTAAGGAAACCAGAGGGTAATATGATTGCTTTCATACAGGACGAGTACAGAGAAATGAGTAAACCAACCAAGCCTCCCAAGACAAAAACCAAAGGACTTCAATGGGCTTCGACAGCACTATTGTTTGTTACAAGCGCGATTATCATTGCATTCCTTTTTGACTCGTTTATTAAAAACTATACCTGAGCGATTGGCCGTTAATATGAACAAAATAACCCATGCTTTAATGAGTATCCTCTTTAGCCCTGTTTACGAAGACCAAGACATTCTCGTTTGTTATGCCAGTCAAACGGGAACCGCCGCTAATTTGGCTTCTCAATCCGGCGATATTATACGCAAGTTAGGAAGAACCGCCGAGGTCCAGTCACTTTCATCATTACAACCTGCCGATTTCAAACGATATAAACAGGTATTACTGATTGTAAGTACTTGTGGAGAGGGCGACATCCCTGATAACGGAATACTATTTTATGAGCAGCTCAAAGATTTTCCGACTCTCGATATCCCCGTTGGTATATTGGCTCTTGGAGACAAGAGTTATTCTCACTATTGTTTAGCCGGAAAATTATTTCATAACGAGTTGCTTCGTATGGGGTTAGCAACAGAAGATGACCTTGTCATGGTCAATGGTAACCCGATGCAAGATTGGCAGAACTGGCTCTCTCAACAGCTAGAATATGACATCGACATTAGCCAAACCAAGTCGGTTAACACACCAGTAAAATTGGTCTTGGCAGAGAAGATACCCTTACATACCTCAACTTGCGTCGACAACTCAAATCAAGCCTTTCACCTACGTTTCGACATTCAGGGCAACATTACACAACCGTACCTAGTAAACGACCTTGTTGGCATTACCCCACCAGGAAGTGCTAAAGAGCGATTATACTCAATTGCCTCATCCCCTACCGAAAACCCTAATCAGATTTCTTTATGCGTAGCGAAGCACCAGTTTGTGTTGGATGGAAAACTTACAAATGGATTGTGCTCAGATTTCTTAACCGAACATCTACCTGTAGGGCACGAACTGGTTGCAACGATTAAGCCCGGTGCAGGAATGTCATTACCCCTAGATGATATACCGGCTATCTTAATTGCAACGGGAGCGGGAATCGCACCTATGATGAGCCTGTTAGAAGAGAGAAGGCAGCAGCTTCATTCAGGAAAGAACTGGTTAGTATTTGGTAATAGGCACGCTGAAAGTGATTTCTACTATCAACAGAAATTAATACGATACGTCGCGGAAGGCGTCATCACGCAACTTGATACCGCATTTTCTCGAGATTCTGAACAGAAAGTTTATGTACAGGATAAGTTGAATCAACACAACACACAGTTAGCTGGTTGGTTACTAGATGATGGCGCACAAGTTTACGTGTGTGGTAGACCTGAACTAAAAGCTGAGATTTTAGCGGTGTTCAAAGACGCACTCGCTACGCGATACGTCGACGAGCAAGAAGTCGTTAATTACTTAAAGGCGATGCTGGAAGATGGCCAAATTACATTCGAGTTGTTTTAAGGAGATTGATAGGTTGAATAACCAGATCGCATGGTTTAAACAAAGCGCAAGCTCACCTATAAAGGCGGGCTTGCGTTAGATTAAAATAAAGAAAGCCATCACAATGGAATATAGCGTCTGGCAACCGTGTCATTTTCAGACTAAAGAATTTAATTGTATTCCAGCTTGATATTTGTTCATGAAACGATACCTTTTCTGAACAACTCCGCGATTAAACTTCCTCTATTCGTCGCGCCTAATATTCGTCTCATTGATTCAATATGGTATTCAATGCCTGAACCACTGATATGTAAAGTCTCTGACATCTGTTTTGTAGAAAAACCTTCCACCATCAAACTGGCTATTTGGATGGCATTTTCACAGAATGAACCTCTTACTTTATACAGGTTAAAATCTTTCCCTTCAAAGGTTAGCCATAATTTATATATCTTGTTTGCAATACCAACGAGTTGCTCTTGATTGCGCTTCAAAAACAGTTGAGGATTTTGGTTTTTCTCGTTCTTAATTCTAAAGCACAGGATGACCTTCCAACGCTGTTCAATATTGTCACAAATGGGTACCAATATAGTAAATGTGTTTTGATCTTTCGTTTCCAGGCCGTAGGGTGATATCTCAAGCGACCTTATATGTGGTGAATCCATAAGTGGCACATTATAAATAATCGGATTCTCACTCATTAATATTCGCTCGACATTATGGTCATTCTTGCTAAGGAAACCGGGCGGTGAGCACCAAGTACGATTTGAAAACGTATTATTGTTCGAGTGCATTAGAGTCATATATTTGTACTCTTTCCCTTTGAATCCATCCCCTCTTCGTTCATTGCGTTTTTGGCCTCCCCATATATCAAAGTTGGCCAGTGTCTCCTGTTCAAAAAGTTGTTCGGATATATTGTCTTGCCAATGATTAAATAGGGGAAGGTTCATGCTCGCAGTACTCCTGAGCCTTTTGTTTCGCTTGCTGTTTTTTTATATCATCAAGAGTACCCAATACGTCCTCTATCAAATCATCTAGATTTGGCATTCCATAGTGTCGGCAATAACTATATAAGCTATAGGCTCGAACAACATCTTTGTCTATACCAAAACCATGCTCTAACATAGACCCCATTATAAAATAGGCTTGTAACACCTTTTGTTCCATCGCTAATACTATATATTTACGAGCGCTTACGTAGTCGGTTGCCGTATCTTGCCCTTGATAATAGAGTTGCCCCAAACGATATTGCGCGAATCTATCGCCTTTGTTGGCGGCACACTTAAGAAGTGAGATTGCTTTTACGACGTCTTTGTCTACTCCCTTCCCTCGTAGATAAAGGTCAGCTAGGTTTGTTTGCGCCTCTGTTATTTCTTTGTTTGCGAGGCCATTTAGAATGTCAAAAGCCTTGCCAAATTGATCACTTTGAGAATACAGCGTCGCCATCGCAAATTGAGCAGGAATAAAGTCGCAATCCGAGGCCTTTTTAAACCAATCAAATGCGATAGGTTGGCTTTTAGCAACATGTTCACCTAAAGAATACATCACGCCCATTTGATACTGCGCTTCAACTAATCCTAAATCAGCGGATTTAGTTAAGTATTTTACTGCCAATTCTGCATTATCATTGTGTTTCATTCCCTTGAGAAGATTCGCTGCCTGTAGATAGTAGTTCTGCGCGTCGGAAAGCTCTTCGCATGGTTTTTCATGAGTCATGTTAGGTAACCTTTTACTGTGATATTTGGCCTTCCTGGCCTATCGAAATATCCTTATTTATTTAACGTTTATTCAATTATTTATAAGAGGCTCTTTCATTTGGTGCTATTTGGGTTCTCCAGGTAACAGCAAAAATCACTATGGAAATAAAACCAAACATAACCAAACCCATTGCACCTGACTGAGGTTCTCTCTCTACAAAAGAAGCCCAAGACCAAGCAATACAAAACCACATGCCTACGGCTGAAGCGAGGATGCCGAGCTTCGCTATCCAATTTAGCTTATATAAACGATCAAGTTTCCTGTACCCGATAAATGCCGTTACAGTGAACATACCCAACAGATACCACATTAATGCCATCATAATTTTATGCTCCTATTAAACTTCGATGTCTTTGCCTGTTTTCCAAAAATCAAAAACGGCTTGTTCATCAAATACATTTCCGTATCCAAATAATTCATCCATTACTTTCATAAAGGTATGAATCGGTCCGCCCGTATAAGCATTAGAAGCATCAATTAATCTATGGTGCCAAAAATCCGGCTTATTCCATGGGCAAGCAGTCATGCAAATCGCACAGTCAGTGCCACTATCTACCCAATATTTGTAGCATTTTTTGGCGTCATTATAGAATTTTTTAACGCCTCTCTGATGGTGCCAGGAGTACTCTGGATTTTCACCATTTTCATAGGTTGGTCCCCACCCCGGCTTGTCATCTAAACTGATCGCTTTTGAGGGACACTTCTCTGCACATAATTTGCATTTCTCACAGAACTCCATAATCCCAAAAGACTTAGGTTTATCATATGCTTCGTCAGGTAATTCTAGGTCCGTATAGACTTTCGCAATTCGAACACGAGGGCCAAAACGTGGGGCCATCATGTGACCATTACGAGCCCCTTCGCCTAGACCCGCCTCTATAGCATAAGCAACACTATTTCCCAAATCGTTACCCGCGCCAACAGCCTGATAACCTAACCCTCGAATAAATGTCGCTAAGCTCCCGGCTACTGTTGCCATCTGGGAGTATCCCATACCAACAGCGGCTCCGGACACGTAAGAAGGTGCTGTAGCGATTGCTTGGTAATCCTCCTCAATTAAAACAACTATTACGGTTTTTGGCACAAACGGAAACTCATCCCAAGAAACCTCTCGTCCTTCTTTCGAATCATAAAGCGGGTCCCAATTCCACACCTTATGGTTACGAGTAATTCCACACCGTGTTGCCCCTAACAGTCTGGCAGCTGACTTTATACTCTGGCTTGCATCTTCGGCACTTTCAAACTGCCATTGTTGATCCATGAGACCATGTTGCTCCCAACCGTAAACGCCAGATTTAATCTGCAGCGAAGACGAACCAGGCGCTAATACATCATCCATCGCCCAACCAGACATCATCAAGGCAAGATCTAGTTGTCGCATTCCAGGCTTTGAATTATCCATTCCAACGAAGGGATTAAAGCCATGTTGTTGGAAATTCCATCCATTTTCGAAATTTTTATTTCTTTCAGGAAATTTGTCCGCCAGCAATGGCGACTTAATAAACGTCCAAATCGAGTTTTCTTGTGGCATGGGTTTCAATACATCAGGATCGATGGGAACAGGGAAATCGCTATGACTTACACCTTCTATTTTGTTTGCCGCGTAAGTAGAGGAAACGCCTACCCCCGCAATAGCAGCGGCTCCTAATCCCAATTTAAAAAAATTGCGACGTGAGTTGTCTTCAATTTCATTTTCGTTTTCTTTTTGGTTTTCATTTGACATAATAAAATCTCATTTATGTACGATGTCTAAAAAGCATGTAATATACGAAAGATTTATAGCCTATGTTTATTTGATAATGAAATCAGCAACTGCGGGCTTTTCCGACAGAACAAGTTAGAATGAGAATTCTTTCCAATAAGGACCGATTTAGGTGAAGGACTTTAATTACAATCAACTCGTTTCCTTTGTACAAGTAGCCCAAGATCTAAATATTTCTACGGCGGCGAAACATTTAAATAAAAACCGTGCAACAATTACGGAACATATTGAATCCTTTGAGTTTGAACTAGGTCACAAATTATTTAACAGAAGTTCTAGGAAAATAGAACTTACTCCATTAGGGAATAGAATACTTAAGCCTTCAATTTTACTAACAGCACAGATTTTTACGTGGCAAAACACAATAAAGACGGTATCCCCAGATGCTTTAAAAGTCACATTGCGAATGGCTTACGATGCTGTTGTACCAAAAGAAATGATGAAGAATTTGATTCGATATGCACACTCAAAAGAAATGGAGATCGAGTTTATAAAAATTGGTTCTAACGTGTCAATAGAGCTTCTCGATAAAAATATTATCGATATTATAATAGCCCCATCTGATGACAATGAAGAGAAACCAATCACGAACGAATGGCGTATTCTTGGGTTTATGCCTTATCGATTTTATGCCCACAAAGATTTTTTTGATTCACAATATGTAATGCTAAGCGAGCTCGTCCACCATACTCAAATATTGCCACAAGCTTATCTAAATAAAACGAAAGATCAGAAATTCATATTCACTCCAAATAATAAAGTTATTAATGATTTGGAGTTATTGGAATGTGCATTATCTGAAAAAATGGGATGGGCATTTTTACCTACGCATATAGGTGCCGAAAATTGGGAAAATATCGTTGAGTTTGAATCAAATTTAGGTCGAGAAGGTTTCGTCACCCCAATTCTTGCACGATGGCGTGCTGGAGAAGAGGTCTTAATAACGCCGATACTAGATTATTTTGAAGAAAATAATTCATTTCAATGCACGTTATGTAAATAGTTATTATCGCTTCAATGTTGGTGTGTTATTTATAGAAACACATCAACATTGAAGTTTAGCGGTACCTACAATAAAACCTTGGCCTTATAACATATATATACAATATAAACACTAGCTTAAATAGCCAATAATTTGAAGTGGTCCTATCTACCTATATCAATAAATATCATAACGATGTATTAGTTCATATAGTCTACATGGCCCTTACTCTTCAAACTGATCAGCACCGTTTATTTTATCGTTCAACTGGACAAAACTCAAAACCATCAGGAAGAACCATTATGCAATCCATTCCACCTGAATGCGCCGCTTTTTTACCCAATGCCGTATCTTCAAACACCACGCATGAGGTTGGTGCAACCCCCATACTTTCTGCGGCTTTAATAAATGTGTCTGGGCATGGTTTAAAATTCGTCACATCCGATGCCGTCACTATTGCATCAAAATATGTCAACAGATCTCTTTCTTCCAAGAGCCTCATCGCATTTGCTCTTTGACTACCAGTACCAAGCCCGATTTTCTTGTTACCATAAGCCTTTTTTAGTACCTCAAAGGTATGCTTTATAACGTCACCTTGCTCTGCCATTTGTGAAAAAGTGACCATTTTGAAGTCAGACACCGCAACAAAATCTAGTTCTATACCATATTTTAGGCTAACTTCTTCTGCTATTACTGGACTCGGTTTACCACCCAGTCCGTGGATCCAGTCTCTGTTATACGTAAAATTGAACTGTTTTGCTGTTGTTTCCCACGCATCAAGGTGTGCGGGCATGGTATCTATAAGCGTACCATCCATATCAAATATCACACCTTCATATTTGGAAAGATCAATATTCATTCTATTTTTCCTGTAAAATTAGTCGAGACACAATAACTTTACCATATATACAACAACAGATAATCTACTAATTTTACGGATAAATAATGTTAAAAATATCAAACAGTGTTGAAATTTCCGACTGGGAAATTCAACTTACCGCAATACGATCTCAAGGTGCTGGAGGACAAAATGTTAACAAAGTTGCAAGTGCTATACACCTGCGATTCGATGTAACACACTCTACGCTACCGGATTTCTATAAACAGCGTTTATTGAACATGAACGACAGCCGAATAACCAAAGATGGCGTAATAATCATCAAAGCTCAGCAGTTTAGAACACAGGAAAAAAATAGAGAGGATGCACTTAAAAGACTTCAAGAATTAATTGTTTCTGTATCCTACGTTGAAAAAGCCCGCAGAGCGACACGCCCTACACGTTCTTCTAAACGAAAACGCGTAGACACTAAAGTACTGAAAGGAAAAACAAAAGCACTGAGAGGAAAACCAAATGCTCATGATTAGATTAGTTTTTAAGTTTAAGCCACTGTTGCCGTTGTTGTGGGCTTTTAAAGGTCCACGCAACAATACGACTCACTTTTTGACCTTGACTCATTTCTAATATCTGAACTTCACAAGCATTTACCTTTTCCAAATTCTTTTTCATCCATCTTACATTGTCTTTCTTCGAGATGAGTGTAGAAAACCAAAGTACTTGATCAGCAAAACGTTTACTCTCTAATACCATGTTTTTTACAAACTCTGCTTCGCCACCCTGACACCATAATTCCGCTTTTTGTCCACCAAAGTTGAGCAAAGGTTGGTTCCCCTTATTCAATTGTTGCGAAGGTTGACCTCGTTTTATTCGATTTGATGCAAGGTTTTTGATTTTGCGTTCGCTACCTTGTTGCGCTTCCGATAATGATTTATGAAATGGTGGATTACAGGTGGTTATATCGTAGTATTCACCCGGTTGGATGATATTCTGAAAGAAATTCTGGCTGTTAATCTGAAGCCTACAATCGACATTGCCTTTCAAAACTAAGTTATTACACACGATTTTTTCTACCGACTCAACCGAGATTGGGTCAACATCACAGGCGACGACATGCCAATCATACTCACTAACGCCAATGATTGGATAGATACAATTGGCACCAACGCCAATATCCAACGCATTAACGAGATGATGCTTTAACCCTTTGCTTTCACTCGATAACAGTGCCGCAACCCGATGAATATAATCTGCGCGACCCGGTATTGGCGGACAAAGATACCCCTTAGGAATGTCCCATTGCTCAATATTGTAATAGCAACAAAGAAGTGCTCGATTAAGAAGCTTTACAGCTTCTGGATCAGAAAAATCGATACTGTCTTCACCTTTAGGGTTCTTAGTCAGAACCTTTTTAAGCAATGGCAGAGATTCAACAAGTTTCTTAAAATCGTAACGCCCTTGATGTTTGTTCCTGCAATGGAGTCCTATCGGTCCATTAACGGTTTTAATCAGAGTGTTAGAGCTTATATCGACCTTTTTTTTAATCTGTAACGATTTTTTGGCTTTGTTCATATTGAGACTGCTAAGTGAAAATTCAACGTGGAGAATAATGAGCAACGCTGTCTATTGTCAACTTAATCACCTTTATCTACTACATTTTTAATGGCTTACGTACCTTACGTTTGAAGACTTAATCAATTTGTCTTTCCCGAATCGCATTTACAGCACTGTCGAAGGTTGCAAAGTAGTAATACACACCGATTAAGTCCAACACACCGGCTTTCTTGAGTTTTTTCTCTACACGGGCGTTAGCACCACACACCATCACGCGTATTCCACGGTTTTGTAATTCTCTGATCACTTTATCAAGAGCCTCAATACCTGTGATATCGATGAATGGAACCCACTTCAAACGAATAACGAGGAATTCGGGTATTATTAACGTTTCCGCTAATGTTCTATCCAAACTATCCACAGCGCCGAAAAAAAAGGGACCATCAACGTTATAGACAACCGTATCTTTGGGCAGGGGCCGCTCCCCAGCCAAGACTTGTTCATCATTCAATGGATCTGACGATTGCAATGACACTTCCACACTTGAAGCCATGCGATGTAGAAAATGTAATGTTGCTAATATCACACCAATATTAACCGCAACGACCAAGTCTGCAAAAATGGTCAACGTAAAAGTGATAACCAAGACAGCAACATCGGCGTGAGGTGCAGTTCGCATCATTTTAACAAAGTGTTTGGCTTCGCTCATGTTCCACGCGACAACAAAGAGAATAGCAGCAAGAGTAGCTAGCGGTATATTGTCAGCCAGGGGAGCCAACACAAGGAGTACAACGCACAACGTAATAGCATGAACGATACCTGCTAACGGGCTATTACCACCATTACGAATGTTTGTAGCTGTACGAGCAATCGCACCCGTCGCAGCGAAACCACCAAATAATGGCGCAACAATATTTGCGATGCCTTGACCAACGAGTTCTTGATTAGAGTTGTGCTTAGTCCCTACCATACCGTCGGCGACGACAGCAGATAATAGTGACTCTATGGCGCCTAACATAGCAATTGCAAACGCTGGCCCAATAAGCGTTATTACCTGGCTCCACTCGAAGGATAGAGGTTCGAATGTAGGCAAGCCTAAAGGAATTCCACCAAACGCACTCCCTATCGTTTTAATACCTTCGAACTGAAACATGGCCTGCAATGAAGTCATTAATACGAGCGCTATCAGGGGGCTCGGTATTTTCTTAGTCCATCGCAATTTCGGACATATAAGAAGAATGAATAGAGAAACAATGCCAAACATTGTGGTACTTGGATGAAACTGGGGCAACAATTGGATCAGATGGGCAAATTTCTGATGAAAATGTTCTCCGGTAACGACTGGTAGGCCAAAAAAGTCCCGCCACTGGCCTATCCATATGATGACACCAATACCAGCAGTAAATCCGACAATGACAGGGGCTGGTATAAACTTAATAATCGAGCCCATTTTCGTTAAGCCAAATATAAATAGTATGATACCAGCCATGAATGTCGCAATCTGTAACCCTATAACGCCATGTTCACCAGTAATGCCAGACAAGATTACGATGAAAGCCCCAGTAGGGCCTGCTATTTGTAGCCTGCTACCACCAAATATAGATACGCAGAATCCTGCAACAATGGCCGTGTAAATTCCCTGCTCGGGTTTAGCACCTGAAGCAATCGCAAATGCCATTGCCAACGGCAACGCGACAACCCCAACGATGACACCTGACAACACGTTATTTAACCAATATTTTTGTTTTAGCAATCCCGCTGTATATGCTTCTTTTAACGCTATCATTATTTAACCTTAACACTGCAAGTTCCCTCTACTTTAAGAGGGCTTGATCTGATAGCGGTGACTATAACAGCAAGTAAACTATAAAATCTTGATCATAACCAACTAATTATATGTATTTATGACTGCAATTTGATGCCTATAAACACTTCATTGCCTTGCATTTTTTACCAGTCTAATTGACCGTTTTACTATTGAAATCAGCGATTCTCTTTGTTGTTGATACGTTTCAATTGGATAATCATTGGATTCAACCTCAAGGCAAGTAGCATAAAGTGTATTCATTCCCATAGAACCCGCAGAGCCCTTTAGTTTGTGCGCTAATTGCTTCACCAAAGCAGGATCTAGTTCAATCACGGCTTGATCTAATTGCTTGACGATCTCTAGACTGCTTGTCTCAAATAGCTTTATTAATTCAAGCACTTTCTCTACACCTAAAACTTTACAATCTTCATCTAATACATGTAAATCCACCAACTCTTGATGCTTTTCTACTTCAGGGAGAGGTTGCGGTCGTTGAAGTATTCGTCCTTTTAGAATCGATTGCACAAGGATAAGTAATTTGTTTTTATCTAAAGGCTTAGGCAGATAGTCATCAAACCCCGCTTTCAAATAGCCCTGCACTTCTTCACTAAACACATGGGCAGAAATGGCAACCATTGGAATACGTTTCACTACGTTGTCAAGGGTTTCGGCCTCGATCAATCGCAGGTCAGCCATAAGCTCTACACCATTGCAATCGGGTAAATTGATATCTAACAAGCCAATATCAAAGTGTTGCTTCTTAAACAGAGCTCTTGCTTGTGCTCCATTTTCTGCAATAACCACTTGATGGCCCTTATTGGTCAGAAAACCTTCAGCAACGAGGCAGTTAACAGGGTTGTCTTCGACTAATAAGATCTTCGCAACAAGGTTGGTTTGGTCTTTTATCACAGGCTTCGGTTTGATTGTCTCTAATGAGACTTCTAGCGGGATAGAAAAGCTAAATACACTGCCTTGATCGAGCTCTGACCCTACCTCTAGAAACCCTCCCATAGCAGTGACTATTTTTTGACTAATCGCTAAACCCAACCCTGTTCCACCTAATTTTGCTTTTGCATTGCCAACCTGAGTAAATGCATCAAACAGTTTCGATTTGTCGCCTTCCGATATACCTACCCCTGCATCGATAACACGAAAAAGAATATGTCTGAGGTGACGCGAGTCCTTACAGACGCTGACGCTCACGTCCCCTGTTGATGTGAATTTTATGGCATTACTTACAAGGTTATTTAGTACCTGAGTTATTCGTGTTGCGTCGCCTAACCAATAGCCACTGACTTCTTTGTCAACGTTCATAGAGAAACCGAGCTGCTTCTCTGTCGCTTTACTCTTCTGAAGTTGGTAAACGTCAGTTACAAGAGCAGAAAGGTTGAAAGGTGCTTCGCGAATTTCCAAAAATCCCGCTTCAATTTTTGAATAATCAAGCACATCGTTTAGAATGCCCAACAGGGTGTTACCACTACGATTAATTACATCGACATATTGTTTTTGTTTGTTATTTAAACGTGTCTCATCCAATAACGTCGCGGTACCGAGCACGCCATTCATAGGGGTTCTGATCTCATGACTCATGGTAGAAAGAAAGGCAGTTTTAGCTCGATTTGCTTGCTCTGCTTCGATCCTTGCTTGATTATGCTTTAATACTTCCTGGTTGAGTTTCTCATTTGCCATTCTAAGTTGTTTCGTTCGTTGGGTAATGGTTTCCTCTAGATGTGCTTTATGCTCTTCTAATTCATTTTTGGTCACAGCATCGCTGGCTGCAACGATTTGAAGCTGTTCAGCGGTATCTCTAGCAATAACGATAGCTTTACCCATTTGCGCCAATTCATCGCTACCTTTGACATCAATATCGAACGCCAAATCACCATTTGCTACTGAGCGAATCGCATCTGAGTAGATGTGCAATCTTTTGACGACAGAGAGATACACAACATTCCAGAGAATAAAACTAACTGCCACTAATCCAAGCAAAGAAAGTACAATCAACGACCACTTTGCGTAAGTTAACGTTTCACCTAACTCTTTAATCGCCAACGCTGTGTCGCTGTTTGATTCATCTACCAATAAGCTCACTGTTTTATTCAACTCTGATAACTGCGTTAGGTTTAGAACCATCAAGTTTTCCGCATTTTGCCTGTTTTCATAACGCAAATCTAGATTATCAAACACCTCTTTTCTTTGTTCTAATTTGCTGACTAGCACTTGCATCTGTCTAGAACGGGTAGGATCTTCCACGGACAAAATACGACGCTTAATGATGTCGATATTATGTTCAAATTCAGCTCTAAGCTTTTGTATACGCGAGGAGTCTGTTACGGCTCGTGCTTCTTCGATGTGAGCCAGCATCTGAAACGCGAGTAGGTGCAATTCATGTAACCGCTCAGATAAATCTAAATCGACTTCGATTAGATTATCGAGCGCTCTGTAAACCGTTTCATTATCTTGTTTCTCGATGAGATTATAAATATTGGTGATATTAGCAACAGCAATAGTGCTGGTATTCAAAACCTGAGTTCTAGTTAGAGTTTCTAATTCAACCGCGAGTTGGCGCATCTCTTCTACTTGCAAAATAATGACGTGATCTAAAAGTAGTTTTTCTTCTACTACGACACCCAGTTCTACTATAGTGTCTATTACATTTTGCACCTTGCTTTCTAGTCGCTCTAATATCGCCACGTCAAATGGTTTGTCGCCAAGAAGCTTGATTTTATCTAATAACTTTTCTAGTTGAGAAAATAACAGTGCCCCGGCCTGTTGCCTTTCTCTTTCTGTTTGAGCATTAGATAGCACCCCTAAAGACGACAATATTTTAGAACTTTGTTCTGACACTTCTCTTGCCTGAATCATCGCAGGAACCGACGAGTCAATCACTTGCTTTTCTGTTTCAGCGACAAAAGAAAAACCCGAAGCACCAATTACTACCGCTAAAATTAACAGACTTGCCATTGAAGCAAAGGACAGCAGCAATTTTCTACCTATACTGGCTGACGCTAATAACATATTTTGAGCCTTAAAATGAATACTTCCTTACTTATACGCAATAGGATATATTTTGCTAGGTGAATATCAATAACCTATCCCACTATCTATGAAGTCGTGCTTGAGAAAATTACCTATTAAAATTATAGGCCTATTACTAGGCTTACTAAGCACGTCAAGTTTGGCTCTAGCGACAGAGAAAATATGCGCTATTTACCCGCACCTAAAAGACTCCTATTGGTTATCTGTAAACTACGGCATGGTAAACGAAAGCGAACATTTTGGCATCGACTTGAAAGTTTTTGAATCAGGTGGATACCCCAACGTTAATAAGCAACGGCAGCAGTTGATTGGTTGCCGTGAATGGGGTGCTGATGCGATAATACTAGGCACCGTGGCACCGAAAGCCTACATGAACCAAATAGCAAAACTCATTGGCGATATCCCACTATTTTCAACGGTCAATAAGCTCGTTGTAGGCGAACAAGATAAACCTCAGTTTAAGGGTTCTGTCGGCGTAGATTGGTATTGGATGGGATATAATGCTGGTCAATACCTCGCAGAGAAGCATCCATTGGGTTCTGGAAAGGTTAACATTGCTTGGCTTCCTGGCCCCAAAATGAGTGGCGGAACCAAGCCCAGTAATCTAGGCATGTATGACGCAATTAAAGATTCTGACGTGTCCATCATCAATACATTATGGGCAGATAACGATAAAGAACTACAACGAAACCTTGTACAACAAGTTCTTGAGCGAACAGATGTTGACTATATCGTTGGCAGCGCAGTCGCAATAGAAGCGGCGATAAGCGAAGTACGAACCGCCGGAAAGGGAGATGAAGTTGGACTTATTTCGTTCTATTTTAGCCATGGCATCTACCGAGCACTATTGCGTAACAAAGTACTTTTTTCTTCCACGGACAAAATGGTACTGCAGGGACGGCTATCGATTAGGCAAGCACATGCCTACCTAAACGGTGAACCATACAATCAAAATCAAACGCCACAAATTGAACCACTGACGGCCAGTTCATTAAAAAAAACGGTTATACAAGATTCACTTTCGCCTTCTGAATTTAGACCCATATTTTCAGTTTCCAAGGAAAAGAACTGACCTTATAGCGACAAAAAACGAATGCAGTTAACAGCAATTGATTTTGTCAAAATTACTTATTTAATCGATTGTAATTATATGGAATAGCAAATGAAAACAACGACTAGAACCATTCCTGCACACAAGCACATCGCGCTTGTGGCTCATGATCATTACAAACCTGAGCTATTGCGTTGGGTGGAAGAGAACAAAGATAAACTTCAGAGCCATTTCCTATATGCTACGGGTACAACAGGTAGTATGTTAAGTAAAGAGACCGGTCTAGCGATTAAGAGTATGATCTCTGGCCCGATGGGCGGAGATCAGCAAATAGGTGCTCTGATTTCTGAAGGCAAAATCGACATGCTTATCTTTTTTTGGGATCCTCTAAATTCCGTTCCGCATGATCCAGACGTGAAAGCCTTATTAAGAATTTCTAGCGTATGGAATATCCCGGTAGCAACCAATCGAGCATCCGCAAAATTCTTATTTGAATCTAGTTTGCTCGAACAAGAAGTTGTTATCGAAATTCCAGATTATCAAGCTTATTTAGCTGAAAGAACCTAGCAAAAAGGGAGCGTATTGCTCCCTTTTTATTTTGCTCAATACCGCTAACATCTCTATCAACTATTTGTGACTCCAAACCGCCATTTCATTGCCGCTCGGTTCTATAAAATGAAAACGTCGCCCACCAGGGAATTCAAAAATATCTCGGTTAATTACTCCACCTCCAGCCTCAATATCGGATAGGCTTTTATTAATATCTTCGCTATAAAAAACAAGCAATGCGCCCCCTTTTTCTTGCACCGAAACGCCTTGGGAATAATAGAAGCCTCCCATTAAGCCATCACCTGAGAACGCCATATACTCTTCACCATAATCTTCAAAAGTCCAATCGAACACACGACTAAAAAATGCTTTGGTTTTAACAAAATCTGTTGCAGCATATTCAATATAGTTGATGGTGTTATGCTTCAGTTCAACATGGTTTGACATGATACTCTCCTTATTAACTTTTCTTGATAACTGGGTAGTTCTCACTAATCAGTTCATTGACAAAAGAGGACGCCTGAGGACCATGAGTTATCCAAAGCTTCTCTTTCGCTCGTGTCATCGCGACGTAGAATAGACGTCTCTCTTCCGCATCAGGATAATCGTCACTTCCTTCAGAAAGAACCAAATTCAAATGCCTTTGACGCTGGATTGCTGGAAACTGCCCCTCATCAACGGAAAGAACAAATACGTAGTCCGCTTCTTTGCCTTTACTGCCATGGCACGTCATGAACTCTAATTTTAAGTTATAAAAATTCTTTTTCCACTCATTGAATAACTCTGGCTTGTGATAGTGATTTCGTCCCAACAATAACACAGTCTTTTCTTGGGTTACTTTTCGATGAAGTTGGTCAAGGATCGGTTCAATTCGTCTATTTGAGCAAATAGTGACAGATTTCTGTTTTTGCACAAAATGGCTGTTTAGTTCTTTATCCAGTTGATTGGGGTTTTCCTGAATAAATCGATTAGCAACCTCTGCAATCATAGAATTAAATCTGTAGGTAGTATCCAAATAGTGGACCGACGAACTTGAAAAACGCTCAGCGAACCCTGTAGTCAGATCCACATCAGCACCTGCAAACTGATAAATTGATTGCCAATCGTCTCCCACCGCAAAAAGCGTCGATTGCATCTCTCCTTTTTTATTGGTGCAGAGTGCATCAATAAGTGCAATACGGTCTGGTGATATATCCTGGTACTCGTCAACCATAATGTAACGCCAAGGCGACAAAAACTTACCTTTCACTACGTATTCTGTTGCTCGTGTGATCATGGTATAAAAATCTATTTGATCGTTTTCTTTTAACATCTGTTGCCATGCGAGATAACACGGCCAAACCAATGAAAGTTCACTATTCAACCTTGGATACTCAAGTTGGTCGATTAATTTTTGCTGCAGTTGCTTCTTAGATAGGTGAGTACTGCACAGCGGATCCAGCTGATTCACTAGCCAGTTAATGAGTTTCAAGTTTTCTGATTGACCAGATAATTCTTCATCACCTTTTAGGTAAGCTATCGGCCAAACCGAAAGGTGTTTTCGCCACCGTTTCAAATTTGAGTCAGTTTGCCAATGGCTTCTTAGCCAATCGCTGCACCATTTTAGTTTGCGTTTTGGGTCAGTAGAAAATGGGGACAGTTCAACAGAACGTTGCTCTACTTTGGTGATGATGCTAAGCCCAAGTTGATGAAATGTATCCACAGTCACATCTGACGCACCGGACCCAACCTTGTCTCTTAAGCGCCCCTTCATCTCTTTTGCTGCATCTTTGCCAAAGGCCAACATAAGAAGTTGATTGGGCTGAGCGAGATGACTCTGCAACAAATAAGCGATGCGTGCAGTTAAGACACTCGTTTTTCCTGTCCCAGCACCTGCAAGCACAAGGTTATTATCATTATTAAGTAGAACGGCATGTTGCTGAGACACATTTAAAGGCGACGATTCAATCTGAGAAAACAAAACCTCCCAGTTTAACCTTTCAGTTTCAAGCCAACGTTCATTTCTATCATCAACCAAGCGCTCTACCTCTGTCAGCCAAGACACAATATCTTTCATCGCGTTTGGCATTCTCTGCGTTGCCTCATCGATTGATATTCTCATCTCTCTAAGCTGAGAAAATACGTTTTCTCTCCAAATATATACATCAGAATCAGGTAAATAGGCAGGCTGTTTCTTTAATAGAGTTAAACTCTCGTTCCATTTTGGAATATGATCTCTTAGATGCCTGCACTGCTCAGAGTGCCATTCCTTATAGGTATGCACCGCGTATTTAGCGAATGTCTTACATTCGTCCCAAGGTAACCCTTGCACAAGCCAAGCAGTTGAGGTGTTTTCTACAGAATGCGCATGGAAAACTAGGGTCCCCCAAAGAAGGCCTCTTTCCAAAGTGACATCGCCACTCCATACAGCAAATGGGATTCTTTCCTCTGTATTGCAGGATGAAATAATTAGGTAGTCATCTTCAATCAATACATGGCTGTATTCTTTTTGGACAAAAAACTGAGCACTCTCAGTCGCCTTTAATTCCATAACCTATACACTCTTAAATAAATCAAATACTTTCAAGCTGAAATAATACAACTATTTTCTCCTGAATAGCTAACCAAGATGAGAAATTGAATATGCACCAAGAAAAATTTATTCATTTTTTCATTGATTTATTGTGCTATTCAAGCAAAATCTTAATTCTGAATGGTTCTCTATAAAGAAGCTTATTTTTGTGCCTTTTTTAATCAATGTTAAACGACTATGGGTTATTCCCGCTATTAACCATAGCGTCCTTATACTCATCACTTTACTTGGGGTTACTATCCCTTGTTGGTACTTTCAGATGCAGGAGTTCGCAACACCACTGATTCTGGGTGTTATTGCGGCTGCTTTAGCTGAATCGGATGACAATTTTAAGGGGAGGATTAAGGCACAAACGTTAACTCTGCTCTGCTTCGTTATCGCCACATTTTCAATCGAACTCTTATTTAACTTCCCCATATTTTTTGCCATTGGCCTTTTCTCGTCCTCTATTGGATTTATAATGATTGGTGCTATTGGGCCGAGGTACGCTAAAATAGCGTTTGGTTCTCTACTCATCGCTATCTACACCATGTTAGGGGCTCACGAAAGCATTAACATCTGGCAACAACCTGCATTACTTCTCACCGGTTCAACATGGTATTTTCTGAGCTCTACCGTTTGGTATAGCATTGCGCCATTACGACCTGTACAGCAAAGTCTAGCAGCCGTATTCACACAACTTTCAAACTATTTTGATGCAAAGAAGCATCTATTCCACCCGAATATCGATCTGATCCCACAGCCTTTTAGAATCCAAGAAGCAAGGTTAAACGTAGATACAGTAGAGGCGTTGAACAATTTTAAGCAAACCATACTTTCCCGCTCAAATCGTGGCATTGTAGATGGGCCAAGCGACCGCTTTCTCAAAATCTATTTCCTAGCCCAAGATATCCATGAAAGGATAAGCTCCAGTCACTATCGATACCAAGATTTAGCAACGAGTTTTATTCATTCAGACATCATGTTCCGCTTCAAATACCTGATCGATATACAATCCAATTCTTGTGCGGAAATTGCGTCTTGTATTAACTCTGGTACTAATTATGAGCATAGTGCGGACTCAAACCGCGCTCTTGAAGATATTCAGAGGTCAATTAAATATCTCGAATTACAACAAGAAAGGCAACTCGACCCACTTCTAGAACAACTCAATTACCTTTTTAGAAACCTTTCTACCATCGAAAAGCTGTTATCAAACGTCAGTAACCCTGACGCCATTAATCGAGAAAATAACGATATTCTCGATGACACCGACGCTCATACTTTTAAAGAGATGTGGTTGCGAGTGAAATCTAACCTCAACCCGTCATCACTGCTCTTTCGGCACGCTATTCGTCTGTCTATTGCTTTGACTTTAGGTTACGGGATCATTCAATTTTTCGAAATAGAAAGGGGCTATTGGATATTACTTACAACACTGTTCGTATGCCAGCCAAATTATAGTGCGACAAAACAGAAATTGACATCTCGGGTAGTCGGAACGTTGGCGGGGTTATTAATTGGTGTGGTACTGTTGTCACTTTTTCCCTCATTGCTAAGTCAGTTGGTTGTCATCGTTCTGTCTGGTGTCGCCTTCTTTGTGTTTAGACTCAATAATTACAGCTATGCCACTGCCTTTATAACTATTTTAGTCTTATTCTGCTTTAATCAATTGGGTGAGGGATACGCCGTGATATTGCCTAGGCTAACAGATACTATCGTTGGTTGTTTACTGGCAGTAGGTGCGGTCACTTATATTTTGCCTGATTGGCAATCTAAAAGATTACATGGCGTTATGGCGGAATCTATCTGCGCGAACAAATCCTATCTTGCGCAGATTATCGGCCAATATAGAATTGGAAAACATAACGATTTGGCGTATCGGATTGCACGGCGTCACGCCCATAATCAAGCGTCACTACTCAGTTCTGCCATCACCAATATGTTAGTCGAACCGGGCAAATATCGGTCATCCGTCGATGACAGTTTCAGGTTCTTGACTTTAAACCACGCTCTTTTAAGCTATATATCGGCCCTTGGCGCACATAGACAACGAATTTCTGACAACTCTACACACCTATTAATTCTAGAAGCTCATCGAGAAATACATGGCGCGTTAGACGCACTAAATACTCAATTGTTCAACGACTGCGAATCGCTGATCAATCAGCAAAACTATAGTGATATCGAAGGCAAACTTTCCGAGTGGCGGAAAGACGAAGAAGGGTCAGCAAGAATGGTTTTACAACAACTGCATTTAATTTATCGCATGTTGCCAGAACTGCAATCCTTGGCCAACAATTTTGCCAATCGAAGTAAAACTCAACAATGATAATTGTGCATATTATCAGCATAATTTATTTTATACTGCCATGAATCGTCTATATTTTAACCTGATCGGCCAGCTAATTTTAACATTCACCTGATTACTCCTGACATTGCTCGTACATTAGTAACCATACTCCGTACTATATTATCTACTGTAGAAGAAGGATTCCCTACATGAGGATAATCAGATTGAGTCAACAATCATTATAGGTAAACGTTAAAAGCAAGTGTATAGGAGAGGTAGAATGGGCCAGAAACAATTTGAGGAATTTCAGACTCGTGTAGAGTTGCTGTCTCCTCAACAACTCAAAAAACTACAAGATGATATAGAGTCTAAACTTGAAGAACGCAAAGAAGAAACTTTGGTCACGGCTGAAGAGCTCGATCTTATCTCTAGTTTATTTCGTTAATTCTACTTTTTCGTCATTTCTACTCTGTTAATATCATTGCTCCTTTGCTACTTTCACCCTATTTAGACCTAATAATTTGTAACTATCATCAAACACGATTATCCTTTAAGTGCGATCTAAGGAGAATATGATGTCTGTATCATTGATAAACTCTGGTTACCAACTAATTCAACGTTCCCAAGTTCTTTCCGATGAAGCGGCGAGCGAAATAACTGACTCTAATAAATCAGGTAATCTCGAATTTAACAAAATAGATAATAAACAGATGGAAGTTATTAAAGAAAAACCCACACCTTCTACCGAAGATTCCTTCGTAAAACTTCAACAAGCGAAAACCTATAATCAAGCTGGCGCGAGCTTAATCCAACGTTCTAATGATATAATTGGTACGGTTTTAGATACCCATGTATAACACTCGAGCTCGAGTTCCTCTTCCTTCAACACTGACTCAACCGCCATTATTTGAAAAATTTCCTACAAAACTTCATCGAATACCGCTAATCTATTGGACGCAGGAAGTACACACAGTTCAAGGGACACATGAGCACGAAAAAACATAGCACGAACGAAATCAAACAGTACGTAGAGTTTGGAATGCGTCTGTCGGTGACGATCAAATTCGGTCCTAATGATGAGTACAACCTTCAATGTAATTTAGTCGGTGTCAAAGAAAATCAATTCATGTTACTCGATATGAACCAAAAGGCGGTGGAAGACCTCATTACCCGTAAAACAAGTAATGTCGCCGTTGTCATTAGGGGAATTACGGACACTGAGTTGGGTCATATCATTGCATTTAAAACTAAGATTATCACCATCATTTCTCGCCCTACATGGCTAATTTTTATCCGTATTCCCTACAGTTTTGAATCGAAACCGATCCGCGAAAACAAACGCTTTAAACTCAATATACCCGTTGCAGTTACACACCATGACACTCAGGTAAATGGAACACTACGAGATCTTTCAGCGTCTGGTTGTGGCATCTATTTAAATAAGACTTTGGACATCACGAAAGAATCCATTGTGACCATCATCCCCCAACTCACCCATTTTCCTAAAGATATTCCACCGTGCCACATCGTTAATATTCGGCGCCATGCAGGAGGGTTATTGATCGGCATTAGATTTGAGAAAACTATCGATATTAAAAATGACCTTAAGTACGAAATTTTAGAATTGTCGTTCGATAATTGAGATCTTTTACTTTGCTACCTATCAATA
This sequence comes from Vibrio frigidus, assembly GCF_042465995.1. Taxonomy (NCBI): domain Bacteria; kingdom Pseudomonadati; phylum Pseudomonadota; class Gammaproteobacteria; order Vibrionales; family Vibrionaceae; genus Vibrio; species Vibrio frigidus. The sequence goes on along the minus strand of NZ_JBCDMC010000005.1, from coordinate 164,592 downwards.
AAATTTGCTTTGAATAGTAAAAGCGCCTCACGCAGTGGGCGCTCTTTTATCGGTTTTACTAAAACAAAATCAGCTCCAGCTGCCAAAAATGCCTGTTTAGTTTCTTCAAAACCATCCGCTGTGCACGCTATTATCGGAGTCATAAGACCCATGTCATCTCTAATCAATTGTGTCGTTTCAATCCCATCCATATTTGGCATTTGGTTATCCATCATAATGAGATCAAACGTTTTCTTTTTCAGTTGATCTAATGCGGTAACACCATCTTCAGCCCAATCGACAGTAAACCCGTATTTTTCGCAGAACGCTTTCGCAATGAATGCATTGGTCTTATTGTCTTCTACCAAAAGCATGGACAATTTTCTGTCAAATAGCTCGATAGGCCTATTATTTCTATATGTTGTATCCAAACTTTGCCATTCATTTTGTTCATCAATAGGAATTCGTAATAGCAGCGTTGTGCCAATGTGCTCTTTACTCGTAATATTGACTTCGCCTTCAAGCATATCAACTAGCAGCTTCACTATAGAAAGACCTAAACCACTGCCTCCATATTCTCTTATCGAGGTTCTCTCTGATTGGGTGAACGGGTCAAAGATAGTCTGTAGATTTTGGTCCGAAATACCTATGCCTGTATCACTAACTTCAATGTTTAATTGTGTTTTACCTTGCTGATTTAATAACATCGAGAATATAACGTCAATCTGCCCTGAATGGGTAAATTTTAGAGCGTTACTCAATAGATTAAACAGTATTTGAGTAAGGCGAACTTGGTCTGACAATATCATTGTCTCACGTGGAACTTGGTTGCTCACATTGAGTTTAATATTCTTATCATCACATAGCGGCGAATATATATTTTTTATCGTGTTAACCAAGCTCGCTAAAACGAAGCTGCTTTTTTCTATATTAAGTTTGCCTTGTTCAATTCTTGAGAAGTCTAATATGTCATTTAACACCGCTAGGAGATGCTCTCCACTCTGACATAACACGTCAATTTTCTCTGCTTGATCTTGCCTGTGTGTACTCTTTTTCAGCAACTGAGATATGCCTAATATGCCGTTTAATGGTGTTCGGATTTCATGACTTATTCGTGCCATAAATTCAGCTCTCGCGGTTGCTGTTTTTTCTGCTTCTACGCGAGCAAGGTTACTTTGCCTTTCCGCTTCGACGAGAGAAGTGATGTCCAATCCCTGTCCAATAATAGTGTGTATTTCATCGTCTAAAGAGATCGGTGATAGGTTCCAAAGATAAACTGTTTTACTAATTGGGATTTTTATACCAGTTAAGACCGCCCCCGTAGCAACCATTTTTATATGAGCGACAATTCTCATTTGGAACGCTTGATAGTCGCCTTCATTATGCACATCATCCAGCCTGAATGCCTTTTCTGCCGCAGGGTTCATCCGAATAATTTTTCCATCGCCATTCCAAACCACTATCGGAGATAATGCGAAGTTAAACAGATCTTGAAATAACTTTTCTTTTTCTAATAGTTCCGAAAAGGTATGTTCTAACGTATGACCAATGTGGTCAAATTCAGACACGATTGAACCTTCAAATTTGGACACCTTCCGCTCATCTCGGGCAATTTTTGCATATGCCATCAGAGAGGTAAGTTCACTTGTAATTCTTTTATGAATGAGAAATCTTGCCAAAAAGGCCGATATGACAATTGAGAAGAATGAGAAAATGAGGCTGATCTTGAAGTTGTCTTCTAATGATAAGAAATTCTGGTTATCTTGCAACGAATAGACGCTAATTGGGCTAATAACACCATCTACTTTGACGTCAATACTATTTGCCATCAACGTACTATTATAAACTGGGGAAGGCCTTTTAGATTCTTGGATCCGAATCAAAAGGTCCCTATTTAATTTAACCGTTGAAGCAACCGGTTTTCCATTCACCATTAAAACAACATCCGTCGTATTACTGGTATTTTTTAGGTTTTCAACTAGAGCAAAGTTGTTGTTAAGAACCATGACGATAAATAATTTACCTAATACCTCCCCTCTGTTGCTTTCTACAACTGGCATCCGCCTTATTAACAGATGTCGTTCTCCAGAATTAGTTGATAGTGCGATGAAATGCCAACTATCGCTATAAGCAACATCGCGTACGAGCTTATCTAGGTGGCGTTGATCTATCCCAAAAAACGACGCGTTGCCGTCATCCCAGAAAAGCGATTGCGATTTTGAGATAAATCGAAAATCTGGTGAGTTTTTCAAATTCGCTTGATCGATAGAGATAAAGTAATCGTCAATTTTGGATATATCTTCAGATTCAACAAAATTGGACAAAGTGACGCTGTTTGTCTGACTATTTTGATTGGATTGCATCGTACCCAATCGATAATCGATTAGGTTTTGCAACAATGACGCTGTTTGAGTGATATTGCGTTCTATTTCTTGGGTTACTGCTGTAGAACTAAATTGGTAACTGAAACCTAAGAGAAGAGCAATAAGCAGTGTAAACACAACAAAAATGAGACGAACGGTCAGATTAACCATCGATCGTGGCTTAGATTCTCTTTTAATTAACTTCATTTATCAGAGTACCTAAAAGCCCGTTTTTTTAAACGTTCGATTTTTTCCGCACTGTCTTCTTTAGTAATAAGTTCGAAGCTCCCCGAATACACGGTGGGTACCTCTCGACCTTCTATATTCCACTTTATGGCTTCTGCCATTGCAACGCCTGTATCATCGTTCATTCGCATAACAGTGACATCTAAATCGCCATTAGCGATAGCATCAAGTTCAGCGGAACCACCACCCCAGCCATTAATCTTAATTTGAGTGTTTCCTGACTCTTTTATTGCGTCGATGGCACCTAACGCTACGTCGGTAGAGCAGGCATAAAGAAAGTCTATTCCTTGTGCCTGACTTAGCGCTGATTTTGCGGCGATATAGCCCGTTTCTTTCGTTGCTTTTGTATAGTATGAAGAAGTGAGTTTGTAACTTTGATTATTTGCCATAGCATCAATAAAAGTGTCACCTCTAGCGGCACTAATATAGCCTTGAGAGTAATACAGCATCGAATACTCTGCGCCTTGGGGTAACGCCTTTTTAAAGTAATCGGCTAGCATTAAACTGCCCACAAGGTGGTCAAAACCTACATATAGAAACGGTTGCTTCTTATCCCACGTTTTCACGGGTGTGGTAATATTCTGTAAGATGAGTTTAGTATCGGAGTTATGCAAAACGTGTTCAATAAACTTTTTATGCCTACCTGTTTCTAAAGTGAAAATTAGGTAGTCCGTATTTTTCTTAAGGGCGTTGTTTAGAAATGAGTTTTGTTGCCTTACGTCTGCGTTAGGTCGAGTGAATATTTGTTCAAGAGAATATGTAATATTAAGTTCGATTAACCGTTGTTCAAACGCGAGAATATTCCTCCGCCAATAGTCCGATTCCTGTTCCCCAGGGTAGACCACCGATATATGAATAGGGTCTTTTTGTACGACTTGCAAAAGTACAGGATTATTGTCTATCGTTAAGGCTAATTCGCTTGTCAGTCTTTGTTGTTCTGGTTGAGAATCTAGATAATCAGAATAACTCCAATATGGACTAAGCACTTCAACCGACAAGCTGTAGGATGAATAGAGACAAGCCACCAGTGACAATTGAGCTATATTGACCTTCATTAAACGCCCTAGATAAGAGTGTGTCTTCAAATCATAATAGAGAGTAATGGGTTATAGCAACATTTAAAGGCCTATCTATTAAAAAGAAGCCATCGGCAGATACCGATAGCGTCTAAAATTGTGACAATTAGATACTGATTTAAAATGTAAGCGCTAGATTTGCTGAAGCTCCAAATTCATTTTCACCGGCATACGAACCTGCTACATCGATATTAACAACATCGAATGGTGATATTCCAACGCCTGCTGTAACCATATTGTCGATCGTGTTTTCTAGGTCAATTTGATAGCCTGCTCTGAGTTGCAACCAATCCCAAGCATTTCCTTCTAAACCAAAACGGACAAATTGTGTGTCATCATCAACGTTGGCATAACGAGTCTGTGCGGTCAAATCTGCATCTAAAGCCGCGGTAAACAACCGAGAAGAATAGGCAAAACCTAACGTGGCTTGAGGTGTAAGCTCATATTTGTAATTTAAGTTGGCGGTGTTGACTTCCTGTTTAAACAGATCTTTTATAGCAAAAGCGACTCTCCACTGCTCCTTGTACCAAACCGCACCTAAATCTAAATTAAATGCGGTGTCGTTAACTTCACTTTCATCATAGTCATCTAGGTCAAAATCTTCGACATTTACAATATCTGAATAGGTTCGAAGCTCCTGGTATTTTGGCGAGATACCAAGTGAAAATTCTTGCCCACTAATCACCAGTTTTTTCGCAAACGATACTCCATATTCTGTATAGCCAAATGCAGCAAGGTTTACATTCGAGTTTTCGTATCGAGTTTGAGTATCACCCCCAGATTCGGATAATGAGGCGATATCGGTCTCTGCAATTATTTCTACATAACCTCGACCAAAAAAATTCACAGCAACCAAAGCGTTGGGTATCGCAACAGCAATACCCGCTGTTGCGGTAACCGTTAATGGCTTATTCCCCGTAAGATCATCCAAGTGGCTGTTAAGTTGACTGATGTTAGATTGGTCAGGAGAAGCTTTAAATTGATCTATAGTATCTTGAAGGTCATCTATTTCCTGAAGCGTGTCCTCGCTATCTCTTGCTGTCATACCAATACCAGGAATTAACAACGCAAAACTGTCGGACTCTCTATAATGCGCGGTTAATGCAGGGTTGTAAAAAGGGGCAACCAAATAGTCAGCGCTTGCCACACCAGTGTTTCCCATACCATTACCACGACTGTCCGCAATGTGCGTAGCGGCAAGGACTGAACTAGACATTGTCGCCACACCGATAGCCAAACCAATCTTATTCATCGTTTTCATAGACATCTCAACTGTAAAATTAATTATATATAAGGCTCATTCCATTGATGAGCATTATATATAATAACAGTAAAAATAGATTATTTCGCGATATCGGTCTAAAAATAGCGGCCAGAAAAATAAATCACACTTGGGGGAAAACAAAACCATTACTGACCAATGTCTCTTTATCGATCTTTTTTAATTGTTTTATTTTATATTCCAATTGCATGGCAGAAACTTTATTATTTAGCTCTTGAGACCATTCTAAAACTAATGGTCCTTTACCTTTTAAGGCCTTCGCTCCCTTTCCATCCTGATGCATTTTAAATCGACGTTCCAAGTCGTTAGTGACTCCGCAATACAGGGCATTTCTGTTATTGCGGATTAGGTATACCCACCAACTTGTGTTCGATTGTTCGTTAGCTAAATCAGACATAGACTAAAGTAGCAGCTCTAACATTTCGCGTAACTCCGCCACTTCTTTTTTAACTAGGGCAAGCTCTTCTTCTAGTTCAAGAAGCTTCTGATTTTCTCGCTGTTTAACACCTTCGTATTGATTTTCAGGTACTGATGAGAAAGCGTCTAGATCAACTTCTCCACAAAACTGATGCATATAACGTGATTCCCTCTTACCCGCTTCTCTGGGTAGCTTGACCACAATTGCCGATTCAACATCATTAGCAGACAATTTATCTAACACTGCTTCCGTTTCTTTTACATCGGTGAATTGACATAGTCTGTTCGTCCGAGTTCTCAACTCACCTGGTGTTTGTGCTCCTCGAAGTAGAAAACAGCACACCACGCCTTTTTCTTGCTGAGTAAATTGCAGATCACCAAATTCAGTGTTACAGAAACGATGTCGATATTTTGAGACACGACTATTAAACGCACTTTCATCGCTTACCATACGTTTTGATATAAGGTTATCAACCGCGTCTAGTACATCACTTTCACTCAGCGACATGACCGGTTCGCGGTTGCTTTTTTGATTACATGCGTTGGTTAAACTGTTTAATGTGAGTGGATAAAGATCAGGAGTCGTCGCTTCTTTTTCTAAAAGACACCCAATAACTCGTGCTTCGATAGCTGACAATTCAATTTTCATACTCATTCCTTGTGGTTATATATTGAGTAACTAATTGGCAATTTGATATGTTCACCCAGAAAATGCGCAGCCTTAACTAGTGCTCGGTCTTATGTAATTCTTTGATTAACTTACCATTTTTATCGACCAAAATAATACGAGCTCTGTTTAAATCGACTTCGACAAGGTCTTGCTCTTCCCGTGCCTTTAAGTAAGCACGTTGTAGCCGTAACGATACTTTGAGATTAGATTCACTGTTTATTTTTTGCATATGTATGATTATCGTTAGATTCCGCAACCTCTGATTTGATTTCTATTTTATAACCACATATTGATCGAATAACAATCCTTACCTCAGTTTACTTTTAGTAGCTAGTGAAATTCTCTCCATTTATGATATGACTGTTCTCAAAACGTCTGATATGCTTTAGCGAGTTAACAACATTACATAAATTTAGGAAGATACCGCCATGAACAACGTTTTTGAGATTGTGAATCAAGCTCGTCGCAAAAATAAATTAAAGCGTGAACTCCAAGACAACGAAAAAAAGGTCCGTGATAATACCAAACGCGTGGAGCTATTAGACAACCTGTTAGATTATATCAAACCTCAAATGTCACACGACGAAATTGTTCTTATTATTAAGAACATGAAAGCCGATTACGAAGATCGTGTCGATGATCACATTATTAGCAGCGCAGAGATCTCAAAGTCACGACGTGAAATCAGTCGTCGTATTAGAGAACTAACCGAAGTCGACAAGCAATCTCAAGGTAAAAAATAACCTCTCTGCAATGTAACGTTATAGTACATAAAGTAAACCTCAATAATTGGGTTACCAATATTGAGGTTTTTTTATACAAATTTTCAATAGATTCAGTAATCAAATACGCCTTTTCTTTTGTTAAACGTTTGCGTAATCGCTAACTTACTAAAAACCCATTTTTGTGGCTTTCCTCACACTCTTGTACCTGATATATTCAGCGCCAATTAACAAGTAGAACCATTCGAGGCACGGAGCTTCCTCGTATATCTCACGAAGAGAAGAATTGGTACCGAATTATCGGCATTCAAATGAGGATTTAATAATGGAATTTAATATGATTGAAATTATGGGTTACGTCGCTTCTATAATGGTTGCTATTTCATTAACAATGAAAGACATCGTAAAATTACGCGTTCTAAACTTTGTTGGTTGTACATTTTTTGTCATTTACGGTGTAATGATTGGGGCAATGCCCGTTGTGGCGACTAATGCTTTTATTGCTTGCGTAAACGTTTATTTCCTCTTCAAGATGTATCAAGAAAAAAAATTAAACGTAATGGATGCCATAAAAGTCTAAGTTACCACTGTTATTTATGGTGATATGACAAATACTATCCCGACTCGTTGACTCGTTGGAATAGTATTTGTCTTAGCTCACGCAGTAAAACTTATCTCAACCAGCGACTTTCCAATAAGCCACTCCAATTCTCGTTTACTTTCGCTGCCATATCTATTATTTAGCAATTTGTATAGCCTATCAATACCTTCCTGTACCGGTTTTTCACCATTTTCAAAAGCAACAATATGATGGAAGATAATGCGAAGAATCGATTTAAATTCAGGTCTGCCTAGAGAGCTCACCCAACTTTCCGAGAAAGTTTCTAATTTATCATCCAAATCTAAATGAGATACTAGCATCCCATATATGCGCTCATCTAACGCCAACATAAAGTCTTGCTTCTTAGGGAAGTGGTGACTAATTCCTGTTCTTGAAATTCCTGTCTGTTGACTTAATGTCGTGTACGACATTTTGTCGTAACCCAACCTCAGCAACTGATCGGCAACAGCATCTAAAATTCTTTGGATAGTAACCTTAGTTTCAGCTTTACTTCTTTTTGGCATATATCACCTCTTCTAACGACGTCATTAACTATTCACGATCAATAAAATGGCAATATTAGATATAGCCATTCGTACTATTTGACGTACATTAAATGGTTTTACCGAATAGATGATTGGCATCCTGAAACTATTGCTATGCAACTTTGCTAATAGGTCTTTCTTCAACTCGCTCTTGAACTAAACTGGGCATATTTTTCTGGTTATCTATCAAGTAGCTAATGTAGTATAGAGCGACTTTAAGTAAGAGGAATTGTTATGACCAAAGATACAAATGGTATTGACCCAGAAAATGAACTTTGTGAGGCGTGTGGTGTTACTGCTGAAGTAGGATTTATCATTGGAGAAGGTGACGAGGTTGCTGACGTATCTATATTCGCTCAGTCCAAGCAGCTTCTACAAACTGAGCTCGACAAATACATAGCATTAGCAAAAGACGTTTGTACAAATGTTGAGTATGATACGAGTCCAATTGCCGACGATGCGAAAGAGTTGCATGTCCAGTTCAAGTTTGAAGTAAGTGCTGAAAAACTGATTTTTGAGCTCAAGTCTCGTTCGATCAGTCGCTAACTTTCAAATATCAACGGGCTAATATCTTTAGCTCGTTTCTACACCACGTCTTCAGTTTTTCAGTTCTGTGCCGATAGGTAATAAAATCATTAAGAAATTGCCCATGTATTTTAATAAAACAATACTCATTCTTTGCTGCTTGATTCTACCTTCAGCTTCTATTGCTACGCCGCTTGACGAGTATGAAATACTGAATCATTTGGACAGTTACGGTAATCTATATCTTCGAAACAAACCTTATACATCCTTACCAACTGGTTTGGTCGTGAAAGGTAATCTAAATATTTCAAAAACAAGCATAGAAAAACTCCCACAAGGCCTAGTGGTAAATGGTAATTTAGACGCTTCAAACAGCGCACTTAAGCAGATTCGAAGAGGCACTAAAATTAAAGGCTATGCCAATTTTCTTGGCGCAACAATCGAAGCATGGCCTGTAGGTATTAGTGTAGGCGGTTACATTAACTTTACCGATACGCAGCTTAAATCTTTGCCAGCCAGATTGAGTGTCAATGGTGATTTGAGTGTTATTCGTACTCCGTTAGCAGAATTACCCAATGACATTATAGTAAAAGGCGACCTGTACATTGGTGGATCTAAGATAAATGCATTCCCAGAAACCATGACGGTTGACGGCAATATATTTCTTGGCGGTAATATCATCAAAATCTGGCCGAAAAATCTCTCCCTTGGTGGCGCTGTGGCTAGATAAGTCAAAACAGATCCAAATTAATACAATTCTTTCAACGACCAACCAAAAATCACATCAAATTTAATAACTAAAAGGAGCGTAATGCTCCTTTTATTGCCCTTTGTTATGAACCGGGTTAGCGTACATATTAGTCAATACTTTCTTCGCCCCATCTGACAACTGGTCTAGTTTGTCTTTGAAATCTTGTTTAACTTTATCTGTTATAGAATCGTCTTCAATGCCCGCAGCATAAAGATTAACAGGATAAAGCGTATACAGCTGACTTATCTGCTTATCTATTTCTAGGGCGAGCTCTTCTGGCTTATCAAATTCTTTCTCTATGACACGACCAAAACAAACCGATACCCTGCCTTTATGGCCGACAATACCTTTGACGATACTCTCAATATCTTCGAATTCAGTTTTTTCATAACGTCCATTATTCCGTTTTTCGTCAAGCTCTCTAGCCTTGTCTAAATCACATGGATCATTCTCATATGAGATCGCAACCGGAACAATATTTAGCGATTTTATATATTCGCCAAATCCCACCTTTCTTTTTCGACCTTCCACATGAAACATCTTAAGTATTGCAGGCTCAGTGATATCGTTTCCGTCTTTAGCTCGACCTTCTCGTTGAGCAATCCAGATGGAATTTCCTGTCTCTAATGAGTTTTTGATATAAGAAGACAGCAAACCCAGCGCTTTCAACAACTCTCTTGGTGCCTTAATAGAACGCCTTACAATAAAACTCTTATTTAGCCTCATCAGCTCCGTCGCACATGGTTTTTTAAGTAGGTTGTCTCCAGTCGCTATCCTGACTGTCTTGTGCTTACTATGATATAAACCATAATTGATGAGTGCAGGATCCATCGCGATGTCTCTATGGTTCGACACAAACAAATAAGGAATATCGCTATCTAAGCTGTCAAGTCCCTCAAAAACCACACCATCGGTTGTTTTTCGAAGTGTATTCGCAAGATACTTTTCAACCTCCAATTGCACATCGGCTACCGTTTTTAGTTTGCCCCATTTCGTTTTTAAAGTGATCTTCACAAAGGGAGAGAGAAGCGTCTTTAGCCACACAGGTTTGGTTGCAAAACGATGATTAATAATGGCACTGACAAACTCTTGGTCACAAACCAAACGATCAATAGCGCCACTAATTTCTGAATCATTGTATGGTCGAATTTCTTGGTAAACATCTTTTTCAGAATTCATATTTTTCTTCATTATTTTAAAATCGGGCTAATTCTACGCACTCTTTGGCTTATATTCAGCATTAGTATTGGCATTTAATCATGGTCCGACCAGAGTATGTATTGAAAATTGCTCATTATGAGTGATACCGCAACTAACCTGACGTCAGGATTGCATCATTAGGTTAGGTTAGCTCTAGTGCTAACTATATTGGCTTTATGTCAAATAACAGGTAACCTAGCGGCGAATTATTCGAGGTCACTATGAACTACTCTATTCAGTTTGAAAACATCGCTCATCCCTACATCACTATTTCATCAAGAAGAAAGACCTTAAAATATTCGCTGATGACCGTCACTCAAGGCACGATTTTGATAAAGGTGGGCAAGAATGAATACGCTGTAGAACCAGGTCAATATTTTTGGATACCTGCTGATTGCTTAGTTTCAACGACCTTTTTTCCTTTGTCTAACGTTTCAACTATTGCATTTTCTCAACGACTTGCCGACTCATTTACGAATAAAGTTGGCTTTGTTGAAGCAAGTGATATCACAGAGAATGCATTTAGCTTGCTGATGGATTCGTCTCTCGACAACGATTACCATCAGGTTTTACTGCAGGTCGTTCGTCATGAGGTGAAAAATACCAAACCTCAGTTACTAATGAATCAACTAAGCCAGAAATTTAACGCTTGGGCACCAAACAATAACGCGGGACTAGATGCCGAAATCCATTTCTCATTAAAACTAAGAGAAGCGCGCAAGCGTGTGCTTTCTGGAAAGAAACCCGAACAGGTTGCTTTAGAACTATTTGATGTTTCACAACAAGAATTTGCTGGCTTGTGTGAATTTGGTTTTGGAGCATCTCTTTAAACTCGTTTGATTCCAAGCGAGACAAAGAAACGAACCGCTAGAGAGACCCCATGTAGGAGCACATCTCATCAGATCAATTATTTAATGGTGTTGGTATTACAGCAAAACAGTACCGGAGAATATTAGTATACATTGTTTTCTAAAAGGTACTTTTCGACCGAGAATGTCGTCAATTTATTAACTGATTTTTTATTTCTAAGATTGTCTCTGATAAATGTGCTTCTAATGTTTAGTTTTTCCGGACAAACAGTTACCGACCAACGCGTCAGTATTTCTTTATAATTCATAAATTTATTAAAATTTATGAAGTTATCAGGCCCCATAATGAAAGTAAGTTCAGCGTTAATGTAGTGCTTTTCTAAGGCCGACAATACTGCAAATGTTGTTACGCTCTGTTCTGGTTGGTATAGATCTTTTTCTACCTTGGATATCTCTATTTTTGTCGAATTCAAATCTTTGACAAACAGTTCAACTAACTGACAACGTAGTTCATAATCCAACATTTCCTTGCCCCAAGCGTGCGAGATACTTGGAACTAAGATAACCTTGTCAAAGTGACTCAACGAATCAATGACGTTCTTATGGCCTAAGCTCGGTGGATTAAATGCGCTTCCAAACACGGCAATTTTAGTTTTGTTCTCTATTTTTAACGACATAAGATAGATTTTCACTGTTTTTAATTGTGAGTAATTAGGTATGATATTACCTGTTGATACATTTTGTAGGAAAAGGAACCCAAATGGAACATCAAATTCGTGAAGAGATGCGCGTATTAGCTTCTATCGACCCTGATTTCGAGATTAATCGCCGAGTCGAATTCATTAAAAATAAACTGGCCGAATCCGGTTGTAAATCGCTAGTATTAGGTATTAGCGGCGGTATTGATTCAACAACTTGTGGCCGTCTCGCTCAACTCGCCGTTAATAGTTTGAATGAGGCATCCTCAACCAACGAATACCAGTTCATTGCAGTTCGTCTTCCCTATGGTGAACAGAAAGATGAAGAGGAAGCACAACTTGCCCTTTCTTTTATAAAACCAAGCCATTCGGTTTCTGTTAATATAAAAGCTGGTGTTGATGGTATTCATACCGTCACTGGTGAAGCACTACAAGGTGCTGGCATTCTCCCTGAAGACGATGCTAAACACGATTTTATAAAAGGTAACGTTAAAGCCAGAGCACGCATGGTCGCTCAATACGAAATTGCAGGTTACGTTGGTGGGTTGGTCATAGGTACCGATCACTCAGCGGAAAATATAACGGGCTTTTACACAAAATTTGGTGACGGAGCTTGTGATTTAGCACCTTTGTTTGGTTTGAGTAAACGCCAAGTCAGACAACTCGCTAATACATTGGGAGCACCTCATGTATTGGTGAATAAGACACCGACAGCGGATCTAGAAGAGCTGTCTCCTCAAAAAGCGGATGAAGATGCGCTGCATCTCACTTACGATCAGATCGACGATTTTTTGGAAGGAAAAGCAGTATCTGTAGACGCAACAAATAGAATAGTTGCGACCTACAAAGCTACTCAACATAAAAGAAAAGCGATACCAACCATTTACGACTGAGTTGTTAACGATACGATAGGAACGGTATCTAATTACAGAAAGAATCAGCGAGTAAAAGCATCCATGAAAACCAATAGAGCTTTTACTTTCTGATAATATCTCCAGCGAGAGGCTCTCATTGATAACCTTTTGATTTAACCCTAACGATTAGAATAAACACCACTAAATATGCGAAATCAAACACCATTGCAACTTCATTCATTATCTCAACTCAAACCTGGTAGTCAGGTAGAAAGCATGGTATCCGGCGATAAATTTGTCATATTGGCAAACTACGGTTCGCGAGCCATCGCAATCGAAAGTATTACTTTGGTTACGGTTAACGACCATGCACATAAGGATTGGTTTTGCGCATCCAGCGATAAGCCACTAAACAAACTCAAAGTGGGCAATGTGATTACTAATAAACACACCTACGTCATCACCCATGTGTCGGATTACATACTACATGCCAATCGTAGTGTTGAAATAACCAATCCAAAAGAATATCTACTTTTAGATTAACTTGAGAGTTCGACATCTGTTGTTGGTACACTACAACAAGCAAGTATCTTGCCGTTCGCAGCAGCATCCTTCGTTAATGCAGGCACGTCTTCTTGATCAACTTGGCCAGATTTGAGTTCTAACATGCAGGCCCCGCACAAGCCCGCTCGACAACTATTAGCAATATATAAACCCTTTTTTTCTGCTTGCTGCAAAATGGATGATTGATTATCACCCTGAAACTCTTGTCCATTTAGGCTCAAAGTCACAGATTTGATTTCCTCTACCTTATTTTTGGTATTCACGCCAAATGATTCTTGATGATAGTTCGTTTCAGGTAACCCCATTTTAAATAACAAATTTTTTGCTTTATTCATAAAAGGTTTCGGTCCACACACAAAAGCTTGTCGTGATTCTATGTCCGGAATATGTTTTATATGAGACAACGCTAGTCGACCTTTCACTCCTTCCCATTCTTCGTGCGCCTGACTCAAGGAAATAACCATTTTAAACCCAGGAAATCTCGCGTGGAATGTGTCGAGTTCATTTCTAAAAGGAATATCGTCTATCGTACTGCACTGATGGAAGAATACCGTATCATTGAGTTGATTGTGATCCGCCAAAAATCTCAACATAGATATCATTGGGGTAACACCACTCCCCGCAGACAAAAGCAGAAGAGGTTGGTCTGTCGTTCCTTGCAAATGAAAGCTTCCGGATGGGCTTTCCGCTGTTAATACTTCCCCTACTTGCATATTATCGGATAAATAGTTCGATACCTTACCTCCATTCACCCGCTTCACTGATATCGCATACCGCCCAAGACGACTCGGGCTAGACGAAAGCGTATAAAAACGAGCGTACGATTCACCATTTGCTTCAATCTCTATCGGTAGGTACTGACCAGGGGAATAATTGGGCAATACACCATGGGTTGGCTCTAGCCAATAGGTCACAAAGTCTTTCGCTACTTCTTCGATTTCAACACAGGTTAATCGTAAGCTTTCATTCTCTATACTCTTTGTAAATCCTTTATCAAGGTAAACCTCTTTTTGCTTGTACTCTAACACTTCTATAGGGTCACCAACCTGTATTGTCCCTTCGTTTATCGCGACTAAGTTTTGACCAAAATAGACCTCTCCTTTCTCACAAGATCGAAAGTTAATCAGTGTTTTTAATGGTTCTTTATTGGCTTTATAGCTTCCCGTTTCTGCATCAACAGTGGTAAGAATACATCGTTGACAAGGCTTCCTTATCTCAAACTCAACGTCACCTATCTTAATTCGTTTCCAACTATCTTCTACAAAGGCTTCATCTCCAGAGACAACAATATTTGGTCTGAATTGTGCCATATCATGGTTATCCGAACTTCTTTCGTTTAACGCAACTAGAGATGCTTCGCTAATAACCAATAGTGGATAACCATCAGCAAAACTAACGCTGTGTCCAAATTTTTCCCTTACACGTTTCGACTCTTCTCCTGTATAAAGTAACTGCACAGGAATACCTAAAATTGAACTAAACCAATGATTCGCAGATTCAGTAGTCGAAAAAGCAGTGAAAACATCATTCCAAACATTCGTTTTTACTTGCTCCATTTCGAATTCAGTCATCGTCAGTTTGAAAGGCGCGGTGTTATCAAAACTCAACCACATGCCATTAGGTGTCAGGTTGGCCTTTACCCTCACTAATTGAGGATAAGCTCTAGCCGTGATCATCACGCCCTCTTGATCGGCTAACATAAATCGGCGATCAAATATAATCCCTTGTTTTTCAACCCATGAAGTAGATAGACTGATACCTCTAATTGACTTAATTGGGTAGATATTGATTTGGGAAAGAAGGGACAAAGACAAGTTAGACATCGGGTTTCCTTATAGGGTTATTTGCTTACATCGTGACAAATTGCGCAAACGTTTTCTTTTAAAACCATTTACTCATAAAAAATTGATGAAATACAACATTTTTTCTAATATTATCCCGACGCCATAACTTTTCTAATTCATTGTTCTAGTTCAGTAGCGGCATCAATACTTATCAGTTCTAAAAGTGGAGCAAACTAATCATGACTACTCTCACCATTACTCGCCCAGACGACTGGCATGTCCACTTACGTGATGGGGCTGTTTTAGCGGATACCGTTCGCGACATTAGTCGCTATAACGGGCGGGCGATCATAATGCCCAATACTATTCCACCGATAACTAACACTGAATTAGCAATGGCTTATTATGCACGCATCAATGAACACATTGAGTGTGACCATTTCAAGCCATTAATGACACTCTACTTGACTGATAACACCACACCAGAAGATATTATAGATGCAAAAGCGTCAGGTAAAATCGTCGCGGCAAAACTTTACCCTGCAGGAGCCACCACCAACTCGGATTCTGGAGTCACGTCGATAAAAGCACTTTACCCCGTTCTTGAAGCGATGGAAAAAGTTGGAATGCTACTGCTAATTCATGGCGAAGTGACAACGGCAGAAGTCGACATTTTCGACCGAGAAAAAGTATTTCTGGACACGATTCTTTCACCAATTGTGGCGAGATTTACGACACTTAAGATCGTTGTTGAACATATTACAACCTCTGAAGCCGTGGATTTTGTAAACAATGCACGAGATAATGTAGCCGCTACGATCACAGTGCATCACCTATTGTTCAACCGTAATCATATGCTTGTCGGCGGCATACGCCCTCACTTATTTTGTCTGCCTATCCTTAAACGAAATATTCATCAAAAAGCACTAATAGAAGCGGCAACCAGTGGGAACAAAAAATTCTTTATTGGCACCGATTCTGCACCACATTCACAAGACAAAAAAGAAAACAGTTGCGGCTGTGCTGGTTCTTATACCGCTCATGCCGCTATAGAGTTATACGCCGAGGTTTTTGAAAAAGAAAACAAGCTGGAAAACTTAGAAGCATTTGCCAGTCACAATGGGCCTGACTTTTATGGCATACCTAGAAATAGTGACAACATCACCTTAATGAAAGAAAGTTGGCGCGTAGACAAAAAGATGCCTTTTGGAACAGACAGTGTCGTACCTATCCGTGCGGATGAACAGATACATTGGAAGGTTAAGTAAAGCGCTCGTTTTATATGTATTAATGGCTCCTAAAAAGGTGAGTCATTAATACTATCACACCCCTAGACAAGCCTAGTTTTGTATTGATCAGGGGTTTCATTGGCGTATTTTTTAAACATCGCGATGAAAGGGCTTGCTTGATGATAACCCAATGTCAACGCAACCTCTTTCACTGACATCCCTGATTTTAATAACGTCATTGAATGCAGATACTTTGACCTTATGCGCCATTCTGTGAAACTCATACCCAATTCTATTTGACAGTATCTTGCGAGTGTACGCTCTGTAGTATGCACTCGACCAGCCCACTCATTAAGTGACGTATCATCCGTCGGATTCTGTTCCAGTGCAGATAATATCGGTTGCAGTAACTTATGGTGGCTATTGGGTAAGAAATGGCTTTGTTCTTCACTAAGATACAACTGATCCAATAGCACATTAACTAACCTTTGGTCTGGAATTGTGCTTGCCACATTGATTGAACGAAGTCTAAAGTCCTCAATAATTGCGGAAACAATCGGCGTCAGGCTAACTAGGCAGGTATAGCTTGGCATATATTGCGATTTACTTGATTCAATATTAATTGAACAATAACGCAATGGCCTTCTATTGAAGCTGTGATGCATAGCTCCGGCCGGAACCCAAACGGCCAGATGCGGAGGCGCGATAAATCGAATTTTTTCGGCTACTATCTCTAGCGAACCTCCAGTAACAATCTGTAATTGCCCCCATTTATGTGCGTGTAGTCGAGTCTCTGTATTTTCTCTAAATGCATCGAAGTTCATAAAAACATCCGATGGAGGCTGGTTGATTGTCAATGATGGGTGTCTATATGGCGAGTTTTTCAAAATCAGTTTCTGATAGAATACAAAAGTACTTTATCATCCACCTCCTCCAGAAAGAAAGCAAGTGAGAGAACGTTCAAACACTTCGCACGTTGATATTGCTATGAATCAAATCATCGATTCTTAAAGTTTATGAAAATTCTTAATTTCAAGATGATTTCACATTAGCAACAATTTAATCCGACACTGTGTCCAACTGAATTATCAAAACCGTGAAGACTCGCCATTTATTTTGCGTTTTCATCAATGCCGACTATATTCGCTGTCAACAATCACTAGCCATCATTTAGCCTAACCTTAGAGAACCACCTTCAATAAATAACGTGGACAAATCCTTCCCCTTAGACATAATTTCAAGTGAAGAATTCAATAAAAATTATAAAGGCTAATAGTTATAAAACTAGCTGCCATAAAAACTGCAATTCCATGGTTTAGATTATTCGAAAATGTTTGAGGGGCGAATACCCAATATTTTCTACATAGGATATGTCAGATGAAAATTTCAATACTAGCAACCGCTATCGTCACAACGTTGGCCTCAGGATCTTCTTTGGCAGCAACGGTATACAAAAGCGATACTGCCGAATTAATGATAGGCGGGCGTGCTGAAGCCCGATTTAACGTTTCAGATAACAACAAAACCGCGTCCTCTAGCACTTTCGATGATAAGTCACGCGCTCGTATTAACGTCGTTGGGAGAACCCAGATAAGTGAATCTTTAGAAGGGTTTGGTAAATACGAAGCGGAATTTGATACCAGTGATTCAAGTACCATTAATAACCGCTATGTTTTTGCCGGAATAGGTTCAGCCGTTGGTGATTTTTCCTACGGTAAGCAAGACTCTGCGCAAGTTATGTTAACGGATATTACTGATACTATGGCCACATTTGGTGCCGATGCCGCTGACCTTACAGATGGAAATAAAGACAAGCGCGACGCCAACTTCTTATACGCAAGTAGCTTTGCAGACCTTACAATTAAAGCGAATTACTTGGCCGCTCAAAAAGCGGATGATAGCGACGAGAGTTTCGGTGTCGCTGGCATCTATTCATTAGAGTCACTTGATGTTGGTGCTGGTTTCGTTTCTACAGACGACGATTATCAATTCAACCTTGCAGCTAATCTAACGGTTGTTGATTTCACATTTGGTGCATTTCTAGCTTTTGGCGAAGCAGCCGATGATGATGCTTCTGCATTTGAAATGTCTGCAATGTACACGATGGGCAAAATGGTATTTATAGGTGTCTACAATAAAAGCGAATTCGATGCAGCAAGTAAAAAATCAAGTGAGGCTGATAACATCGCAATTGAAGGCGTATACAAATTTAACAACAATTTACGAACCTACGCAGGGTACAAATTTGAACAGATGGACAATCTAGATAACCAACTTCAAGCTGGTATCCGTTACGATTTCTAGTCCACGAGCAAAAAGGTAATACAGTTAGGTCCAAATATAAGTATGGCCGTAGCTGTATTACTGCCCCATAACAAACAAAATGTAGACGTATTGAGCGAATAATAAAATTGAGTTCATGTTAATAGATTTTTGATATGGCCAGTATCGTTAATTCGATGAAATTTTTTTTACGTTGTCCCTTTCTTATCTAGTAGACAAGATTAGTAAAGGAAAATAATTGTATGGTACAGCCGGTAAAAATTACGTTATATCGTTGGGGTGGGAAATGGGGACCATTCAGTGTCAAGATACCCTGTGGTGAATGCACCCTAACCAAAGATATACTTAGCGACACGTTTGCAAATGAGCTAAAAGATGTGCCGGTTGAACTAGAGGTAAAAGATTGGCTTTCTCATTGGTGGGAACCGCTTAAACTTGGGGCGTGGCATGCGCCAATACTTGTTGTAGAAGGTAAAGTCATCAGTCAAGGCGAAGCCCTTAACCGAGGAGTGCTGGTTCAATCAGTAATAAAGCAGTGGAGTCAACGCGACGAACTGAAAGGAAATATTGTATTTGGAAAAGCAACGTGCCCGTATTGCGTGAAAGCAAAACAGATGCTCGATGATGCTGAAATCGAATACAGTTATTTTGATGTTGTCAAAGACAGTGCGGCACTGTATCGAATGATCCCTGAGGTTAAAGCGATCATTGGGGAAAAAACGCCAGTCACCGTACCTCAAATATGGCTAGACAGCCAATATGTCGGTGGAGCAGATCGTTTAGAATCAGCGTTGAACGACACGAAACTCTAATGTTATAAGTAACTCTGTTTAGTTTTTAGATAAAGATAGATGCCCCTAAGTACTGATGTAAGGGGCATTTTTTATTTAATCATTTTTTTAATCAACGCTTTAATGCGAGATTTTCTTTTCGGTGTTGGCTTACCATAAATTGCTTCTTCTACCATCTGCTTAGCGATAATTTGACTCAAATATGCCGCACCTAGATCATGTCCCATAATATATTCCTCTTTCACCTTAAAATGTAATTAACTTTCTTTTAAGTGTGACTTTAATCGCATTAATTGTATTTTGCAAGACTTTGATCACATTTTATTGTAATTAAATTACACCAAGACCGATTGCTACTCGCCTATCCTACAATGGTGAGTGTATAGTTAACGCATGACATCAGATAGGTAGACATTCATGACAAAGACAGTATCCCTTGTACTAGGCAGCGGTGGAGCAAGAGGATTAACTCATATAGGCGTCATTCATTGGTTAATAGAAAATAATTACAAAATTCAATCTATAGCTGGGTGTTCTGCTGGTGCACTTATTGGTGGGATATACGCGGCAGGAAAGCTTGATCCATTCGTTGAGTGGGTAACGGCTATAGACAAAGTATCAATGGCTAAATTATTAGATATCTCCTGGCAATCTAGTGGCCTGTTTAAAGGCGACCGAATTATTAATACACTGGTCGATCTTATTGGTGACACCCAAATTGAAGATCTCGATATCAAATTTACGGCTATCGCTGCAAATGTACGTGAGGAAAAAGAAGTATGGTTAAACTCTGGTCCTCTTTTTGATGCGATAAGAGCTTCTATTTCTCTGCCACTTTTTTTTACACCGTTTGAGATAGATGGAGAATCATTGATAGATGGTGGCGTACTTAATCCCGTACCAATCGCGCCGACATTTGGGGACAAAACCGACTTAACCTTAGCTGTTAATCTAGGCGGTGACATTATTAAACTACCAGAAAAAACCGAGGTTATTCCTAGTCAGGTCAAAGGATCGATCCAACAAAAAATAAGCCACTACGTAGATAAATTACAGGATTCTGTCATTGGTTCTATTAATATCAATTTCGAGGCCTATGACATTGCAAACCAAGCTTTTGATGCAATGCAAAGTACAATTGCACGACAAAAACTAGCGGCCTACCCACCAGATAAAACAATAGAAATCCCTCAGAACATCTGTGGTACATTTGAGTTTGACCGCGCAGAAGAGATGATTCAGTATGGTTATGACGCGGCAAGAAAGGCATTTAGCGAGAACTAGACCTAATTTTAGTCGATGGAAAGGTCTTATAACGGATAATGAACCAAGTCTCAATGAGTAGAATAATACTTAATAACACTTGTAGCTCTACGCGCTCCAGCAGGAAAAAAATTGTCGTCACGATAGACAACCAGCTATAGAGCAGAATTTTCTTCTTTTCAGTTACTGTCAGGCCCTGCTTACGTCTAATTCGAGTAACGGTGGGACCGAGGTACCTGTTATTTTGTAGCCAGAGCTGAAAGCGAGGTGAACTCTTACTAAAACAGAACATAGCAAGCAGAATAAACGGTACGGTAGGAAGGATGGGAAGAAATACCCCTAAAAACCCGAGCCCAGTCGCTAACCATCCAATACAAATAAAAAACCATTTTTTCAAATTGTTAAACCGATTAAGAGAAACTCCCTCATTTTATTACGAATAGTTCCCATTAACAATTGATTAATTCAAGTAATGTACGAGTGATAAAGTAGTCATGAATTTTTCCTGATCAGTATGCAATTCTTCCATATTGCATATCACCAGCCGTATCTCCATCAATCAATTCAACTTAAAAAAAACCTATCCAATTTGGATAGGTGGAATACAAGTTCCTAAATAATCACATCGCCAATGAGGCAAATGTATTATTAATAATTTTCGTTTTTGATTTAATAGCATCGAGTGTTAAATTTTAATTTATCATGCTAATTAACAAGCATTAAACAGAACGATTTAGTTCATGCATACGCTACAAATCTATACCATGATTATAACAAGACGCCAAACTAAAATAAGTTTTGTTATAAAGTACATCCGAATAGGACAAGACGTTAATGTACATGTTCTCTTTTTTTTCTAACGTTTTAAAACCAATTGACCTGACAAATTTATTTAACGGGGAATTCCTGTTTTTTGACTTATAGATGGCACCATCAATAACTTTTCTTATGAGCAGGGACATGATAAAACCGACAATATTCAGTAATAGAATCGAATTAACACAATAGAGCGACTCTATAACCATATATTTATTACCTTTGGTAAGAGAATCATTTTCAAATTCAAATGATATGAATGCAACTGGAATGTCACTGTTCTTCTCAATAAAATGAAAACTAATCGCATTACCAATGACGACTTCCCGTCTTTCTAGTTTGTCCATGTTACAAACATTAGATGTAAAATCCCAGTAACTATCAACAATCAACTTTCTCACTAAATAGTCTTGTAATTTTTTCTGTGAAACTGCTATTGCTTCCGAACCAACCAGTTGCGCAAAATCATAACCCAAGCTACTGGTTATTTCTATCTGCCTTCTGTGGCAAGGAGCAATGACATCATTTTCCCAACGACTAATAGATACAGTATCAATCCCTGACTCTCCCCCAGTTGATGCCTCAATGAGCCCTACCATCTCACTTTGCGTTATACACTCTATAACTCTTAATCTTTTAATTAACCTGCCGAAATTAAAAATTTTCATTCATATGCCATGTGCTAAATGCTTAAAAAATTCATGGGCCATAAATTATTCACTTCCAACATTTATAAATATAGGGATTTTCCGACGTTCATGGCAGATATTTCTGTAAGAACAATATTGAGTATTAAGAAAGCTTACTGGCAAATAATTTCAATTAATAATGTTGCCATGCCAATACCATCGGTTGGTCACGAAGATATAATCACTAAAAAGAAAGGAGATATTATGATTAGAACACTGAAAATTGATAATTTGATCGTTCAAATAGACAATTTAGACAAATATGAGATTAAGCATCTTGAAGGTTACATCGCAAAAAAGCTTAAAACTCTCAATAATTTATATATTGAGAATTCCAAGCTAACAGACACGGAGTTAGATTTTATTAAAGATTTGATGAAAAACCACTAAATCATATAATATCTTTTAATAATGACTTGTTAAAATAATTAAGATAGTTTTTTAACCTGATAATATGTAATTCATCTTCAGTATTACTATATAGTTCAATAAATTTTAATCCCTCGTTCAATCCCGCCGTTTTCAATATGCCTTTAACTTGGTGGACAAATTCATTCTGTTCAATTTCAACTTCCCTTGCTAAATATTTATCTAGAACTTCAACCGCATTTATATGAAAATAATTATATATATCTAAGAAACTTTCAGAACTCATATCACCCATTAATAATGAAACTCGACTCTTGAAAAATTCAATAAAAATAGTGTCTATTTCAGACATAGGTTTGGGCATAGAATAATAATAGCCCTGCGCTTCATGAAAACCGATAAACTTAAGGAAATCGTTTGTATCTTTATCTTCAACTCCCTCTGCAACAACATTACATCCTTTGTCTTTGATATAATGGAGTATAGAAACGACCAACTCTTTTTCTTTTTCACTATTGCGTACTTTAGCTATTAAATTTAAATCAATCTTAACTTCGTCAAATGGTATCCTGTCTACTCGGTCTAAATTGGAGTAACCTTTACCGAAGTCGTCTAGCGAAAATTTAACACCAAGTAACTTCAACTGAGCAATATTAAAATACAACTTACTGCTTTCGATCTGAGAATCTTCTGTTAACTCGATGGTGACTAACCCAACGTCAACATTGTGCTTTTTTGCTAGCCTATCAAATTTATTGACGAAACCTTTATGGCCAAGCACATCAGGGTCAACATTAACAGACAGGTTATAGTAGGCCCCTACTTGTATACTACTTTCTAGAGACTTAAATGTTTTTTCTAACACTAACCAATTAAAAGCTAGTTTTTTATCCAATGTGTCAATGTAATGGAGAAAGTTATTAGGTTCAATGATACCAAATTGTTCATCGTACAAACGACTCAATACCTCATACCCCGAAATATAACCACCCTCTTGTATGTTGATTTTGGGTTGTACATATAAAATCAAATCTGATTCAAGTTTTGTTATGATGTCAGAGCCTTGGTCTTTAGGGTCATACTTAATCGGGTTATGCTGTATCTTTGTTTTGTCATTTAATAAGAATGTTAAAATATCCTTTTCGATATCAGAGATTCTATCAATAATAAAATCTGGTGTATCTTTTGGAATAAAACCGACCAATCGTATATCAATTTCGCTTATCGACTGCATAACAAAGCTGATAAATTCACTGTCTAATGAACTCACAATATATACAGGAATATCAGATAGGGCGTTCTGCTCTAAATAGTTTAATACCGTTATTCCATCCCCATCTTCCATCTTCATATCTAAGAGTATCAGGCCTATCGAATCAGACTCAATTTTTAGCAGTTCAATGGCTCTATTTCCACTTATGGATTTCTTAATAATTGCCTCTTTTGGCACAATATCTCTCAAAGCTATTTCTAGAACATCTTGAAAAAAAAGTTGATCTTCTACAATTAGTATATCTTTACAATTTTTTGACATTTAATCCACCCTGAAAACCGACTAATATTGAACAATAAAATAATTCTTTATTATACAGCGCATCATAATAAGTCAGAACTAATGACGTACTGTCTTGTTGTTCTTTATGTACTTTAAATCCAACCCCTCTTAAAAACCTTTTTAAATTGGACTTTTTATTTTTGCTGGTAAAACCGATCATATTGATCTTTTTTAATAATAATTTTCTGGTTACCAAGCCCAACATGTGCGGTAATATTTTAGTCGATAAGCAAAACATTGAACTAATTTGCAAACATTGCTCTCTGTTCTCATCATCGAATGATGGGTGAATTACTTTATCTAGCGCATGCCAAAGGTCATTTTGAGAAAGGTACTTATAGGTTATTTGACCTAGAGGTATACCTTTTCTATCTGTATACAATATGCAGTACAGCGTATTACCTTGTTCATCCTGAGATTGAATTTCTTTATATACAACATCTTCTATCTTAACATTCTCAGTATTTTCCCAAACATTTGACTTTTCAATTACCTTAGGATTAAAGTCACGGACGAGTAAATCTTCGTTGGCTAAAATCACATCAAAATAACACTTAGACGCCCCCTGAAAAACTTCGATTTGACGGCGGTGCGTTGGTACAACGACCCAGTTCTCCCAGCGACTTATAGTTACTACATCCAACCCAACGAGTTTATTATCCTTATTCGTTACCAGATCAACAAACTCATTTTGACTTAAAAAGTTTGATGTTCGAAATCTCTTTAAAAGCCTACCGAAATCTATCATTATTAATCAGCCACATCATTGTTCAATTTAGAATAATGATCATATTCTACGCCTGATAATATCATTAAACATAGCAAACGCTACCTAGTTTTTATTTAGAAGTGCTAATATCATGTCAAAGCATAACTGTTAAAGTACTGCCACAAAGTTAACTAGTAGAGATAAAAATAGAAGTATATGGTAAAAATTTATCGAGTGCACAGTTATTACATTATTGCAATTGCGGTTATAACCTTTATGTCCGCTTCTTTTGCGGCGTATTTGTACAATATTTACTACATTCAGAAAAACACAATTGAAACTCAAAAATACTCTTTATCTTTAGCCAAATCTTTGAATGAAATAATATTAGACACCAGAAAAATATTAAGCTCTGATAATGAATTAGATATGTCATTTATTATTAAGAAACTCAACAATCAAGAGCTAGAAGCAAAATATAAGACGAACTCTATTAATGAATCTATTCAAACCTATATACAATTTAGAAACCTACTTGTAAATGATTTTAAATCCCTAATTTCACTAAAAAAACAAGATTATTTGTTACATCGAGAAATGGTAAAAAAGGCATCAAATCTATACGATGCGACATTAAGAATTACACGGGACTTTTCACTATCTTCAGGAGACAATAGCGGCAACGTGTCAAAGATAACCAAAGAACTCGCAATCAACATAGCGGATGCCAGACAAACGGACCGTGACTTTCAATTAGAAACAGATATTAAAAAGAAGATAGATCTGGTCAATTCATTCTCAAATCTCATTACTCTTGCAAATATCAATATAAATAAATTAAGTAGCATTACAGAAAATACAACTCTATTACTAATTTATTCAAAAATAGAAATTCAGTTAGACTTATATTATGGATCATTTCGGATATTCTCCGAAGTACATATTGCTTATAGAGAAGAACAACAAAATGTAGATTATTTAATCGAACGAATAGACGATTTCGTAGACTCAAATACCACACAGCAATATCTATATTTAGTTAGCCATAATAATTCAACCAAGCAGTATTTAGTTGGTCTTACATTGTTTTTTGTTGTTATTGTTGGGTTTATTGTCTTTATCTACAATGAATACCTTATATCAAAACACAACCAGAAGTTGGCATACTTTAAAAGTATACAGAAAAGCAGATTCTTGGCTCAAATGAGTCATGAAATTAGAACACCTCTGAACGGCATTATTGGCACTGTTGGATTAATGCTGGACGATAATAATTGCCGTCAATGTAATCGAACAGAACGATATATAGAAACTTTGCATACATCTTCTATTTCACTAAAAAATCATATAGACAACATTTTAGATCTTTCGAAAATCGAAGCAGGAATGATGGAAGTTAGCACAGACCAGTTCTCTCCCAATGAGTTTTTCACTCAAATAGAAAATATCACTAGGCCGTTGGTGGACAAGAAAAACTGTCAATTGATTTTTACAGGGACATCAGATTTCAATATATCGACAGACAAAACAAAATTGCGCCAAATTATACTAAATTATGTAAGCAATTCTATTAAGTATTCAGATTCTACTAAATCAAAATGCGTCATAAAAGTCGATTTTGACGTAAAGGCAATTTCTAATTCACATGCATTAGTGACCGTTGTCATTGAAGACAACGGCATAGGAATGTCTAAAGATCAGCTGTCTCATTTTGCTGAACCTTTTAGTCAGTTTGGAACGTTGCAAAACGACTCTTCAGGTTTGGGTGCTAACGTGGCGAAAAGCTATGTTCATCTTTTAGGTGGAGCGGTGTCTGTTGAATCAGAACTTAGCGTTGGTACTAAGGTCAAAATCGACTTTAAAAGTGAAGTATTCAAGCGGCTTCACTTAACGGATAATTATGAATTTGATTTACTGAAGGCGAAAATGGCCCTAAACATAATTGTTGTCGAAGACAATATCTTTAATAAGCGAATTCTGTCTAGACAATTAGAAATTTTAGGTTGCAAAGTAACTAGCTTCACCAATGGACTGGAAGCAAAAACACATCTATCAAAGGGACATCGTTACGACCTATGTATCACTGATATTCGAATGCCGATTATGGACGGTATAGAACTAACAAAATACATTCGTCAATATATCGATACTACGATGCCTATAATCGCGTTAACAGCCGATGCATTAAAACAAGACCATATTATGTTTGAAGAAATAGGAATAACGAAAGTACTGACCAAACCAATACTTCTCGAAGATTTACAGAGCACGTTGCAACTTTTTACCATCCAGTTCGTCACTGTATAAATATCGTGTCAAAAAAGGCCAAGGCCTTTATCAGCATCAAAGCCTTTATTGGTGAATCAAGAAATTTTACAAAACTCTAACAGGTGATGACATAAAGGAGACAGATTAAAAGCACAACATTTGTATCATACCTGCATCGAAAATATATTGGGGAATCACACGATGCAGCTAAGCTCAAGAATAAGCATGAACAACGCGGGTATTCCAGTACTCTCATTCAAATCTGGTCATCAACTCATTACTGAAGTAGCCCAAAAGCCAGCGGCAGCATTTTCGAACAACAATCGTAACCAGCCGTATTCTTATCATAAGTTACAGGCAAACCAACAGAATAAGATATCCTCTGTTTACCAATTCTCTGGAGACAAATTGGTAAACATCAATGACACCTATAAGGGCGCGCATTTAAACACCATCGCGTAGTTGTGTATCTTGTCAATTCGACAATCGATTAGTGGTTAACCTGTCATCCAATTTTTAGCATGAAAACGAATATGGTCTTCTATAAATGTCGCAATAAAAAAATAACTATGATCATAGCCAGACTGCATACGGAATTCTAGCGGATACTTTTCATATTCAACCGATGTAAGCAAATTTTCAGGCTTAAGTTGGGTATGCAAAAAATCATCTTTGTCACCCTGTTCAACAAGCATTGGCACGGGTGAACCGGAGAAATCACGCATCAGTTTACAGGTATCGTATTGCGCCCAATCATTACGGTTATCGCCGAGATAATTAGAGAAGGCTTTTTGTCCCCAAGGTACCTTTGTCGGATTTGTTATAGGACTAAACGCCGTCGCTGAGCTATAGCGTTCAGGATTACGCAGTGCGATCATTAATGCTCCATGTCCTCCCATTGAATGCCCACTAATCGCTCTCTTATCTGATACTGGAAAATACCGTTCAATCACATTTGGAAGTTCTTCAACCACAAAATCATACATCTGATAATGAACATTCCAAGGTGGTTGTGTCGCATTGACATAGAAACCGGCACCCAATCCGAAATCGTATGAACCATCTACGTCGTCCGGAACAGAATCGCCTCTTGGACTCGTATCCGGTGCCACTATGGCAATACCAAGCCTTGAAGCAACTTGAAAGGCCCCCGATTTCTGCATGAAGTTTTCATCCGTGCACGTTAAACCCGACAGCCAATACATAACGGGAACAGGTTTATCGTCGGTTGCGTTAGGGGGTAAAAATATTGCAAAACGAGTTTTGCTATTCAACGACTTTGATTCGAAGCAAAACTGTTTATGCCATCCACCGGCGACTTTTGATGAACTTACATTTTCTAATTCCATTTACTGTGCCTCTATCCAAGCGCCACAAAAACCGCCAAGGACGCAGATTTTCCAAGTTGACCTATTCAATAGTTAATCGGTTTAAATGCACTATGAAAAAAGGAATTATCATAATGAATCACAGGCCGAATATTTTCACCTTTGTTTATTGAGTCAAAGGCATTGTTTATCTCTGTCAATTCGATTGTGTGTAGGGCAATACGAGTATGCTTTAGTGTCGTCAATTGCCCCTGATAGTGATGATAATACTATGAAGTAACTGCCCAAACTGAAGAGTAAATAACAATAAAGGCCTTCTCTTCGTACAGCAAGTTAAGGCCTTAAAGAAAAATATCACTTTTGATATACCTATCAGTCGTCTTTATTCTGACCAATCTCTATTTTGAATGACGATACGATAACCATCAATATCTTCATACGTTTTACCAACACGTTTCCAATATGGATTCCTTGCTTCTACGAATTTGAATCCCGCTTCTATCATAGAACGACAAGCCCATTCCCACTCTCGACTATCCGGCATATAGAACACCAAATATGTATCGGCTACTTGGTGTTCTCTTGGTTCGACAGCAAGTCTGTTGGTAAATTCTAGGTGATAACTGTGATTCTTATGCCCTAGAACAATTCCATCAAACCCATCTTCATCTTCATATTTAGCTAAAACATCAAACCCTAACGCGTTTTGATACATGTCCGAAATCGCCGACAGATTGTCGGTCATTCTCGCAACTCGCAAAATTGCATCTTTCGTGATCATAATTGTCCTCCTGACGTCAACTGAAACATAATTGATCGGAGCCAAGCAATCATTGATTAAAGGTGTTAACTGTGAACACGGCTCGATTAATGAAAGATTTTATATGAAAATTGTGATTGGTATTATAAATACATAAGACATATGTCCTTTTAAATAACGAATAGCTTCAATGACAACCTACCAGTTAATTTTACATACCTTTAACACCTTGTTGTTTAGAAGTTTGTTCTTTTTTTTAATAGTAAAATAAAAAATCGTTACATGTAAATGTATTGACAATCATAAAAATCACCCTATATTTGTATGCAAACTTTACAATACATATTTGAAGTCTACCGGTTAAAGTTAATCCGCAACTCCTTAATTTCTCCATATTTACTTTATTTTTTTACTCTATCGTGAAGCTCTGACCACTAAAGCCATAAAGCAACTTATCCATGATAGATATGTCCAACCAAAATTCAATATTGTTAATATCGTTATTGTTTGCCCCATTTTTTTCCCATTCTGCGCTCTATAAGGTCACGGAAGTCACTTCTCCTACGACCAGCGTTGAGTCTTATGGTATCTCAATAGAGCCAGATAATGTCGGTACTGATTGTTTTTCCACATCTTGCTCTGACAGTGCTTATGCGCTGGCTGGAGATACGCTAAACGGTACTGAAGGGTTTTCTTATAAAGAGGAAGTACCATTTGCCATCGATAATCAGTTCTTTTACTTAGATTACGACGATTTGGAAGACTATTGTGATGAGGAATTAGGCTATTCAACGTGCGAATATTGGGCGTTTGACCATTGGTATGGAGATGTCGATAGTGGCATAGGTGGCTTAGAGAATGAGCGAGAAGCGTATTGGACAAAAGATTACCAAACCAACAACACCGCTTTTTACGACTCAAAGACCTTAGATTTTACCCCTGATCCTGGTAACAACGCCCCGTCAGCAGACACTGATGATGACGTTTACTACGATTACACCTATATCGGAGATACTGAAGATAAAGTCATCAATAAAATAATCGTCAACGATGACGGCGAAGAATATGTTATAGGCAATACCAGTAGCGGCTATTATGATTATGGTGGTTATTATGTCAGGATGTATCGACAACGTGGTTACTACTCTAATGGGTCGGTTGAAACCGTATTAGAACCAGATGCGGATACCAGTCTTACCCTTGCAGATTCGGACGATGAACAAAATATTATTGCTCAAATGGGACAAACCATGGCGTTTGACTCATTTTCTTATGACAACAAAACCTACATTGTGGGAAGTGCCTCTGTTGCCACCTTCTATTATGAAGATGATGATGAGAATAATTATAAGGATTATGATTCAGTATATACAACTGACAGTGACAACGAAGATGTCACTTCATGTTTAGATTACGCCGACCCTGCCTTATATCCCCAATGTCAGAACTTTAGCTTTGCTTCGCGGGCCTTTGTTTGGAATATTTCAGATGTTGCAGGCCCCAACACTGCAAACAATCGATTCTCCGCAGTTGATTGGGAAACAGATACCGATAGCACCTACTATGAATACAACGATGATGAAGCTTCTGCTCAAGCCAGTATACGAGCGGCATCCATTGCAAACGGCGGAACTTACGACTCATTACCTATTCTCGTCGGGTATAACACTGAAATAGACGAAGACTATGACTACTTCCTGATGCAGGCCGCCATTTTTATACCCAAATCCACAACCAGTTTTAGTGTCGCAGAGAACGCATGGTCTACCGTTTTCATCGAAGATGTCACCGTAAAAGTAGATGGTTCTTATATTCACAGCAACTCCGTTGCTACCGATATCAACAACAACCTTATTGTTATTGGGCATGCCAAAAGAGATGGTGATTACCCATCTGGGAACGTCACAGATAACCGAATGTTTATCGCGGATGCTAACGATGATGAACCAAGTGCACGTTTTTTTAACGCACAAGGTGAAACTATCTTTTTCAGTAGTGCGGGAGGCAATGCCAACGCTATCAACGACTACAACGAAATAGTCGGACAAGTAGATGCAGAAACGACTGGTGAGGTTGGAGGCGACCAACGCGACCATCGTGGATTTATTTATCCATATGATGATTCTGGAACAGATTCAACCAGATTCAATCGTTTCTCCAAACAAGCATGGTGGTTAGATGATCTCACTAATGGTGGTGACTACAGCGAAAGTAATAACCATTTTCGTATAGTAGACGCGGGAGATATTAATAACGCAGGAGTGATCTCAGCCACAGCGACCCAATGCTATGTAGATGAAAATAGTACATCTTCTATTGAATATGACTCAACCGATCATTGGGCGTTTTGTAATGAAGGCAATGGCGACGAGCGCGTTACGGCAGTTAAGCTTATTCCTATATCTGGTGCTACAAGTGATGACATCAGTGAACGAGACGACGATTCAACAACAACATCAAGAAGCGCCGGATCCATCAACTGGTTCATATTGGCACTATTGATTGTAATCATGCCGTTTAGAATGCTCACTCGGACGAAAAAAATTAAACCATTTTCAAACCTCTAAGCATCCATTTAGACCCAATGTTCTGATTGAATCACTTAAACAGTAACAATGGGTCTCATGAGGGTTGTCATCAATACGTTATTAGGTTCACTTCCAATTCTAATCGCTGCTACAATACGGCCCCTATTCCTGCAACGAAAGTAATCTCATGTACAATCTCTCTTTTTCTCTAACCGAGTTCCTTCATCAATACTGGCAAAAAAAACCCACTATCATCAAAGGTGGCTTTCAAGACTTTCAAGACCCTATCAGTCCAGAAGAGTTAGCAGGACTAACTATGGAAGAAGAGATAGATTCTAGATTTGTTTCGAATCTAAATAACGAATGGATAGCAGAACACGGTCCATTTAATGAGGAAAAATTTGAAGATCTAAACGAAAGTCATTGGTCATTTATAGTCCAAGCCGCAAATCATTGGCATGCAGACGCGGCTAAACTCGTCGAACCCTTTAAAGGTATGCCCAACTGGTTATTTGATGACTTAATGATCAGTTATTCAGTTAAGGATGGTGGAGTGGGTCCTCATATTGATCAATATGATGTATTTATCATTCAAGGTATGGGAAAACGCCATTGGCGTGTTGGAGCAAAAGATGTCGGCCAATATACAGAGAACCACCGTGCAAACGCACTTAGGCAAATAGAGTCATTCGATTCGATTATAGATGATATCTTAGAACCAGGAGATATCCTCTATATCCCGCCCGGATTCCCCCATGATGGGTATGCATTAGAACCTTCGATGAGCTACTCCGTAGGATTCCGCTCACCCAAAGAGCAAGAGTTGATCAGTAACTTCGCTGATTATGTATTAGCCCACGATATCGGCGATGTTCATCTGCACAAGCCAGAAATCACAACTCAAAATGGGTTTGGTAAGATAGCCACAACTGACTTAGATTCATTAACCGAAATGTTGCAGAATTCGCTAAACAATAAATCAACGATTGATGATTTCATGGGTTGCATGCTCAGTCAATCACGACACAATCTCAACATTGTCCCAGCAGAGCCTCTCTGGCAATTGGATGAGATCGCCGACCATTTACACTCTGGGTTCGCTTTTGAAAAGGTATCCGGTCTTCGCGCGCTTTATCACCAAAATGATGAGGGAACCATATACATCAACGGTGAAGTGTTTCAAATATCAGACGATGAGGCTCAGTTGACATCTGCGTTATGTAATCACGATACTCTCTCTATACAACAGTTGAATGGTCATTTAGATAACAATTCTGTAAGACTCATTCAATCTTTGGTAAATAAAGGTTATTGGTACGTAAAAGAACCATTAGAAATGTAAGCCAAGCAGTAATAATCTGTTGTTTCATTTGGGTACCTTGACGTTTCCTGTCAGCTAGATAATGATGTCATAGTACATTGTGACTATTAAATAACTTGCTGCCAGATTGTGCTCTACTAAACAAACATCAATGGGCAAGGATGCCGGTTGCGACGTTAAGATGGACTGACTAAAAATAAATTGGACTTTACTATGCTTTCACGGATTGGAATCGCCACTCAGGCATTGCTTGCAACCTCAATTTTTTACCTCGGTTATACCATTTACTCTTTTACCAATACGGTTTCGACCGTTGTTGACACTTACCCACAGTTGGTTAGTGAAATAAATAAAAGCGCAGAGCAACTAAAACTGGATCAGTGGTTAAAAGTAGCTGAAAGTATAGAGGTTTTGGTTCCGAAGGTACTGGTGGTAGCAGAGGCCATGAATAAAACCGTGGAGGATGTAAACCTATCTGTCCGCTCTGTTGACCAGAAAATTCCTTTGGTTTTAAAAGAAGTGGCCATTATCCGAACCCAAACCGTGCCAGAAGTAATTCAAAGAGTGGACACCGTCAACAATCAAACTATTCCAAACAGTCTATCTGAGTTGGAGAGCTACAGGACAACAGTAATTCCTGTTGTCGTCGCAGAAAGTAAAGGATATCGAACAAAAACTATTCCTGCAGTCTTGGCGGAGTCGCAGCATCTCCGTCAAGAAATTCCTGTTGTTGTCGCGAGGATTGATGAAATAGTCGACAAAAGCGAACAGCTTAGTCGCCAAGCTGCAGAAGGCGCAGTCAAAGGTGTAATAATGTCGCCGATTCAAATCATACGAGATGCTGGTAATGAGATTAATTCTAAGTTCAATTAGATGAGTTGAAGCACTCGTCAACAACTACTTTATGACTTACCTCGCCATTAATACGGTGGATTTGTTTATACAGAATCGCGACAAGTAAAACTTTACAATAAAAAAAACTGCTATATTATAATGGTCGCTCTGGCAGTCAGGGTTGTTGATGTATATGTTTAGTAAAAGTAAATCCTCAGAATATCACCTTTGCGTTATATCCTTTGTTTTTTCTTGGCTTCATCATTACATTGAATAATTTACGCTCTCAGTGCAATAGCAATTTAAAATGAATTTATTAAAGGGTAACAACATGTCAAAGACAACTGGTTCAGTAAAGTGGTTTAACGAATCTAAAGGTTTCGGTTTTATTTCTCAAGACAACGGCGGTGCAGACGTATTTGTACATTTCCGTTCAATCGTTTCTGACGGTTTCAAAACTCTTGCTGAAGGTCAAAAAGTTTCTTTTGACGTTGAAGAAGGTCAAAAAGGTCCTCAAGCTGCTAACGTTACTCCGTTATAAGTTTAGGATTCGTGCGAGCTCGGCTACCGTTGCTCGCACAATGTTAATTTTCCTCCACACTTCTTCGCTAACCCCCTTTTTACACTTCTCTTCTACGATTAACGCACGATTTAGCGTATATATTTAAAAAAACTCGGTATGTTTCGACACCAAAGTTCAATTGAACTACTCTATCCCCCCCATATAAATTGTTGACTCTTATGACCACCCACATTGACATCGAATTCTTACCCGATCCCACAATCAGTTGTTCAGATTGTAAAGCTTGCTGCTGTCGATTAGAAGTCATGATTCTTACTGATACTGGAGTCCCTGAAGAACATATAAAAGTCGATCGTTGGGGTGCAGAGACAATGCGCCAATTAGATGACGGTAAATGCTCAGCATTAGACAGAGAGACCATGATGTGTACGATTTACGAAAATCGCCCATGGGTTTGTCGTGAGTTTGAAATGGGCTCTTTTGAATGTCAGGACGAGCGCACGGAAGGCGGTATAGTCTAATTTATCTGAGCTGAACCATAAACCTTAATTAGGCATATGATAACCGTTAGATATCTTGCGAAAAAGTTACTCTACATCTGAGGCCTGCGGCTAACTTCAGTTTTTCATTATCAAGTTCAATCGTTACAGCAAAAATATTACTAGCCGCATCGATAATTGGATCTATGATCTTAATCTTACCTTCGAAGCCATCATCACTATTTGTGTAGAGTGTCACCAATGCCCCTCTTTGTAACGTGCCGTAATATTCCGCCGGTAATACCACTTCAGCAGGGTGGATGGTGTCACGACTAATTGTCCGTATTGCACCTTATCTTCGTGGTTGTAACGAACAAACTTTTCAACTTCGGCTACAGCACCAAATGAGCATATCAACGAAAAAGTGAATAGAATCCATTTCATAAGGTTTCCTTTCCTTACCAATAATTAACGCTATACGTTTTTGGGGTGACTCAAGATCAATAATTAGAGTGCATAAACAACCACTAATTCATCTCATCAATGAATTAGTGGTTTAGATTGAGAACTTAAAATAAGTCATGAAAGGACAAGTCAATATTACATTTATGACTGCGTTTCAAATAAAGTAATAGAAAATCAGAAAGTTAGCGTGCTTATATTGTTAACAACATAACAAATAATCACTAAGACCATCTATCGCTAACCCAACCATCAATACTTTGATCGTAGTGATGCCCGGCAAAGTCATGATGCGACATTAGATTTTCTTCTAAATCGGGTTGCTCAGAGAGCATATGCCCAATATGCCTAACCATAGGATCCGCGCTGTTAGATCGCTGATGCCTTTCGGCCGTATCTTTGATCAGCTGAAATCGATAGGTTTTACTGTTTCTTTTCATGCGCGGTTTCCTTATGGGTTGAGGTGATAATTAACCATAGAATGCGATACATCACGCGTCAAATCAGATGAAATGACTGCTTTTTTATAGAAAACTAGTTTATTGAGTTATTTGACAATTAACATCCGTCATATAACATTTACTAAGTTGTTCATTTTTTGAGCATTTTTAAATCCTGATCATTAATTCTGAACTACAACATTGAAAAATGGTGGATATTTATCCTGAATCTCATATTTTAGACGGTGATATTATTTTGATTTTTTTTCACAGAAACTAAAAAACGCACCGAGATAGTGCGCTTTGAATGCCGTTTACTCACTTTACGGCAAGATAAGTATCCGTCCACGATCTATGACGGCTTAGGCTAAATCTCCCAACGAATGTTGGCAACAACGGCGATCAATTCACCTTCGGTAAATAACATAAACGGAGTATCGATATATCGAAGATCAAGGCCAGCACTGGAAAAACGATGGCAAGGTATCGATACCGTCAAAAAACCTTCATTTACATCGGGCAATTGGTCAGATATATCGATGCGCGAAAGCTGCTCCATCTCACCACGGTCCATGAACACTTGTAATGCTAAGTAAACAGGCATACCAGATGCCTTCTCGACATTAATATCAAAGCAAATACTCCCGCTGTCGTTATCATAACCAGACAGGTCTTCAGCACTTCCATTACTGGTTTGCAGGTAAATGGACGCAAGGGATCGATTAAACTCGACCCGCACCGCATCTTGTTGCTGCTGATAGTTGAACGGAGAGGTACTGATATCCGTTAGCTGCATGTTGTTATTACGAGATACGTCGATTCCAATTGGATGCAATGAATCTGATATTTTCATTTGGTAATCACCAACCGTGGCTTTAACACCAAACATATGAGTTGCGTGTTCGGCAATCGTTTCTGCGTCGTTAAGTGCAATATCCAAAGGCAAGTTATCGAGATATCTCGACTGCAATTCATCGCCATAACGAAGACCATAACCATAATCAAACAACGGGGCATGCTCACCGATCGGGTCTTGCTCGTATGCGGGCACCCGATAATTTGGAATATGTGCAGGCTTTCTGTGAACACGGGTACTGCGTTTTTTGTTTGGCCAACTGAATGACAATCGACCAACAAAATCAACCTGCTTCTCATCGTCTTCGTTGGCAAGCAAAACGTCCGTGATCCCCTTGCCTTCGCTACCCGGCAAAAACGCGGCGACAAAGGCTTGCGATTTTGATATCTCTTCATTCACGTATAGCGGTCTGCCACTGAAAAAGATTGAGATAATTTTCACACCCGCTTGATATAGTTTTTGGATTATCTGCAAATCAGCTTTATAACTTCTTTTTAATGCTGCAAATTCGAGTGTCTGCCATTCCTTTATATCCCCCATCATTTCAGCATATGGGTCTTCACCAAATACGACGATAGCAACATCGCCTTTGTTGTAATTTGAGGTTAATTCAGGGTCAAACATCACTTTATCCGAACCAAGTTCTCCCTCTAAAGCCATCTTAACGGTGGTGGCACCTGGGAAGTCAGCAAGCGTATTTTCGTCCCCCTGCCATGTTAAATTCCACCCGCCCGATTGTTTTTGTAGATCATCCGCCGCACTTCCCGTTAATAAAACCTTTTGATCTCTATTTAACGGTAAAATAGCATTGTTATTTTTTAACAAAACCAGCGATTTTCGTACCGCTTCTCGTGCGACTTCTCTGTGTTCGTCTGCCCCGAGTAAGTTTTGATTTCCGGCAAAAGTCCGTTTGGTTGGCTGTGGTTTGTCCCACAACCCAGCACGCATTTTCACCCTCAAAATACGAGTAACTGCATCGTCAATTCTAGATAACGCAATTAGGCCACGGTTGACGTCTTCAACGGTTTTTTGATACACGTTCAACCAGTGCTTGTGGACGGGAATCATCAGAATATCGTTTCCAGCATTGATCGCATAACTGGCGTCATCATCCGTGCATTTACTCACTTCCGAGTGACCATGCCAATCGGTAACGACCAAACCATCGAATCCCATCTTCTCTTTTAAAACATCGGTAAGCAGATATTTACTGCCATGAATTTTAAGGTTGTATGTCCCGTCTATTTCCGGTGCTAGGTCGTAGTTGTTAGGATTGTCCCAGCTATTAAAAGAAGACATTACCACTTGCGCACCCGCATTTAATCCACTGAAATAACCCATAGCATGAATATTACGCAAAAGGTCTTCACTGTAATTATTGACCCCTCGATCAACACCAGCTAACGTACCACCATCACCCACCCAATGCTTTACGTTTGAGATAACATGCTTATCGCCTTTTAGGTCTTCCGCAGTACCTTGCAATCCTTCGACCATCTTGGCCGCGTAGTTATAAACGATCTCTGGGTCCTCCGAATACCCTTCATACACTCGACCCCAACGCAGATCTCTCGGTGTGGCAACCGTAGGAGCAAATGTCCAATCTAAGCCCGTGGCGGTAATCTCAATGGCGGTAATACGGCCAATTTTTTTGACCAACTCAGGGTCGCGTGCACAACCTAACCCAATATTATGAGGAAAGACTGTGGCACCAAATACATTATTGTGCCCATGCACTGCATCCGTTGCCCACATGAAAGGTATGCGGAAAGGGCGATCTTCAAACGCAGCTTCTACTGCAAACCAATACTCATCAGATTTGCTCGCCCAATCTAATGCTGTCGCATGTTTGTCATCGTTTGGCCAGGCTCCACCACCATTCAATATTGAACCAATTTTATAGGTCGTCGCTTCTTCGACGGAAATACCACGAATGTCCGGTTGAATCATCTGGCCAATTTTTTCTTCAAGTGTCATTGATGCCACGATTCGTCGGACCTCGGATTCGATCGCTTCATTTCTTGAAATAGTGGATTGAATCTGTGGCCAATCCGAAAAGTAAGGGGTAATAAATTCAGATGTCATGGTATTTTCCTAACAATTAACAACAACAAATAATGCCAACCTAAACACTAAACTGCTCAGCAATATGAATGTAATAAACGGACATTAATGGGCAGGTCTTTACCAAAGATAAGCCATTGCTAAGCGCTTGAGTGGTCCTCGGAATAACATTCATATCGGTCACAAAGTTATTCAGCTTAGTATTAGTCACTTTTACTCTCTTTATAGTATGACCATAACAAGTATTTTTCTGCTAATATAACGACATAAATAAGGAAAATTACGACATGAGCTTAATTTACACGCTGGACACACACTTAAAACATCCACATCTAAAATTTGCGGTTACCCATGGAAAGCATTGCCATGATTTTCCTACGCACAGCCACGATTTTTCGGAGCTCTTTATTGTCGTAAAAGGAACGGCGACGCATACGGTGGCTGATTACCATTACCCACTGTCCCAAGGAGACGTGTTCGTTATAAATGGTCAGGTGGAACATGGTTTTAGTAATGTAGATGAGTTGATATTAATTAATCTTATGTTTGAATCTCAATCGCCCCTTTTCGAGACCTCTGCGCTTAAATTACTTCCGGGTTATCAAGCGTTATTCAACATTGAACCGTTAGCACGACAAAAAGCCGACTACACAGCCAAGCTTAACCTAAGCCTTCAACAGTACACTGAGGTAGAAAAACTGGTGCTAACCATTGATGAAGAGTACCGCCAAGCACCAAACGGATTCGAAACGATGTTGAATGCCCAGCTTCAGCAACTTATCATCATTCTCGCCCGTTTCTATCAAGGTGATGACATACAAATGAATCGCTCTACCATGATATTGAGTAGAGCCTTGGTATACCTTGAAGAGCATTACCGTCGCGACGACTTAAAGACACTTCAGATCGCCGCCGCGTCATTTGTAAGCGTTCGCCAGTTAGAACGATTATTTCGCGATTATCTGCAAACATCACCAAACCAATACCTAAAAGATAAACGATTACAATATGCGTACGAAAGCTTGTTGGGCTCCCCTGACCTCTCTATTCAACAGATAGCCGACAATGCCGGGTACGCTGACAGCAATTATTTCTCTAAGTGTTTTAAGCTCAAATTTGGTCAAAACCCTAGAGATTATAGAAAGTCAGCACTTTGTTTATCCCAACAGCTTCAATAAAAAAAACATCGTGACTCACGAGTATTAAAGCCCCCTTATATTGCTTTAGTGCTAAGGCTAAACGTTGTTTTGACTCTATATCTAAATGGTTATCAGGTTCATCTAATAGCAGTAATGGTCCGTCGGCTATATGGCTTACCAACAACATAGAGAGTTTCATTTTTTCGCCGCCACTCAGGTGAGCGACTTTGCGATAAACAGAATCTCGCCGAAACCCTATACCCGCTAAAAGAATACGAGCCGTCCCTTCTACTAGACCATCACTGTGCTTCAATAAACTTTCTATTACCGACTCTGTCGGCTCCAACAATCCAAAATTTTGATCCATGTAAACCGTTTTAGCGTATCGTTTAATTTCACCGTTATAGTGACTATGTTTGCCATGAATCGCTTTCAATAACGTCGACTTGCCGCTTCCATTCGGCCCGTCCAGATGGAGTCTTTCAGTTTGAGACACGGTGAAGTTTATTTCTTTGTCTGAACCATAATCTAGCGTGCAGTTAGTCACTCTAAGCAAGGTGCGTTTTTTTAACTCTTGGGCTTGTTGCACATATAAGACCTGTGGTTTGACCGTCTCTTGCTGGGTTTCCAAAACCGCGAGCTTACTTTGGTTTCGGTCTATCTGATTTCTTTGATTTCTTAGCCCTGCAGATTGACTCTGTTCAGCTTTGTTTTTCATTGCATCCATTAAAATTTTAGGCTGGCTACCTGACTTTCTTAACTGTTTGCCTTTCGACTCACGCTGCTCTCTTTTCTCTCTGTTTGTCTGTGCTTGTCTCATCAACTTTTTCTGTTCCGATTTGAGAGCTTCTATCCGTTTGTTTAGTGCTTGATCTGCAATTCTAGATTGCTGCAGGTAATCGTCGTAATTCCCAGGAAAATAATCGATGCCGAGGCGAGTCAACTGATAGATAGCCTCCACATGATTGAGTAAAACCCTATCGTGGCTTATTAATAAAATGATACCTTCAAATTGCTTCATATGTTTGATTAACCAATCCCGTCCAATGGTATCGAGATGGTTAGTGGGCTCATCAAGTAGTAAGATTTCACAGTCAGATTCAAAAAGACGATGCAACTGTAGTAAAGCCAACTGCCCTCCACTAAGGTAACAGCAATGTGCATTTGGATCCGTTGGAATACCAAGCGATAATAGATTGGCGTTCACTCTATCTTCTATCGTCCAATCTTCTGCGACGGCGTCAAAATCCCTCTGTTCACTGCTCCCTTGCTGAATCGAATTCAAGGCTAAAAGCTGTTTCGAAACCCCCATAAACTCGGCGATAGTGAGCTGACTATCGATCAAATCAGATGGCAGTTGGGAATAATAGCCAACCTTCCCACTCGTGATAACACTTCCTTTTGTGGGTGTACGTAGTCCACTTAATAGAGCGAACAATACTGATTTCCCGACACCATTGCGTCCGACCAAACCAGCGATTTTTTCGTTAATATTAAGGTTGAGATCGTTGAACAACCATTCCCCCGTATCGAGCTGGAAAGATAATTGGTGTGTCATAATGGTAGATTTACTTGCAGGCATAAAAACCTCCGTTTACTGAATATGTAAAGGGGGTGACCAATCTACATCTGTAGATTAGAAAAACGCGAGCTTGGTTATTTTTCTCACGACGGCAATAAACAAATCTAAAGATGAAGAAGAGTGTTTGCAGTAGTGCAAGAATAGAGATGACGAAAAGCAACGCCCACTAACCCCGAGTGTCCAAATAAATAATGGTAAATTGGATATCAGGTATTAGTTGTTCATTATGGCGTTAGCTCCAGTAGAAGTGATGTGGTGATTATACCGACCAATAAATCACCATTTCAACTAGAATTTTCAACCGAAGTTAACATTCTTACCATCACCTGTAGGAACGATGAGATTATTAGTCGCAAATTAAAGTTGTATAGTCGGCCAAACCTATTCAAACTATGTAGCCAGTAATACTGGTCACATTATGTACGTGATCAAAATGAAATTAATTCCGTAAACCGCATTAAAGGCAGAAAAATGTTAGAAGAACAACAAAATAACCCACTACATGGCCTCAAACTAGAAGAGATGGTTAAAGAACTAGTTGATTTTTAT
Source organism: Vibrio frigidus (assembly GCF_042465995.1). Lineage (NCBI taxonomy): Bacteria > Pseudomonadati > Pseudomonadota > Gammaproteobacteria > Vibrionales > Vibrionaceae > Vibrio > Vibrio frigidus. The sequence goes on along the minus strand of NZ_JBCDMC010000005.1, from coordinate 122,669 downwards.
GGATGGGACATATTAGATACGGCGATGCGGTTTAACTGTTTTCATACCAACCCGTCCGTCGCGAGCAGTGTAAAATATCTGCGAAAATCGGAATGGGCGAGAGAGAAGCTAGAGGCATTCTACCTAAATCGATTTAAAAGAATGCCACGACCAACGGAAGAAGAAAGAGAAATACCGCCTCGTATGCGCACCTACGCTGCCGATATAACACCAAGAGAACCGATGAAACTCACTGTCGAATCTATATTGGACTCTCAAGCTAAAGCGGCGTCTTCGTACAAAGCCAAAAAGGCGGCCGGGAAAAATATGCGTCGATAGGCCCAATAAAATACGGCCAAGCTGTCAACACAACTCAGTGAGTTTGCAAATTTGAGTGATCGAAGCTTCACATTGATGAGGCTTCGCTTCTTTATTAAACCAAATAGCCTTTATGCCCAACGATTGAGCTGGAAGAATATCATTTTCTAAGGTGTCCCCCACCATCGTGACTTGTTCAGCGGACAGATTTAATTGATTCAGTACCGCTAAGAAGAATTCAGGTGATCCTTTTCCTACGCCTAAATTTGCTTTGCAAAAATAACCGGTAATATATTCCGCCAATCCCACCCGCTCAAAGGCGAGTCGGATGTCTTTTTCAGACGACTCGGCGGCATTGGTCGCAACATATATACGATGCCGTTGTGAAAGGCACTTCAATGTTTCTAGTGCACCCTCAACCGCTTGTACATGTGGCCAATCGCACATCTTCCCAGAGGTGCGCGGATAATCAATCATAAGGGTGTCACCCCAATCAAACAGATACGTTTTCATCTTCATTTCCTATCAAAACTTTAGATTCTTACTTAAAGAACGATAGACATAAATGTGCTATTGGGGTCGGATTGATAATTAGAAAAAGGCTCGCAGGGTGTAAAACCATACTTTATGTATAGCTTTCGTGCTGGTTTAAAAAATGCCATTGAACCAGTCTCTAAACTCAGCGACTCATAACCTCTTTTTTTCGCCACAACCAAAATATGCTCAAGTAACGTGGAGGCGACGCCAGTGTTACGCGCATGAGAATGAGTGCGCATGGACTTGAGCTCTGCATTGGCCGTTGAAAGCTCTTTAATGGCAACGCAACCGAGTAATTGCCCGCCTTCTCTTGCGCTAAAAAACGTAATGGAAGGTGCTTTTAAAGCCGGTACATCTAGGGCATGTACGCTCTCTGCAGGCGATGTCGCAAGCATATCTTGCATATGCTCTTGTAAAAGTTGGAGAACGTCACCGCTTTCCAAGTTATCTATTTTGATGTCCATATCAATAAAACCCTATTGTAAAATCCATGTCATGCTTGAACCACAATAATTACATATCTAGCGTCAAAAACCATCGCTATTTGTTTGTTACCAAAATAATTCACCTTCCAAAAACACCATCAGTGGTACACTACGATGGTGTACATCCTGTTAAATAGCGAACGATGAAAGAGTGTAATTCATGTGGTAAATGTTGTATCAAATACGGAGATGGCGACATTTGGGCGACAAAAGATGAAATTGACCTATGGGAAATATTTAACCCCAACATTTTCGAATACGTTAAGAACGACGAAATTTGGTTCGATCCTGAATCTGGTATTAGGCTTAAACGATGCCCTTTTCTTGAAATTGTACCCAATAAAAACGCGCTCGCGCCAAAAAAGTATACATGCAGTATTTATCTAGACAGACCTGAAGATTGCCGTCATTACCCTAGCCTTATTTCTGAAATGATTAGGGATGAATGCGAAATGATTGAAGTTGTAGACTTGGAGAAACCGAAACAAGCACAAATAAAACTCGATTTATTGATGCAAGATAGTCGTCCCCCAAGCTACTGATAGAATGATGTTAGTGTGGCAATATCTTTATTATTGATATTCAATTTCTTTTTCAATGTAATCAGAATCGCTAAACCACTGCACTTTGCCAACGTATAGACCTTCGCTTAGTTTTGCATCTATTTGTGCAGCAATTCGAGCGGTCATCTTAAGCCAACCGTCTATGTTGTCTAACCCATCAAGCAACTCACCTACAATGGCTTGTGCCTCTGAGTCTAGTTGCAAGTTAATATAGTTCATTCTTACTCATCCAATCCGACACATAATCCAAACCACCAACAATCGCCGCAACTTGGGCCCTATTGCAATCGTCGTTTGTCACCTTATCACTATCAGGATACACCTCGGTTGTCGTGGTAAACCTGCCATTTGTAATACCACCACACAAACCAAGCTGTTTCATCGAGTAGTTAATCACGCCATTTTGAGTGATAGGTGACCCAATGATATTCCCCTCACTATCCGCGTCGGCTATATGAGTGACAAGCCTCACTGATTCGATAACGGCGCGTTGAAAACCAGATTGCGGATTCTCAGTATCCCCTACCGTGTAGAATCCATCTGGAATATTACACGGGATAAACTCAACACCATCTCTTGCGGCTAACGCTCTACGGAATTCCGTTTCGTCGCTGTCCGTCGTCTCATGAAGATCAAAATGCACGACTATCGAGTCCTTGTATTTTTCGACAAGCTTTAGAAGGTTTGCTGATTCTGGCGCGGGACTCTCCGGGTAAAACGAGCGATTAGGGTCAATAGCCAATGCGTTCCAGCGATTAATGACTTCATAACCCCACGGGCTAACGCATGGCACCGCAAGGATGTTAAAATTATCCTGATAGCGGTGCGCTTCCGTTTCCAAAAATAATAACGCGCCTTGTACACCGCTCGTTTCATAGCCATGAACACCACCCGTAATCAATACGGTTGGTTTACTTGGGTCCCAGTTAAGGCTTTTTAATACATAAAGTGGAAAAGTTTTTTCGTCATTTTTCAATAGGCCATATTGCAATAAACCATATTGATCGACCAGAAAACGACTGGCTAAAGCAACAATTTTGGTGACCACTTCATCTTGATAGCTTCTCTTCGTACTAGTTTGCTTAAGCCACTCTGCTTTTTCTGACTCGCCCCATTTTTGGTTTTTTTTACCAATGGGATAAAATTCGTTCATTATTGTCATCTCTACATATACTGGCACTAAGTACCGCAAAAGGTTTGGTAACTAACATCACGGTCTATCGGAAGATCATTATAATCATTGGTCTCTACAATTTCTTGATAAGGAGACAGTAAAACGTTCAAATAATTGAGAACAGATAAGTTGTTTTCACTCGATTTGCATTCTTCTAACACTCGTTCTACATGATGATTACGCGGAATAACAACGGGATTGCTTTGTTGCATAAGCTTCAATGAAGTCACCCTATCCCCTTGTTTTATTGTCGACAACCATTTTTTTACCCATTCGCTATCAATCGCAGAAACGGACAGGTCATTCTGATTCAGCACGTGAGTTAGATCGATAAATGATTGAGTGTAATCCAATTTATTATCGAGCAACAGAGTGAGAAGCTCATCAATCAATTCATTGTTAGAAGCCTCTAGTAAACCCAGTTTATTATGCATCATTTGGTAATAGGCGGCTTGGTATCTATCTGTGATATTGAGTATCCGACTTTCGAGTGATGTCATAATATCGTCTTTTTCACCGCCGATTAGTGGTATCAAACACTCAGCAAGTCGCGCCATATTCCACTGCATAATTGATGGCTGATTACCGAAACAGTAGCGTCCATTGGTATCTATCGAGCTAAACACTGTTTCTGGGTGATAAATACCTAACATGGCGCAAGGGCCATAATCGATGGTTTCCCCCGAAATAGTCACATTATCTGTATTCATGACTCCGTGAATAAAGCCCACTCGCATCCAATGCACAATGGTTTTTATCTGCTTGTCGATAACCGCATCTAAGAAAACAAGTGCCCGATGGTCGTCCGTAAGGTCGATATCTGGATAATGTCTTTCAATGGCGTAATCGAGTAATTTTGCTAGAGAATCTGTCTCTCCTTGAGCCGCGAAGTATTGAAATGTACCGACTCTGATATGACTTTCTGCCACACGAGTAACAATGGCACCAGGCTCCGAAAGCCCTCGGTAAAGGTCTTCGCCCGTCGTAACAACCGCAAGTGTGCGGGTTGTCGGAACCCCTAATGCATACATCGCCTCGCTCATTATATATTCTCGGATAGCGGGTTTAATCGCGCATCGTCCATCCCCTCGACGAGAATACTTCGTCTGACCGGAACCCTTCAGTTGTATATCCAGTCGACGATTGTCCGCCATGAGTACTTCACCCAATAGATGTGCACGCCCATCGCCAAGCTGCGGGCTGAATCCACCAAATTGATGTCCGGCGTACGCTAATGCGATAGGGACTGAACCTTCTAATAACTGGTTGCCCGAAAACAACCGCGCCGCATTAGATTCCACATTGTCTGGCAGAGAAAGCCGCTTAGCTAACGAAGCGTTCCATAAAAAAAGTACGGGGTGTACAACCGGAGTAGGCTCAATTTGTTGATAAAACGCCGTGCCTAACTGTCGGTAGGTATTTTCTAATTTCACAATCATCGTTTCCGTAAATGAGAATCATTATATGCTTATACTGAAGCATATAAGTGACTACTTTACAATCAAAGCAACCGACAACAACAATCGAGCGGGTATAATCACTGACTCAATGTGAGTGACGCCAGCAGAATAAGATATTCAAAGCACATCGCGAGCAAACAACAAGATGTAGAACTATAATCAATGCAGTTTTTACCACTAAAAAATAATAAACGAGTTTTGACCATTTAAATCATAGATAATCGATTACCTTTTACTCGCATATGTAATAAAATGCGTTCGTTTTGTAACAATTGTTACTTCCATCAATAAAGTCTGCCAATAAGAGTTATAAATGAATAACAAAAGCCAACGCCCACTCTATATTCCCTACGCAGGTCGAGCCCTACTAGAAGCACCTTTACTCAACAAAGGTAACGCGTTTAACAAAGAAGAACGTGCACTATTCAATCTAGATGGTTTGCTTCCCGAGGCGATCGAGTCGATTGAAGAACAAGTAGAGCGCGCCTACTTACAATATCAAAGCTTCGAATCAGATATGGACAAACATATCTATTTGCGCAACATTCAAGATACAAACGAAACCCTTTTTTACCGCTTGGTTGAAAATCATATCACTGAGATGATGCCGATCATCTATACCCCAACAGTGGGTGCCGCGTGCGAAAATTTCTCTAATATTTATCGCCGTGCTCGCGGATTGATTATCTCTTATCCAAACCGTGAACATATTGAAGATATGCTCAACAACGCTTCTCGTAATAAGGTGAAAGTGATCGTTGTTACCGATGGCGAACGTATTCTCGGGTTAGGTGATCAAGGTATTGGCGGCATGGGTATTCCCATTGGTAAGCTAGCACTTTACACCGCGTGTGGTGGTATTAGCCCTGCTTATTGCTTACCTGTTGTGCTTGATGTAGGTACGAATAATCCACAAAGACTTTCTGACCCAATGTATATGGGTTGGCGTCATCCTCGCGTAAGCAAACAAGACTATAACGCCTTTGTAGACGAATTTATTCAAGCCGTAAAAAGTCGTTGGCCAGAAGCACTAATACAGTTTGAAGATTTTGCTCAGAAAAATGCCATGCCTTTGCTTGAGCGTTACAAAGATGAAGTCTGTTGCTTTAATGATGATATTCAAGGTACTGCAGCGGTATCTGTTGGTTCATTATTGGCGGCATGCAAGGCGGCAAAATCTAAAATAAGTGAGCAGCGTATTGCGTTTTTAGGCGCAGGTTCTGCGGGATGTGGTATCGCCGAAGCGATTATCGCTCAAATGGTATCCGAAGGGGTTAGTGACGAGCAAGCCCGTTCACAAGTATTTATGGTTGACCGTTGGGGTATCTTAACCGACGACATGCCTAACCTGCTAGACTTCCAGAAAAAACTGGTTCAGAAACGCGCAGTTCTCAATGAATGGGATACGGAAGGCAACGATGTATCGCTCTTCGAAGTAATGAAAAATGGTAAACCAACGGTGCTTATCGGTGTCTCCGGTGCTCCGGGCCTGTTCAGCGAAGACATCATTACTGAGATGCATAAACACTGTAAACGCCCTATTGTGTTCCCGCTGTCTAATCCAACAAGTCGTGTGGAAGCACTGCCAGAAGATATTCTACGTTGGACAAATGGCGAAGCACTCGTGGCGACGGGTAGCCCATTTGATCCTGTTGTCATTGGTGACAAAACCTACCCAATTGCGCAGTGTAATAATAGCTATATATTCCCAGGTATCGGTTTGGGTGTATTGGCAGCAAGAGCTCGCCGCGTAACCGATGAGATGTTAATGGCGTCTAGTCGCGCGTTAGCGGAATGTTCACCGCTAGCCATCAATGGTAAAGGCGCACTCTTACCGCCTTTGGAAGATATCCGCGATGTGTCAATTAAGATTGCATTTGCGGTTGCGAAAAAAGCAATGGAGCAAGGCGTCGCGTCGCAGCGTACCGACGAAAGAATCATGCAGAAAATCAAGGAGAACTTCTGGACACCAGATTATCGTCCTTATAAACGTACTTCATTCTAATATTAGCGTGGTTTAACGCTTCAAGGCTGCTCATTGAGCAGCCTTTTTTAGGCCTAAAAAGTACCAAGTTTTCCGTGCTGAATAACGTTAGAGACCTATTCATACCGATCTCTGATCAATCTGTAAACGAACCAGACATAGCCAATTTCTTAAACCAAATACCATGCTTTTTAGGAATTCTGTTACCTGTTTTCAAATCCAAACGAAAGAAGCCATAGCGACGTTTGAATGAGTTCGTCCACGACCAATTGTCAATGAATGTCCATTGGTGGATTCCGAAGCAATTTGCACCATCTTCAATCGCTTTATGTAATTGAACAAGATGCTCTTTCATCAGTTCAGTACGAAAACCATCGTCAATAACACCATTGTTCTGAGGCTCTCCTTCGGATTCTTCGTCCATAGCAATACCTATCTCAGCCAGAAACCAAGGAATATTTCCATAGTTGTCTTTAACGTTAGTAGCAATGTCATAGATAGCCGTCGGCAGAATCTCATTGTTATCGCGGTATGGGTTAAATCGGCCATCCGAATTAACGTGATTCTCGAAGTACACTTCTGGTGTAAAGTAATCTAACTCGTACTCAGATTCCCGGGCTTTTACTCGACGTGGCACGTAATAATTAACACCTAGGAATTCTATTTTCGCTGACGTAATCGCATCTCGTTCAGTTTGAGTGCTTTCAGGTGTCACGCCATGTTCTTCTAAGACGTCACACAACACTTTAGGGAATTCGTTCTTCACCATTGGGTCTAAGAAACTACGATTAAATAGCAGATCTGCGTACCACGCTGCTTTTTTATCTTCTTCACTGTCATTGCGAGTATATGAAGGCGTCAGGTTTAGTACGACACCAATTTTCGTTTTTTTCAAACCAAGTCTATTGAAAGCATGAACCGCTTTTGCATGCGCTAAGATAATATTAAACGCGACTTGAACAGCCAATCTTCCATTTTTCTTGCATGGGTAATGGAAATCATATAAATAGCCACCTTCAACAGGAACAATAGGTTCATTGAACGTGATCCAGTATTTTACTTTATTACCAAACAGCTCGAAGGCTTTCGTCGCGTAATCGACATAAAGATCAACCACTTTCTTTGACTCAAATCCGCCAAACTTCTCTTGTAGCTCAGCTGGCATATCGAAATGATAAAGATTCATCATAGGTTCTATGCCACTAGCAATCATTTCGTCGAGGTAGTTATTGTAGAATTCGACTGCGTCTTCGCAGATTTCACCCGTTTCATAATTTTTGATCAAACGCGACCATTGAATAGAGGTACGAAAGGAATTGAAACCCACCTGTTTCATCAATTTTACATCTTCTTTGTAACGATGATAGGTATCCGTCACTACCTGAGAACCGATTTCACGATAAAACCGTTCTGGTGACTGTTCGTGCCAACGATCCCAAATAGACGAGTTCGCCTTGTTGGTGATACCTTCAGTTTGAGTACCTGATGCCGCCGCACCCCATAAAAATTTTTCTGGAAAAACATATTGAGTCATTATGCAAACCCTACCTTTTAAATCGACTTTAAATCAAAAGGCTAGCGCGACAAATAGTTAACCTTCGTCACACTATAATACAGTGTATTTGATTTAAAACTATATGGTTTTATTTTTTATACATATTGTTTTATTCTGTGTGTGTTAACGCGATTATTTGATCAGATAAATTAACGACTATCATGGAGATGGCGTTAACATAGTCAAACCGCAGAATTTTTGTTCGATCCTGCATAACGACCAACATGAACGGAAGCTTACATGGTTAAGTACTTAGATATTTATGAGACAATTAGAGCTCGGATAGTCGAGTCGGAATACAAATACAACGAAAAACTACCCGACGGTACCTCTCTCGCAAACGAGTTCAATTGTAGTGAACTAACCATTAAGAAAGCGTTGGATATATTAGTTAAAGATGGCCTTGTGGTGAGAAAAAGAGGCTCGGGTTCATTTGTAAAACGTCCATTGAGTATGCGAGGGTCAAAACATCTCTATGGAACCAAAGCAAATGCAGAGGCGCAGGGACAAAAACTAGACACAAATGTACTTAATTACAGTGTAGACCCTGCGAGTCGTTTTCTTGCTGATAGGTTAAACTGTCAAGAAGGGGACATGCTCTATCACATAATTCGTGTTCGCTTTATTGACAATGAACCCTATGCCATCGAAGAAACCTATATGCCAATAAACGTAATCTCTGGATTATCTAAAAAACATATAGAGAGCTCAATTTACCAATATATCACTAAAGATCTTCACCTTAAAATTCACAGTTCTATGATGGAAATTACGGTTATTGATGCTAACGAAAAAGATGCTGAGCATCTAATTCTAACCGTGGGAGACAAAATAGTGAATGTTGAACAAGTTGCTTATCTTGACGGTGGTGAAATTTTTGAATACTCAAATGTTAAACAAGTGTGTGAGAAATTTAGATTCTCTACTAATTTTGTAAAGATGTAATGATTAACTAATTTATCCGTAAGAAAACACTATTTGAGGCTCTAGTATGGTAACCCGGTTAAGACAATGAAAAATTATCTTGTTTTAGATTTTGGTGGTACCTCGGTGAAATGCGCAGTCATGAACGAATGCGCGGAGTTTGTCGAGCAGTTTTCATTACCTAGCAATGCTGATTCTTATCCTGAATGGCTGCATATGTTTTCATCTCATTTTAAGCGGTGCCAGAAGCAGTATGAGGTGCAAGGAATTGCAATCAGCACCTGTGGGGCAGTTGACATCGAAAGCGGCGTCATTCATGGATCAAGTGCCCTTCCTTATATCCACGGTATTGATATAAAGACCCTTTATAAAAATAAGTTTGGCATTACAACTGAATTAGAAAATGATGCATGCTGTGCTGCACTAGCAGAGTCCTGGCTTGGTAAAGGTAAGAACTCAAATCATTTTTGTTCCGTTGTTGTTGGTAGCGGTGTTGGAGGGGCAATCGTCACTCGGCAAAAAATACAAAAAGGTCATCACCTTCATGGTGGAGAATTTGGTTTTACTATTCAGGGATACGTCAACGGTAAACCCAAAATATTGGGTCACGTGGCGTCAACACAGGCTTTAGTCGACGCCGCCGCAGACCAATTAGGTGTCGATAAGAGTCAGTTAAATGGGTTAGATGTATTTAATCTCTATGATCAACAACATGACGAAATACAGCGCATAGTTCATAATTGGTACTCTGAGTTAGCCATAGGGCTATTTAATATTCAGTATCATATTGACCCAGAATTGATCGTCATTGGCGGTGCCATTAGCCAACGTTCCGATCTGGTTAGTCAGATCAATAGTAAACTTGATGGCATTATGGCGGCGTTACCTCATGCTACCGTTTATCCAAAACTTGAAGCGTCAAAATTTGGCAACAATGCAAACCTTATTGGGGCGTTAAAGCATTTCTTGAACAGACGAGGTTAGCCAAGAACAACCCGTCTAACCGATACATCTCGTCTTATCACTATTTCGAAAACCACTTTGCCTGTATCTAAGAAATAATTTCACTAACATGCGTATTGGAAAACTAATTTGCTATTCGTATATAGAGAGAATCACAGACAGTAAAACTTAAAAAGCGCATCTGGTTGGATGCGCTTTTTAAAGTTTAGGTATGAAATAGTCGTATTAAGACTTACTTGATTTTTGCTTATAACGGTCAAATATTACTGCCGCAAGCAGGATGACCCCCCGAACAACATATTGAGCAAAAGGAGACATATTCAACAAGTTCATCGCATTTTCTACTGTCCCTAGTATTAGAACACCAGCAATAACATAAGAGACCTTACCTATCCCGCCTTTAAGAGAAACCCCGCCAAGTACACAAGCTGAAATAACCACCAATTCAAACCCGACTGACGTCATCGGCTGTCCACTCGTCATTCGAGCGGCAAGAATTACGCCCGCAAGTGCTGAAATAAATCCTGATACAGTAAAGATGATAATTTTCGTTCTCACGACATTAACACCAGCGAGTCGAGCTGCTTCTTCATTCCCTCCAATAGCCAATGTATTTCGCCCATAAACAGTGCGATTTAGCAAGAATGCGAAAATAGCGAACGTGATGATGGTGAGCCAAATAGGTGTTGGTATGCCAATAATGGACGAGTTTCCTATAGCAAAGAAACTTTCTTCCGTAATGCCAACGGCTTTACCATCCGAAATAATATAACCAAGACCACGAGCGATCTGCATCGTTGCTAACGTAGTGATTAATGCATTGATTTGTAGTTTAGCGATAATGAATCCATTTAAGAAACCAAACGCCGCACCAGAGAAAAGCCCAGCACCCACACCTAATACTACGCTTCCCGTCGCGTTAATGGCGACTGCGGTTACGACACCGGAACAGGCAATGATTGATGCGATGGAAAGATCCAAATCACCGCACGCCAAACAGAACAGCATGGCACAAGCGACCATTCCACTCATTGATATCGCGAGTCCCAACCCTTTCATGTTAATAAAAGTCGCAAAATAAGGTACAAAAAATGCACAGACTAAAAACAGGGCAGCAAATACCATAAGCATGCCGAATCTGTCCCAAAGGTGAGAAAATTTAAATTCCACTTTCCGATTTTTATTATTCATTGTTTTCGTGTTGCTCGTTGCAGACATGATGATAATCCTTTGTTATGCGGCATCAGAAGCTTCGCCAATCATGGCAAGACGTAGCGCAGTTTGTTCATTAAATTCTGTTCGACTTAGTTCGCCCGTTATTGCACCATCTTTCATTACAAATAAACGGTCTGAGATACCGAGCACTTCAGGCAAATCACTGGACACAACAAGCACCGTGACCCCGCTTTCAGCAAGCTTAAAAATCAGTTCGTAGATCTCTGACTTAGCTCCAACATCTATTCCGCGAGTGGGTTCGTCGAGTAAAATGACGCGCATATCTGTAGACAGCCAACGTCCTAAAATAACTTTCTGTTGGTTACCACCAGACAGATTACCGATAGATTGGTCAAGCGATGGCGTTTTTACATTCAATGCCTCTACTTGCTTGGATGCATTCTCTCTTTCCCACTTAAAATCAATCAAACTACCTAGATTAAGATTCCATGGGCGAGCACTAATATTGGTATTCTCCTGGACAGAAAGTATTGGCACGATGCCATCGGATTTTCTATCCTCTGGACACAAGGTAATTCCTGCTTTAATTGCATCTTCCGGATTTCTAATTTTTATTAGCGTACCGTCAATAAGAATGTCACCACCCACTGATCTCTCTGCACCAAATATAAGCCGGGTTAGTTCCGTTCTGCCCGCACCCACAAGACCAAATAAGCCCAATATTTCACCTTTGTTGATATTGAGAGATACAGGAGTGGTTAATCCGGGACCGATTAGATTAGCAAGTTCGAGGCCACTGCTACCATGAGAACGTGAGCGGTAATTATATATATCGTTGATCTCACGCCCCACCATTAGCTCGACCAATCGGTCATGAGTTAGAGCCGACATATCATCAAAGGTTTGTACATGCTTACCGTCTTTAAAGATCGTAATTGCATCACATAACTTAAAGATCTCTTCCATTCGATGGGAAACATACATAATTATCTTCCCTTCATCACGAAGTTCACGAATCACCTTAAATAAGCTCTCTATTTCACGTTGAGACAGACTACTTGTCGGTTCATCAAAGGCGATAATCTTAGCGTTTCGACTTAATGCTTTTGCTATTTCTACCATCTGACACTGACCAATAGAGAACTCTTTCAAAGGACGGGATGGATCAAAGTATTCACCTAACCTTAATAACTGTTGACGTGCATTTTTGTTGAGTGTTTCCGTATCCACACGACCTTTTTTGGTCGGTAGTTGACCAAGATATATATTTTCCGCGACACTGAGTTCTGGTACCAAATTTAACTCTTGATAGATGATGGCAATACCCTGATCCAATGCATCTGTTGCAGAAGAAAAGCTAAACGCTTTTCCATCTATAATCAGTTCACCCTCTGTTGCTTGATGCAACCCACTAAGTGTCTTAAGAAGGGTTGATTTTCCAGCACCGTTTTCACCCATGAGTGCATGAATACTGCCGCGGTTGGCGCGAAAACTGATATTCGAAAGCGCTTTAACACCCGGAAAATGTTTGGATATATTACAAAACTCTAAGTAGGTGGGTGAAGTAGTCATACTCTTTTCTCCTGATTACATCTTGAGCGGCAGTCATTCTGCCGCTTGCTTAGTGGCCTTTAAAGTCCTTTTTTTGCCAGTTCTTCTTTAAAGTTTTCGCGTGTAATTAACACAACATCCGTCACTTCAACGAACTTGTCCGGTGCGATGCCTTTTTCTACCCAGTTGTATAGTGATTCAATACTTTTGAAACCATGCACGTCCGGGCTAGGAAGCAATGACCCATAGAAACCCGTCGCTTTCGATTTCGCCAATTCGTTCACAGCATCAACACCGTTTATACCAATACCTATAATGTCACTAGCGGCAAAACCTTGACCTTCAGTTGCACGTACACCACCAAGTACCGTGTTGTCGTTCATTCCAACAATTAACCATTGTTTGACATCTGGATGTTGAACAAGTAACGAGTTAGCAGCATCGAGTGCGCCAGGGATATCATTAGATTTGGTCGGTATGCGGTAAACTTGCTCTTTAGGAAAACCAAGATCTCCTAATGCTTTAATAGAACCGTTTACACGACGACGTGCCGTATCGAGTTCATCAGCAGTAATAGCCATTACACCCGTTGTGGACTCATCCCAACCGCGTTTTTTCATTTCTTCATAAAGCTCCGCACCCTGTCTTCCACCAATCTGACTAGCAGCCATCATGACGAGTGGTACGTCTAACATGGGTTCACCTTTAGCATTCAAAAATTGGTCATCAACAGTGACAACTTTAAGGCCGTAGCTCTTAGCTTTTGCCATAATCGCCGGTCCCAATTTAGGGTCTGGTGTACATATAACAAAGCCCTTAGCTCCGCTGGCTGCAAGAGTGTCTATTGCATTTAGCGTTTTCTCTCCGTCTGGTACCGCCATCTTGATAACTTCAAAATCATATTTTTCGCCCGCCTTTTCGGCAAAATTCCATTCTGTTTGAAACCATGGTTCCTCTGGTTGCTTGACTAAATAACCTAATTTCAGACCGTCATCGCCTCCAAAAAATGCGCTGACTGAAGTACTTAATAGTGTCGCTCCCATGAGGGCTGTTAGGGTTAATGTTTTTCTTATTTTACTCATTTTGTGATTCCATTTACTGGTGAGGATTGATGTTCTTATTCATTATTAAAGAGAAATTCATGCGATTGAAGTGACCGCAATCACATTAAGAATCTGTAGCTATTTTGTCCATGCATTTAGCGGGCTTGACCATGATTTAGGTCTCACTTTCTCTTCAATAAAATACCCACACACTCACAATGGTCGAAAAATAGGCGTAATACGCCATTTCAAGCAATTATCAATCAGAGAGTTATCAAAATTGCAACAAACCTTCATATTTTGACCGCCAACTAATTTGTCCATATTTATAGCGATTACATTCATGGTGAACAGGCCCAATTCTCGCTATAAATAAAAAGAAATACTGATGGCTAAATGGAGTATTCATGAACAAGGTAATTGAGAAGCAACAGTTCGTTATAGGGTTAGACTTTGGTTCTGACTCCGTTCGCGCATTGATAGTTAATACAAACGATGGTTCAGAAGTTGCCACCGCCGTAACCTATTATCCAAGGTGGATGGAAGGAAAATACAGCAAACCATCTATATCTATGTTTCGCCACCATCCAAGAGATTATATAGAAGCAATGACGGATGTTATCTGTACGGCCGTTTCTAAAGTGCCTAAAGCAGTTGCAAAGGCCATAGTGAGTATCGGTGTAGATACGACAGGATCAACACCCGCACCAGTGAATTCACAAGGGGAAGTGTTAGCACTGACACCAGAACATGAGCATAATCCCAATGCCATGTTTATCCTATGGAAAGACCATACATCGATCAAAAAAGCGGAAAGAATTAATGAGTTAGCGCATTCTGGGGAGTTCCCGGATTACACCAAATTTGTTGGTGGCGTCTACTCTTCAGAATGGTTTTGGGCTAAGGCCGCATGGATCTCAGAGCAAGACCACGACATGGCACAACACATTCACAGCTGGGTTGAATTATGTGACTGGATTCCTGCTTTGCTTTCTGGGAACCAACACCCATCTCGATTGAAGCGTGGCGTTTGCGCCGCGGGCCATAAAGCAATGTGGCATGAAAGTTGGGCTGGCTTACCATCTCAAGAGTTCTTAAACGCAATATCACCGTCATTAGACGGAATACGCGACCGTATGTTTAATGAAGTGTTTACCTCTGATCAAGCCGCTGGTGGATTGTGCGCGGAATGGGCAGAAACGTTGGGTTTGTCCGAAGGCATAACCGTAGCCATTGGCGCGTTCGACTGCCACATGGGGGCGGTTGGTGCCGGGGCTGGAAAATATGACCTAGTCAAAGTTATTGGTACGTCTACCTGCGATATTCTCATGGTAGATGCACAAGATGTTGGAGAGCGGACCATTAATGGGATTTGCGGTCAAGTTCAAGGAAGTGCAACGCCTGAACTGCTAGCGTTAGAGGCAGGACAATCCGCATTTGGTGACATATTTGCATGGTACAAACGTGTATTGATGTGGCCCATTGAACAGTTTGCGAAACAAAATCCTCAACTAAAGCTTCCCTTAGATCATATCGAGCAAAACATAATACCCGAACTATCAAAAGCAGCAGCAGACAGCGAGTTAAACGAGAATTCACCTATAGGGATGGATTGGCACAATGGCAGACGCACCCCTTACGCAAATCAGCGACTGAAAGGCGCAATTGCTAATCTGAATCTAGGTTCAAGCGCTCCAGATTTGTTCAACGCATTGGTTGAATCTACGGCTCATGGCGCGAAAGCAATTGTCGACAGTTTTGTTGACCAAGATATTAGAGTAGAACGCGTCATCGCCATTGGTGGAATCTCTCAAAAATCACCTCTAGTCATGCAAACATGTGCGGATGTAATTGGTAGAGACATTGTGGTGTCGTCTTCAGAACAGAGCTGTGCACTTGGTTCTGCAATATTAGCCGCCGTCGCAGCTGGTATATACCCCAATACCCAAGCCGCTCAGAAGATGATGGCTAGCCCCGTTTCCCATGTATATCAGCCGAATAAGAATACCGCTAAATTACGAGAAAATCGTGCGCAGACTTATCGACAGTTAGGTTGCCAAATTGAAGCTCTCACTGAGTTTCAATTATTACAGGAACAAACAAATGGATAACAACGAACCAACTAAAAACACTATCAATGAGTCCCACGATACCGCCATTCGACTAAAAGTTTTACGCCATCAAGTCTGGCAAGAAAATATGGCATTACAGGTGCACAATCTTGTCACTTTTACCTGGGGAAACGTTTCAGGAATCGATCGTAAGTCTGGTCTTGTTGTGATTAAACCGAGTGGCGTCGCTTATAAAGATCTTAGTGCAGAGAATATGGTGGTTATCGATCTAGAAGGAAATATCGTCGAAGGAAAACTCCGTCCCTCTTCTGATACCGACACGCACATAGAGCTTTATCGAACTTATCCAACTATCGGCGGTGTGGTACATACTCACTCGCCCAACGCTACATCTTGGGCACAAGCTGGTCACGCGATTCCAGCATTAGGTACAACCCACGCAGACTACTTTTACGGCAGCATTTTATGCACCCGGGCACTGACAGATAGCGAAATTGAATCGGATTATGAATTGAACACTGGCAAGGTGATTGTGGAAACAATTGGGAGCAGTAACCCCATGGAGAAACCAGGGATTATTGTCAAGGAACATGGGCCATTTAGCTGGGGAAAAACCCCACAACAGGCCGTTCATAATGCTGTTGTAATGGAGGCCGTGGCGGCCATGGCGTGGAAAACCATACAAATCAACCCGAAAGTAGAGTTCATCAATCAAGCACTATTAGACAAACACTACCTTAGAAAGCACGGCGACAATGCGTACTACGGACAAAAATAATTTACGAAAATGAAAGGTCTCTCATGAAAACATATTCAGCTAAACACGTTTGGTTTGTCACCGGTTCTCAGCACCTATATGGTCCACAAGTACTGGCTAATGTAGCTCAAAATAGCCAGCAAATTGTCACTGGTCTCAACCAAACTCAGCTCATTTCAGCACCTATAGTGAATAAAGGTACTGTAAAAACACCCGACGAAATATCGACAATATGTCGTGAAGCAAATAACGATCCTGATTGTATTGGCTTAATACTATGGATGCATACATTTTCACCCGCAAAAATGTGGATTGCAGGATTGGGCATTCTAAACAAACCATTCTTGCATCTGCATACTCAATTTAATGCCGCCCTACCGTGGGATGACATCGATATGAACTTTATGAATACGAATCAAAGTGCTCATGGCTGCCGCGAATTTGGGTATATTGGAACGCGTATGGGGCTAGACCGTAAAGTGGTGGTCGGTCACTGGGAGAACCCTATTGTACATCATCAGGTGGATGATTGGTGTCGCGCGGCAATAGGGATCGACGAAGGTAAAAACCTTAAGGTCGCGAGATTTGGTGACAACATGCGCCAAGTAGCCGTAACGGAAGGCGATAAAGTCTCAGCGCAAATCAAATTCGGTTACGAAGTAAATGCATATGGATTAGGTGAATTGGCCGAGAGTGTTAATCAGGTAGAAAATGGTGATGTTAGTGCTTTATTAGATGAATATGCCTCTGCTTACGATATAGAACCTGCCCTGTATCAGAACAAAGGTAGTTTGCAAATACTACAGCAAGAAGCTCGTCTAGAGTTGGGAATGGCACAGTTCTTAGCGTCCGTAGGAGCGAATGCATTTACCAACACCTTTGAAAACTTAAGCGGGCTTACTAATTTACCGGGGCTTGCGACTCAAAGGCTAATGGAAAAGGGATACGGATATGGTGGAGAGGGAGACTGGAAAACGGCGGCTATGGCTCGCATTATGAAAGTCATGGGACAAGGCAAAATTGGTGGCACCTCTTTTATGGAAGATTATACCTATAACTTTGGTGAACAGAGCCAGGTATTGGGTGCTCACATGTTAGAAGTGTGCCCAACTATCGCCGCTCAAAAACCAAAGATTGAAATCCATCCTCATACTATTGGTTGCAAGTGTGATATCGCTAGGATGATTTTCAGTGGTAAAGAGGGTGCGGGTCTCAATGTGTCTGTTATCGATCTGGGTACTCATTACCGTATGATTGTAAACTGCGTTGATACGATCTTACCTCCACAAAAACTACCTCACTTACCCGTTGCTCACGCGTTATGGACACCTCAACCTAATCTTGAAACAGCAGCCGCAGCCTGGATACTTTCCGGAGGAGCTCACCATACAGTATATAGCCAGTCTGTATCTGTGGATATGTTAACGGATTATGCTGATATAGCGGGTATTGAGATGGTTCTTATTGACCACGAAACACGATTGCGTCAATTTAAAACTGAGTTAAAAAATAACCGCGCTTACTACAAATAAAATCATCCCGTTATTTGGAGGCTCCTTAGGGAGCCTTATTAGGTACAACCTTGAATACAATAGCTAAAAACCTTATAACTGAAAAATCTAATGAACTGACATATCTTGATTGGAGTTTGCAAATATCTACATCATCTCCTAATGATTTCCAGCTTTTTTATCTGTCTCAAGCCATTTTTAAAGGGCACTTTGAGTTAGTCAACAATCTTGCTGAATTAGATTTAGAGCAAATCTCATGGCAGTTTCGGGCGAAAGAAAACAAATTGGAACAGTGGTGTAACCTTCAAATGAGCACCTCTATTTCAATTAGTATGACCTACTCCTTTCGACAAGGTGCTCTGGTGATCGATTATCTCGCAAGAAGTTCTAATCCAACACGATTAGACATTCGTCATAGCATTGAACAAGTAGAGCACTCTTATCAACTCAAAAGCGAACAAAGCAACATGCTCTCTAAACTAAAACCGTGGGAGCATGAAAAAGATGATAAACCGAGTGCCTATTTACTTGAGTCTAACAAAACGGAATTTCGTGAAGCATTTAGCAGCACGCAATGGATCGTCCTTGAACAAGAAATGTGATGTGCAAAAGCGTAGTCAAAGCCATAGCCACGTAAACTTATAGAAAAATAATAAGTACCTAATATGCAAAATAACCCTCTTAAACCCGGCTACAATTTTGACGCGCATTTGGTCGCGGGCCTAACACCTATTATTGAAGGCGATGAACTAGATTTTATTATCAATCGTCCGGGTGGAATGAAGGGCTTTATCATCAATATAACCAGTAAAGGAGAAGGCACCGTTTTTTCCAATGACAAAGCGTTCAATGTGAAAAGTGGAGAGCTACTGTTATTCCCGCCGAGTGCAGCACATTATTATCATAGGAAGGATCAATGCTCGTCATGGTTTCATCGATGGATATATTTTCGCCCTCGTGCGTTTTGGCATGACTGGTTAAATTGGCACGATGAAATCGATGGTGTATTTATTACCCGAGGACTAGATTCACAGACTCAAAAAGAACTAGAAAAACTGTTTGTTGATATCGAATATACGTCAAAGTCTGAAGTCCCTTATCGCAACGATCTCGCTATCAACCTACTCGAGCAGTTATTGATTCGTTGTAAAACCTTACAACCCGACGTTATAAGTAAAAGACTCGACCCAAGAGTGATTGACGCTATGAATTATATGACACAGCACTTAAACAAAGATTTTACAATTGAAGATGTTTCTTCGCACATTTGCTTGTCTCCTTCACGGCTAGGTCATTTATTTCGCGGTGAAATGAATATGTCCATAACGCAATGGCGAGACGACCAACGAATTAGTCGCGCCAAACACCTGTTATTGACAACAAACTATTCCATAAATCAAATTGGCCGAATTATTGGCTATGGGGACCCACTTTATTTTTCGCGAGTATTTAAACGAAAAGCAGGCGTCAGCCCTAAGCACTTTAGACAACACATTACATAACGAATGTCGACCCATCATTCACCCCTTCTCATGCTGGTAATCAACGAACGGTAATCATTAAAAAGTAACCATTGATGCTCGTGTTTTATTACTTACTAGCCACGAAATGAAAACTCGTTTATGTTATTGCTATTATTCTCTGCAAACACAGGTAGACAGGATGTCATTAGAAAGCGCAATTACCTTTTTTATCGCGATATTTATATTTGGCATTACCCCAGGACCCGGTGTGTTCGCTATCCTTGCAAGAGCACTTGTCTATGGGGCTAAAAATTGCGTTATGCTCGCTTTTGGTATGGCGATGAGCGATCTGGTTTACCTTGTTCTTGCCTGTTTTGGCCTAGCAACCATCGCAGAAAACTGGACAGAAGTATTCTTGGCCATCCGGTATGTCGGAGCCGCTTACCTAATTTATCTTGGCTATAGAATGTTTAAAACACTGCCACAGGTAAAAAAAGACATCGACTCGGAAGTAGTCAAACATAAAGGTTCTTTGTTCGCTAGTTTCACTCAAGGTTTCTTAATTTCAGCATCGAATCCTAAAGTCATACTTTTCTATATCGCATTCTTACCAACCTTCATCGACCTAACAGTATTGCAATCGCAAGATATTGTCCTTGTCGCCTCTCTAGCGACTCTCGCCTTAATGGCGGGTTTAATGTTGATTGCATTCGGTGCGGCTCGTATGGCAAGTGCATTAAAAACGCCGCTGGCACATAAAAGACTGAATAGAGGTGCTGGAAGCATTATGATGTTGGCGGGTGCTTATTTGGCATTAAGTCGGTAAGTACTGTATACACATACAATTACACTCATTTTCATATGAGCACTTCTCATTATCAAGCGTAACTTTTTGTTTTATAACATAGACTTCTATATAGCGTTGACTCGACCATTCTATTTCGATTAGTGTAAAAACATAACGATACATTTGCTCCGAGAAAATACATATTGATGCCTAAAATTAAAGCTTTGAAATTCATTGCACCTCATACATTGATATATAATGATGATAAATTTGGTATCAGAATTTTACAGATATTTATCCTTGCTATTATCGTCTCGCTACTGTTCTTAGTTCCTGTCTCCAATAAACTTATTGAAACAAAGACAAAAACATTGTTACGTGCGATGGAAAATGAATTTGATCAATCCATTTTGCAGTTCTCTTACTTATTAACACCCGAAAAAACGTCCATATCATGTAATGAAATCCTTGCTGACTTAAGAAAAAGTATATTTAATTCTGAGCGAGCGAAAGAAATCGGAGTGTTTGACCAAAATGGAAAAATATATTGTACCAGTAACAACGGAGATACCTCTTTTCATCTCTATCAGACTATAATTAATCGGCTAAAAAATAGCCCTAATCATATAACACTCAGTTACACTAAGACCAAACTGAGCCGTACACGAAGTATTGCACTTATATTTACAAACGAATTCGGACAAGGCCTTAGTGTTCTTATTCCTCCACGCTATCTAGTTCAAGATATCGACCGGCTACTGGCTGATGATTACATCAATTATAAACTCCGTGTTATTTCAAGAGAGTTGGGCAACAAGACATTCTCAGATGGGATTAAATTCTATTCTGCTCAATCAGATAGGTACCCACTAGAACTCGAAGTCAGTACCACGTCAATGTACTACTTCATGCAATTTTGGCGTTATTTGTGGGTGACCTTGGTGTTAGCAAGCTTGGTCACTATTTGCTACTTATTCAGTCGCCAGAAACGATTAAACAACAACAGCTTAGAAAACTCTCTGCGCTACGCGATTACCAATGATTTTTTGGAACTTCATTACCAACCCATTGTTAATCAAAAGTCTGGTAAAACCGTCGGTTGCGAATCACTTTTGCGTTGGAAAGATCCTACTCAGGGTTACATCTCTCCTGATATATTTATCCCATTGGCAGAGAAAGTAGACCTCATTGAAGACATCACCAAGTTGGTAATAGGCAAGGTAGCGCTATTTATATCAGAACACCCATCCTTATTCTCAACGATTTATATCAGCGTAAACATAAGTCGCAGTGTCATTCTTAAGCCGTCTTTTGTCACCTTCATAGACGCATTAGTAGAAAGCCAACCTGTGCTGGCTCAAAAAATAGTCTTTGAAATAACGGAAGACAATAATTTTTCTCAAGACGAATTAGGCACACTCAAGCTTCATTTGAACAGACTGTCTGCCTATGGTTTCAAATTTGCCATAGACGATTTTGGAACTGGATATTCAGGGCTAGACTTCATACGTCAATTCCCTTTTGATTACGTGAAAATTGATCGTGTGTTTGTTAAAAACCTTTATGATGACTCGACTATCATTCCCCTGCTGGATTCCATGATGTCACTGGCAACACAACTGAACATGAGAACCATCGTAGAAGGTGTCGAAGAAAAATATCAACTGGAAATACTCGATAGATTAGGTTTTGTTTACATTCAAGGTTATTACTATTCTAAACCATTACCACAAGCAGAGCTGATCGAATACCTTGGTTAATATTTTGACCGTACTTCAATCGCATTCAAACTTGCATGGCGCAGACGAAAAAAAGTAGAGAAGAAACGGTAATCCTTCTCTACTAAACGTTACGGTATATCGTTCAGAGGTGTTTGTTGCCCCTTCCGTGGTTTAGAACATTAGTCGCCACTTTACTCCATGTAAGTGACCGAATTTATTGTCAATATACCCCTCCATATCAGTATTGCACATCGACTCGCTCTAGAAATAATTAGGCATGCGCCCAAGAAACTACAAAAGTAGAAACTAGTACTATTTGATAGAGATACAAGATGGTATTATTTTTACCTATCGCTTTTTATGTGGTTGATTGAGTTGCAGCTCTATACCAACCAAAGAACTAACGAGATATTAAATCTCAAATGAATATTAATCAATGAAAATTATATTTTAATTGAGCTTATTTCAATTCATTTGAGATCTTTATCCAATAAAATAAGTTAAACAGTATGCGTTATAGTAAAAAGATTCCAGAATATACATTTTTAAAGGGCCATGACTTCACTAATAACCTGAAAATGATACTTGGTTGTAAGAACCTACAAGAACTTTCTAAAGTAACGGGTGTACCGACATCCACATTTAGCACGTGGAATATGAAAAATAGAACGTCATTTGAGCTTTTAATCAAAATTCATTTGACGCTAGGCATCCCTATGAAAGATCTATCTTTGGGCTATCAAATCTCAAATGACGCAAAAGAGGCACTTAAAGTCGAAGAAAAATCGACAAGTTACATGATAGATAGCAATTTGCCCGCACTAGCTCAAAGCCAGGCTTCTTCCCTACTAGAGAGTTTTGAACTGAAAAATGGGCAACTCGTCAACCGACATGCCACCATATTTGATTCAGATTTGCTTGTTGAATTCAACGACGAAGAACTACTGGCCGTCAAAGATCGCGATCAAGTATTTCTTATCAATACGGGAGCCAATCAGGCAATAAGTGGCCTTTATCTCGTGAATATTGATGGTTTACTCTCCCTTAATCAGATCCAACGAATACCAGGAAAAAAAGTCGCTATCGCATTCAATAATTCGACATTAAACGTAAGCGAAGACGATATATCTGTTGTAGGAAAAGTAGTGACTGAAATAAAGAATATTTTGGATTGATCCGAATTGCAAACAGTCAGCTATGGTTAGAGAGTAGTAAGTGGTTATTACGTACAGTGGAAAACGTTGAGTTGTTGAGGAGGAATGCATGCGAACAGCGATACTGTTTTTGATCTTGGTTGCGTTTCACTCATTCCCTGCTGATGTGCTTCACATACCACTTTCAAACCAAGAGAAAGCGGAACTCAATCTATGGAGCGAACTCGCCCGTGCTTCAGTAAAACGAAGGCTGTACCGATGCGAAGAATGCTTTGGCCACCTAGTCACCTTTAATGTAACGCTAAATGACGTTGGTGAGGTTTTGGAGGTTCAATTAGTTGAAAGTTCTGGGGAGCCCGAGTTAGAGCACTACGGTAAACTTGCTATTGAACAAGCTCAGCCGTTTAGGGTAGATTTTTTATCAGAAAGAACACGAAAGAAAGTTCAGAATGTGAACATGACTATCGTTCCTGATGATTAAGAACACCTAAACGCTGAAGCCTTTTGATACTCAACAGATAGAAATCATCATTATTTGTCGGAAACATCCTGATATTCCCCTTCAATAACGTACTCTTGCCCCGTATCAAAATGCGTTTTGTTTCGATTTTTTTGTAGTTTTCTGCCCGTAATCAGTGCGGCTATTGAAATTGGTATCGCCACTAACAGGCTAAAAACCAACGTAAATATCCCAAGAGTCACAGCAGAAAAAGCAATTAAAAACCTCTTCATATTTAACTTCATTATCATTCTCTTCATTCAAATAGACTTCATGACTATAAATGCAAATAATTTCTTCATTGCCAATTTAATGTCAATTTTGTTTATACATGAACACCCATAATTAAGTGGCTTTCCGCTTATTCCAGTATATAGGCGAGCAATATTTGACTCATATGAGCTTTTTAAGCATCATTTTATACTTCAACGTCCCCATCTTCATTCCTATTGTCTTTTCTCGTAAATATTCGCTATTCTTTAGGATGAATATTAACACACGATAATGAGCACTATTTATTCAACTATTTCAGTTTCTGGAGACATATGTTTATAACGTTAGACCTAAGACAAGGTAACGTATCGATTTAGTCAGTATATTAATCTTTAGTTGTTGTCATTGAGTATTGGTGTACGCCCTAAAAATAATCGATATTTAGTTTGGTTTTTTGGTGTAGTCTTAAACTTTAAAGACGCGAAAAGTCGCGCCTCGCTCCTGTTTATGAACTTTGGTAAATTTGACGTATTTTAAATAACAACTTTAAATAACGAAAAGAAGGTCGACATGAAATATATAATTGTGGGTTCTGGTAACATTAGTCAAACATGGTTTAACGTTGTTGCTGAATTAAA
The DNA here is from genome assembly GCF_042465995.1 of Vibrio frigidus. Classification (NCBI taxonomy): domain Bacteria; kingdom Pseudomonadati; phylum Pseudomonadota; class Gammaproteobacteria; order Vibrionales; family Vibrionaceae; genus Vibrio; species Vibrio frigidus. The sequence continues at coordinate 98,142 of NZ_JBCDMC010000005.1, read as the reverse complement.
TGGACACGTCGTCGGCTTTGTTTCTCGCAGCGGAAAAAACACAATTAACGATTGCCCTGTTTGGAAGCATTTAGACCATGTTGATATTCCGTTTGATGCTGTAATTGTGACGACTCCGAATGGCTTGCATCACCAAAGTATTTTAACAGCAGCAAGGTTAGGCAAGCATGTCGTTACCGAAAAACCATTGGATATATCTTTGGAATCGATTGATCGTTGCATCGAGGTTTGTAAAACAACGGGGGTTACGCTTGCTATCTCTTATCAACGACGTACCGCGCCCGATAACGCTGCCGTAAAAAGGTTAATGGATAGCGGCGCATTTGGTCGGGTTTATTCCGCCGATGTCACAGCTAAATTCTATCGACCACAGTCTTATTATGACAGTGCGCAATACCGTGGCGGGTACGAGATAGACGGTGGTGGTGTGTTTATGCAGCAGGCTTGCCATAACCTTGATTTATACACGTGGTTTTTTGGTATGCCCAAGCTAGTGGTCAGTATGTTAGATACGTTTGCACACAAGATGGACGCAGAGGATCACGGCGCTGCTCTGTTTCGGCATGACAATGGCATGATTGGGACAGTCATTGCTTCAACCGCAACTAAACCTGGTTTCTCCGCTCAGATACAAGTGCATACTGAGAAAGGCAGTTTCACATTAACCGATGACATCATTAGCGATTGGCATATCGATGACTTGCTTAACCCCACGGATCCCCTGTACGACTATCAACACGACGGTGCCACTAGCGCAACAGTAGCTGACACCCGTTGCCACAAATCCATACTCATTGATTTTGAACATGCGGTTAAAACAGGTGAACAACCGTTAGTAAATGCTGAATCTGCTCGGGTGACCACGGAACTTATATTAGCGATATACCAATCAAAAGTGTGATGCTACAAAACAGTAATCAAAAGTCTAGTTCGGGATAAACACGTTTTTATACGTATTTCATCCCCCTCTATCCTTACAGCATTTCCTTAGCAATCAAATGAAGCAAATACGTCTCGCGCTCAATGCTCATGCCCTTCTTGGGGTTTTTGGCCATAGTTTCTTCGTTGTGTGCAATGGCCTCGTGGATGTTAATCCAGATAGGTACCATGCCATTATTCACTTCATGTGCTTCTAAGGCGGTTTCACCTAACTCACCATCAATTTTACAGGTGTAGCAATACGATATCTGATGCATTATATCGGCATCATCTTTATACCAAGGGCGAAATTCTTCATAAATGCCATACGGCTTAATTTTATGAATGTTCTGGGCACCAGTCTCTTCCTGCAACTCGCGAACCATACCAGAAATGACATCTTCCCCCTCGTCTAAACCGCCACCAGGTATTGTATAGTCGTGGTAACGCTCGGTATAAAGCATGAGGATATTTTCGCCATCAAGCACAATCGCTCTAGCCGCTGCGCGTTTAAATATCGTTTTATTGTCTAGGTGATCAATATCAGGGTGAATTTGCGTTTGAATGTGTCTCATAGAAGTGTCTGTTAAATCTGGATTTATGTGATAATGGCGCATGTTAACATACTCAATTATCCTTTTTATATGACTCTGCACCGCCATAAACTTATTCACACCCACATATTTTCGAATTTTTACTTTATCCAGACCGTTTTTTGTAAAATTAACCTACACTTACAGGAAAATTAATACTAAGTTAATAGTCTAAAGTCTGTTGGAGAAAGTGAATGAATAAATTAAATTGGCTGGTTGGGTTGGGTGCAATGGCAGTATTGGCTGGTTGCGCGGGTTCAAGTGAGCCAGATGAGTACGATGTCGAGAGCTATGAATCTATCTCAAACCCCGCTTCAGTCTATTGTGTACAACAAAAAGGTGAGCTTCAGGCTTTCAATGAAAACGACCAACGTGTGATGTATTGCGTCCTCTCTGAAGAGGAAAAATATGAGCAGTGGGAATACTACAAAGAAAACCACAATATAGAAAAAGACAAGATGTAATATCAAGGCCACGCATTCGCGTGGCTTTCTCGTTCTGCATGGTCAAGAATCGAGCGAGTGTGTTATACCAGCTCGGCGATAGACTCAATACAGATTGCATCGTGTCGCCAATACTTACCCCTTTGGGTCTATTTTTAGGTCATTTCATGGTCAATATCGACCCCTCGCTTTGATAATCTCTGTGAAGGTCCTACACTAAACGGGTAAACGATTAAGACGTACTATCAACGTGTTAAACCTACTAGAGGAAATATAAAATATTTATATTTCCTCTATATCCAATTTTTAAATCCGTTAGAAAGGAATTTTATAGATGAAGCCTTCTACCACTGCCGCTCTATTAGCAGCGGCATTGTCGTTTCAAGCGAATGCATCAGAATGTGGAACTGTCACCATCGCTGACATGAATTGGAACTCTGCCAGTCTTATGGCACATATCGACCAATTCATCCTTAACACTGGCTTCAATTGTGAAGCAGAATTGATACCAGGGGATAGCTTGCCCACAGGGACATCAATGATAGAAAAGGGCAAACCCGATGTTGCACCCGAATTATGGACAAACAGTATTAGAGACGCGCTTGACCAAGGCGTCAAAGATAAACGACTTCGCTATGCGGGTAAGTCATTGTCCGACGGTGGTGAGGAAGGGTTTTGGGTTCCTGCTTATTTGGTAGAACAGTACCCAGAGATGAATACTATCGAGGGCGTCATAAAACATGCTGGTTTATTTGAGCACCCAGAGAGTGACGAAAAACATGCCTTCTATGGCTGTCCTGCTGGGTGGACGTGTCAGATAACCGCCGAACATCTATTCAGTGCCCTAAAGCTAGAGGACCATCAGTTTGAAATTATCGATCCGGGGTCAGGTGCAGCCTTGTCGGGTACTATTGCCAAAGCTTACGAGCGTAAAAAACCGTGGTTCGGTTATTACTGGTCGCCTACACCGGTTCTAGGTAAATATGACATGGTGAAAGTCGATTTTGGAAGTGGTGTCGATGTAGAGGAGTACGTAAATTGTACTACTCAGGCTGAATGTGATTCGCCTAAGGTGACCATGTACCCACCTTCCCCTGTCCATACAATAACCACAGAAAGCTTTGCGATAAGAGCGCCAGACGCCTATCAATACTTTGCAAATCGTGGGTTCACCAATAAAGTCATGAGCCAACTATTGGCATGGATGGAAGACAACCAAGCGGATTCGGAGGAAGCGATGCAATACTTCTTGGAGACATATCCTGAGGTATGGCAAAAGTGGGTTTCAGAAGACGTGGCCGAAAAAATCAAAAAGGCCATGTAATCTAAGCATAGACAAATAAGGATAATAAGGGTTGTACATAAGCACCGTTATTATCCTTATTATTTAGTACATCGTATTGCCATTGAGATTTTCATTAGGGATCTGTTGAATAGAATCCCAGTGCTCTACAATCTTACCGTTTGTGTCGAAACGGAAGAAGTCCATCGTCACGTACTCGTCATGATCGGGCCAAACTTGATGCGTATGAAGCGCGACCATTACTCCTTCCGCGACAGCACGTACAAAGGTGATCTCTTTCTCGGGATACTCATCTTGCATTTGAGTAAAATATTCTATGAATGCTTCCTTGCCATTTCCAACGAGCGGGTTGTGTTGGATATACTCATCTCCAACATATTTTTCTATGGCTTTCCTAGGTTCACCTAAATAAGCCATCCTATAAAAATTAACCGCGTTCTTTTTGTTATTCTCTATGCTCATATTCCCTAGCCCTTAAATTTATTATCCGTAAATCATAAACATTACTCTTGGTTTAATATAACGTTTTATAATAAAAACGTCAGGGTTTCAACAGACGGAGTAATGTGCACATCAATACGTTTCAACCAACACTGCATCGAAACAACTATTACACTTTAAGTGAAAGCACCACTTAACTAGTCAACGAGCAATAGGATTGAAATTAGAAAAAAAAAAACGACTCTAACGAGCCGCTTTTTTGTCTACCATCAACTATTTATTACGACTAAATTAAGTCAATTTGTGATCAATTACTTTATTGGATTGGTGTCATTACATTGGGTCATTAACTTGAATAACTAACTTACCAAAATTCTTACCCTCAAGTAGACCAATGAAAGCTTCTGGTGCTTTATCTAACCCTACAACGAGTTGCTCTTTATATTTTATCTTTCCATCTTTTAGCCATGTCGCCATATCAGCCGCGAACTCATTATACCGATGGCCGTAGTCGTCAAAAATAATAAAACCCTGCATCTTGATTCGCTTAATGAGCAACGTCCCCATAAGCATAGACATACGATCTGGGCCATCTGGTAGAGACGTCGCGTTATATTGTGATATGAGGCCACACAACGGAATACGAGCAGCCGTGTTGAGTAAAGGCATAACCGCATCAAACACCTTGCCGCCTACATTTTCAAAATAGACATCGATACCTTTGTCACACGCCTTCGCTAACTGTTGTTGGAAATCTTTAGATTTATGGTCGATGCACTCGTCAAAACCGAGCACCTCTTTAGCGTATCGGCACTTCTCTTCGCCGCCAGCAATACCCACCACTTTACATCCCTTAAGTTTACCAATTTGCCCTACTGTCGCCCCAACAGGCCCAGTAGCAGCGGCAACCACTATCGTCTCACCTACTTTAGGCTCGCCAATATCAAGCAAGCCCATATACGCCGTAAACCCTGGCATACCCATAATGCCTAGCGCGTAAGATGGCGCTGTCGGCTCTTTGCCTAATTTAAGCAATTCCTGTCCATTGGACAGTGCATAGCTTTGCCAACCTGTATATGCCAATACCCATTCACCCGCATCAAAGTTGTCATTTTTACTCTCGGCTACCTGACAAACCGTTGCGCCAACCATGACATCGTTAATGGCGACGGGTTCAGCATAGGACTTCGCATCATTCATTCGGCCACGCATATATGGGTCCAATGAAAGATAAACGGTGCGCAGTAATACTTCACCTTCCGCTGGTATTGGTTTTACGACGGATTCTAAGCGAAAATCATTTTCCGTTGGTGCACCAACAGGGCGAGAGGCGAGAACTACTCGAGAATTATTTTGTTGAGCTGACATTATCATTCCTTAACGGTTTTATTAGACTGGCTTTAAATTAGACCAGTCGTCTAGTGTTATTATCTAAAAAGCCCACCAGTCGATTGGCGGGAACTTAACAAATTTAGAGAACAATATCCCCAGAGAGAATACGTTCTGATGTAAGTAAGGCTTGTTCTAGATTTGATACATCTTTGGTGAGTTTATGCATCAACGCAGCCCCTAACCAAAGGTTATAAAGAAATTGCGCCGTGTCTACGCTATGGCCTACTTTGATTGATCCGTCCTGTTCACCTGCTGAGATACAGTTCGCGACCAGTGCCACTATCTGATTCGCTCCCTTCATCAACACCAATCGCATCGGTTCTGACAGATCTGAGATTTCGGCGCTAAGTTTAACGACTAAGCACCTGTTCGCACCGCAGTCCGCTTGACCTGTACCACCCCACATTTTCCAATACTGAATGAGATTATCATAGGCCGAATTACTTTCTTGATTGAACAATGCTTCTAAGCGCTCAAAATAATTTAGAAAGTAATCTTCTATTAGCGCCTCACCAAACTGTTCTTTCGATTTAAAGTAATGGTAAAAAGAACCTTTCGGAACTTCGGCATGCTTGAGCAGTTGTGCCAACCCAACGTTAGTAAACCCCTTTTCTACAACTAGGTTGTATCCAGTGTCCAAAATATGTTGTTTGGTATCTTTGTTTTCTGTTTTCATGCGCCAACAATACACCCAATTAGACCAGTCGTCTAGTAGCGTCAGAAGAAAAGCACTATTATCGCTATCTTTATCTATTTGATCCGGCGCATCTAACATTTTTTGACGTAGATTAAATGGTAATATAAAACCAATAAACGATTTCTATAGTTTCTTTCTACGGTAAAATTCATGCTCGATAAAATGGCTTTCTTTATCTATGTTGTTCGCACAGGTTCCATTTCCGCTGCCGCTCGGAAAGTCAATATATCGGTCTCGGCGGGAAGTCGTTGGCTGCAAGAACTTGAACAAAGTTTTGGTGTACCCCTTTACCGACGCAATAATCGCTTACTCAACCCCACACCTGCCGGACAAAAGCTTTTCCGAGAGTTCTCTTCTGTTGTTGACCACGCTGAAACCTTATGTTTACAGATGCAAGATTTCCAACAATGCGACAAAGGCCATATCGATATTGTTTGTACCCCTGTCTACGCTAACCATTACCTGATGGAAAAAATCAATCGTTACTTACTTTTAAACCCTGACGTAACATTCAATATAAATATTACCCCGTGGGCACTCGATTTTGCCGCTGACAGTGACTTGTCAATCAGTGCAAACACCGTATATCAAGGTTACCGAGAGAGAGACCTCCACCTTGTGCGACGAGAATTAATGAAAAGCCCGTTTGTCGTTGTCGCCGCGCCAAATTATCTCGCTCGTCACGCCGCTCCTTCGTTACCTGAGGAGTTAACGACGCATCAATGCCTTTTTGCGACCACTTTAACGGGCAGCAATGATTGGGCATTTACTAAAGGGGATGAATGTCAAATCGTTAAGATTCCGACGACATTAGAAGTGAATGATAGCGATCTGCTACTTCAGGCTGCCATTTTGGGTTCCGGCATCGCCTATTTGCCTGATTTTATCGTTAAACATGCGATAGACAGTGGGGAACTTGTCGTATTATTAGAAGAGTTTGAAACTAGTATATGGAGCCTCAATATCCACTACCATCCGCCAGCTTCAGCCTCGCCTGTTGCTATCCATTTCAAAGAGTTTTTATTGGCTAAATCTTAATCCGTATAATCACGCCCCTTTCAATCACTATTATATTAACGTGAAGCAGTAAGCGACTATTTCAGAAAAAGGATGGTTTCCAGAGCCCAAATAAAGTGTTATCTCGTGGCATCTAGTTACGATTAACCTAATTTGTGAACACTACAACTCAAATTTGTAGCCAACACTGTAGATCGACTTAACGTAATCACAGTTATTATCGATCTCCTGCATTTTCTTCCTTAAGTTCTTAATATGGCTGTCTATAGTTCTATCCGTAACTATGCGGCCATCGTCGTAAATATGATTCATCAACTGCTCGCGGCTATATATCCGTCCTTCATTCTTGTACAAAAAGTGTAGCAATTTAAATTCTGCTGGGGTTAACACTAATTCTTGTCCAATCAACAGCACTTTCATAGAGGGAGCATCAATACGTAATTTTTCTTGTTCAGGTGTGTGATGTCCCAGTAATTTATCACTTCTTCTCAATACATTTTTAATACGAGCGATCACCTCACGCGGACTGTACGGCTTACAGATATAATCATCTGCACCCAACTCTAATCCTACCAACCGGTCAATTTCATCAACCTTAGCCGTCGCCATAATCACAGGTATTTGCGAAAATGTTCTTAACTCTCTAAAAATATCTAAACCGTCGCGTACTGGTAACATCAAGTCGAGAACAATCAAGCTTGGATGATTTGCTCTTATCCAAGCTATCACATCACCACCATTGTTGATCTGGAACGATTTCATACCTGAATGGTCAATGTAGTCACACAACACGTTCGCTAACGTCGGTTCGTCTTCAACCACCAATATGGTTCTACTATTTCCTATCGTCATTTTTACGCCTTTCGCTTCGGTAATTGAATTTCCATCTTCAGCCCACCCAGTTCGGAATGACTCGCGGTAATGGTTCCGTCATGGGCCTCCACAATATTTTTACATATCGATAATCCAATTCCAGAACCACCGCTTGCTCTACTTCTGGACTTATCTACTCGATAAAGTCTGTCAAATAGCCTTGGTAAAGAGTCTTCTGGCACATTTGGATAACTGTCTTGAAATATTACCTTAATACTCTCTTTCTCTTGAAGTATTGAAATAGATATTGTACCCGGTTGATCAGTATAACGGATGCTGTTCTCCATCAAATTTAGAAATAGTTGTCTAAGGGCTTTTCTATCACCTTGAATTTTCGGGACAATATCAAGCGAGCTACTCAACTTAGTCATCATATGCTTTTGTTTGAGACGCAACTCATTTTGACTGACTACATCAGCCACAATAGCTGAAATGTCATTTATATCAGATAACTCAAAATTCACGCCAGAATCTGACAACGACAGTTCGTAAAGATCATTAACTAATTTACCGAGAATCATGACTTGTTGATGCAAAGAGTCAATATATTGTGGTTCCGGTTTTCTAATACCATCTTGAATGGCCTCAATTTCACTTTGCAACACAGCTATTGGCGTTCTTAACTCATGTGAGATATCAGATAACCACTGCTCTCTATCTGATTTCTGCTTTTTAAGCGCTTGAACAAGCTGATTAAATGCCAAGGTTAACTGAGCTAGCTCATCGTTGCCTTTCGACTGTAATTGAAAATCTAAATCACCTTGTTCAATAGCGATAGCCCCTGCTTGCAAGGCTTTCAGAGGTTTTAAGAAATGACGAACTAGATAAAATGCGATAATAAAAGAGAACAAAATTGTAAGAGCGATCACCGAGAAAGTATTCTTACTTTGCTGCTGAAAAAAGCTCTCTGCTAGGCTTTCAGAAATACTTTTGCTTTGAAGTATACTTACCCAACCCACCACTTGATCGTCGACAATAACCTCAACTTTCACCTGTTTTACCGTTTCAGAATCGTAGCTTAAGTTTTCAGGTATGCCTAAGATTGATTGATTATTCATGTCCAAAAGGTTCGTTCTTACACCTAGCGGGACAAGCACTGTATCCTTTGTAGTGTCTGGATTTGTGTGTCGAGGTGGTCTATCTTGGCGGCGACCTGGTGGCCCATTACCTTGACTAGCCTGCGGTGGTGGTGCTTCTCCGAATTGATCAAGAATATCTCCCCATAGATAGGGAGCAGAAACGAGGCGCTGCCAACCAAATATTGGCGAGTAATAACCTTTTAGCTTGTTAGCGATCAGTTCTATTTTTTCAACTTCTTTGTTATTTAAATAACTCTGTAGGCCGTCTTGAAAACTCGAATTTATAAACCAAGTCATTGTTCCAAGCATGACTACACACACAAGTAGGATAGAAACAAACAGTTTAGTAAAGATAGACAATCGCACAAATGCACCACGTATTTATAAAATCTTAGCAAGTATACGGTGGCTGACTATTTTTGCTACGACCGAGTCTGAATCTTCACAATTTCTCCATAATCCTCACCTATTTATTCCTACAAAAAGAATCGCTTCCCCGTTAATTAGGCATGTTATAAGATGATGACAATTCAACTCACCGAACACTATGCAAATGAAAATAGTCGCTGTAACCGCCTGTCCAACAGGTATCGCACATACTTATATGGCTGCTGATGTGCTGCAAAAAGAAGCCAATCGACAAAGCATCCCCATAAAAGTAGAAACACAAGGTGCCATGGGTATTGAAAATCAACTGAACGCTATCGATATTGCCAACGCCGATGTCGTACTGATCGCTTCTGATATTGAAATAGAGCAAAGAGCGCGGTTCACTGGCAGTAAAATACATTGCGTCACGATTGAAGAAGTATTGATTGACGCATGCCGAGTCTTGACTCGCTGTAAAGAACTGTAGTTATTCACAATGCGTATAGAACGAAGAATTACTTTTATTATTGGTCTTGAGGGTTTTGCGGCTTGGAAGTTGAATCGATTGAAAATGCTCTCCAGTTATTTTCGCTCGGTCGTTATTTTAAAAAATATTTCTAATGGAAAGAGTGTCAACGCCGAGCATACACTGCAGGTAATCAGTATTGGTAGCCAACAGAATCACCTCTGCCAGCTTTGGATAGAGGGTTCAGACGCTGAACTAGCATGCATGGTGCTGACCGATTTTATAGCGGATCAGTTCGAAATTGTGAATACATCTCATGAAAAAACCGAGGAGTTTAGCTATTCAGTAATAGCAAAACACCCCGCGTTTTCACTACCATTTTCAATCACCTATGGCTTTAAGCAGTTCCAACCCTCTACTTCTATGGAGAAATACGCACTCATATCAAAGATATGTCACATGCTCAATGCAAGGCATGCACAACCGATATTTGATGCCATGGTAAAAAGAGAAGCTATCTCTTCTACGTGCATTGGTCATGGTATAGCCTTGCCGCATATTATGGTTGAAGGTATTGATCAGCCTTCAATAGCCGTGATTAAGCTATCGACACCTGTCGACTGGTATTCAAAACAAGGTCATGTGAATACGATCATCGGTATCGTCATCCCTGCTCCTGCCGAAATGCCGGTTATCAAAGCTTGCACTCAGCTTACTCGAAAACTACTTGATGAAGCGTTCTGCCAACTTGTGACTTCCACGTCTGAACCCGAGGCGTTAAAAGCAATACTTCTCCACATCATGGCAAGGCAATAAGCATTTTTTGGTCTAAAACCCTTCTAATACAATTTTTCCCTTCGCTTTTTGCGACTCTAGCAATCCATGAGCCTTAATGATGTTGTTTGCATTGATGGTGCCGAAGTGGTCACCCACTGTGGTTTTAAGTAAGCCTTCATCAATCAACTCAGAAACCTCGTTGAGCAAGTCATGTTGTGCCTGCATATCATCGGTTTTAAATAATGAACGAGTAAACATTAACTCCCAATGTAATGAAATACTCTTACGTTTTAATGCCAACACATCAAGCGATGCAGGATCATCAATCAAGCCAAACTTACCTTGTGGTGCCAATGATTCGACTATCTCACCATAATGTTGCTCGGTGTTATTTAAACTAACCACATAATCGACGTTATCGAATCCTATCTTCTTGAGTTCTTGGCTAAGGGGCTTGCTATGGTCGATGACATGATGCGTGCCAAGTTCCTCTAACCACTCTTTGGTTTCAGGACGAGAAGCCGTACCAATAATCGTCAAGCCAGTAAGACGCTTCGCAAGTTGAACCATTATAGAGCCCACACCGCCAGCAGCACCGATAATCATAATCGACTTATCGTTGGTTTTTTTACCCACTTCTACTTCTAGGCGCTCAAACAACATCTCCCATGCAGTAATAGACGTTAATGGCAACGCTGCCGCATCAGAATATGACAGGCTTTGCGGCATACGGCCGACAATACGTTCATCAACTAACTGAAATTGGGCGTTGCTCCCTGAACGTGAGATATCACCGGCGTACCAAACCTTGTCCCCTACCTTGAATAACGTCACATCCGTACCCACGGTTTTAACCACACCCGTCGCATCCCAACCAAGAACTTTCCACTCATCCTTTTCCGCAGACGCGTTATTGCGCACCTTTGCGTCAACTGGATTGACGGAAATTGCCTTCACCTCAACAAGAACATCGTGTCCTGTTGCCGTGGGCATTGGTAACTCAATGTCTTGCAACGCGTCTGCTTGATTAATAGGTGACGCGTGTTGATAACCGATAGCTTTCATTGTGACTCCGAACGTTGTGGTGGAATTAGACACTCATTTACGAGTAACTTAAGTAAGCCTAGTTTATTTGACATGAAACGTTTGAAAAACTAGAGTCTATTAACATCTATTTCAAAAAAAATTTGAAAATGAAAGCTCTTCATGATTTTAGAATATTTATAGAAGCGGCCAGACTCAGCAATCTATCTGAAGCGGCACGAAATATGGACCTGACACCTGCTGCAGTGAGTGCTTGTATCAAAAGGCTAGAGGCTGACATTGGCTGCTCTTTGTTTATTCGGTCAACACGCAGGTTAAGATTGACTCAACAAGGAGAGTTATTTCTGGCGAGCTGTCAACAGGCTCTCACATTGATTGACGACAGCTATTCACAAATACAGAATGGCCAATCTGAGCTTAGTGGTCTTTTGCAACTCTCTATGCCATCCGACACAGGTCGAAATATAATATTGCCTTGGTTAGATGAGTTCATGCAAAAACACCCCCAAATCACCATGCGAATTCAACTGTCCGATAGTTTCGCCGACCTTTATAGCCAACCTGTCGACGTTGCTTTGAGATTTGGTCACCCAAAAGACTCTAGTGTGGTCGCGTTACCCATTGCGCGAAAGAATTTTCGTATTCTCTGCGCTTCACCTGAGTATATCGACACGTTTGGCGAACCCATTTCACCTCACCAACTTAAGCACCACAATTGCCTTTGTTTTACTCTGGATGATGCCCTCCACACTCGTTGGCGTCTCATCAAGGATGGGCTGGAGGAGTCGGTTGCCGTGTCGGGGAATCTGATGACCAATGATGGTGACGCGGTTCATCGATGGGCGCGAGCAGGAAAAGGCATTGCCTTTAAATCCATCATCGACATCGGTGAGGACTTACAAAGTGGTCATTTAGTTCGTTTGTGCCAGGATTGGCAAGGTTCACCAACGCCACTCAACATGATTTGCGCGGATCGAAAACAACTCAACCCAACCATCCAGGCGCTTCGAGAGCATCTGATTGCCAAATGCAACGGCCTATTTCAGGCATTACATTATTAATGACTAGAGTCTATTGAACTTACCCCATACCTCGATATTCGCTTGGGGTATGGCCAGTTTTATTTTTGAATACACGAAAAAAGTAATTCACATCTTGAAAGCCACATCGCGTCGCCACCTCTGACAATCGAAAGTCGTATCGTCGTAGCATGAATTTGGCCCGATCGACTCTTACCCACGTTATGTAATCGGCCAATGTCATATGCCCTTGTTGGCGAAACAATCTAGAAAGGTGATTAGGGGAAATATTGAATCGCTCCGCGATGCTGGAGCGAGTAATCGTACGATGAAAGTTCTCTTGAATATGGATACAAATCCCTTGATACATATCCTCGCCTCGTTTCTTTGCGCTGTGCGCAGGGTCAGAGATCATGGTCTGCGCATAGCTCATCAACGCTGTAAGAAGGTATTCATCCATTGGGCTCTTCCTAGGCTCGCGCCCTAACGCGTTTAACGCCTCTAGGATATGGTCAATCGCATGGCCTGTACGCGTCTGAATGCTGTGTTTTTGTACATCAAAAAATCCCGTTTCGTTCTTATTTTTACTGACCAGACTAAACCCAAGTTGGCGACGACCGAACAACAAACTCAGTACTGAACAATCCGTATCCCAATCGGGTTTATTCCAACAGTTCGGTGGAATGTAAAGGGCATCGCCCGTTAGCACTTTAACGCTAACGATACCCTGATCAGGATCTTCGATTTGATTAACATATTCTCCACTTATCACTAACTCAAGCCTTGGAAAATTCACCTGATAACTAAACTGTGGAGGCGTCAAATTATCGGTCGCAAACCATATTCGATTGAAGCTTTCACGCTCAGACAGTAGCGTTTCTATTAAACTATGAAAAACCGTGCTCATTACAACCTCAATAAAATAGTGAACCAGAAAAAAACGATTAATAACACGGTAATTTCGTGAGCCTACGCACGTTTCTCTTGCCTCACATCAAGTCACTTTAATCCAGAACTCAATATAAAGAAAGAAAATGTACATTTTATTAACAATAGTATTTATCATATTATGTTTTTAACTAATTGATATAAAAGAGTATATATAGAATTACTTTCAATGCAATGAAAACACCTGTTTCACGCTCTAGTTCACACAAATTTTAGTAGGTTACAATTATCCAGTAAATGTCTTCCTCGTACACTATCCGAATCAACGGAATTCTACGAAAATAGTAATAACAAACAGGGTAAACACTTAATAGCGACAAACATGGAGACAATATTATGATCACCGAGTTAATCAATGAAAAATTGATTCGTCTTGATCTTAAAGCTACGAATAAAAAAGATGTATTCGTAGAGTTAATTGACGTATTACACGCAGAAGGACGCATCAGCGACAAAGAACAGTTTTTAGCCGATATAAACGCACGTGAAGAGCTAGGAAATACGGGATTTGAAGATGGTGTCGCCTTACCACACGCGAAAAGTAGCGCAGTCACTAAACCCGCTGTTATTATTGGTGTCAGTAAATCAGGCATCGATTATGGCGCTGAAGACGGTAAGCCTTCTAAACTTTTCTTTATGATCGCCTCTCCAGACGGCGGATCTAATCACCATATTGAAGTGCTTGCTGAACTATCATCTAAACTGATTCAGAATGGATTCATCGAGCAATTTCTTAAAGCAAAAACAGAAAAAGACGCGTTAAAACTGCTATTGAAAAAAGTAGAGCCCGCGGGAAACAACCCGGTTGCTGACAAAGGTTTTCTCATTGGTGTAACAGGTTGCCCTGCAGGTGTTGCGCACACCTATCTAGCTGCTGAAGCACTCGAAAGAGGCGCAGCAGAGCTAGGTTATGAAATTAAGGTTGAAACCAACGGCTCTATTGGTGTGAAGAACTCACCAACATCAGAAGAGATCGAAAAAGCGGATGCGATAGTTGTCGCTTGTGACAAGCAAGTTGATATGAGCCGTTTTGCTGGCAAAAAATTAATCGAAACGAGCGTTAAAGCCCCTATTAGTGACGCGAAGGGATTAATTACAAAAGCACTGAGTGCTCCAACTTATAAGGCAGACGGAAAAGAGAGCAGCGACACACCTAGCTCTATTTCAAAAACGCGCGGAGAGTTATATCGTTACTTGATGAACGGTGTATCTCACATGATCCCATTTGTGGTTACTGGTGGTCTATTGATCGCGCTTGCACTTGCGATTGGTGGTGAACCTACCGAAGCGGGTATGGCTATTCCTGCGGGCAGTCTATGGAATAAAATTTTAGATGTTGGTGTTGTTGCGTTCACATTGATGATCCCTATTCTAGCGGGTTATATAGCTTACGCTATTGCAGACCGTCCCGGCCTTGCACCAGGATTAATCGGCGGCTGGATTGCCAACAATGGTTCGTTCTATGGCGCAGAAGCCGGAACCGGATTCATCGGTGCGATTATCGCTGGTCTATTGGTTGGTTACTTTGTCCGTTGGTTAACAAGTATTAACTATCACAAGTTTATTCAACCGCTCGTTCCAATCATGATTGCTCCGATCCTTGGTTCGTTGTTTATCTCTGCATTATTTATCTTTGTCATTGGTGCGCCAATTGCAAGTTTAATGGATGGCTTGAATGCACTTCTAACGAGCATGAGCACAGGTAACGTTGTTCTGCTTGGTATCGTCCTTGGTGGTATGGCAGGCTTTGATATGGGTGGGCCTTTCAACAAAGTCGCCTTCTTATTCTCTGTCGGCATGATCGCAAACGGACAAACTCAGTTCATGGGTGCAATGGCTTGTGCGATACCAGTCGCACCATTAGGTATGGGCTTAGCCACAGTACTTGGACGGAAACTGGACCTATTTGAAGCCTCTGAAACTGAAGCAGGTAAAGCGGCAGGTGCGATGGGCTTAGTGGGTATCTCGGAAGGGGCAATACCTTTCGCCGCTCAAGACCCGATGTCTGTAATACCAGCCAACGTGCTTGGTTCAATGGTCGCTGCAGTTATGGCTTTCTCCTTTGGCATTACGAATAGCGTTGCACACGGTGGTCCAATCGTTGCGTTATTAGGGGCAATGAATAAACCCCTTCTTGCTATAATGTGTATGGCCGTCGGTTCTATTGTTACCGCGCTCGTTTGTATTGCATTGAAAAAAATACGCCAAGGCAAGACTGAAACTGCGTTAGCATAATCGTTAAGCATCACCGCTAAAGTTTCAATCTGTTCATAAACCCTCCTAGTATAGGAGGGTTTAGTTTTAATACAAATTTGACATTAATCAATACAATTACTATAAATGTATTTATTTCGTATTATCACTGCATTTCTATTCAAAAATAGCGTAAACTACGTTTAATTTCACCATTCAAATTAAATCCAGATATTCGGAAGGGAACATCATGACTCAGGCAAAAAATCCGTGCTTTTTCCCAATGCAAAACGTTATTCAAGACTATGCATGGGGTAGCCGAACTTCAATAAACCAACTATTTGACATTGAAAATCCAGACAACAAACCGCAAGCAGAAATCTGGATGGGCGCCCACCCTAATGGTTGTTCTAAGATAGTTGAAAATGGTGAAGAACAATTGCTTTCCGATTTTATCAATTTAGATAAATCTGGTATTTTGACCCTAGGAACCGATACTCAATTTGGTGAACTTCCTTATTTATTTAAAGTCCTTGCGGCAGCAAGTGCGCTTTCAATCCAAGTCCATCCAAGCAAAGAACAAGCAGAAATAGGGTTCCAAAGAGAAGAGCAAGCCGGTATTCCCCGCACCGCTGGTAATCGAAACTATAAAGATCCTAACCATAAGCCAGAGTTAGTTTACGCACTGACATCATATCAAGCGATGAACGGTTTTAGAGAAATCACTGACGTCGTTGCACTATTCGATAAAGCGAACGTGCAAACCATTCAAAGTATTGTTGATACTTTCAAGGCATCTATTGATGAGGTCGGCCTTGAAGTCTTCTTTTCTGCACTGCTTTCATTAAAAGGCGAAGTTAAAGAAACAGCCGTTGCTGAACTGCTTGCATTTGCTAAAGCACATAAAAACGATCCACTGTTTAGTCTAATCCTAGAGCTTTCTGAACTATACCCAGGAGACATTGGTCTATTCGCTCCATTGATGCTTAACGTTATTACACTGCAACCACGCGAAGCTATGTACTTAGATGCCTGTACTCCTCATGCCTATCTAAAAGGCACCGGCTTAGAAATCATGGCTAACTCAGATAACGTGTTACGCGCAGGTTTAACACCTAAGTTTATTGACGTTAAAGAGCTTGTAAAATGTACTATCTTCAAAGAAAAAAAGGCGAGTACGCTGCTGGCAAATCCAATTGACCAAGACGGCGGACTTTTTTACCCGGTTCCTGTCGATGATTTTAAATTCGCGGTATTCGAAGATATCATTGGTCTTACGCTTCGCACCGACAGTGCTGAAATCTTGCTTGCACTAGATGCAGAAGTAACACTCACTCATTTAAGTGGAGAGTCGGTAACGTTCAATAAAGGTGAATCCGTATTCATTCCTGCCTATACGGGAAAATACCAAATCACTTCAAAGGGCCGCGTGGCTCGCGCATTCAACTAACGACTAACTACACGTTAATCGCTTCGTTAAAAAATAAAAACCAGAGACTTTAAAGCCTCTGGTTTTTTGTTATGCATGATTCCATCTAATACCGTTGCCAATAGAATCTCTCTTAGTAAAACATCGTCGATTTTATCTATTAAATTAGGCCACAATACTTGCCTATTAAAGCCTTAGTACGTTATTTCACCTGAAAACACTTCGATACCACTCACTTTATGATATCAGTAGATTATGAAATTGCTTGTTAACATAAATATCTGTAATGTTTCCTAGGCAAAAAATAGATATTTATTGGATTTAAACTGGAGTTTTAGCGATGGCGATTGAGCAAGCCTACTTTTTTAGCGTAGCCCTCATTAATTTGGTATTCGCTTTTGCCGCAACACGGGTAAAAGAGTTAGAGAATCGCTCCAACTCGATCAATTTTTTTATGATCGCGTTTTTTGCTTATTTTGTTAGCTGGTTTATCTACGTGTTTGACGTTGGCACTATATTGGAAATTACATCGGCTTTTACCTCCACCATTTTTGTATGGGCAATGGTTATCTTCGCCTGTAAGCGAACCGCTACAAAGGTTCCGTGGTTATTAATTATTGGACTCTTTAGCCTTAACTGTGCAGCGCAACTCTATTTTATATTACAAAGCGACCTCACTTACTACTTGCACATAAGTGGTGTATTTCTGCCAGTGGCTTTTGGTTCTATCAGTTATCTGTTTTTGCGTTTAAAAGCCATCCGATACCCCTCCGACAGCGTCGTCGGCTACGCATTTCTGTTCATGGCCTTCGTCATCATGAGTCGTTCTATACTGATGGAAGTATCACCTGAGTTATTTTCTCAATCCAGTATATACTCACAAATAATCTGGCCTGCTTTCTGTGCTGTCATCGGTGTATTTGCATTACTGAGTTACACCGAAGAAATTCAAAGCAAACTTGAAAAGGAGTCCAATACTGACCAGCTCACTGGTATTTACAATCGCCGTATGTTTGATAGTAAATTAAAACATGTACTCGGTAAGCTAATCCAACACAACCATGTTGGCGCTTTAATCTACCTAGATTTAGACGGGTTTAAGCCGATAAATGATCAATTTGGACACTATGTTGGGGACACGGTTCTTGTTGAACTCGGCTCTCGTTTACAGCATCGATGTCAATTTAATGAAGTCGTCGCTCGGTTAGGCGGTGATGAGTTTGCGATACTCATCGTCAACGCAGGCAGTTCATTAGATGAAGCAGAAAACCATGCACAAAAAGTGGCGCACCAGATACAGCAATTAATAAAGAATCCAATCAATACTCATGGTTTAGTATTACAAGTTGATTGCAGTGTAGGCATACACATGTTGTCACCAAACTCTCAAAGTGCTCATATTGCACTAAGAGAAGCCGATAATGCGATGTATCGTTCTAAGAAATCACAACGAGGCAGTATCACTTTTTCTAGCGAAACACCCAAGGCAAACTACAGTATCGCTAAAATAGGGATAGACGAAATAGATAAAGACCACCAACAATTAGACGACCTCATTCAATCTGTTCACAACAATCATCAAGACTTCACGGAGTTTAAAAGCTTGTTTAAAAAACAGATGAAACAGCATTTTCAAAATGAAGTAAAAGTGAGCAAACGACTCAGTCTAAATATGACCTCAGAACATATTCAGCAACACGCTCAAATAATCAAGTCACTCAATGAGTTGTCTTCTCTTGCAGATGAAGATAGCGTGCATGAGTATCTGGCCATCGTCCATAAAATATTAGAAACTCATGCACTTGATTTCGATAGAGAACTCGTACCTTCTCCTTGAACTGTGTGGTTTGATAAAATTCATTTTATCAAGGGATAATCTATCGCTCAATTTGTACAAGATATGATTGAATAAAACGTTAATATCACCCTACAATTATAGAACGTAATGATGAGGAAAATAGACCATGAGTTACACCCACATACTTGTTGCTGTAGATTTAAGCGACGATAGCCAGTTATTGTTAGACAAAGCCGTTGACCTTGCCAAAGCAACCAAAGCCAAACTGTCACTTATCTATATTGACGTAATGAAAGACGACGACTTCACGCATCAGATCGTACATTCGTTTGTGAATGACAGCGACAATAACAACATATTGCAAGAGTCGAAAGCGCAGTTGAATACGCTCAAAGAGAGCACTTCCTATCCTATTGAACAAACCTTGGTGGGTTTTGGCGGTCTCTCTCAAGAGCTAGAAGATGCCGTAGCCGAATACGAAATCGATCTCATTGTCTGTGGTCATCATCAAGGATTCTGGCACAACATCAACTCATCCGCTAAGCAAGTCATGAAATCCATTCCTGTTGAATTATTGGTCATTCCGTTAGCCTAGTGTCTGCAACGATTATCCATTTTCTTTCTACCATTTTTAGTTAAGGAAAGTTCCATAAACCTCGTCTTTCTACTCAGCTCCATTATGCTTAAACGGGTGCATCATTTCGTTTTTTGTAGGTGCACCTTCAAGTACCAAACTTCATATTTGCCTTCTATAAATCAGCTATGAGTTCAAGTCTAGCGGCTAGTCCATATAAAATACCTTTGTTTTATCCTGTAATAATATAAGGTGTCTATGTATCTCTTCGTCAATTGAGATAAATAATTCAGAATTAAACACGTCGATAACAGAAAACTAAAAAGGTTTAATTCGTAAATAGAAGCAATTGAAAATGAATGTGCTTCTTGGCGTTCTACACATTTACAACCAACGTCAATTTAGTTGGTTGTCTGTATCCATTGGACAATTTTTGAAGGTAAGATTTGATGGCAGATAAAGAAAGAAAATTTGGAGACAATGCAACGCTTGTTTCTGTTACTAATTTGGATGGTGTCATTCAGTACTGTAACCGTGATTTTATTGTAATAAGTGGCTATTCAGAAGACGAGTTAATCGGCTCAAATCACAACCTCGTTCGCCATAAAGATATGCCCAAAGCGGCCTTTGAAGACCTATGGTCGACGGTTAAGGCAGACAAACCTTGGAAAGGCATCGTTAAAAATCGTTGTAAAAATGGAGACTACTATTGGGTTGATGCCTACGTGACTCCCGTTCTCGAAAATGGTAAAAAAGTGGGTTATCAATCGGTAAGAAGTTGCCCTACAAGAAAGCAGATAGATGATGCACAGGGTCTATATAAGGACCTGAATAATAACACTCAGAAGAAAATCCCAAAACCAAGTTTGTACGCCACAATGACGCTCGCCACTCAAGTTAACACGATTGTTGGTTTAGCATTCATCACATTCTTAGCCATGCAATGGAATGAGAATCAACTGTTTAGCTTAGATATTTTTGATGTCGCCAGTAACCTATGGACAATACTGTTATTTGGAATACTGCTGTATTTGATTAATTTTGACGTTGTACAAAGAATTAATAGATTAACTCATATTATTAAACGCATTTCCGCTGGCGATCTGACCGAAAAGATTGAGATCATCAAGCAAGATGAAATTGGTGAGACCGTGATGTCAGCGAAGATGCTTCAAGGTCGGTTAAAAGCCGTTGTTGGTAGGTTTGGCGAGTCTTCTCATGATTTGGTTCTCGCGACAGAAGTGCTCGCGAAAACAAGCAGTACAACCAAAGAAAGTATGAACTTGCAGCATATGGAGACAGAACTGGTCGCAACTGCTATGAATGAAATGAGTTCAACGGTAGCAGAAATTGCCCAAAATACCTCTCGCACATCTGAACTCGCATCGACAGCCGATATCGCAGCCAACAAAGGCAAAGTCATGGTTTCGTCTACAAGAGACACCATTCTCGAACTGGCTGAAAGTCTTTCTAGCATCTCAGAAACCATTAACTTACTGGCAAATGAATGTCAGCAAATACGGGATATTACCGAATCTATCAGCAGCATCTCAGACCAAACTAATCTGTTGGCACTGAATGCGGCGATAGAGGCGGCAAGAGCAGGGGAACATGGCAGAGGCTTTGCCGTGGTGGCCGATGAGGTTAGAGTCCTTTCGTCTCGAACTCAGCAGTCAACGGTACAGATAAATACCATGATCGAAAAACTGCAAAATGGTAGCACGAACGCAGTAAATGCCGTCGATAAAGGGATAGAAAAAGTTCAATTTTCAGTAGAGCAAATTCAAGGGACCGAAGACGCCTTTTCGAAAATTGTAGAATCTGTCGCCGATGTCAATGACATGAATATGCAAATAGCGACGGCCGCAGAAGAGCAATACAGTGTCGCTGAAGAGATGAATCAGAATGTAACGTCAATAAGTACCCAATCATATCGAACAGCAGACAGCATTCATCAACTAGAAGAAAAGGTCGAGTCGTTAACCAAGTTGTCCGCATCACTTGAACTCCAAATGGACCAGTACAATCTAGGTGATTCTGTTTCTATGCCTTAGTTTCGGTCGCTATTCCTCATGGCTAGTCGCTTTAGTCGCTGGTCATGAGGCTCTCGCCTTCTTTCTTCTTTTTGCTTTCCTCTTCCCTCTTTCAACGTAACCATTCAGATTCGACTTAATCATTCATATAATGAGTCCGCGATAAATTCGTCAACATATTTTGAATCATTACCCGTTACATCATTTGCTAAAGCTGCAATAATGACGACCATAATGTTTGGTGGCCTTATAAATAAGGGCATTCTCATCTATAAACAAACCAATTCAATCAGTAGGACAATCATCTATGCGCGCGTTTGTATTACGAGCTAGAGCAGCCTCCACTGACAGCCAACAACTTTTGGCGTCGGTTGGACAAGAAGCACACAGCGAGATTTTGGCTCACACTTTAATGAATACCATCTTTGTCGCGCAATCCCATCGTGATGATGTTGTGGTTTATCTCGTCCTAGAAAAGACTCAAGACTATTCTCGCACCATCTGCTTGAGCCCAAATGAGATTAGTAATTTCGGCGGATTCCATGAACAGGCACTTTTAGATAAGGTGGCGAATGCACTGGATAAATCAAAAGGTATGCTCAAAGAAGAAGAGCGCCAAGTGGAACCGGGCATTACCGTGCGAACCGTTAGTTTTGAAAAATTAGTACAAGAACTTGCTGAAGACTATCAATTATTCATGATGGACAAAAAAGGCACCCCTATTCGGGAACAAGAATTCATTGGTAACCCTTGCTTTTTGTTGACTGACCATATCCCTATGCCAAAGAAAAGTTTCAATAGTTTGAAACGACTTGGGGCGATAAAGATAAGCCTGGGTCCAAAAATGCTGTTTGCCTCTCAATGCGTCGTATTGATTCACAATGAACTAGATATCAATCATTAATTCAATAAGTCTTTGAGGTCACCTCTATTTCTCAGTTTTATTATCGATGCAGTGAAATTCAAATGGTTGTCGTTTGGATTTCACACCACAATTTCGTCACTATCGTCATCCTTGCGTCACACTCTTTATCTTCCCTGCGGATTTTGCATATTAAATATCCACTCGATTGATACAGTACGCCCATCACTTTCCTTTCTTCAATAAATAACGGTGATACTTCTGAAGTTAATGTCGTAACACACTGTTATGGTTAACATCTTCTTCATCTTATCATCCGATAGTATAAAATATTTATGAGTTACTCGTTCGTTGCACGACAACCTATTTTAGATCGCAATAAAAACACGTTTGCCTATGAACTATTATTTAGAGATGGTTCAAAAAATGCGTTTCCACAAATAGATGCCGATCAAGCGACCGGTCGAATCATGCTCGATCAATTTTTCAGCACTCAGTGTCCTGCCATAGGAGACAAAATAGGTTTTATTAACTTTCCGTATAACAGCCTCATTTCACTTGCACCTTTGTTACTGCCAAAAGAAAAAATAGTCGTTGAAATATTGGAAGACTGCTCGCCAACGGATGAATTATACGCGGCGATTGTTCGACTCAAGTCCGAAGGATATTGTATTGCATTAGACGACTTTATCCCTTCGCCTGAATGGCGCCGGTTTTTACCTCATATCGACATTATCAAGTTCGATATCCGGGTTGTTCCACTCCCAAAGGCCGCACGTTTTATCGAAAAACTGAAAGGGTCGAAGATAAAATTTCTAGCCGAAAAGGTTGAAACCCACGAAGAATTTCAACAAGCATTAGCGTGCAATTTCGATCTATTTCAAGGGTATTTTTTTAGTCGACCCGAAATCATCAAACAGAAAAAAATATATCCGTTCCTTGAAACCGTGATTGAGTTATGCAAAGAGATATCGAACAAAGAGATCAACTATAAAAAGTTAGAAGCTATCTTTACCTCAGACGTTACCCTCTCATTTAAACTATTACGTTACGTCAACTCATCCCAACTTTTAACACCCATTCGGTCATTTCATCAAGCCCTCGCTTTTTTGGGTGAAGAAAAACTACGAAAGTTTATCTCTCTCGTAACCATCTCTTCTATAGCGGAAGATAAATCCGATATTTTGTACACACTTTCTATACAAAGGGCTCGTTTCTGTGAATTGACGTCTCAATATAATGAGAACGATATGGGTGATAATCAAGCGTTCTTAGTCGGTTTATTGTCTTTATTAGACGCATTATGTGACGCCCCTATTGAAGATATCGTCGATATTCTTCCTGTTGAACTGACCGTAAAAGAAGCGTTGTTATTTAGCTCTGGAAAGCTAGGAAGATTACTTTCTCTCGTCAAAGCGTATGAAAAAGCGGATTGGGAAAGCGTTGCCCAAATTAACACCCTTTTAGATTTTAAAGAAGATTTCACTCGCCATTGTTACGACCAATCAATGCGTTGGTCAGAAGGCCTTTAAAGGCCGAAAAATAGTAGACACAGCAACTTATAATGGAATTGTAATTTGAGTAACCCATTCGTAAAAGCCGAAGAGTTAAAAAGGTATTTGGACTTTGGCATGAGATTATCTGGAAACATAGCGTTTATAGCGGAAGAGTATTATACATTCCAATGTAAATTTATCGGCCTCAAAGAAGATAATTATCTTATATTCGAACTCGGCTCTAAGGTAATGGAAGACCTTATCACTCGTAAAACAACAGGACTCGACATCATTATTCGAGGGTTTGCAGATACAGACGTTGGCCATGTGATTGCATTCAAGAGCCACATAATGAGCATTAAAACAATTGGATCATGGTTGCTGTTTATCCAATATCCAAACCGTATTGAAAGCAAACCGATAAGAACGAGTAAACGGTTTAAAGTCGATATTTCTGCTGATGTTTACGTTAACAATAAAAGGTACGCAGCACGCTTCATCGATATCTCAGTCAGTGGTTGCGCACTATTTCTCAAAGAAGACAGTATTGATATAAAAATTGGTAATGAAGTGGTCATCGAACCTGAAATGACACATATTCCAAAGCCCTACCCCAAATCAACTGTCGTCAATATGCGCCGTCATGGAGGCGGTCTAATAATCGGTGTTGCATTAGAGAAAAAGATCGTCATGAATGACGATCTAAAATTAGAAGTACTTAATCATGTCATTGAAAGCACGACTAGATGAGCAGCGAAATACCCACTTGTACCATATCAAAACGATTGAAACGCCTCAGCTTTGTATAGTGACTAGTGCCTTCATCAGGAGTAGAATTATCTCTCTTTTTAAAATGGAATTATCATGGAACCTATTCGTCTAACTCAATACAGTCACGGCGCAGGTTGTGGCTGTAAAATATCACCTCAAGTACTTGATACTATTCTAAAAACTCAGATATCACCATTTAACGACCCGAACTTACTGGTAGGAAATGAAAGCAAGGATGATGCGGCAGTTTATGATTTGGGTAATGGTACCGCCGTCGTTAGTACGACTGACTTCTTTATGCCTATCGTTGATGACCCATATGACTTCGGTCGTATCGCCGCCACAAACGCAATAAGTGACATATATGCGATGGGTGGCAAACCCATTATGGCCATCGCCATTTTAGGTTGGCCAATTAATATCCTCGCCCCAGAGATCGCCCAAAAAGTCATTGAAGGTGGACGAGCTGTCTGTGCTGAGGCAGGCATTTCTCTTGCTGGTGGCCATTCCATCGACGCCCCTGAACCTATATTTGGCCTTGCAGTCACTGGCATTGTAGAAACCGACAGAGTTAAACGCAATAACCGAGCAGAGAATGGTTGCGAGCTATTCCTAACCAAGCCGCTTGGAATTGGAATCTTGACGACAGCCGAGAAACAATCAAAACTTGCCGAAAACCACAAAGGCCTTGCACGAGACTGGATGTGTAAGCTAAATAAAATTGGCGCAGAATTCGCTGAAATCAGTTCAATAAAAGCCATGACAGATGTCACTGGATTTGGCTTACTCGGTCACCTAAGTGAAATCTGTGAGGGCAGCGGACTTCAAGCAGAGATTACCTTTGCCAACATCCCTACTCTACCGGGTGTGTTCGACTATATCGATCAAGGTTGTGTGCCAGGCGGTACGCAAAGAAACTTCGATAGTTACGGAGAAAAAATTGGCACGATCACTGATCAACAAAAAGCCATTTTGTGTGACCCTCAAACCTCTGGAGGCTTACTTCTCGCCGTTTCAGAAGAAGGCAAAGCGACCGTTAAAGCACTCGCGGATAAACATGGTATTGAACTTCTATCTATCGGTAAACTAATCAAGCCTGCTGACCCATCAGATAGCGCAAACAACCATGCTCTTATCGAGGTTGTTTGATGCAGCGGCAAAATTGCAATGATTATAAAACGCTCTTTAGTAAGGACATTCCATTATTGGATGTCCGCGCGCCTGTCGAATTTAGTCAGGGTGCTTTTCCATTATCGGTAAACAGGCCGTTAATGACAGACGAAGAGCGTTCAGCCATCGGTACGTGTTACAAGCAACAAGGGCAAGAAAAAGCCATTAAGTTAGGTCATCAATTGATCAACGGCGATATCAAAGACCAACGAGTCGTAATGTGGAAGGCCTTTTGCGAAGCGAATCCTAATGGATACCTATATTGCTTTCGCGGAGGAATGCGCTCACAAATCACTCAGCAATGGCTTAAAGAAGCAGGCATAGACTACCCATTTGTTACTGGTGGATACAAAGCACTACGTCGATTCTTGATCGATACTGTAGAACAGGCCTCTACTATGCCTAAGGTCGTTCTTGGTGGTAACACTGGTAGCGGTAAGACAGACCTTATAAAATCTCTCAAAAATGGTATCGATATAGAAGGGGCTGCAAATCATCGTGGCTCATCTTTTGGTCGCTATGTAACCGAACAGCGTACTCAAATTAATTTTGAGAATCAGCTTGCTACTCAGATGGTAAAGAAACTGGAACAAGGCTGTAATAGTTTCGTTTATGAAGATGAGGGTAAAACGGTAGGATGTGCTTCTGTGCCCAACTCGATAAGAGACGCTATCAGTGAATCTAATCTAGCGGTCATTGAAGACCCTTTCGATATTCGACTTGAGCGCCTGCTTAATGAATATGTAATTAAGATGCAACTTGATTACATTAGACACTATGGCGAAGAGTTAGGTTGGAAAACGTTTTCTGATTATCTCAATCAGGGGCTGTTTAAAATACGAAAACGATTAGGTTTAGAACGCTACGGTGATCTTCTTCAAGTGCAACAGGATGCCGTAAAAATAATGCAGAGTTCAGGTGATATCACTCATCATGTAGATTGGCTAGCTCCTTTGCTCAAGCAGTACTATGACCCCATGTATGAATATCAACTTGGTAAAAAATCTGAACGTATTATTTTCCGTGGATGCTACTCTGAAGTAGAAGCATGGTTAGAAAGTGTTTAGACGTTTGTTTTGCTTTTGCTTAGCCAGCTTCTCATTACCTCTTTTGTAATTACCCGTAATACGAGCCATTAATTGCTGCCCATCGCCGTCAGAAAAGCTGTCGGCGTCATCCAAAAATTCATCTGCTTTTCGTCCACGCAACACTGTTGCTTTTTTGCCTCGGTGAAAGATATGTACTTCTTTTGCTATTTTTCTAAATGTAAAACCTAAATCTTCTTCTTGTATTTTCATTTGAATGAACTCCATCTCAAATCAACGATTCTTATACCCATCGATTAACTTCTATTCGAAGAATATACGCTCGCGCCCTGCAAGTCATCATACAGAAATGACAATCTCAATTTTTTTATCATTTATTTTTATATTTTTTCTAAATAAATACACAAATTATTATCGAATTAGCTGCCTTTTGGCATTTTTTGAAGTAGATCACAATTATTGTAACCATTTGAATAATTGCAATATAAAATATATCACGTCATACATTTGAGATTTTTATCTTTTTATTAGTGCCTATTTACCCACAACCCATGAACCTGCCACCCATTTACTACACGTATGTATAGTATAATATGGATCTCATAGGACGACACAGGGCAACCCTGACCGTTCAATTGAACCCACTATTTCAAATTGCGTTATTAATTCAAAAAGGAATACAACATGAAAAAATTAATTGCTATTACTGCTGGTCTACTCTTTGCTTCTTCTGCATTTGCTTCAGTACACACAACGTACAACGAAACATCTGTTTCAACGGCAAACTTCCAGACGAAAGCCGAAGCGTTTGATGCAGGTTTTGACATCACCGATTCTCTTCAAGCCATGACACAAAATCAACTTCGTAGTGAGTTACCTACCATCGCTGAAAGCAACGTTCGCAATGTCGCACTTGAAGGAACCGAAGTAAAAGTAGAAGAAGTTGCCGTTGCTCGCGGTGACGTTCAATACCGTGCAGTTATTGCTGTGGACTACAGCTTCGACTCAAAAGAAAGAAATTAGTCACCAAAACTTGTCTATTCAAAGTACATATAAAAACAACACTCAAATTACAAGGTACATAACATGAAAAAAATCATTACTCTTGCTGCTGGTTTACTCCTTGCCTCTTCAGCGTTCGCTTCTGTTCAAACGACGCACAGCGAAACATCGGTTATTTCCACATTTTATCAAACCAAAGCTGAAGCACTAGACGCAGGTTTTGATATCACAGATTCGCTACAAAGCATGACCAAAAGTCAGTTGCGCAATAAACTACCAACTTATGCATCCAATGGCGTTCGCGATATTGCCATCGACGATACACAAGTTTCCGTTGAAGAATTTGCCGTTACGCGTGGTGAAATCCAATATCGCGCGGTTGTTGACGTAGATTATCACTTCGATGCAAAAGAAAGGGACTAATCGTCCATATCGATTTTCTTGTACAAAAAAACCAACGGGCAAAGGACAGCCTAATGGTTTCTTGATTGCTTTATCAGCACCAAGAATAATGCCATAAAACGCCATTTACAAAAAAGCAACATATCAACGCAATTGTAGTGCTATCATCAGGTTACCAAACGACTTACGGTAGAACGATAGATGCAAGCCAACGACACAAGAAATGCCGAAATATCAACATCCACATCAAATGGCGAAACAAAAAAACTCACCGTTTTATTCGAACTCATTCGATTCATCCGCCCTTATAAGGGTCGCGTCGTTCTCGCTCTCATCGCCTTACTATTTACCGCAGGAATTATGCTATCAGTAGGACAAGGCGTGCGGTTTCTCATTGATGGTGGCTTTGCACAAAACTCGCTAAGTGAGCTTAAAAAAGCCATTACTTTTCTGCTTACCATCACTGTCTTCATTGCTGCAGGAACCTACTCTCGTTTTTATCTTGTCTCTTGGCTTGGTGAACGAGTCAGCGCCGACATACGTTTGGCCGTTTTCAACCATGTTATTACTCTACATCCAAGCTATTTTGAAACCAACGGCAGTGGCGATATCATGTCCCGTATTACAACGGACACGACGTTACTCCAGAGCATTATCGGCTCCTCTTTTTCCATGGCCATGCGCAGCGCGCTTATGTTTGTCGGCACGTTAGTCATGTTGTTTGCGACCAATATTAAGCTCACTCTTGTGGTGATGGCGATTGTCCCACTGATACTTATCCCTATTCTTGTATATGGTCGGCGCGTAAGAGCATTATCGAGGCTAAGCCAAGATTCGATGTCGAATGTTGGTAGCTATGCAGGCGAAGCTATCGAACATATAAAGACGGTACAAAGCTATACCCGCGAAAATGAGGAGCGCGTATCGTTCGCCAACGAAGTAGAGAAAGCATTTGCCATTGGTAAGCAACGAGTTCAACACCGATCTATATTAGTCGCTGGCGTAATTATTATTGTCTTTGGCGCGATAACTGGCATGCTTTGGGTCGGAGGTAGTGACGTCATTCACGGAACAATGTCTGGTGGCGATTTAGGTGCATTTGTCTTCTACTCGATTATTCTTGCCTCATCATTAGCGACAATCTCTGAAGTACTCGGAGAGCTGCAACGAGCAGCAGGAGCAACCGAACGCTTGGTTGAGATATTACAGGTGAAAAGCCATATCTTGCCGCCGGCCAAAGACACGTTGAAAGCGGCCGACTTCAGCACCGAAATAGCCTTTGAAAAGGTAACATTTCATTATCCGTCACGACCAGATCAGTCTGCCACTAACCAATTGTCTCTGGTTGCCGAAAAAGGGAAAGTATTGGCACTCGTCGGCCCATCTGGAGCGGGAAAAACCACACTGTTTGAATTATTACAACGGTTCTACGACCCGCAATCAGGCAAGGTCACACTTGGTGGAATAGATATCAAAGCGCTCGATCCTAAAGATCTACGTGAGCAGATGGCGTTGGTTCCTCAACACCCCGCTCTCTTTAGCAGCGATGTGTTTCACAATATTCGTTACGGAAAACCTGACGCAACAGATCAAGAAGTGATTGAAGCTGCAACAAAAGCACATGCTCACGAATTCATCGTTAACTTACCCGAGGGCTACCACAGCTTTCTTGGTGAAAAAGGCGTTCGATTATCTGGTGGACAGCGTCAACGGATTGCTATCGCAAGAGCAATACTAAAAAACCCAACGATTTTGTTGCTCGATGAGGCCACATCAGCCCTAGATAGTGAGAGTGAACATCATGTCCAACAAGCATTAGAAGAGTTAATGAGAAATAGAACAACCCTGATCATTGCTCACCGACTATCAACTATTCAGCACGCGGATCAGATTGCAGTATTAGAAAATGGCAAACTGGTGGAAATGGGTGATCACAGTGCACTCATGGAAAGCTGTTCGCTGTATCAAAGGTTGGTTGAACTGCAATTTAAACACCTAAATTAACGTCTTATTAACCGATTATGTAGAAGATCGAACGCTTTAATTGGACACGAAAGTGCCCTTTTGACGTTCGATTCCATCGAAAAACACCAAAATTAATAAAAGTGAAATAAAAGTGACACAAAAGGGTTGCATTGAAAATGCAATGTATATACAATGTATTTAATCGAGATTGGCAATGCAATGTAAGGGGAATATTATGACTGTAAATAACGATTTGAGAGCGGCCCTAAAAACTTGGAAGTCGACTGAGCTGACAGAAATGAACGAAGCACCGATTCTATTTAGACTTGTAGGCCTTGCTGTTGTATCTGTATCCACTGTTTTAGCGATTCTGATGTAACATCTCTCTTGTAAAAGAACTGTCAAAAAAAGAGCCAAGAAAGTAGACCATAATAGTCTTTTTTCTTGGCTCTTTTTTGATCTTGTCATCTATTAAAAGATCTCTATCGTTCTTCTTCACCTAGTAATAGATCAAACTCTCCCGTTGATTTACTCTTTTACCTGCTCATGATGCTTGGTTAACTGCTTATATAAACTGTCTTTTAGCGTCATACGTTGAAGCTTTAGTTCATGCATATTATCATCATCAATTGGACTCCCTGATATCTCTAGCTGACGGATGCTATAGTCCAGTTCATGATATTGCTGAAGATCGGCTTTGAATATTGGATCGTCATGGTTAAGTTGAACAATGTCTAATTTAAGATCAGGGAAATCTAAGATAAAGGCATGGTTTTCATTTAGCATAGGCATTCTCTCTTCAGTCGGATTACCTATCATTATAGAGGTATTTCGCTCACAAAAATGTGGCTTAAAACACAAAGCATTTAAGTGTGCAGAAAACGACTCTCTCAGAACTATTCATGACTCGATATACTCTATAATTTCCGTTTCTATCCCCCACAAAATCCGCTTACCTTCAATAGATTCAATATCGAGTTCAAACCAACCATCTGTGCTCATAAAGTCTACCGAATGATAGGTGATAGATTTACTCTTATCGATGCTGGCAGAGATGCGAAATATCCCGCTATTGGTATGTATCCTGCTGATTGAAATTTGTTTCATACCAACGTTCTTTCCTCTGTGTATACAGCATCTAATCTTCACGAAGTCTACGTCATCTCCACGAAATCTACGTCATCTCCACGAAGGTGGAGATCTAAATCCACCCAGATTCCCGTTTTCACGGGAATGACGAAGTATTTAGTACTAACCGAACAGCATTATTTACATTAGGAGCCATCTATATGATGAACATACATCAATGGAACTCGTTTTTTCGCTCGTGTTTCGACTCATCTAATAATGGTGTTTTTTTGTGAAAAATGTCTTGAAAGTGATCACATAATTTTCGGTGTCCATAGATTGGTGCAATCATGTCCTTTTCTATCACAGTCAGGAAAAACTCCGCAGAACCCGTCAATTTTTCAGGAAGCTTTGCCGCAAAAAACAAAGACATTGTTCTTAGCCAGTCAGGCAAATAAGTGATTTTGGGCGTCTTATTTTGGGCCTGAAATGCGAGCTCCGCTATCTCATTCACGGTGAGAACATCTGGCCCACCGATGTCATACTCACGCTCATCTTTTTCTACTACGTCTATGCAAAATTGCGCTAAGTCTTCACCATGAATGGGATTTAGTTTCACATCACCTTGACCAAAAACATAAGCTCGACCGGATTTTGCCATGGCATAAATTTCTTCTAAGTCAGAGTAATAGCCATTGGGTCTTATTACACATGGTGTTAACTTAATGGAGGCAAGTAGCCTTTCAGAAAAACGCTCTTTTGCGTTAAGAAGCCGAACACGTCGATATTTTGGAGCATTAAATGCTGAGATATAAATGAATTTTTTGACACCTGATTTTTCCGCTTCTTCCAATAAGTTAAGATTAGCTTGAAAGTCAACGTCCATAAAACTCAACCCATCCTTTTGACGAGTAATACCTACGCACGAAATCACGACATCAATATCGTTGCAGCACCCTTTTAAAGTACTCACCTCTGTAATTTGGGCGATCTCAATTTGCCTATCAACGAGCCCCATCTTGATCAGTTTAGAACGACGCCTCGCCAGAGCTTTAAAATCTGCCTCTTGTTTAAGTAACTCATTAACAATGTAACTTCCTAAATAACCCGTCGCACCCGCGACTAAGATACGAGTATTTGGTTTATTCATTCGAATCCCCCTAAATTAACTTGGTTAGGAAAAACTGAGTGCCTAATGTTATGTGTTGATCGAGTTGCTTGCTATTCATTACAACTTGTCCGGAAACCCTCGCCTTGTCATAAACCCCACTACGCCAAATATGGAATAAAATATCACCTAAGCGATAGCTATCGAAAAAAGCCGACACGATTCCCGCCTGTTCAAGTACATTACCGATTTGACGTACCGCATTTTGTGGGCCTTTCTTAAACAAATCTTGCTTTAATTCTGAATACTCCACACCGGCAGAAAGCATCGCGTTGTCAAAAGCAATCACTCTAGGTCGAGTAATGAGTTGCATCAGATTTATACCTAGCTTTATCAGTAACTGTTCTAGAACTATAGGCTCTTTTACGTTCACTTTTTTATCTTGCAAGAGTGGGGCAAGAGCATCATCTGTAAATGTCTCGACATAAGCATTTAATATCCCTTTAAGATTACGAAAACGGCGATATAGCGTTGCTTTAGATATCTCTGCGGTTTTGGCGATTCGTTCTATGGAAAGTTTAGATATGCCTTCGTTTGCCAATATGTTGTCTATGGCTTCAAACACTTTCTGTGTTTTGTCATCATCGATCGGGCGGCCTACGGCCTTTTTGTCCGTTTTTTTCATTTACTGAAGGCTCCGCTCTATATTTAATTGATGTGATTAAATGTACACCACCCTATTATGATACGCAAGCGTACCATAATTAATTATGCCTTATTTAACATTTTCTAGTGCAATGCAGTAGAAATTAAGCAGCCCTATCAACATGTCGACATTCAAGTCGACCTTAGCGTTTTTGTTGTTTAACGCTAAGGCATACCCATGGAGGTAATCCACCAGCAAATTGAGCGCGTTTGTTCTCGTATCGTTATCAAGTTTCTATACATATATTTAAGCGATAAAAAAAGGGTTAGCACAAAGCTAACCCTTTTTTTATCGTTATCAGTGGCATCGAAGCACTGGCATCATATCAAGCTAGTCAGCATCTCATCTGAGTACTCAACAAGGTCTTTCCCAGTACGAACGCGCTCAACATAATCAGGGTTAGCAATAAATGGTCGCCCAATCGCAAGAAGGTCAAATCGATCTTTCGCGATAGCGTCACTACCTGTTTCTGCGGTGAAACTGCCAACGCCCACTAACGTCTTGTTATAGATGCTGCGAACATAGCTTGAAGCGCGACCACCTAGATATTCAAACTCCATCGCATCATCAAAAACGCCGATATGTAGAAAAGCTAAATCACGTTTCTCAAGCTCAGGGACAAGATAGTCGAAGACATCACGGTCACGACTGTCACCGGCCATATTGAAATAGGCACCGGGTGATACTCGTAGTGCCGTTCTTTCATTGCCAATACGAGCAACAATAGCGTCCACCACTTCAAGTGCAAAACGCGACATATTTTTAGGTGTCTGTCCATATTCATCAATACGGCGATTACTGTCATGGTGTAAGAACTGGTCAATTAAGTAGCCGTTAGCGCCGTGAATTTCAACGCCATCAAAGCCGGCATCAATCGCGTTAGCTGCTGCCTGGGAAAAATCGCTTACTAACTGAGTAATGTCGTCAGCGGTTATAGCCTTAGGTATTTGATACGTTAATTCACGCATTCTAGGGACACTACCTTCAACCCCGACGGCTGAGGGTGCCATCACATCCTGACTGCCTGTTGATTGATAAAAATGCGGATGTGCAACGCGGCCCGTGTGCCAAAGTTGGGCAAAAATTTTGCCGCCATTTTGATGCACTGCATTTGTCACCGTTCTCCAGCCGTCGATTTGAGCCGGAGTAAATAAACCGGGCGTATTAGGATAACCTTGGCCATCAGGTCGTATTATTACTGCCTCTGAAATGATTAACCCTGCTTCGCCTCGACGACCATAATAATCGGCCATATCTTGAGTTGGTATTAGGTAATCATCCGCCATGCAACGAGTCAGTGGTGCCATGATAATACGATTTTTTAAAGATAAAGTTTTATTGAGAGCATAAGTTTGAAATAAATTATCAGTCATAGCGACCTCTGTATATTGAATGTTCATTCAAGATACTCTTTTGTGAATGGGCGTTCAAGATCTTTTTTGAATAAGCGTTCAAGATTGGTTACAATAGTTTCACTAACATAGATTATTCAGATAACAATCTTAACGAGAGTGACGAATTAATAATGCGAATTGCAGAGTTTGATAGAGAGAAAGTACTACGATCTGCCATGACCTCCTTTATGGATAAAGGTTACAGCAAGACCAGTATGCAAGATCTAAAAAGGACCACCGGTTTACACCCTGGCTCTATCTATTGTGCGTTCGAAAACAAACGGGGGCTCTTCTTAGCGGCAATAGACCAGTATCATCAAGATAGAATTACAGAGTTCACCGGTTTTTTTTCAGGTCAACGTTCGGTGCTTATTGAACTTAAATCCTATTTAGATCATATCGTTGTAGAGTGCCAAAGCTGCGATGCCTCCCGATCTTGTTTACTGACGAAAGCATTGAACGAAGTCACTGAAAACGACGATGAAGTGCATGGTATTATCACTCTTCATTTGGCTAACTGGCAGCAAGCGATTACTCAGGTTTTGCAAAGGGCCATTGATCTAAAAGAGATTAGCAGTGACCGCGAGGCCGATGCTCGCGCTCATTATCTGATGATGGGGATATATGGATTAAGAACATTCGCTCATACTCATCCTCAAGGTGATACCATAACGCAGCTTGCCGAACAGCTTTATCAGGACGTGTGTCGATAGGTAAGCCATGAAGTTTGATGATACCTAGCTTATCAGGTGATCCGCTATTAACGATAAACTAGGGCTCAATTAAATGTTTTGCGTAAACACCCGAATCCGATGCCCATCAGGATCAATGGCAACAAACGTCAGACCGAAAACCAACGTTGTCGGCGTTTGGAGGAATTTGACCTCTTTGGTTTTCCATTGCTCGTAAAGCTCGTGCAGTGTTTTTGAATCTTCGACTACCAAGGATAACTCTGTCCCTCCACCCATGATGTTAGCTAAAGGTAACACTTGTGCAAGTTGCTTTAACTCAATGGTGACACCCTCACCTAAGGAAAAAGAGACGAACGTTGGTGATAAAACCTGTCCCTCACACTCAAAGGTTTTCGTATAGAATTTCTTACTGGTTTCAATGTCTTTGACATAGAGAACAAACGAATCGATCTTAAACATATTATCTCCTAAAGCGATACAGCGTGATTTGATGAGTAATATAACGAACTCGAATGACAGTTCTTGTCAGTAGCGTACGTTTTTATCACCAATACCTTCCTTTTGCTGCCACTCTTTCAATAAATCACGACGAGCACGTCGATACATTTGTTCAAGTGTTTGCCACTCTTCTATCCTATCAAGCCTGAAATTACGAAATGCTTCTTTTGTCTCACACCAAGCCACCAAAACATAGTGCTGCTGAAACAAACCGATAAGAATAGGCCAGATAGTCCGCACGCTAGAAGCTTCTTTCGCATCTACATAGATTATCTTAGCCTTAAATTGTTGCTTGATAGCATGCCGAATGTCAGACAGTTCTCTCGTTAGCTCAGGGACTTCAATAATAGAAGCTACACGTATGACATCTTCATTGCGCTTCGCGCTATGATCAGCAGGCAACACCGCCGATATCTTTGCGATAGCATTTTTCACTGCCTCGCTAAACTCACCATTCGCTTGTTTGGCAACCCAATCGGCGCCTAGCAGTAGCGCTTCTAACTCTTCCAATGAAAACATCAGCGGCGGTAACATAAACGTCGGCTTTAATACGTAACCAAGCCCCGCTTCGCCTTCAATCTCCGCGCCTTGCGTTTGTAGTGTGGCAATATCTCGGTAGATAGTACGCACACTAACATCGAGCTCTTGAGCTAAATGTTCAGCCGAGACAGGGTATTTGTGACAGCGCAGCAATTGGAGTAAATCAAAGAGTCGTTGGCTTCTAGACATGAAGGTACTTTATCTGTGTAAATGGAAAGGTTACTACATCCATATATCCTGCGCTATTCTTAACTAAAACAAGACGATATTTCACACCAATTAGGATTAATCTCCGAAATAACGTGCCATTTTCTGAAGTGCCGATGATGTTTGCTTCAATTTATCTTCCGTAAGTAATTCGTCCGTTGTTGGAATGGGAGAACCGAGTGATCCAACTCGAAGAAAGGATCGTATAATCATAACTGCAATAAATATTAACGAGCCAGCCATGACACGATTGACACTATTTTACGACGGAACCTGTCCACTCTGCTCAAAAGAGATGAAGGCGCTAAAAGAGCTGGATCATAAACGGCTTATACAGACCGTGGATATTTACGGTGATACGTTTTTCAATTATCCGCAAATTGATGCTCAAGAGGCAAATACTATCTTGCACGCTCTAGATGATAGGGGACAATTATTGCTCGGTTTGGATGCCACGCATCGCGCGTGGCAGTTGGTTGGAAAAGGCTGGCTCTATGCTCCACTCCGCTGGCGTATATTTAAGCCAATAGCCGATTGGTGTTACCTTTATTTCGCCAAAAACAGATATCGCATATCGTTTTGGTTAACGGGTACATCTCGTTGTAATAAGGACAGTTGTTCACGCTAGGTGTCTTTACCTATTTCCAGCCAAGGAGCCAATTATCCGTATTTTTCAAGTCGTGCCAGTTTATCGCTTGTGTACGTTTAGAGATAATGGCTTCTATTAGACAATGCATCACTTCATTGTCTTCTATCTCTACCTCCGTGACTAAAAAGTGCTTTTCCTTTTTGAGAGGGTTAACGGCTGTCCATTTGCTATTAAGTAATTTCTTTGGGCTAATTTTATTCATCAATACCCTCCATTGTTTCATCCTTTAATCAAACAACTCGATCACTAACTTGTTATTCTTAATAACTAAATTGGGCTTCGCTGATTTAAGCAGTGCTTGCTGAACTTGGTCTCCGTCCAGTTTATAGACAGGGAGTTGAGACAGCGCATGGCCAATCATCGAAACCGCCGGTTTTAGAAGCTTCGTTATTTCAGGGGTCAACTGCTGACTTTGGTCATCAAACTGCTCTAAACGAAGTGATTTCAAAAATATCTCTCCGCTTTCCTGATCATATTCAGGAATCGCACTAAACTCAATATCAAGATCTAGTTCCGTGTTCTGCATACTGAACATCTGCACTTGTGCGCGAGTATTTGCAAAAACGGAGACGCGCTCTGCATCTGAGCGACCAATTTTCACTTTAAGATCGTCAACGGCAACTTGTGCATACATGACATTCTCAATGCCCACAGATTGTTCCAGAACCACACTGTCTTGCAGATATTCAGTCAT
Organism: Vibrio frigidus; assembly: GCF_042465995.1. Lineage (NCBI taxonomy): Bacteria > Pseudomonadati > Pseudomonadota > Gammaproteobacteria > Vibrionales > Vibrionaceae > Vibrio > Vibrio frigidus. The sequence goes on along the minus strand of NZ_JBCDMC010000005.1, from coordinate 60,466 downwards.
ATCTTGTTCTGAGATGCTATAGCTAGCACAGCCACCAATAAACAAGGCTGAAAGTGTTAATGTCACTATTTTTACTGTTTTTATTATCATCTATATCAACTCTTATTCGTCCGTTAGAAGCGCGGCTTTTTATTATTCACAAGATAAACTGTAGCACTAAAAGGAATGGTCTTGACTTCTTTTATCATTCTTATTGTTTACTACTATCTTCATTAGAAGCAAAGTCTCTAGTGGAGCCAGTGTCAAGTCTGACTTAATTTCCTATGAATATAACGATAGGAAAAACGAGCGAACTCGGTCAGATCAAAAAAGAGCCCTACTGGGCTCTTTTTTACTTGGTAAATTTGGTTTGAGGTTAACCTTTGACACCAAGTTTACTTAAGTATTCTTCGTAACTACCGTGGAAGTCACTAACGCCATCTTTCGTAATTTCAATAATGCGTGTTGCGATTGACGATACAAACTGACGGTCATGGGAAACGAAGAACAATGTGCCCTTGTAGTTCTCTAACGCAAGGTTAAGTGCTTCGATAGATTCCATGTCCATATGGTTCGTTGGTTCATCCATCAACAATATATTGGCTTTCTGCATGATTAACTTACCAAACAGCATACGGCCTTGCTCACCACCGGAGATAACTTTAACTGATTTTTTAATATCGTTTTGTGAAAACAGCATACGACCTAAAATACCACGAACAACTTGCTCGTCATCGCCTTCATTCTTCCACTGTCCCATCCAATCAAGCAGATTGAGGTCTTCAGCAAAGTCATGAGCGTGGTCCTGAGCATAATAACCAATGTTGTTATTTTCAGACCATTTGATCATACCAGCCATTGGTTCCATGGCTCTAGCAAGAGTATTTAGTAGCGTTGATTTACCGATACCATTTTCACCGATAATCGCAATTCGCTCACCCACTTCAACCATCAAGTCGACACCGTTAAACAAGATATTTTCACCATAACCTTGTTTTAAACCTTCAACTTCTAACGCATTGCGGAACAACTCTTTCTCTTGTTCAAAACGGATAAACGGCGATTGGCGGCTTGATGGTTTAACTGCATCAAGCTGAATTTTGTCTAATTGCTTTTGGCGAGAGGTGGCTTGCTTCGCTTTAGAAGCGTTCGCAGAGAAACGGCTAACAAACGTTTGTAGTTCAGCAATTTGCGCTTTTTTCTTCGCGTTGTCTGCATGCAAACGATCACGCGCCTGTTCTGCTGCAAACATATATTCATCGTAGTTACCGTGGAACATACGTAGCTCACCATAATCAAGGTCAGCCATGTGGGTACATACAGAGTTTAAGAAGTGGCGGTCGTGGGAAATAATAATCATGGTGCAGTTACGAGCCAACAGGATATCTTCTAGCCAAGCAATCGTATGCATGTCCAAGTTGTTGGTTGGTTCGTCAAGAAGCATGATTTCAGGTTCAGCGAACAGCACTTGCGCCAAAAGAACACGAACTTTAAGACCAGGAGCAACTTCGCTCATCAAGCCATAATGTTGCGCTTCTGGGATACCTAACCCGAGCAGTAACTCTCCTGCTCTTGCATCAGAAGAATAACCGTCCATCTCGGCAAACTCAGTTTCAAGATCCCCTACACGCATGCCATCTTCGTCCGTCATTTCAGGTAACGAATAGATGCGATCACGCTCTTCTTTGATTTTCCAAAGTTCTTTGTGTCCCATTATCACTGTATCAATAACAGTGTAATCTTCGTAAGCAAACTGATCCTGGCCTAGTTTCGCCATGCGTTCATTAGGATCACAAGAAACGGTGCCACCTGATTGCTCTAGCTCGCCGCTTAGGATCTTCATGAATGTCGATTTACCACTACCATTGGCACCGATTAAACCATAGCGATTACCGTTACCGAATTTAACGGAGATATTTTCAAATAGTGGCTTATCGCCAAATTGCATGGTGATGTTTGCAGTTGTAAGCACGGGACACCTAATAGTTTTCTTAATTACACAAAAAAGCTGGTCGATACCAGCTTTCCAAATTTGGGGCGATTCTAACAGCTTTTGTGAAGCACATCACTATCAATTATAGAAGAGTGGCGATTTAGCTGTTCTCTTCTCTCTTATGTTTATGCACATAATTTAGAATAGAAATCGGCACCTCTTTTGTTGGTACAAAACCCTCGACTGTTCGACGTTCAATCAGGTGACCCAAACGACTTTCTATCATGCAAAGGTGTTTGAAGTTGTCTCTTGATACCAATGAAACCGCTTCACCTTGAGCATCGGCACGACCTGTACGTCCTATTCTGTGAACATATTCGTCAGCAGGATACGGCAGATCATAGTTGATCACGCAGGTAAGGTCATCGATATCAATACCACGTGCGGCAACACCTGTCGCAACCAGATACTTAACTGAGCCATCTTTAAATGCCTCTAGCACGCGAGCACGCGAAGCTTGGTTTCGTCCGCTGTGGAACGCCTCGGCAGCAATACCGCGCTTTTCTAGCTGTGCAACAAGCTTGGCAGAGCCATGTTTAGTTTCAATAAATATCAACGCTTGAGGCCAACTGTTTTCGTTTAACATATGGCTTAACAACGCCGATTTCTTATCTTTATCTACCGTGACTAACCACTGCTTAATATTACTTTTAGACGCCGCATTTTTAGTAATCGCGATTTCTGTAGCATCATTAATCGCTGTTCTTGCCAATTCGCGCACTGGGTTTGACATCGTCGCGGAAAATAGCAGATTTTGGATGTTCTTGGGCAGACGACCAATAATCTTATTGATATCTTCAATGAAGCCCATATCCAACATTCTGTCCGCTTCATCCAATACTAGAATTTCAGCTTCTTCGAAATGGACTGCATGTTGACCGTAAAGATCTATCAGTCTTCCCGGTGTTGCCACCAGAATATCAATGCCATCAATCAGAGCCTGTTTTTGAGGATGGTAATCAACACCACCATACATAGCCAAAGATTTAAGACCAAGGTGTTTACCGTATTGCACGATACTGCTTTCTACCTGAATCGCGAGTTCACGAGTAGGGACGAGAATAAGCGCACGGAAACGTTTTTTCTTTTGCGTTTCTCCCTTGCTCAGCATCTCCAGTATAGGTAAAACAAAGCCTGCTGTTTTACCGGTACCCGTTTGTGCCGCTGCAATAAGGTTTTCACCCTTTAGAACCACTGGAATGGCTTGTTTTTGAATCGTTGTTGGCGATGAGTAACCAAGGTCGGCTACGGCTTTTAGGATAGGATCGCTTAATCCAAGCTTAGAAAATGACATTGTCCGTCTCTAGTAAATTGTTAAATCGCGGGCACCATAGCTCACGATATTTAAAACATGTTAATTGTCGCACAGTGTAGCGGCTTTAATTTTAAAATCCACTGCTTACGCAGCAAGCATTTTTTCTCTTAGTTTCGAGTGTAGAATAAATGCTCTTAGCAAATTATAACCAATACACATCCAATTCAACATGATACAGACACCAATACTGATGGTAAGTTGTGGTACAAAAAAGCTGGTCACAATCGATAATAAGACGGCTAAATATAGCCAGTACTGTACCTTACCTTGCTTTCGACTAATCAAGCTGTAGTGATCGGGCAACATCATCATAGAGGCGGGATTCGCCATCGCAACTTTCTGCAGGTGTAGCGTGATCAGAAAAGGGACAATTTTGAGCAGCATTCCTTGTATTACACCAAGAATAAAACCAAGAGCAATCACCAACCCTAACAGAACCTCTAGTTTTCCCTTTATATCCGCAGGGAAGTAAGGCAGGGCGATAATAAACAAACAGCCAATGGCAAGGCAACCGTAACCCACTCTCCAATAGTTGATCACCACATCGGGCAGTTTTCTTCTTCGCTTACTAAGCTGAACACTGCCAACTACAGCGTAAGCGATGCCAACTAAAGCGTTAAACACGGCGACATAATAGAGGTTAAATCCTGCGAAGGTAGCTAGCGTCATCATGACCAGCGAAAATACGGCACCAAAGACGAGTGTATTACGCCAAACTTTGGGGAAGACTGGGGTGACATGAAACATAGGAATAACTTGAAAGCTGACGGCCATCACCAGTAGCAGCACCCAGCCAAAGATACCAATACTCGCATGGAAATTGGTTAACGCTTTACCCACGGCAGGTTGAATTCCCCATAAGTAGCCTGAGATAAGCAACAAGCCAGCAATCAGTAGCAACCCTAACGAGAAAACCGCCAATAAAATAGGTAGTCTTGTCTGCTCTCCTCCGGCATTTTTAATTAAAACCCATGCCAATGTCAGCACGAAGTAGCCGATACTCAGACCGAGGAAAACAAAGCCAAATACAAAACTAACCCACCCCAAAAACGCGGCGGCGAGCGTTAAGGTTCCGGCTATCATCCCCGTGTGCATCAAAGCCAGTCGCGATGTCTCAATGGTGATTGGCGCGCCACATAACACAGGCATTATCTGAAACAGTGAGCCTATCATTATCATTGCCATAACACCTAAAGCGAACAAGTGCGTAATAGCAAGTGAAGCAGGCATCCATCGGGTCAACCAGATCTGGCTACCTTGGTCTATGAGTAAAATAGAGCCAAGGAGGGCAAAGATTGGGGCGGTAAGATAAAAACGTAGTGGAACATCGAGTCTAGGAATGGCATCGAAATTAAGTCCAGTCATTCTCATTACTACGAGTCCTCACGTATTCTGTTGTACCAGCATCATCTCTATGCCAGATAAATATAAGGTGTTTGCCTTCATCTACTTCAACATGCCGATATAAATACTTAGATTGGATAATTTCAAACAGAGGTACGGGTTTTCGCCGGTGTGAAACCCGTAGTAGACCCCCCATCGGCAAACCAGATAGCACCTTGGTTATCTCTGTCATAGGATGCGGAGGCTCCAAAATACTCACATCGAGCCTGAATATATCTGGCAAATTAGGTGACTGAACATTTGTCGTGCCGTCATTAACCATCGCTCGATTAACCTCGAGAAGTTGACAATTGGCTATCCATTTGGGATACGACTTCATCATTGTTCGGCAAATGCATATCCGTCATAGGATAAAGCATTTGTTCTTCTTTCATATTATGCTGTTGGATTAACAACATGACGCTTTCAACTATGCCCATGGCTCTGTCTAGGTTCTTATCTTGAATGGCGTTATTCATCTGTTCGAACATCCCTTTAACCTGGCTATGCTCTGAACGCATAACCATAGTCGGGCCACCCGTCATACCGGTTTTTTGTTCAAACGCAGGAAAAAGAATCTCCTCTTCCGCTGTAAAGTGCGCCACTGTCTCTTGCTCAAATATCTGCCAAGCTTGACTAAACCCAACCCAATTTTTATCAGCCAATAAACCTTCAGCGTCAACCAATAGGTTGTCACACGTTTTGTGGTGTTCCGTCATATAATTTTGGATAGAAGACATCGAGGACCTCTTAAGTCGTATTGCAAAGAATCAATATAATTATTAATGGCCTAGAATTATATACCTTTTAAGGCGTATTTTACCGACGATCATCAATCTTCACTCAAATATTTAATCCAACGCAGACTTTCTTCGCTCGATTCTATCTTGTGTAACTCAGTGGCGACCTGTAATGCTTGTTCCTTTTTTCCGATCGCGCTCAATGCTTGCGTTTTTGCCAACAGCATTTGGCTTGTCTGGTTAGTCAGCTTATCAATACTAAATAGCGCTCGTTTGTGGTCCCTCATTTTCAGCAACAAAAGCGCATGCCGCCAATAAAACTTATTGTCAATTTGTGCTGCCTTAAGCCAAACAGAGGTGGCCTTATCCCATTCTTTCGCCACCTGCCAATACTCCGCTTGTTGAGCTAATAATGCGGCACTGCTGTTTAGCCCTTTTAACCTTGCATAGGTTTGTGCCGCTTTTATGGGGACCCCATCCTGTGCATACAATTGGGCCATCAACATCAGATATTGATCACTCAACTCAAATCCCACACGATCCGCCTGTTGCAAGGTAATCAGTGCTTGCTGCTGCTGTTGCGTGTAAATATAGAGCGTAATCAGTTGACGCCACCATACGTAGTTGTCTGGTTCTAATGTTCTCAAAGACAACGCTGTTGGCACTGCATTTTTCCATTTTTTCCGTGCAAGCTGGGCCCCAAGCAGCATATTGAGCGGCATCACTTTCAACGGAAGTTTTGCTTGTTGACGATATCGCTGTTGATGACCAATCGACATCTCGACTCCTGCCCACTTCTGTTGTTGATATTGTGCTTGAGCGATTCGAAGCCATAGCCATTCCAGATCGTCTGCTTGTTCATACGCGGGCAATAATTTTTTGTAATGGAATTCTGCCAATTTATACTGACCTTCCACCAATAAGATGTCGGCTAACATTCGTTGTGTATCTCGATACTGAACGGCAGGCAATGCCTTCTGATTGATGGCCAACGTCAACGTTTTGATTGCCAGTTGTGATTGCTGAGTTTGCCAATAAAGTCCACCTAGCATGCGATTGACATACGCGAGGTCATATTGTCCGCTTGGGTTTAGATTTGTTAGTACGGTGATCGCCTCATCCGGTTTTTCTTTAAGCTGCAATTCATAGGCAATTTGCACCTGCCGAGCCGTGCGATGCGATAACTCTTTTGATTCCGCCCATGCGACAGGTGAAGCCAGTAACCAATAGAGCATCGCTAGAAAAAGAATCGAGATTGATTTACGTTTCATCACTGGATTTTAAACTCCAGTTTTACTCGTTGACCACTTCTGACTTGTGCCAATCCGTTCACCATCATTGGTTGATATTTCCATCGCTTTAATGCTTTTAGCGCTTCCCGGTTAAATATTCGCGACGGATAAGACTCTTCTATTTTAATATTTTGGGGCTTTCCAGCGCGGTCAATATCAAAGGAAAACACCACATAACCTTCTATTTTTCTCTGCAGCGCTTTTCTTGGGTAGATCGGATTCATGCGGTGCAAAGGCATTATTTGTTGGGTTTGTCCCACTTGCACTGGTATTGGTTGCTGAACCAATTGAGTGTTTGTGGCCTTTGGACTCGGAGTACTAGGCACGACGACGGCAAATTTCATGTCTGTCACAGACAGATCTAAGTTTATCTCTGGAACTGGCGCTAACGTCGGCGTATTCAATGAGACATCCTGCTGAGGCTGAGCCAATACCTGCTCGGGAGGTAAAGGCTTCATTTCCGGCGGTTTAGGGAGTTCACGACTTTTCCGTTGACTTAGCGACTCAGTTTCATTCATAAAGAAATCAAATCGTATCGACTCATTTTCTGGCTTGCTCTCTATGGTATTGAGATCCACCATCCACGCCATCATACCCATAAGGCTATAGCTTACGAATAACGCAACCGGCAGAGCCAATAGGAAGCGAAACATCTATTTCTTCTCCGTCGCTAAAGCGATATTAACAATGCCGGCACCCTTGGCTGAGTCCATAACCGAAATTACCGTACCGTTAAACGCAAATTCATCGGCCTGAATTACCACCGACGCGTTAGGCTGATCGGTTAAAAGCTGCTCTAAGTTAGCCTGCACTCTCTCTTTATCTACGATACGCTTGTCGATATAGACCTCATTATTGGCGGTAATCGCAATGAAGATGCCCGCTTCTTTTTGACTAACGGCATTAGAGGCTTGAGGGCGATTGACCTCAATACCTGATTCCTTAACAAAAGAGCTGGTGACAATAAAGAAAATCAGCATGATAAATACGATATCGAGCATCGACGTCATATCTATCTGCGCTTCATCTTGATTTTTTTTTCGGCTGCCTAATCTCATGTTCGGCTCCTCATTAACTTCTCTAAATGCACTTCTCTTTTCTCCAATGCGGCAAACAGTTGGGAATAACAAAATACCCCAGCCAATGCAGCAACCATACCCGCCATTGTTGGTAGCGTTGCCATGGATATACCCGATGCCATCAGCCTTGGTTGCGATGTTCCTTCTACCGCTAGCACATCAAAAACGGAAATCATCCCTGTCACCGTACCGAGCAAACCAAGCATAGGAAACAGACTGATGATTAATTTAAGTAGATTGATATTCTGAAACAGCTCTATGTGTGCTTGATTGACCCATGCATCGCGCTGTTTTTGTGCGTACCAGGAATGGTGGTCACCCCTTGTACCCCAATTTTTTAGCCACTCATTTTGCCTTTTGGGAAACGTCACCAACAGGTAGAGAACCCGTTCGATGGCAATAAGCCAAAACAGCAAGATAAGGGAAGCTAACCACCAAAGTACTGGGCCGCCTTTGGACATAAATTGCACCAATGCATTTCCAAAGCCAAGGTCAGAAAATAGGCTCATCCATTCCACGTTTAGCTCTGCCTCAAATCTTGTTCAGCGCGTTGGGCCACTAGGCCTACGCCCTGTTTTTCTAACAGTGTTCGTACATTTTCGGCTTGTGAGCTTAATACATTGTGCATAAACAGCAGCGGCATAGCGGCGACTAAGCCAAGTACGGTGGTAATGAGTGCAGTAGAGATACCGGATGCCATCATTCGTGGATCTGCATTGCCAAACTGAGTAATCACTTGGAATGTTTCTATCATCCCTGTCACCGTACCGAGCAGACCTAACATGGGTGATAAAGCAGCAAGGAGTTTGAGCATAGAAAGGCCTCGGTCTAACTTCTGTTGCTCGTCTAATATCGTCTCATACAGGCGCAGTTCTAATGCTTCTACGTTGGGTGACTGATCATACTTATACACACCTAAGACTCGACCTAGTGCATTATTTCCTATGGTATCTTTATCTTTCAGTTGTACGTTAATGTTGTGTCGGCTTATAAATAGGAACGTCCCTTGAACCAAACCGATAAGCAAGCCGATGGAGAGCAGTGCTAATATCACTTTACCGATAATACCACCTTGCTCGATTCTTTCCTTTATGGTCGGGGTCAATGAAAGTTGCTCTAGTAACTTGCCACCAGATGGGTCGAAGGCGAACAATGCCGAGTTCACCTCAGCGAGGCCAACCTGCGGTAGATATTGAGGTTGAACTTGATAAGGCTTAGCGCCTCTTTGTTCACCCGACCAATCTAAATAACCATCATTGTCTAACAACCCAAATGAGCCGATACGCACAACGCCTTTACTGGTCACAATACCATCAGGTAAAACGTACGGTACCTCTAACTCTGTAATCGTTGACCCCACTTCTAGCTGACGTTCAAACGCATGCCAAAGTGAATATAACTGAGACTTGGAAGGTAACGTTTTTGCGGCAACGATTGCGTCAACAGCGCGTAAAGAATTGGCCTCCCCAATCGCGGTAATTGCACTCTTCTGAACAAATTGAAACTCTTTAGCAACCTGCCTAACCACACCAAAAAGTTCTCCTAAGCTGCCAGACTCTAAATGAAGCTTTTTCTCTGTTTCCGCAAGGACTTGTTCATTATGGCTAAATTGGTCACTGATTCTCTCTATATTTGTTTGCAACGTCGCACGTTTTACTAACAGCTCATCGCGTAATTGAATCAACGTTTGCTCTTGTGCTTTAAAGGATTGCTCCCTGTTTTGATTGGCGACATTTTCTTCGACACGAACCTGTTTCGTCGTGTCCAATAGATCGGACTGCGCTTGAACATGAGAAACCAAAAGGGACAGCAAAACGAAACTGATTATATTGTTCATTTGCTTACCTCCTGTGTGGAGAGGGGCAACAACAAAAGAGTGGGTGCTACACGTTTATTCGCCACCAAAAACGCATTATCTAGATCACTAATTAACGCCGAATTTAACGAATTCCATGTCTTCTTTTGGTCACTCCAAACCCAGTATTCTTTCTTATCTAGGCTGCGAGCAATGAATGAAACATGTCCAAGATAAAGCTGTTCAGCCTCGCGAACCACGCCATCAATCTCTATGGCGCTGGTATAGGTTCCAAGTTTGTTTACGTAATCGAGTTCTATCTGGTAAGCCTCTAAGATACGGCGAAATTTTTCAGCATCGCTAATATCGGCTTGTATCATAAGCTGACGCAGTTGCGTCACTCTATCATCGCGTGTATCTAGACGTATCGGCATATCGTGTTCAATATATGTCGCTAGGCCATCCAACATCTGATACATCAACGGAACAATACTCTGCCTCGTTTCCGCTATGTCATCTAATTGCAATTCTACGCTGGTGAGCTCCTGTTCTTGGCTAAGAATTAAATTACCAAGATGGTCTTTATAAATCGTAAGTCCATCCACCTCAGCCTTCAGCGAGTCAATTTCAGATTGTAGATCAAAAGCATGGTCTGAACTGTCGCTCACAACATGTTGACTGCGCCCTGCGTCTTTAATAATAGCTTGCTCTACTTTCGCCGATTCAGCGAGAGAACCAGCATTAACGAATCCTGTTACTGCCACGAGGCCTAACGCCGCTATGCTTTTTAATCGCATTTTATTTCCATGTTTATTCATAAAAAATTAGTTTTTTGTTCGCCCTTTAATGAGCAGAAGTATGAAATAGACGCCACCTATGATGGACACTATCGTACCCGCCGCGATTTGCGATGGATACACTATATTTTGTCCTAACCAATCTGAAAAGAGCATAAGTGTGCCCCCTATCAAAGCGGTAGTAATTAATTGCTGTCCTACCTTTCTTGCACCCAACATGACCGAAATATGCGGAGCTAACAATCCAACAAATGCCACTGGCCCCATAAAACTGGTTACCACACCACATAGTAATGCTACACAACAGAGTAAAATGATAAAGACTCTGCCAACATTAATTCCGCGCGATTGAGCAAAAACTCGACCGGCAGAGATAAGCGTCAACCATCGCTGTGTTAGGAAAACGAAGGCGATCAATATCGCAACCATCACCGCTAAGATGACAGCGTATTGGGGGGATACTCTATAGGTAGAGCCCGCTAACCAATTTAGAATAACATAAGAGTTCTCATCGCCACGTACCAATGAAAACTGGACCATAGCCTCTATCAGAGCCGTTAAGGCAATCCCAATAAGTACCATCATAGATGGCGCATAGTGATGTCTTCTACCCAATAGAAGCAAAATTGCGAGAGCCAGTAGACTACCAAAAAAGGCAATTAAAGGTGCCGCTTCAAATATATTAAAACCTAAAAATAGGCTGCTACCCACTAGCGCAAATGTCGCACCAGCGGAAAGACCCAAGATATCAGGACTCGCTAATGGATTATAAATCAAACGTTGCAACAACACCCCTGCCACGCCTATACCAGCACCAGCGGATAACGACGTTAACATTCTAGGCCAACGGAGTTCTAAACCAAACTCACTCGGCCATTTTAGTGACCATACGATACTTTGATCTATCACCTGTTTAGAAACAAAAATGGAGAGAAAGAAAACCCCTATCAAAACGAAAACCACACCGATTATCGTCTCTATTTTGAACATAAAGTTGGTCTTAGGTAAGGTGAAAGAAAGGCTATCTTGCGCTTTCAATTGCGTACGGGAAAAATAGATCAGAGCCGGAGCCCCGATAAATGCCGCCGCTATACCACTTGGAACAATATCTAAACTAAGCGAGCTCAACCAAATGGCTAATGTATCCGTAAATACGAGTAAAAACGCCCCCAAAACGGTACTTAAATTTAGCTCCGCCAATGGTGTTCTCGCCCCTAATTTCCTCGCTATATTTGGCGCTAACAGTCCGATAAAGCTGATGACGCCAACGGTAGAGATGACGGCAGAGACAACCCAAAGACCCAAACCAATTAACAACAGAAACATCGGAACGATATTCAAACCCCGAGCCGCGGCATTCGTCTGCCCTAATCTTAGTAAAGCTAACACTCGTGGTGCGAACGCAAAAATCAGCAAAGCAGGCATTAACTTAGGCAACAACCACTTTACTTGATCCCAACCATTTTGCGCTAAATCGCCTGCACCCCAAATAAACAGATTCTTAGAGGATTGTTCATTGAGTAAAATAATCGCGGTAGCAATAGCGCCTAGAAGAATATTCACGGCCATCCCGGCGAGCACCACTGGTAACCCAGATAGGTTTCTCAAACCAGAAATAAGGATCACCAGCAACAGAGTTAGCATCGCCCCTAGCAAAGCGAAAATAGTTGAAAAGTCGCTGGCTAGTGCTGGGAACCAGATGTTGCAAACGACAAGCGCCAACCATGCACCTGATGCCGAACCAAGGGTTAATGGTGAGACCAAGGGATTCTGGGTTAACTGCTGCATCAAACTGCCCACCAACCCCAGTGTGGCACCCACCACCAGCGCCATCACTAGCCTAGGCAATCGAGATTCAAGAAATAGAATTGAAACATAATCAAACTCTTCATTCGCGCCATAAAACCATTTTTGCAGTGCGTTCATTTGCATCTGAACGCTCATATCACTGGTTATCTGTAGCGACAATATCAAACCAAGAAGTAGAAAGATTAGAGCGGGAAAATAACGTTTCTTGACCATGATTAATTCGTTTTTACGGTGTTAGGCGCGATCTCTAACAACGCGGTTGATAACACTTGAGCATTATAGAGAATCGACATGGCACCCCCGTAATTCCATACCGCAGACACACTATTCACCCTGTCATTTCTTACGAATGGCATCGCCTTCCATAACACCGAATTTGTCACCTTATCCTCTTGTTCAAAAGGCTTGAAGTAAAGTGCTACGCTTGCATCCGTTAATTCGAATAACGCTTTCAACCTTTTTTGAGTTACCCCCCATTGAGTAGCAGGTTGAGGCAATGCTGGTGACACCCCTAACTGCTGCAGCGCAAACTGTGTAATCGAGTTATCACCATACAAATAGATCGATGAAGTGTTAGAGAATCGAAAGGCGGCAACGGTTGGGAGCTTCCCATTGTAAGCCGTGTCTAAACCATGCTTTAGTTGCTCTAGTTCATAAAACATATCCGTTAGTTTTTCTTCCGCGTACGCTTGCTTACCCAGTACTTTCGCAATACTACGGAAGTTTTGAATGGCCGCCTTCACGTTGTCATGCTCGGCACTGAAGGTTTCAAAAGTAAGCACGGGCGCAATGCGCTCTAATCTCGGAATGAGATCGACTTGTGGTGATGAAATAATGATCACATCCGGTTTTAGCTCTGCCAAGCGTTCTATGTTGGGTTCCACTCTGGTACCAATATCTTGTACTGAACTGGGTACCTCTGGCCTCACGACCCATTCGCTATATCCAGTAATATTGGGCATTGCCACTGGGACGACACCCAATTCCAAAACCTGTTCTGCTATATCCCAGTTCAATGCGGCCACTTTAACTGGCACTTTTGAAAGTATCTGTAGACCCCTAGTGTCTTCTATTTGTATTTGAGAAGACGTCGGCTCTATTTGGGCAAAAGAATAGCCAGAATAAAGAGAGCATAGTGTTATTAATATTGATTTAATTAGCATATAACCGCCACTTTAGCGTTTTTATTTGGGTGATTGATTAATTGGACGTGGGTAGCAAATAACTCGGTGAGTCTATTTTCATCGTGTAAAACGCTCGCATCGCCTTCGAATGCAATGCGACCTTGCTTCAAGGCGATGACTTTTGTGGCATATCTAAGGGCTAAGTTGAGGTCATGCAAAATGACCACTACGCCCTTCCCTGTCTCTTGATTTAATCGTTGTAACAAATCCATTATCTGATACTGATATTGGACATCTAACGCGGACGTAGGCTCATCCAAAATGAGCAAGCCAGACTGCTGTGCAAGCAACATCGCAATCCAAGCACGCTGCCTCTCTCCACCAGAAAGTTCGTCGGCAAGGGCGTGTCGAAATTTGCCGATCTGAGTTTGTTCTATCGCTTGGTCTATATATAAACCATCTTCTTTCGTCCAACGAGAAAGCACGCCACGCCAAGGATATCGACCTAAACGGACGAGCTCTTCAACACTTAATCCTGCCACTTCTGGTAATGTCTGTGGCAGGTACGCAATCTCACGGGCCAGTTTTTTACTACTTAAATGACGTAACAATGTACCTTTCCATTTCACACTCCCTTCATCAGGCCGTATATGGTTAGCCAATAAATTCACAAGCGTCGACTTTCCTGAGCCGTTGTGCCCCATTACGATCGTGAGCGCTTTGGGGTCAATAGAGAGCTGATCGACATCTAAGATCACTCTTTGGTCTCTGGTCACCTTAATATTCTCTAACTGGTACATATTCGTTCTCTTTTTCTAGGACAATTTGAGCAAAGCTGACCTTGTTCTGTTTTGTACACAAGGCAGCAACTGCGCCTAACAAATCGCAGCGACCCGTCCTTAGACTCTGAATATGACCGTAGATTATTGAGTGGCAGTCGGCATGAAGAGAGCCATAGTTCAGCATGGTGATACAATGTCTGGTTATCTATATCTGGCCTTGCTACCCGCAGTTTCACTAAACTCTCAAGCAATGCATCCGCGAGAATCTGTCTCGTAAAACCAGGGCGACACCGTAACCACGAGTCGATCAGTAATCGGTAGTGTTCAAAAATATGCGTTAATTGAATACCAGCTCTACTAACCAAGTTAGGGATCTCATCCGTTATAAAGTCGAGTGTCTGAAAACGATATCCCATGATATAGGCGTCTTCTCTTTGTTGAGCAAAACCGTCAAAAGCAGGTAATGCTTGCAGCCCATAGATAGATATCACACTGATGTAAATAGGCTGCCAGCAAAGCAACTCCCACGTTCTTGTTAGCCAATACGCATGACCTGCTTCTGGATGGGCCAACTCAATAGCACCATACAGATGTTTAATCACGGTGAGGTCGCTTGATTCTCCAACTAACATTGTTGAATCAAAAGGCGCTAAGCCGCCTTTTAGGTAAGGCGTAACGGTTTGACACAGCGCGTCTAACTGCTTAAATCGTTCTCTATTTTGTGTTTCAATAATATTCATATTCAAATCGCGAGCGCGGCCTATATTAGTAGGCAGCGCTCGTAAGTTAACGCCCTTTAATATTGGTAGTTGACGTTAAGTTCAACGGTTTGTTCTGCGCCATACCAACAGTTCGCCGTGTCATAACAGGTGTAATACTCTTTGTTGAACAGGTTACTCGCAGAGAGATTCACTGTTGCACCTTGCAACGATTCAGATACGCCCTGTAAGTCATACCCTAGGGACAAATCAACCAAGGTGTAGCTTGGAACTTTACCGGTATTTGCCGCATCTATTTGCATGTCGCCTACATAACGTACACCGGCTCCTACTCTTGACCCCGCAAGGGCACCTTGGGAGATCTGATAATCTGACCAAAGATTGGCGCTATGCTCTGGAACATAAATCGGTGTTGTCCCTTCAAGCCCACCAACGCTATCCTCCGTGATTTCCATATCGATATAGGCGTAACTCGCACGAATATCCCACGCCGGTGTAATCGCAACTTGTCCCTGCAATTCAACCCCTTGCGATACCACTTCACCTAACTGAAGTTTTGCTCCCCAAATATCATTTGGGTTAGCCATTAACGCATCACTTTTAACAATGTGGAATACAGAGGCAGAACCGTTAATCGTTCTATCCGCGGATTGATATTTCACGCCGACCTCTACCTGCTCACCCATTTCAGGGTCGTAAGCAACGCCGTCACTATTTAGACCAGTAGCAGGTTCAAAGCTGGTCGCATAGCTAGCAAAAGGGGCAACGCCATTGTCAAATTCATACAGAGCGCCTAACCGATAAGAAAATTGACCGTGGTCGGCTTTCGTATCCGTATTTGCACTGCCAACAACGTGTTGAACACTTTTACTTTCATAATTATCATATCGACCACCCGCAATCATAACTAAACGGTCCCAACGTAACTGGTCTTGAAAGTAGACGCCTATTTGCTCAACTGAAATATCATATTTCGCGTTATAATTTTCACTCAATGAGTCTCGGTCTAACAGGTTATTGTCCGGTGAGTAGATATTAAACGCATAGAACGAAGCAGAAGAACTCGCATACTCTTTATAAGCGGACTCTCCGTCAAGACGCTGATAATCCAATCCAAACAATAGGTTATGTTCTATATCACCTGTATATACATAGCCAGACAATTGGTTATCGATAACATAGCCTTTTGACTCTTCATCGGTACTGTAGATATTTCGAGCTAATGTCCCTGTCGATTCGTCAAAGCTTGACGCTCGGTGATAGGTGTTTTTCTGCGAAAGTTCTGCGTCGGTATATCGGAAGTTTTGCAAAAACGACCAGTTATCACTTATCTCATGATTGATTTTATACCCCATCATCAAAAACTCTCGCTCAAACGAACTCCAGTTTTCGTCACCCGCAAAGGTAGACGAACTGGTTGCGCCATTCGAATTAGGGTAAATCATCCCGGATGCAGGTAATGAAGAGTTCATACCCATCGCAGGGTCATTCTGATAATACAGATTAAAATTGATCAAGGTTTTATCGGTGACTTGCCAGTCAACCGAAGGGGCAATAACGAAACGTTCTTCTTCGGTGTAATCAACTTGCCCATCTTGCTTACGTGCTAACGCGATAAATCGATAACTGAGATCACTATCTCCAAACTGGCCGGTGGTATCAATGGAGGCTTCAACCAGATTTCGCGAACCTGTAGCAAGTCCAAGCTTCTTCGCAGATTGTTCTTGTGGTGATTTAGCAATCATATTCACCATTCCACCCGGCGGCATTGAGCCATAAAGCACCGATGAAGGCCCCTTAAATATCTCCACCTGTTGTAGAGCAATGGGATCAATTTGTGGTTGTAAGTTCCAGCCTGTTAAGGACTGTAAGAGCAATCCATCATAATAGCTTTGTGTCGCATTAAATCCACGAATAGTGAACGTGTCATACATGGTCACCGCACCACCTTTCGTCTCGGTTACTACACCGGGGGCATAACGAAGTGCTTGATTTAGCGATTTAACGTTGCGTTGTTCTAATTCTTCAGCATCGATAACCGTAATACCTTGGGGAGTTTCCTCTGGATTCAATGAGGTTTTTGTAGCTGTATTTCGGTACGATTGGCCTAGCACCTGAATCGTTTCTGTATTCGATTGAGAGTCTGTCGAGTCTGCAAGTGCGCTAGCAGAAAATGAGAAGCTAAAAGTGAGCGCTATCGCCGTTGTGATTGCACTGAGTTTGAACCCAGCATTGTTGTGATTTTTATTCATAGTAACCTGCATAATAAGAACGGTATTAACATATGTACTGATTTCTCTTAACATTAATGAGAATCATTATCATGCAGATAATAGACGAAATCGATAGAAAAAAGATAACAATTTGGTGCAACTATCACTGATATTTCTATTACAGTTAGACAAGGTTTATTGATAAATAGGCAACCAATATTCGGCAAGTATCGTTCGTTGATCATTATCGAAAGGCGGGTGATAAATCTCCATCTCAAACGCATTGTCTACCGCTTTATACCCAGATTTAGGAAGCCACATTGCGATTAACCAAGTTACGGCTTTATGAAATTCATCAACATCGCCTTGATATGGCAGGACTGCGTAGCTGCTCTCTCCTATTTCTAGCTTCTTGCAAATTAATCCATTATTTGAGGACTTTTCTGCCATTATTTGCTCGACGCCCGCCCAATAGATAAGTTCTCCATCTACCTGACTAGGCGACATATCAATGATGCCTATATGGGGTACGTTAACCACATTAGTGAGATCCGTTTGCTTAAAGAATGTCTCCCACGCGTAAGGAACCGTGCTAGAAAAATCGGGTTCTGGCGACTGAAGTCCTCTAATTATCGACGGTACACCATTGATCGAAAAAGCATTTTTGTGTTCCAAGCGAACTTGATAGAGCGTATTTACTGGATAGAATACGGATTCACTGCTCTTAATCGGCTTGGTCAAAGGCGTTTTAATTCCCGTCTTTAATCCGTTCGATTGATAGCGTTTAGGTGATACACCAAAGAATTGCTTAAAGGCTCGGCTAAAAGCTATCTCGGAATTAAACCCAAATTCATACGCCACATCTAATATGCGGTGCTTTCCATCAAGCACCATTAATGCCGCTTGACTTAGCTTAATTTCCCGAACATATTGCGCCACACTGAAACCGGTATACGCCTGAAAAACTCTTTGCAATTGCCACCTAGACCAGCAGCTTTTCGCGGCTAACTCGTCTAGGCTTAATGGCTCCTGAATATTGTCATGTATATAGTCGAGCAATTTTTCTATTCTGGTATAGGGTATCTTCGCGTTCACAATCCAGATTCCCTTACCGTTAACATAGCTGAATTAAAAGTCATTTATTGCGCCTCATATACAGACACCATTTTTTCCAATTCAATCACTTCAGGGGGTGGGATATTCTCTTCAGGAAACGCCTTCTTCACTTTTTCCGTCAGCGCCTTAGCGAACACCTGATAAAGCACACGCGTTGACACGGTAAGGGGATATTCCACCTCTGTCGGCAACTCAAATACTTCGCGACGAGTTTGCCCCGATTTTATACGGGTATCTTTTCCGATCTTCACGTATCGCCAGAAAAGTTGTCCTACTGGCTTGCCCTCTTTATCCACGCCGACCTTAACGAATTTGCGGGCGTCTTTAGGAATATATCCGTCCTTCATCACACCGCTTTCAAATACCTTTTTACCATTGGCGTCTGTCGCAATCACTTCTAACCAAACCTGTCTACGTGCGCCACCTGGCATATCGTGTCCTGAGTTAACATTAGTGATACTCGCGGTCAATTGATTGCCTGTTTTTTCCACCTGCAACGTAAGTGCCGTTTTAAGAATATCGATACTCAGTTTCTTATGCTCTGGGTTTCTCATTCCAGTAAAGTAGTAGTTACCGCCAACAAAATGATGGGAACGCATATTCGGCTTAATAGGACCGTCGTCTGTCGACTGGCCTGCAACGCGATTATCGAAGTCCGTGACATCCTGCGTCATATGACAATCGATGCAAGTTTTGTGTTTGGACGGATCTTCAGGCGAATTAAACGGTGACGCTAACCACTCACCAAAGTTGTCATTAATAATTGCCCCTTGTCCGGTGGTGAATTCGTTATGACAGGTCGCACAATAGAGTGAACTTTGGTACAGCTCTGGGTTCGAGTAAGACGCTTTGTGTTTTTCTGGTGCGGCATTTATCTGTTTTTCCGATAACCATTTAAGTAAACTGGTATTGGCATCCTCAAAAATATACGCTTCTCTGTCTTTAAGATTAACCGTCATGTCGGTATTGCCACCGGCATTTTCTGCCTTGGTGATACGATGACAGAACACGCACCCTGTTCCTCTTTCGTTGACCGAACGACCATGAGCAAACGCCTCAACCAGAGATTCGCCTGCTTTTTCGTACATATCGCCAAATTCTTTTAACGGCTTATTGTCACCATTAATTACCATCTGTGGCGTATGACAGCCTCGGCATAACACTCTAAATTCTTCGCCTTCAACTTTTGCGGCTAGATCTTCGTGTTGACGATAGTAAGGGTGATCCATATTCATACCGTGATTCGAATCTGCCCATTGATCGTAGATCGTGGTATGGCAGTCCGCACATTCAGCCGAGTTGATCCATTCATCCGGATGAGTATAACGTTTCTTGTCATCTAATCTCAGCCACGTAGAGAGGTACGGTAGGTTCTCTTGAGCGCGTACATACTCATTCAACGCGGTCATCATTTTCGCCACTTTTACTGGCGGATTTTCAACGTCAACCAATGCAGAAGCACCCTCCCGCGAGTCTCCTCCCATACCACCTTGAGTCTTTTGAATGATATCGACATACGCCCCAACAGGGTCACCTGCAATCATTTTTCTTACATCAACATGCCCCGTCAAAGCGTTCTCAAATCGATTTTTTCTGCCATCTTCCATCAACTGACGGTTTGTGAAATTAAATCCGTCGATATGACAAGAATTACAGCTCATCCAAAAATCGCCTGCCATAGGAAACTCGGCATAATCCGCGGTGTTAGCGCTATTGAATAGCGTTTTACCTAGGCGAAGTTGGCTTGGCAATGGATCGAATAAGACCAAAGAGGCGAAATTGCCTTCGGTAAGTTTTACTTTAGCAAAAGGCCCCGATTCACCGGTATCAAATTTGACAATATTCAATGACATCGCATTCTGCACATACAGCTCTCTTCCGCTGATCAATAATCCTTTGGGATTATCACCCGGTACACTGCGATATATCTGGGTGGCTTTGACCCCGCCTTGAAATTTCTTACGACGGTGGCGATTTTTGTTTTTCTTTCCTTGTCTGGATAGGTCGAAAACCAAAAGGTCTTCCGAACCTGCCAACGTAAAGATAACTTTCTTGCCGTCGTCACTAAACTCACCATCGTGGGGGTTGGAAACAATTCTGGTACGATTTCCACTCTCTATGATATTGATTTGCTTAAACAGTTGCTTTCGCTCTTGTTCAATCTCATGTTCGTTACCAACCTCTAGATCTAGGATGGAGATAGCAGGGAATACCGTTGATTGGAACTGAAAATCATGCCCAAAAGACCAGAGCACATGAGGAAGCCACGCCGTGTTACCATCTGGGGAGATAACAATGTTATCGAGTTTCCGTGGTTTGCCCTGCGACACGGTTTTGCTTTTATTTTCCTCGCTATCGGCGAGTTGAATCACCTTCAACAACGCAGGTTTTTTCGCAGATACATCATAGATCGATACCTGTCCCGTTAAGGCATGGGTTACCAATAAACGGTTATCGTCAGTCAACGCCAATCCTCGTGGCGAAGGCTGAGTCGTTACCGTTTCAATCAGTGCACCAGAGCGATCGATGAGTAGTAATTTGTCTTTTTCAAAACTAGTGACGTAAAAGATCTGATTTTCAGGGCTGAATACCACGCCAAAAGGGCGTGCAGGTACGGGAGTTTCCGATAAGACATCAAGCGAGTTGGCATCTAACATCACCACTTTGTCTTGTAGATAATCCGTCGCCAAGAGCAACGTTTGGTCATCACTAAACGCAATACGTCGAATATCTCGCCCTATTGTTTTCTCCTTTACTATCAGGCCATCGTCACGGGAAAGAATACTGACACTACCCGCGTCAAAGTTCGCACTGTAGATACGTGACTTATCTTGATTAAAACGCAGAGAGCGGCTTTTATCACCCGCTATGGCGTTATGTGAAACCAAAGCCATTAACAAAAAAGTTAACCCTTTCAATAACTTGTATTTACTACTTAGCATTTTCAACTTTGCTCATCGTTTAGGCCAGTTTATTTACTGACTCATTTTGTATAAATATAAACGCCGCTCGCCACTAAACCTTGCTGGAAACTGCGTGATTAATTCATTGTGTTTTAACTCAGTATTAGAAAGTCGCCATGCACGGTCACTTTTTTTATTGAGCGCGATTGCGCTGCTGGGGTAGTACATGTCAAAAACCACACTGTCTGTCAGCCGATCTTTTAGCAGATTGACGCAATAGTTGGAGCCTACAAACTTATTGTCAGGGTGTTTATTTATCCACCGTATAGCTTGTTGTACGGGGGCAACGTCAGGTCTCAAATTTATGTTCTGCCAGCCGATGATGGCAAATCCACATAGCACGAATACCGACGCGACTAGGGCGGTATTTCTTTTTGTATCCAACAACTCATTTAGCTGAAGCGATAACACAATACAAAAAAGTAGGACGACGGGCGCCCAATGTCGCAGGTTTTCCGGGTTTTGGGCCAATAGCATCCAAACCAAATAGACCAGACCTATGCTTGCTATAATGCCTTGCCAACATTGGTCCCTGCCATCAAGTTTGTCACTCGTGTTCATGCCCGAGAACCGGTAAAAACTTGAGAGTCCATAAAGAAGAGAGCAAAGTATCAGTATTAGGCTCATTGCAGAGTATTCACTAACGAGCACATCTATCCACTGAATAACGCTGGCGTCCTGCGTTGAAACGGTATTCCCCCAGATAGTGAAATGCCCTGTTGTAAAACGTATACCCTCTTCTATGTACGCGGCACCGTCCTTGACCCAAATAAACAACAGACTTAATACCCCTATCAACGCCACACTAATGCCCGCCTTTAGGTATGCCGTTACTCTTAACCCTTTTGCTTCGGTTATCATAGGAACCATCAAAAAGACCAACACCAACGAAAAATAAGAAGGCCTCGTAGACAACATCAAACCGATCCAAACACCCGTGAGCATATAACGTTTACCCAACGCCATCAGTAGAGCGAACAGTAGGCACACCAAAGCCAAAGAATCCGAGAGCCCATTGAGTGCGAGTGCGCCCATTATCGATTGTGTCATCACCAACATGCCCGCTAGAGCCGCCGAAAAAATTGATCGGCTAAGCTGCTTCACAATCACAAACGCGAGAATAGGGAGCAGCAATACAGACACAAACGAGACCACTACATTTGCCGCTACGGCTTCTGGGCTAAGAAGCGAGGCCACCCAACTGGCACCAACAAAGGCTGGATACCCGGGAAAATGCGGACGAAACTCTAGTACTGAAAACCGCTCAATCGCCCGATAAAAATTGAGGGCATCATCACTATTCAATTGAAATGGGTAGGCGAACAGCCACATCACCCAAACAACATAGAGGAGGATAAACTGTATACTCATTGTACGACCTAGACGTTCCAGCATCAGTGTTGTCTGACTCCCTGAATCGCGCTGAGTAATTTGGCCTGCTCTGTTTTAAACTGCTCTTGATTTGCAGGCGCTTGACCCACCCCAAACACGCCTGGGTTTCCAATCGATTCCAAAATCCCTTGTATCGCCAAGTTGGCCTGATCCCGCTGAGTGCTTGTCAGTTTTGGCATAATAAGGTCGAGAAATAGTTTACTTTTTACCACGAGTACCTTGGCGACCTGATAATCTGCCAAGTTGTTTTGTGCCCCTTCTAAGCGACGAACAATCTCCTCGACCACGGCATGGTCAATAACCGCTTCAATTTTCACCCCATCTTCATTCTCTATTGCTGCTTTTATTGGGGTAAGAAGGTCCACATTGTGATCACTCAACAGATAATCAAATTCTTCTTTTAGCCCCAAAACCGCGTTTTCAACCGCTGAGTAATCATTGGCTTGCAACGCTTGCAATATCACTTCTCTGCCATCAATCAGGGGTTCTTTACCTGCTGCTGCATAAGAATATGCAAACGAGACCGAAGGTAAAAACACCACGACAATAAGAACAAAAGAGAACAAAATTTTCTTACATCTACTACCTGTAAACATCATCTAACTACTTCCTTAATCCATGATTCAACGTGTTTCAAGCGAGATAACAACCCGTTAAGCCACACTCTGAACCTCTATTACGATATTTTCATTTCGATAATCAAAGATCTCACGACGGCGGTCAACGCCATCGATGATGGATTGCGCGGCCATCAGACCCATCTCCATTGCCGTATCCGTAAATATGTATCTAAACGTGCCTTGTCGACCCGTCATGATCAGGTTTTCGAACTGGGAAAGGTGGGTTATCGCGGCTTCACGCTTCTTTTGATACTCCATATCCATAAGCGGATAGGCGTGTTCGCTGTATGAGGTAAAGAACTCCCCAGTTGCCAAATTGGGATCAACCTTAAGGGTCTCAAGGTCTTGCAAAACCTTATCGCGAAGCTTTTCGCCTTCCATCGACCACACCTCATCATCTTTATTACATGGTATTTCTACCATCACCGAAGTTCTTCCTTTGGGAGCCATATACGCTGAACGGCGTTTCGGTTCTTGAAGTCGAGTACCAATAATTTCCGGATCAGAAAGGTATTGCCACGTATTATCGGAGATATTGTCCGTTTCCATTGGCATGTTCATAAAACGCAATGAACGAAAACTTAAACCGCTATCAAAACCGGTCAACTTTGTCATTATCGGGAGTGGCAGGGTGGCAACGATGTTGTCTGTGTCGATGCTATCCTCTTCATCATTGGTGACAAACTTCACCGCTTCAATCTGATTCTTTTCAGACAGCACTAAGCCCGTGACTTCAGCGTTAAAGATTATCTTCACACCACGATTTTCTAGCTCCGTCCCTAACTGGCTGTAGAGCTGACCAAACCCCCACTTAGGGTAGCGATATTGACGAGCATAGGTACGCACATTCGAACGCTTACCCGGTAACATACGACGAGCGATATCTTTCAAATCGATAAGACTGATACGTTGTGAGGCCCAATCCCCTGACAGATTTTTGGGATCGATTCCCCATAGTTTCGCGGTATAGCCTTCGAAAAAGTGTTTGTAGAGTGTTTTACCAAATCGGCTCTCGATCCACTGCGCAAAACTGACCTTTGATCGCGTTTGTGGTTTGGGCTTAAAGAGTTGTTTCACAAGGTCAAAACCACCACCGATTAATAGCGAAAACGGTGCATTTCTTATTAGGTCGCTCAGTACAAGAGGGTATTGATAAATTCGACCTCGATACCGAATAACACTGTTTCTTTGCGCGTACAGCAACTCTTCTCCCATAAGTTGGTCGACAAATGAGAGCAACTTAGGGTTTTTGGTGATAAAGCGATGACCACCAAAATCGAAACGATAGTCACCATGCTTACCGGTGAATTTTTGGGTTGCACACATGCCCCCAGCAAAGTTTTCTTTTTCGATAATGGTGACATCAAAACCCGCGTCCACGAGCTCCCACGCTGCCATTAAACCAGCAGGCCCAGCCCCCAAAACTACCGCGGATTTTTTCTTACTGTCATTCATGCTTGTTTATATCCTTGTTGCCAAAAGCGAACGAAAATCAACATATATACTGACCAGACGGTGAGCGGTAATAAACCAGGTGATGAGTTGTAACCAAATAACGCTCTCAAAAAGGTACCAAACACGTCTCTATCATCCAGAATATGCGATATATCAAAAACCTGCGGATAGTATATAGGGATAAGATGACCCGCTTGCAGCATGTTAATAGCAGAAGAAAGCAGTCCCGCCGCAATAATGATAATGAGCAAACTTGTCCATTTAAAAAACAGCGCCAATGGCACTCTCTTGGTGCTTTTCATCATGAACCAGACCAAGCCATACGCCACAAATAGGCCCAAAAGCCCCCCCAGAATCGCGTCCTGTGCATTTAGTTCTCCAAGGCTGGAATACATCAGTGCAGAGAAAAACAGGATGGTTTCAAACCCTTCACGCAGAATGGCAAGCATAGATAGAGAGACCAACCCAATCAGGTTACCTGTTGTCACCATACTGTTGATGTTTTCCTGCATCTGTGCAACTTGATTTTTGGCCTGATTCTGCATCCAGATAGCCATATAGGTCAGCACAATAGTGGCAAACAACAATATTCCCGCCATTAGGTAGTTTTGGTAACGTTCGTTGCTAAACTGGTCCACGACTACTTGAAAAACAAACGCAATCGCTAGGGACATAACAAGGCCAACAAACACACCTATATAGATATATTTATTTAAGTGACGGGCATTAAGCTTCCCTAGATAAGAAAGCGCGATACCGACTAATAAAAAGGCTTCTAACCCTTCTCTTAGAGTGATAAGAAAACTTGCAAACATAAATCCTCAGTGTCTTTCAATGAAACGTACTGTTTCTGTTCTAATCCCAATCGTAGGGTTAGTGGGTCAACATAAACTTATGCCCACAGCCTTTAATCGTTGGTGTTATTTATTTTTTATAATTTTTAATACGCTCCAGCGCATCGCGTGCCTAAACACCAGAGGAGCAAGTAACCATGACGAATAAAAGTGAACGTCGGCCATTAAATTACCCATTGTGTTACCCGGTATACCGAAGAAAAAAAGATAAAATCCTGTTGATGTGCAAACCACTAAGAGCCATTCAATTATCGACCCTGTTTTACGAAGAAAGGCTTTCTTACTGCCACTAATTAAACGACGGTGAGCAAGCCAAAATGGCGCCATGATAACAACAAAAAGGGTGAGTCCAATCAGCATATGGAGAAGCAATGTAATTCGTTCTACTTGCCAACCTACATCCAATCTATCCCATAACAAAAGGCCAGAAATAAACATAAGGTAAAGCATCCCTTCTGCCCATTTATGATGATAAGCCAGATAGAACCACCAGCGGCTAAACACCCCTTTGTCTGAACCCTTTTCTGCAATCTGATGACTCGACATTTTTCTACCTATATACAGTCAGTTTTATTAAATAGTCATTTGGATTAAATGCACCATATTTAATATCACCGAATCGATTTTTGAAACGACAAAAGCAGCGACAAAATATCGCTGCTTAAATCGAATAAACTCGGTTAGCTTTTACTTAACACTGGCCTTATTTGCCATTGTCATTGCCGTACCAAATTTACCACCAGCAGCAATAATCTGTTGAACACCATCTTCATCCGTATCGGTTGAGTTACTGCCCTTAAGTTGGTTTTCTCCAGAATCACCCATCCATTCAGCCAATTGCATTCCGCCATTAATCACGCCTTTAA
This sequence comes from Vibrio frigidus, assembly GCF_042465995.1. Classification (NCBI taxonomy): domain Bacteria; kingdom Pseudomonadati; phylum Pseudomonadota; class Gammaproteobacteria; order Vibrionales; family Vibrionaceae; genus Vibrio; species Vibrio frigidus. The sequence goes on along the minus strand of NZ_JBCDMC010000005.1, from coordinate 34,180 downwards.
ACCAACTAACATAACGATTGGTTAATGCTGATAGTTCAAGCGCAGGTTCAGATTCGCCTTCTTCATTTTTAAGGTGAAGAATCGCTTCACGCAGACCCGCAGAAATTGCAGCCGCAGTGTATGGCGTATGGATTGTCTCTGTTCCCGGAATCGTTGCCCACGTATTGATTTTTTCATCAAACATGTTCTTTTCAACCGCGAGATAAATTGAGCGAGCCGCTTGCTTATATTTGTCATCTTCTGTCGCAAGGAATGCGGCAACTAAGCCACGAATGGCTGCAAATTGAGAATCCAAAGATTGCTTGCTATCAACGTTCATCTTTTTGTCTAACGTTAAACCGTCGTATACCAATCCATTTTTACCAACCAAGTTCATTAGAATGAAATCGGCTTGCGCTTGGATCATTTCTAGCGCTTTTTTACCTTGTTCAGATTTAAGGTTCAGGTCACCTGACTCTGCCGTCGCATAACCTACAGGTAACGCATCCTTCGCACGCTGGTAAACCGAAAGTGCAACCATAGAATAAGCGGCATCGTAAAGGTCAACGTTGTTGCCCATTTTGCCATTATTGAATTCGGTGACGAACGTGCCTTTGTCTTCATTGAAATGAAGCGCGGCAATGTTTTTAAACAACAAATTCGAGATATTATTTGCCAGTGAGAATGCATCTGTACCGACAACATCATTGTTCGTATTGGTATCTGTATTTTCTTTTGGCGCTGCTGCAAAAGGTGCGCCGTCAAATACGGCATTAAAGGCTGGATTTTGTGCTGTGTTCGCTGTGCGCTGATCCGTATAAGCGAAAAACTCCGCCGTTGGCCACAACATTAACCATGTGTCACGTAACTGAGATGACCCATCACTTACCTTAAGCGATGCAATGGATTTGACTTGATTCTCATTACCTTCATTCACGGCAACCTTATGTGCAAACCAAACAGGGCCATTTTTAGGGTCATAATCAGGGCCAAATTTAATACCTAAATTCTTACCGTCGAACCCTAATTGTGCCTGCATGATTTGAAGTTTATCGATAGACATTTCAGTCAACATCATGCCATTAAAGCCATCGGCTGCTGACACACCTAAACTATGGGCACCATCTTGATCCATCACGGCAGAATCGGCTTCTACTTCTTCGTCGGTTTCAGTTACGTGCATGCCACCAAGGAAATCCTGAGACCACATCACTTCTTTAAGGAAGATACCACCCGTTGCAGCAGGGTTCAGTGTTTTGTCAAATGAGCTTGGATCCCAAGCCAAAGATTTGTAGTCACGGAAATAGGCAGGTACAACAACCTGAACCTTTTTGCTCGTCCCTTTGGCAGTGGTAATTTCAACTTCATCACCGTTGACGGTTGTTGTGTCTGGGGCCTCTGCAAACTCTGGGCTACCAGAAATATAAGGGATAGAAATTGGGTACATATTTTGCGGAACTTCATTCACTGGGAAGCCAACCGCATTGGCCATTTCAATAACGCGCTTACCTAAGTTCTCCATCTTTCCACCACGACTGCGGTTTAGAGGCCCATTAACGATATGAGGACCCATTTGAGATTGATAATTTAATGCGTACATCGCTTCTTCTGAGTATTCATAACTTTCAATACCAGCGGCGAAGTCAAAAGGGGTTGGGTCATCAACAACATTCGGGTCTAAAACATCTAAATCTAAACCAAGAGATTCGGCTAAAGGCTCTCCTGACAATTCAAACTCGGTATAAGCCAAAAAACTCCCTGCGGGTTGATGCGTTACATCTAATATAGTGACTTGAGGGGCTGCAGAAGAAACTGACGTAAATACGGCAGTAGATACAGCTAAACTTAAAATGCTCTTTTTCACTAGAAATCCTTATTTTTCTTGGTTGAGTTATTCATTAACAAATTTAAGATCGAAATGATAGTGAGATTGATTCGCATTTAATATACCACTTTAGGGGTAAATGTATAGTCTCTTTGTTCTAGATCAAACAAAAATGAGTATTATTACCATTTGAAGATGTACGGTCAGCAAGAATATGTAGTAAGGAGGTGTTAAGAAGCTTAATTATGAACCAGTTCAATTATCTGGGAATAAGTGACGTTAACCAATTGCCTTGGCCAAATAAGATGTCATCTCTTTTTCTGGCACCATCCCTCCTCCCGTGGCCCAAACAAGATGTGTGGCATTTGCCATTAGCCGATCATCTAAACCCAAGCGTTTCTGATATTCACTCGCGTTCGTAACAATAATGGGACCTAACATTCCGGCCAATGCGGAAGGTTCAAGTTGAATCCCTTCGCATTGGTTGAGTTGACTCAGAAAGCGAACCATTTTCTGGTCTGAAATGGTGTAGTAGCCATCAAGCAATCGTTCCATTGCTCGACCAACAAACCCAGATGCCCTTCCCACTGCCAAACCATCGGCCACCGTTACATTATCGATGCCAATATCTTGTACACATATTTTATCGTGAAGCCCAGTGTGAACACCAAGCAACATGCATGGAGAATGTGTCGGCTCTGCAAAAACACAATGCACGTGATCACCAAAGGCCATTTTTAGTCCAAAAGCAACGCCTCCAGGACCACCACCGACCCCACAAGGCAAATAGACAAACAGTGGATGATCGTCATCAACGATGATAGCCATTTGGTCAAACTGCGCCTTTACTCGTTCCCCTGCGACAGAATAGCCAAGAAAGAGCGTCTGCGAATTCTCGTCATCGATGAAAAAACAGTTCGGATCTTTTTCGGATTCTTTTCGACCTTGCTCAACCGCTACACCATAATCTTGCTCGTATTCTACAACATTGACACCATGGGATCGGAGCTTACGCTTCTTCCATTCTCGCGCCTCAGCAGACATATGAACCGAGACAGAAAAGCCCAATTTTGCGCTAATAATTCCGATAGATAATCCAAGGTTACCAGTCGAACCCACGGCAATACTGTATTGACCAAAGAAGGTTTTCAACACTTCGCTAGACAGTTTGCTGTAATCGTCTTCTTCAGAGAGCATCCCAGCGTTAATCGCCAGTTTTTCGGCATGAGTTAGCACCTCGTAGATACCCCCACGCGCTTTTATTGACCCAGAAATAGGAAGGTGACTGTCTTTTTTGAGCATCAAGCGACCGAGGATAGGCGTGTTATATAACCGCTCCATTTCCGCTTTCATTTGCGCTATTTCCACCACTTCCGACTCTATTATTCCACCAGAAACCGCAGTTTCAGGAAAGGCATCAGCAATGTATGGCGCAAATCTTTTAAGTCGTTGGCTCGCATGGCATATGTCTTTCTCATCAAGACCAACAAAGGGTAATGCAGCCTCCAAAGTGGTACTGCTAGGATTGAACCAACTGATCTCTTCCAATGCAACCAATCGCTTTAACAGTGGGAATTGACTCTCCAGAGAATGCTTGTCATACGTAACCATGTACTTTCCTTTGAATAAACGACGCTATTTTTTTGATTCTATATTGTTTAGTAACTTGCGTACCAGAAAATCGAGTTGCTCAACGTCTTCCTGTTTAAAGCCATCCAGATAGGTGGTATGTAGATCTTGAAACTGCTCAACCACTTCTTCTATAAGTTGCTCGCCTTCGGTCGTTAACCTCACCATTTTAATTCGCTTATCATGGTCGCTTTCAACCCGAGTAATAAAGGCTTTCTTTTCCAACCTATTCATCACCTTGGTCAACCCACCGGAGCTAAAAAGCATGTACTCACATATCTCGGTTGGCATAAGTTCATACGGGGCAACCTTGTTGCTTCTGCGCAGTGCGGTTAATAGATCGAAATCTGAACTATGAAGGCCGTGACACGCCATTATTGACGCTTTATCAGCGTTAATATGTTCTTCAATACGACGAATTCTTGGGAAAAGTGGATAAAGAGATTGAAAGGCGGTAGGCCAGTTCTCTTTCATCAGGCTGATGAAGTCATCAACGTTTAGTTGTTTGTTCGACATAATGGACCTCAATAATTTCCCAAATAATATCTTTCCAGAAAGATTAATTCAAGTTATTATCTTTCTGGAAAGATAATAACCTCCCCCTTTTTATCGTTATAGACCAAGTTCGGATAGTAATTAAGCCCGGCTAGAAACTAAGAGTAACCGCTATGTCTCAAAAAACGTTTGTCATATTAATGGCAATGATCATCGGAGTATCTCCATTTGCGGTGGATACTTACCTTCCTGCCATGCCTTATATGGCGGAATATTTCAATGTTGGACCCGACAAAATTGCCACCACAATCAGCTACTACATTTTTGGCATGGCGATCGGTCAGTTAATTGGAGGCCCACTCGCTGATCGCTTTGGCAAAAAGCGCATGATAATTTTAGGGCTGTCCATATACTCCATTACCACACTCGTTATTGCTCAAGCAGACACCTTATTGACAGTACAGATTATGAGAATTGTTCAGGCGATAGGTGGCGGATTTTCCGTTGTCTGTGTACCGGCACTCATTCGAGAGAGAGCGTCAGGTAATCAAGCAGCAAAAATGTTCGCACTCGTTACACTTATTTTGGTTGGCGCACCAGCATTAGCGCCAAGTATTGGTGCTCTGATACTTTTGGTAGCGGATTGGCAGATTATTTTCTATGCCCTGTTCGGTTACGGCATGTTGGTTATCTTGCTTACGGTACTAAAACTGCCAAATGACAAAATTGAACATCACCAAACGCTGTCAGTAATAGAAAGATACCGGTTTGTTTTACGCAATAAACCTGCTCTTCGGTATATCGGTGTACAAGGTTTTTCACAGAGCGTAATGATGATATTTATCACCAACGCATCCTTTGTTTATCAACAATATTTCGGTCTTGACGATCAGGTCTTTGCCCTCGTGTTCGCTGCCAATGTTGTGGCAATGGCGTTCATCAATAGGGTGAACAATTATCTACTCTCTACCTATATGGCCAACTTTCTATTGAAATGGGCATTGCGATTCCAATTCTTATTTGTGGCTCTCTTTGTTTTATTGACTTACTTCGACGCCCCTGTCGAGATTCAAGCAATCAGTATCATCTGCATGATTGGCTCGTTGGGTGCATCTATGCCTAACTGTAATGCCATATATATCAGCCATTTTAAAGAACATACCGGATCCGCTTCTGCTCTATTTGGTGCAAACCAGTTCTTTATTTCGTCCATCACAGGCTGGCTAACCACCGTTTTCTATGACGGTAGCCTTTGGCCTGTTGCAGGTATGTTGATGTTTGTGACGATCGCTGCAAACCTAATTATGCCTTCGATTAAACATGAGAGTCCTCTGATTCGTTCCAATCAATAAGCACAAGCTAGGCATTTCTTAAGTATTTTATGCCAGTGTTTTTCTAACCTGAGCAGGACTGTATTGATAGCGCTGATGAAATGCTCGGCTCAACGCCTCTTGGCTACCGTAGCAATATCGTTGAGCCACCACTTTTACTCGGTCTCCTTTCTCTAAGTCTTGCCTTGCAAGTGACAGTCGCCAATCACGCAGGTATTGAGCAGGGGTGTGCCCTACTCGCGCTTTAAAGCGCTGCATAAATTGACTACGGGATAGTCCCGCGGTATCGGCAAGGTCCTCTATCCTCCAGTCAAACTCCGGTTTTTCGTGTATCGCCACAATCGCTTTGCTTATTTGACCATCCGCTAAACCCGCAAGCAGCCCTTTTTCACCGGAATGTTCTTTCATCGCTCTTCTTAGCAAGATAATGATCATTACTTCAAATAACCTTTGTAACGTTGTCGCTCTTCCACAACGCGTCTCATTTACTTCACCTACAATCAACTGAGCAAGGTCTTTTAAATTACTCTCTTCATTTATTGAAAGTGTAATCCGGCTTGGTAAAGCGCGAGCAAGCGGGTTCGCTTCGCCACCTAAATTTATTGACGCGGCAACCATTAGGTCATCTTTCTCAGATATCGAATCAAGTTCGCCTTGTGCAATCGGCCAAAATTCTATCCGAGAAAGCTCACCGCTTTTTGCATCAGCCAGTAGATATAGATTCGCCTGTTCCGGACAACACGCGATTTCAGCTTGGAGTTCAAACCGAGCGATAAGAGCTGAAAGACGATCAAGCCTTGCCATAAACACCTTCTAAATTTATTGATAAAGAATTTGAAAAAAAATCGGACTAATTATCATAATAACCGGACATAATGATGACATTTTTATCGCATTCTAACCATCAGAAACACGAAATAGATTACAGCACACGTTAAATGACACATTAAGGATATGGATACCATGAGCAAAACAATAGATTATTACTTCACCAGTATTTCACCATTTACCTACTTTGGGCATTCACTATTGCTTCAGATAGCAGAAGAGACCAACGCCACTATTCATTTTAAACCTTTCATAATTCGTCAAGTTTTTGCGACAACAGGCACTCTACCAATACATGAACGCCCTAAGTGTAGACAAGCCTATCGTTTGGTAGAGATAGAGCGATGGGCAGCGAAACGACAACTGCCTACAAATTTGCATCCAGCTCATTTCCCAACGGATCCAAGCCTCGCCGACAAGTGCATCATCGCTCTACAAGAGATGGGGATTAATGCTGGGGAGTTTGCTGGTCTAGCGCAAGCGGCATGCTGGTCGCAGGAACAAGATATTGCAGTTGAAGCGGTGTTACACACAATACTGACGGAACTAAAACTTAACGCAGATGCAGTTATCAACCGAGCCAAGACAGAACAGACCCATGCTATCTATGAAACCAACACCACCGAGGCCATCGAACAAGGCGCAATTGGTGCACCAGCCTATTATTATAATGGCGAGCAATTCTGGGGTCAGGATAGATTGGAGCTTCTCAAAGATGCGCTCATCTAAAATCACGGAATAACTGCGCAATACACGTTTTTGTTTAGTATAATATATTCAGTTTATTACTCAGCCGAACAACATCTTTCGGCTGAGCAACATGACCCACTCTTCTTTAGGTTACAACAATGATTGAAATTCCAGACTATTTAAACCCTCAGATTCCAACGGCTTCACGGGGTATTGTTAAAGGCGTACCACTTAAAGAGCAGCTGAACGAGAAAGCTATCGGATTTATGGCTCGAAATATTGAGTTGGTACATTCTGAATTTGATGCGAAAACATTCGCTAAACAGGCCATTGACGGATTGGAAGAACTATCAATCATGGGGCGCGCTAAACACATTGCGACAAGTTTACGCCATACCTTACCAAGCAATTACAGCGACGCAATGGACATAATCGTCGCCAGTATGTTACCCCCTTCCAAGCCAGATGAAACCTTAGGTATCGCCGCTTTTTACTACCTCCCCTTTAGCACCTACATTGCCGACTATGGACTTGACCCAGCGTATAACGACGGAGACGATCCGTTTGATGTGTCGATGCAAGCACAGGTCGAATTAACCAAACGTTTTACGGCTGAGTTTTCGATACGTCCTTTTCTTATCGAGCAACAAGAAAGAACGCTAAACGTGCTTAACAGTTGGTTAAACGACCCAAGTGAAGATGTACGCAGGCTTTGCTCAGAAGGTTCACGCCCTAAATTGCCATGGGGAAAAAACATTCCGAATTTTGTTCAGGATCCGTCGCCCATCATTCCCATTCTGGAATCACTAAAAAACGACTCCAGCCTTTATGTCCAAAGAAGTGTTGCTAACAGCTTAGGCGATATTGCAAAGGACCATCCTGATCTGGTGTTTGAGTTATGCGATGAGTGGCTGAGATCCGCCACTAAAGAATTGAAATGGGTTATTAGGCACGCTGTACGCTATTACGCAAAGAAAGAGCACCCGAAAGCCCTCGATCTAAGGGTAAAAGCGAAGGTTTAATTTGATGGAGTCATGATACCTTGAATAAATTTTTGATATACAAGGCCAACAAAGACAATCGCCACAGCCCCGAGCAAGACTGGGTTAATCAAAAAACTCCAGTTCGGGTGTACGAGCATAATCAGAATAGGATTAGCACCAGCGGGTGGGTGAGTCGTTTTTGTGGCTAACATGGCAAATACACCCATTCCTGTCGCAAGCGCTAGTGCCCAATATTCGGTGCCAACAAAATGGACAAACACCAAGCCAATCACACTCGTAATCAGGTGGCCAAAAATCACATTTTTAGGTTGTGCTAAAGGACTTGTTGGTAGACCAAACACCAACACCGTCGTCGCACCAAATGGGGCCATTAACCATAGGTCTATTCCGTAGTATTCTCGCAAATAAGCTAAGATAAGAATGGCTAACGTTGCGCCAAATCCAGCCGTTAACGCTTGTGTTAAGTTTTTCATGTTCGTCTCTTTTTGGGAATGATTGATCATCTAGATATTGATCGCTATAGAGCCACCTTTTGCTCGCGATACACACGGGCACATCAAGCTCTCTCGCTCCAACACCGTCAAACAGTTGTCTCTATGCTCAACCTCACCCTGACCTATTTTGACGACACAGCTTCGACACTCCCCAGCATTGCAGCTACTAGGGATAGCAATGCCTTCTTTTAGAATTGCTTCTAACAGACTCTCGTTTTCCGACACTTCTACAGTCACGTTTGACTTAACAAGCTCTGCCGTAAATGCGTGCGTATTCGTGGTGGATTGCGCCGAAAATCGTTCATAATGAATACGTCTTATATCTACACCTAGCTTTGTCGCCGTCGCGAGCATTTCATCAACCAATCCTTGTGGGCCACAAACGTAGAACACACTGTTTTTAGGCGCTTGAGTAAGAATTTTTTCACAACTAAGACGCTGTTGAGCCTTCGAGTAATAAAAATGAATTTTACTGTCAAACTCCCTTGATAATCGATCCTGAAAGGCCATTTCACTTCGTCGCTTTCCAGCATAATGAAGCGAAAATTCTCTTCCTTGCTTTGCAAGCTGCTGAGCCATCGACTTAATTGGGGTAATACCGATACCTGCCGCGATCAACACCGTTGGTCTGTTATCCGAATGAAGCTCAAAAAAGTTTTCAGGCAAGCCGCAGTTAAGGTTCAAACCTAAGGTGAACTGTTCGTGAATCGCTTTAGAACCGCCTGTTCCTTCAAGGTCTTGTCTTACCGCGATCTCATAGATATCTCTGCGATTGGGGTTAGAACAGACAGAATAACGACGTGTTATTTGCTCACCACCTTCAAGGACGACGGGGATAGACAAATGCGCGCCAGCCGACACAGCCGGCAGCGGAATATCGTCTCGATGACGCAATTCGAAGGCTCGTATATGTGGTGTTAATTGTCGAATACCAGTAACAACCAAAGGCAGTTCTCCCTCTCCAACGCTATCTGGTTTATCTTTATTATTCTCCATCGACTTTAACCGTTTATTTTCTGCCAAAAGAGGCGTGATCACATCCGACATTTCCAATTCTGTAAATCGAGGGGTGATGTACTTAGGGCAGTTCCAATCAAATGCTTCCACATGGATAACAAAACCGCGCTCTACCGCAGCCGGGTACCCTTCAACTTCCAAACGGACTAAGGTATCCCAGTCGTCATCGGCGACCTGTTCAATCCTACCGCTCAGTTTGAGTCTACGTTGATTCGGATAATCCATGAAAAATAACGACACTCGATTATTTCCACGAAAATTACCCGCACTGACGTATTGCCGGTTACCACTAAAATCGGCAAAACCAAGCTTGTTATTGTCGAGTACGCGCATGAACCCTTGGGGTCCACCGCGATGCTGAACATAAGGCCAACCCGCATCGTTAACACTCGCCATATAGAAGCTATCTCGGCCTTCAATAAATGACGCTTCGACATCGGAAAACAGAAAGTTATAATCCTCGCCGTGTTCCATTGACTCGTAACCAATGCGGCTGCCCATTTCACGTTGTACCTGCTTAACATCATTGGTAAACATCAACTCTGCGTATTTATGTGGCATGTTTTGCCCCTCATTAATTTTATTACACCCGAGCTTTCATGAAAGCTAATCAAGAAAGCTCGAATTTGTATTGAATACCCGCTAGCGTATTAAGCGTTATATAAATCAATCTTTGGAAAATCGATTTCTACTCGGCTCGCCTTACCTAAAATAGTGGTCAATACATTCATACCCACGTGGGTAATAATTTCTACGATTTCCGCATCGCTATACCCTGCATTTCTTACCTGCAATAACTCAGCTGTCGACACTTCGCCATTTTTATCGGCTAATGAACGAGCAAATTTTACGGCTATCGCTGCTTTACTGTCTTCACTGCTCCCTTTTCGATTTTCAAGCATCTCGCTATTAGATAAACCCGCTTTTCGGCCGATAGCCGTATGCGCAGATACACAATACTGACAAGCATTTTGCTCCGCTAACCCAAGGGCTATTCTTTCACGAGTTTGTGCATCTAGACTGCCATCACCTGCGATAGTATGTAGCCCGAGAAACGCCTTTAATGCTGCCGGTGAATTAGCAAATACTTTTAGGAAATTAGGAATGGCACCCAGTTGGTCTTGTATAGCGGAGTAAAGTTCTTTTTGTTCGATATTTGCTTGATTTTCTGACACTAGATTGATGCGGCTCATGTGATTTCCTTTTAATTTGAATAGTGACACTCAACCAATATTTTTATGTTTGAGTGTTATTTAGTGAGGCCTACCTCACTCGACGTAAACAGTTTGCCAAAAATCGTTTGAGTAAAGAATATCTATAATGCACAATTGATTATTCCACTAAATGGAATAATAGGGCGACGATATGGACCAACTACACCTCATGCGAGTTTATGTAGCGGTAGCAGAAAATGAAGGTTTTGCTGCGGCAGCACGGGTTTTGAATATGTCTCCACCAGCAGTAACCAGAGCCATCTCTTCTTTGGAGGAACACTTGGGGATAAAACTGCTCGCCCGTACTACTCGCTATGTACGAGCAACGGATGTCGGTCTACGTTATTTAGAGGACGTTCGTCGGATTTTGCAAGACGTTGAACTTGCCAATGAAGCGGCGATTGGCATCAACTCTGAGCCTAAAGGCGATTTGAGTATTACCGCACCCGTAATGTTTGGTCAAAAGCATGTAATGCCAGTGGTGGTGGAATATTTAAACCGTTTTCCTGAAGCCAATGTTAACGCGGCTTTTTTGGATAGGACCGTAAACCTACTAGAAGAAGGGTTCGATGTGGGTATTCGTATTGGAGAATTAGCAGACTCAAGTATGAGGGCACGAAAGATAGGGGAGGTTGATTTAATACTCGTGGCCTCGCCCGACTATTTAGCGAAAACTGGTCGCCCTGTAACGCCAAAAGACTTGAAGCATCACACGATTATCAGTTCTTCTTCAAACAACTTCTCTCGTGACTGGTTGTTTACGTATAACGGTGAAAAAACCAAGCTTCATGTTCAGCCTCGGCTTACCGTGACGACTAATCAGTCCGCTATAGAAGCGGCGAAGGCTGGGCTTGGCATTACCCGAGCCGTTTCCTATCAAGTCGTCGAGGAGCGCAAAGATAATCGTCTTGTCACGGTATTAGAGCCATACCAACCGGCCCCATTACCCATACACATTATCCATCGAGAAAGTCGATTTTCATCGTCGAAAGTGAGGAGTTTTATCGACCTTATGGCTGAACGATTTGGTGCAGATTAAGGTCGATATTGTCATCAGGCTAAAGAACCGACTTAACCAGCTGCTGCTCGACAAGCGCTTTCCAATAACTCACACCCTTGATTAAAATATTGTCATTGATGGTTTTGTGGTCTATAGACTCATCAAAGCACGATATAGGCATGGTGTCCGTTAAATTTGCATAGGTATTTAAGAAAAAATACAACGCGGGGTTATTGAACCTTGTCGCTTAGGTTATGCTAGTGCGAGAATTCAAGGAAGAATAGGAGCGCGTTTTTGAACAATACTCGAGGCAGTATCTTTATGGTTCTCGCCATGGCAGCGTTTTCCATTGAGGACATGCTGATAAAAGCCGCTGCAAGTACCACTAACGTCGGGTTAATATTGGCGTTATTTGGATTAGGCGGAACGTTGATTTTCGCGTTATTAACCAAAAAGAAGGGAGAAGTCATTTTTCACCCTGCCATTCTTTCCCGCCCGATTATTATTCGTGCCTTTTGTGAAGTCTCTGGCCGACTTTCTTTCGCCTTAGCGATTACGTTAACCACACTCTCGAGCGCTTCGGCTATATTACAAGCGACGCCTTTAATCGCTATGCTAGGTGCCGCATTTTTCTTTGGCGAAAAAATTGGACTGAAACGATGGATGGCTGTTTTAGTCGGTTTGGTTGGCGTGTTAATGATTATTCGACCTGGCCTCGAAGGGTTCGAAACTGCCTCTATTTTTGCTGTTGTGGCAACGGTAGGGTTTGCGGGCCGAGACCTCGCCACACGTGCTGCACCAGCCACTTTGTCCAATACGCAATTAGGCATCTACGGATTTTTTGTCATGATTCCAACAGGGTTAGCCATGTTTGTTTATAGTGGCGATCCACTGCAGATGGATCTTATTACTGGGCTCAAAATAGTCGGTGCAATCTTATTTGGTGTTGGCGCTTATAATGCGTTAACCATCGCGATGCGCACTGGTGACGTCTCGGTCGTCGCGCCTTTTCGATATAGTCGATTACTTTTCGCATTAATCTTTGGTGTATTTGTATTCGGTGAAACACCCGATACAACAACGCTATTAGGTAGCCTACTTATCGTCAGTTCTGGTGGTTATACCTTAATTCAGAGCCATCGAGCTAAGAGATTAATAATGCCTTAAACCCTTTTCAGGTTCTCAATCTTAATTGACAAGGTAGAACATTCATTCTACCCTGCATAAGTAGAATGAATGTTCTACCTTGTCAATATTATACTCAGAGAGCCACATGACGAAAGATCAAATTGCCGCAAGCCTAGAAGAGGCTTTCAGTCGACATGGTTTTGCCGAGCCAAGTGTCGCGCAGTTAAAAACAGCCTGTAACGTGAGCTTACGTACGCTTTACCGATATTACCCATCAAAAGAAGCCATGATTGTGGGCGCACTCGAATATCGCCACCAGCGGTATCTAACGATCTTAACCGACAACTTACCCACAGATAGCACCGAATCTATTCTCTGTATCTTCGACAAGCTTGAACAATGGATGATAAAAAGCGCCCCTAATGGTTGTCTATCGATGAATGCCATTGCGGCTTTCCCGGATAACTCGCTAATCAATCAAGCAGTGAAAAAATACAAGCTCGATGTCCAACATATTTTTGTTCACCAAAGTGAAAGAGCAGAGCTAGCCACCGTCCTCTATTTACTCCATGAAGGTGTTTCAAGCGCATGGCCACTAATAGGACGTGATGCAATTACCGCCGCAAAAAACGCCGCCGTCCACATTCTAAAATAGCCGATAAAAATTGATTAAAGCCAACGTAAATTTAAATAGAGGTAATCATTAATGACAAAAATTCCAAAACAAATGAAAGGCATTCAACTTGTTGGCTACGGAGATTCTGAAATGCTTCAATGTCGTGACGACATTGCCGTTCCGACTCCATCGGACAATGAGGTTCTTATTCGTGTTTCTGCTGCGGGTGTAAATAATACCGACATCAACACTCGTATTGGTTGGTATGCTAAAAGTGAAACTCTAGACAATAAAGCCAGTTGGTCTGGTAGCGCGTTGTCATTCCCTCGAATCCAAGGTGCGGATGTATGCGGTAAAATAGTCGCCGTTGGGGAGAATGTTAATACGAAACGAATCGGTGAACGTGTTCTTATAGAGCCATGTCTTAATGAAGTAAAAGGTCAGACTCGTGTCCCACCATGGTATTTGGGCTCTGAATGTGATGGTGGTTTCGCTGAATATATTGTTGTTTCCGCAAAACACGCATACCGCGTAGAGACGCCATTAACAGACACCGAGCTTGCTTCATTCCCCTGTTCCTATTCAACCGCTGAAAATATGCTTACGCGCGCCAACGTCAATCAGGCTGATACTGTCTTGATCTCTGGTGCTTCTGGTGGCGTAGGTTCTGCAGCGATTCAATTAGCTAAAGCTCGTGGTGCTTACGTTATTGCCATGACAAGCCCAAATAAAAATCAGCAACTGCTCGATATTGGAGTAGACCAAGTGATTGCGCGTAATGCCGATTTAATGACGATTCTCGGTGAGAACAGTGTTGATGTCGTAATCGATTTGGTCGCGGGTGAACAGTGGCCGCAATACTTAGAGATATTACGCTCAGGTGGACGTTACGCTGTTTCAGGTGCTATTGCGGGAGCCCATGTCAATCTTGACGTGAGAACCTTATATTTAAAAGATTTGAGTTTCTTTGGTTGTACGGTTTTGGCCCCTCATGTATTCCAAAATCTAATTAATCAAATTGAGCTAGGGAATATTGTTCCTCTTGTTGCAAAAACATATCCGCTTATCGATATAAATACCGCTCAAGTAGAGTTCTTAAAAAAAGAGCACGTTGGAAAGATAGTGCTGACCATCTCAGATGAATAAAAACCGCTAAAACTAATTCCTCGGAGTCCTTCTCACAGCACCGTTTTGGGTGTATTATTATTTTATATGAACAGTCGTTCAATTAAATAAGTACGCGATTTATAGCTATCTAGAGCTAACCATCCAAAAACGGTGTAAAGGTAAGAAGATGAAAAAGAAAATAAAGCTAGATATTGTCTCAGACGTCGTATGCCCTTGGTGCATTGTAGGTTATAAACACCTAAAGGCCGCGATCGATGAATTAGGTATGCAAGATCAAGTAGAGATCGAGTGGCAACCTTTCGAACTCAATCCAGATATGCCGGCAGAAGGCGAAGGCCTAAGAGAGCATATCGCAAGAAAATACGGTTCATCAGCAGAAGATAGTGCACGCGCGCGCGAAAACATCACTATGCAAGGTGCCGCACACGGCTTTGAGTTCAAGTATTTTGATGACATGAAGATGGTTAATACTTTTGAAGCGCATATCTTACTTGAGTACGCCAAAGAAATGGGCAAGCAAACCGAGCTAAAATTACGCCTTTTCAGCGCTTTTTTTACCGAGCAAAAAGACGTATCAAATAGAAGAGTTCTCATTAAAGAGCTTAACAGCATTGGGCTTAACGGAACTGAAGCCATCCGTCGTTTGGATGACAAAAAACATCGTGATGAAGTCCGGACAGTTGAAAATTACTGGACTCAACTTGGTGTTACTAGCGTACCAACCGTTGTATTCAATCGAACCAGCGCCCTCAATGGTGCCCATCCAGTAGAAACGTTTAAACGGGTATTGACGGAACTTGCTCAAGAGTAATGGAGACCTGTTTCCTGTAAATTGGAATGGTGACATTCATTAAAAGAAATTCTTGACTTAAAGTTAGCTTTAACTATTAGACTCCCAATATAAGTAGAGTGAACGGTGGCTTTGACATTCGAAATGGCTGTTATATTTCACTCAATCCAACCTCACTAAAGAATAAATAATTACGCGAGTTTTTACATGAAGCAGTACCAAAGAAAAGAATTACCTTTCAATGAATTCATCATAATGATGGCATTAATGATGTCTATTGTTGCTTTATCTATTGACGCGATATTACCCGCACTACACGTTATTGCGGTTGAATTACATTCACCTAGCCCAAAAGACGCTCAACATTTCATCGTCGCCGTTTTCGTCGGTTTAGCTTTAGGCCAACTCTTGTTTGGGCCGCTTTCCGATTCAATAGGTAGGCGTCTTTCTATTGTCGCTGGGTATAGCGTATTCATTGTCGGGAGTATAATGGCAATGACCGCTACCGATCATGACATGATGGTTTTTAGTCGTTTCTTACAAGGGTTCGGTATTGCGGCTCCAAGGGTTATCTCTGTTGCCATTATTCGAGATCTCTATCAAGGGCGTGCAATGGCCAGAGTCATGTCATTTATTATGATGATTTTTGTTCTTGTCCCTATGCTTGCCCCCCTGTTTGGTCAGTTAATTTTAACGTTGGCAAACTGGCAAAGTATCTTCTTCGCTATTCTTGTTGTGGGTCTAATCTCACTCAGTTGGTATCTAATTCGACAAGAGGAAACGCTAAAAGCAGAAAATAGAGCTAAGTTCTCTGCGTCAACTATGTTGACCGCTGTGGGTTCAATTCTTAAAAATCGTAAATCCATTGGCTATACTATTTCGGCGGGCATCATTTCGGGTCCATTTGTATTTTATTTGAGTTCTGCTTCCCAGCTATTTACCGAGACATACCAATTAGGTCATTGGTTTCCACTCTATTTTGCTGGGCTAACGCTTGCCTTTGGGGTCTCATCTTACATCAATGGCAAAAACGTCATGAAATATGGAATGCGCTATATTGTTCGTATTGCACTTATTGCTATAAGCTTGATTGCCGCTCTATTTGTTATTGTTACCATCAATTTTGGTGGATACCCACCGTTAGTCTTGACCACCCTTTACATGCTGGGTACATTTTTTAGCCTCGCGATGATATTTGGTAATATCAACGCCCTTGCCATGGAGCCTTTGGGTGAGTCAGCGGGATTAGGTTCGGCAATTGTTGGTTCGGTATCCACCATTATTTCCGCTTTGCTCGCATTTGCAATTGGCGCCTTTTTTGATGGTTCAGTATTTCCACTCGTGATCAGTTTCGGTTTAGCTGGGCTAAGTACGTTGATCCTTACTTGGTGGATAGATACGGATAAAGACATGGCGATGGAGGATATTCCATCGGCTTAAGTAACAATGCAGGTATACCTACCTTGTTACTTAATTCGGACGTAGCTCAAAAACATATCAATACAGCTTTTCAACTACGTCGATGGCGGGGTTTTGCTCGCAGACCACTCATTTTTAGTCACTCGTGTCTATTTACTTAAAGGCTGCTCACTTTGAGATTGAGCTTCTAACACTTTGCTTGCCTTGGGAGCACAACGTAACCCCATAGCATTGCCAGAATCTAGCATATACATAAGGCACGAGTAGTTCGTATTTGAACGCGGTGTAAACTCATAGATCTCCGAGTTTGCAGCCCAAGTATCTAGTTCGTAAGCAAAGTCCGCTGGTAGTAACTTGTCTAATTTTCCTTGCGGCCCTTTAGGAATACAAGAAAGCCCCATATCTTTTCCTGAATCCAGCATAAGCATAATGCAAGCTTGCTCTGGATTCGCTTTCATAGTGAATTCATATATCTCAGAGTTTTCCTGCCACGTATCCAACTCATAGGCATAATCTGGCCTCTGATCAGGTAGGTTATTCGTCTCGCTGAAACAACCGGCTAGCACCAGCGGAGAACTCACCGTCAAAATGAGCTTTAAGCAATAATTCATGGATTATCCTTTGTACAAAATCAGGTGGTAATTTAATAAGCTCACTACTCAGTAACGATGGTAGCTTCTTCAATAATCAGGTCATACTTATAACCGTAACCAAAGTCTTTATTCAGTGTAAGTGTGCCTGTAATCGTCACGATATCACCTACACGGGCAGAATCTGCCGTCGTGATGGTGAGGTCATTCAGGCCCGTTACTGAATCACTCGTACCATCTTGAATATGTAACCAGTTCTTTTTCATTATCTGAGGGCTAAATTTTACCACTTTACCTCGTAACACAACGGTTTTTCCAGACAGGGCTTCTTTCTGAGCCACGATGTCTGCAACGGTCTTACCACCTTCTGCTGGCGTTATTTTGTCTATAGCGGCGCCCGACTGCGCCGCCTTACCCGATGCAGCGACTGGTGCGCTATTGCCATTGTGGATGGCATTAACAAAGTAGATAACGTCGAAATCACGATCGAGGCTTTTGCTGTGAAACTGAGTCATGCCAATGCCTTCTTCGTTGAACGACACAACATCACCCACATTTATCTGAGCGCTAGGGCCTGCAAACCATCTCTGCTCTGACTCTAGTTCCACTAGCACATAGGCGTAGCCACCTGAATTCATTGCTTCTAACACTTTTCCTGAAAGGTTCATGTTCTCAGAGGCGAATGCTCTAGGTAGGAGTGCGACAAACATAATAACAACAAGATTAACAAATTTTTTCAATTTCCCAGTCCTTTAAAGATAACTTGGCCGCGACTATTCATATTGAGCAGTACTTCGCTCGGAACAGTGCGGCCTTTTGACATAAATACGATTAACGAACAGATTATATCAATTTCAGTACCTTCGTGTCGTTAACCACGTCGCCATGTATGATATTTCTCTAATAAACGAAGAATAGTTTGCGGTGCGTGATCCCGTTTCCACTCACCTGCCGCATATTTGTTCGCTTCTGCCCATGTTGGATAGCTATGAATTGTACCCAGTATCTTATTCAAACCAAGGCCATGTTTCATGGCTAAAACAAACTCTGCAATCAAATCACCCGCGTGCTCAGATACAATGGTCACACCTAATATTTTGTCTTTGCCCTTTGGTGTTATCACTTTAATGAAGCCGTCGGTTGCACTCTCTGTAATAGCCCTATCAAGCTCTTTAAACTCGAATCGAGTTACCTCATAGTCAATTCCTTTCTCTTGCGCTTCGTACTCATTGATACCCACTCTTGCAACTTCTGGATCGATGAAGGTTGTCCAAGGGATCACTCGATAATCTACTTTGAATTTCTTGAACTGCCCAAACAGCGCATTAACGGCGGCATACCAACCTTGGTGAGCAGCAACATGTGTAAATTGATACGGGCCAACAATGTCGCCTGCTGCGAAGATGTTTGGATGAAGCGTTTCCAAGTATTCATTCGTTACGATCGTTCGGTTGGTTTCAATACCCAGCTCTTCAAGCCCATAACCATCGAGACGAGCACTACGCCCTACGGCACAAAGAAGTTGGTCATATTCAATCTCAATTTCTTGTTCTTGATGCTTAACCACAATGAATTTCTTATCGCCTTTCTGTTCACACCGAAGTGCCTGATGAGAGGTAAGTATATTCACACCACTTTTTTGCAGTGCTTTGGTCGCAAACTCTGAAACCTCAAGATCTTCTCGAATCATGATTCGGTCGGCCATCTCAATCTGCGTCACGTTTGATCCTAATCTTGAAAAAGACTGCGCCAATTCAGAACCAATAGGACCGCCACCTAACACGACCAGTTTTTCTGGTGCGGTATCGAGTTTCGCAAACTCAGTCCATAGCGTATCGCTGGTTACATAACCGGTTTCTTCAATGCCAGGTAGTGGTGGAACAAATGGGCGTGCACCTGTTGCTATAACAATGCTACGAGCGGTCAGCTTAGTCGATGACCCGTCTTCATAGGCGATTTCCACAGTCCACGGGTCTAGTAATCTTCCGTAAGCTTTTATAACTTCAACACCAAGGCTAGTATAGCGTTCCACACTGTCATGAGGCGCAACTTCTGCGATAACATCATGAACACGTTGCATCACTTTTTTAAAAGAAAATTGAGGAACCGAATCTTCTAAACCGTAATGATGGGCATTTTTTATATGATTCGCCATTTTGGCACTTTTAATAATAGCTTTGCTCGGTACACAACCGTAATTCAGGCAGTCCCCGCCCATTTCTCCGGCTTCTATCAAGGTTACTTTAGCTTTTACTGCTGCCGCGATATAGCTGGTCACCAACCCACCTGCACCAGCACCAATAACAATCAAGTTGCGGTCAAATTTCTTTGGTTTTGTCCAATTTTTGCTTACTGCATCTTTTTTCATTTTATTAATTACCATTTTTGCAATGAATGGAATAAGGCCCAACAGTGAAAACGACAACATCAGCTTCAAGGAAAGGACGCTAGAGACACTATCTATCTGAGCGAGTTGTGTTCCTGCATTTACATAAGCGGCGGTCACAGGAATCATTCCTAACGCGCTTACCCAATAAAACGTCCACGCTCTCAGTGCTGTCACACTCATCAATATATTTACAATAAAGTAAGGAAATATAGGGATTAACCGTAACGAAAATAAATAAACGGCACCTTCTTTTTTTATCCCTTGGTTTATCGTGGCTAATTGTTCTGGAAAACGGTTTTTGATAAATTCTCGAAGTAAATAACGAGAGATCAAGAAAGCAAAAAGCGCTCCAATACTTGACGCTATTACTGCTATACCAACTCCCTCGACTAATCCAAACAGCGCACCTGATGTCAGTGTCAACAGCCCGGAACCAGGTAAAGAGAGTGTAGCAACCGAAACATACAACAGTATAAATCCACCTATAACCAAAACAGGTGACTTTGTTCTCCACTGCCTAAATTTAGTAATCGACCCTTTTAATTCATCGAGCGTTACTAAAGATTGCATGTCAAAATAAATCGCTAAACAGAGCAATATTGCTAATGCCAATAGCATCTGGTTTTTTTTGGGCATCAACATTTTACCTTCATTGCAGAGATACTAATGTTATCTACTTTTTTCAGTTCAAAGTAAACAAGCGACTCATTAATGTCTTGCTCTGGCTTTTAAATAGAAAGGTTAAACGGATAATTAATTTCATTAGGACGAAAATTTCTTTATAAGGTGCTTTAATACGATATTTCTGGTCAGTGCATTTTACAGCTTGGTATGTAATCTGATTAAAAACCGTTCAGATCAAATAAACCTGACTTCGTAGAGCGCACAAAAGCCGCTATTCCATCAGGTTTATGAGTATTTAAAGCGAGTCAGGAAAAACCCACAATGAAAATGCTAAGGCTTAAGTTTCATGGCATTGGTAATGTCATCGGCACTATGACGTTCCGCGACGGCTTCCCAAGCTTCCCCCCAAGAACGATTTACAATTCGGCCTCTTTGAACGGCAGGTCGATCAGCAATCTGATGGGTCCAACGGACCAGATTGGGGTAACTTTTCACGTCTAGGAATTCGGCAGCATCATAAACATTACCAAGTACCAGATTACCGTACCATGGCCAAATAGCCATGTCTGCTATGCTATATTCGTCACCCGTAATATAGGTATTTTTAGCTAACTGTTTATCCAGCAAATCAAGATGTCGTTTGATTTCCATTGAAAAACGATTAATTGGATATTCAAATTTCTCCGGCGCGTAGGCATAAAAGTGACCAAACCCACCGCCTAAATATGGCGCACTCCCGTGTAACCAGAACAACCAATTCATCACAGACGCTCGCTGCGCACCGTTGGTTGGTAAAAAGCTGTCAAACTTTTCTGCTAGGTACAAAAGTATAGAACCAGATTCAAACAGCATCGTGGATGCATCAACCGAATGGTCGACTAATGCGGGAATTTTGGAGTTAGGGTTAACCTCGACAAAGCCGGAAGAGAACTGGTCTCCTTCCATTATATTAATTAGATGTGCATCATATTCCGCTTCGCTTTTACCTATCGCAAGCAACTCCTCTAGCATGATCGTCACTTTCTGACCATTTGGAGTCCCCATAGAATACAGCTGTATTGGATGTTCACCGATAGGAAGCGGTTTATCATGCGTAGCCCCTGACACAGGACGGTTGATACTGGCCCATGTTCCACCACTTTCCGTGTCTTCAGACCAGACTTTTGGTGGTATATATTCATTTCCCATAATGTGCCCCTATCGTATCGTTGAATCTATTGTTGACGAATGATTCGCCATTGAGTGATAAAAATGTAGCTTGTTAGACGCAATTATTCAAGACTTATTTGAACGATTGTTCATTTTGGTACAAATTGACGTTTCTTATTTATTCCTACAGGAAGATAAATGATTAGAATCATAGAGAAGGAAGAAGGATTCATAATATTAATGGTTGATCTGATGAATGTATTTCATCAACTCCATTCGAGTTTCGTCGCTCACTTGGCTATGCCAAAAGCCACCAAGATAGGCGAGTAATGGAATACCAAACATCAAGAGTAAAAGAAGTATCAAAACGCCGCGTGAGGTAACATTCTTGCCTGTTGGCAGCCTTACTCCCAACGCCTTTTTCTGAGGACAAGCGCTGACACAACGCATGCAAGCCTGACACTCATCAGTACGAACGGTTTCTACAGTATGAACCTTAATTCTTGCCGGACAGGCTCGTGTGCACTTATCACAGTCCATCCCTTTGGTCTCATTTAAACAATGCGCTGTATCCCTTCTCACTTTGAGCGGACTAAAGAAACTCAATAAACCTAACACCGCGCCATACGGACATAAATATCGACAAAAGGCTCTGTCTTGCCATGCAACTAAGGCCAAAACCAAACCAATCAATATCCCTTCAATCAGGCTTGGTGTGATAAAAAACATGCCCATTTTGAGATCGGCTATTTTTTGATAGTAGCCATTGAGATAATGAGGCAGAGCATTGCTTGGCATAGCGAGAACGATGATATAAAGCAACCCAACAAGCAGCAAGTATTTCACCATTCTTAGTGGCCAGTCGACCCAACTTGGTGGCAAAAACTTACCCTTAAGGTAGCGAGTACGCAGTTGATATAGATAGGTGCCTGCATGACCAAGCGGACAGATCCACCCGCAAAAAGCGCGTTTACACAACACGCCACTAATCAATACGGTAAATAACATTACCGCTGCGGCTGGATGATTTTGGTCCCACAGACCTAGCATGATGATGGCTTTTAACTCAAGGCCACCTGCAATGGGTAAAAACGCATCCACCACATCTGGTCGAGTCAAACCAACAGTGACACCATTACCTAACAACGCGTAATAAACCACATACTGAATTCCAATCAACAACATAGACAGAGACATGAGATGTTGTATCCAATCTCTTAAGGTGTTTTCACGGGTCTCACCACGTGCTAATTCTGGTTGAAATCGATGTAATGCTATCACCGAAACAAGCCCGATAGCCGCGCCCAACATTAATGGCCAATAAAGCGTCGCCGCCAGAGCACCAAATAGCATAAGAATAGTGAGGATCATGCCCCACGTCTGCTTACTCCAGTACAGTAAATTTAAACAAAAAATCAAACCGCTCATTAAGATAACGGATTCTAAAATAGACATAATTCAACTCGTACGAGATACAACATCGTATGTAGATGTTTCGGTAATTACGGCTAGGATACTTATAAATTGCCGTCTAGAACAGAAAGGAATGGTCGCTGAAGTCAAATCCGTGAGCACCTTCGATATTAGTTATTCTTCATTTGACAGCGGTAGAAAATCGCCGAGAATTTTGGAACAAGCAAGAAAGAGTAGTATTTTTTTCAAGTTCTTGTTTCAATACCTTCATTCAACTTCGGCCCTCACTACTTTTACCTTAACGTGGATATTCATTAATGTCACAACACAGTATCAAATTTATTGCCGCCGATATGGACGGCACTTTACTCAACGACATGGGTAAACTAGATCCAAAATTTTTCGATATTTATCAAATACTAACAGACCAAGGCATTATTTTCGCCGCCGCATCAGGACGCCAATACTACAGCTTGATAGAGACATTCTACCCTGCCAATCATGACATGATGTTTATTGCAGAGAATGGAACCTTAGTGATGCATCGCGGCGAGGAACTTTATAGCTGCACCATCGACAAGCCCTCGGTTGAAGAGATTATCAATCAAGCACGCTCTATTGAAGATACGCATATCGTGTTGTGTGGTAAGAAGTCTGCTTACGTAGAGACCACATCACCACAAGCCATCAAAGAAATACAGAAATACTATCATCGCTGTGAATTTGTTGACGATTTACTCTCTGTTGAAGACGAATTCATTAAAGTCGCCATCTGCCACTTCGGCGGGTCGGAAGAACACCTCTATCCGATAATTAACAGCAAATTCGGCCATGACCATAAAGTGGTTGTCAGCGCAAAAATCTGGCTTGATGTCATGAATGCTGTTGCTTCGAAAGGAGCCGCAATTGAACATCTCCAAAATACGCTTGGTTTTAGCTTTGAAGAAACGATGAGTTTCGGCGATTACTTTAACGACGTTGAGATGCTTCAAGCAAGTTACCACTCTTACGCGATGGAAAATGCACATGAGAAAGTGAAGCAATATGCTCGCTACCGTGCACCAAGCAACCAAGAGTCTGGGGTTTTAACCGTGATTAACGAATACCTACAAGGGTGTAAATAACATAGGCCTAAGCGTAACCAATTAAGCCAAAATCTATTGACCTTAAAGGCTGGTTTAATTGGTTAATTTAAACATCAACTGCTCTGCGTCTAGTTTTGAAAGCGGCTTAGCATAGTAATAGCCTTGAGCATAACCACAATCGAGTTTTTTCAACAGGTCATTTTGCGCTTTTTCTTCCACACCTTCGGCCAAAATTTCCACATCAAGTACCTGACTCATCTTGATGATTTGTTTGACAAACTCTCTATCAACTTCTGTATTACAGACATTCTGAATTAATGAACGGTCCAATTTAAGTTTGTCTAATGACTGATGAAACTCTCGTATCATACTTAGGGACGAATACCCGGCACCAAAATCATCAATAGCGATACTAATTCCTAACGCTTTAACACGAACAATATTGTCATTTAAGGACACCAAATTTTTAGCAGAAGCCGTTTCCGTGATTTCAATTTCTACCAACTCGGTGGGACATTGAGTCTGATCTATAATCATTTTCAATCGGTCTGCGAATGTTGTCATTTCGAGTGTTTTAAACGAGATATTGATAGCTATTTTAGGAGGCTGTAATCCTTGTTCTCTCCAAGAAATTATCTGAGAACAAACCTTTTTGAAAACCCACAGGTCAAAGTCAAAGTGCAGTCCTATCTCTTCAGCAATTGTGACAAAAACATCTGGTGCAATATTTCCAAGTACATCATGCTGCCAACGCGATAGCGCCTCGAAACCGATAAGCTTCTCTGACGCGATCTCATATTGTGGTTGATAATGTATCTTTATTTTGTCGTTTTCAATTGCACTCGGCAGAGCATCAATAATGAGCTTATGAGAAAGTATATCGCCCAAGGTTTGAGACGTGGAAAACTGAATTTTTGATTCGCTATATTTTTTGGCTTCTAGCATCGCGGTTTCGGCGGCAATCTCTACGGCGTGAAAGCTATTATAACGAACACTATGCTCACTCACACCGATACTGAAAGACTTACTAACCTCGATGCCTCTTAACAACGTCAGTGGTTTATCCGCCAAACGACAAAGCCTCTCACAAATGGAGCTAAGGTAGGCATTAAACGCTTCATTAGACAGTTCATCTCGATTTTCTACTAAAATTCCAAACTTGGCATTATTGAAGCGAGCGACTAGATTGTCGCTTTCAACAACGTCTTGTATTCTTTTGGCAAGCACTAATAGATAGTCGTCACCAATGTCAAAACCATAGCGAAAGTTAATGGTAGAAAAATTATCCACATTTAAGAATATGAGTGCGAAGTTGTTTTTTTTGACATCTTGACTGGTCAGTAAATGCTCTGATCGAGAAGCGATTGCCCAGCCATTTGATAGACCAGTAACAGGGTCGACAGATCGGTTTTGAAGTATACGAAAAGAAATGCTATATGAATCACTCGTGCCTTCACAAACTTTGCAATGTAATTGCACAGGTATAGGATAAAAATAGGTATTTTTTACCGTTGCAGACACAAGTAAGCCATTTTCGTTTAGGTTTGCACTGGCTAAAAGTTGGCCTACAGAGCCATATTGTAGGGCACTTTGATCGGTCAATGTAATGATATCTTGAAGTTCCGTCCCTGCGATATCTAACTCGCTATGGCCAACTTGTTCTGTGAATACATCATTGCACGAAGCAACCAGACCTTGTTCTACCACCAAAACAGGCAGCAACATGTGTTCTATATCGTTCATTCACGCCTTCTGAGTTTTATAAGGAGAGATCTTATTTGTCTACCACCATAGAATAGCTCGGAGGTATTTAACATATTATTCTACTGCCATTGTCTACAGTTCTACTCTCTACCTATTTAAAACTAAGACAAACTCTTCAAGAGTTCAATTTATATTTTTATCTTGGGCGGTAAATTTTCTAATTTTATTCATTATTATACGCTGATTAGAGAATCAAAACGTCGATGATTTTTATCTTTATATTACAATGTATTATCACAATACCCGTTGTAGATGCTACTATATAAGGGATATTATTACTGACGCCTATTTTCAACTCCAACAACATTGACCTATTTTCAAACATTATGAATAGTAAACGCAAAGCATCAAAGACAAACTGGCGACGCTTAGGCGAAGCGCCAGACTATCGATTTTCTTTGGCAAATGAACGCACCTACCTAGCTTGGATAAGAACCGCACTCGCGCTTTTGGCTGGTGCGATAGCGATAGACCAACTCACACCTGAATTAGCAAACCCTTCCGTACGTATTTTGCTGTCGATATTTTTGTGTCTATGTTCCGGTTTGCTTGCGGTATTTGCTTACAAAAGGTGGTCTTCAAATGAGAAAGCCATGCGCAATAAAAGTGCCTTGCCCTACACTGGTTTCTTAAAGCTTATTAGTGCAGTAATGTTATTTCTCACCGTCACCATTGTGTTAACTATCGCACTATGAATCACAACGAGAGAGATCCTGGCTTGCAGCCTGAACGGACGTCGATGTCATGGCTGCGTACTCATATGTTGATGTTTGGTCTCGGGGCATTATTGATCCGAGTCGGCAAACATGGCGATAACTTAATATTGATGGTGAATGGTTTTATACTGCTCACGTTTGCTTTTATCGGCCTTTATTATAGCCGAAAACGATTTACCCAATTGCTCCGATATGATGAAGCAGTCGAAGATAGAGAGATTAAAGCGAAGAAGGTATTGAGTGTTGTGATTGCTGTGTCTGCATTGATCTATGCCGCATCTATCCTGTTTAGATATTTCTATTCACCATATTATCTATAGTAGATGCCTCTATTCTATTTCGACCTTTTCTTTTTGCTTCATAAAGTGCTTTATCTGCATCTGCAATTAAATGGTCCATTGTCATCCCTTCTTGATACTCCGCAACACCAGCACTAATCGTAACATTAGCTCTATCTAGACAAGGGTAGTTCTGCTTTTCAAACACCTTTCTAATTCGCTCAGTCACCGATAATCCCGACGCTATATCACTTGCAACGAAAAGACACAGGAACTCCTCTCCTCCCCAGCGACAAACATGATCGGTTTCTCGGCATTCCTTAACAAATATCTTCGATGCATTTTTAAGCACTCTATCACCACATTCGTGCCCATAGTTGTCATTAACACTTTTGAAATTATCGAGATCAAAGATAGCAACCGTTAACCTCTCTTTGCTTCGCTTCATCTTTTTAAGTTCGAGGGTAAACATCTCCTGCATCTTGCGACGATTCAATAAGCCGGTCATAGAATCCGTGTCAGCAAGTTCCGTTAACTTCTTATATAACAGTGCGTTTTGCACCACTAAACCAATCTGTTCACCCAAATAATAGAAAAACTCACTATCAAGAACGTCCTGGTTTTTTAGGCTATTGGTATAGACAACGGTAATTGCCCCAATGATTCCCTCCGCTGTTTTTAACGGGATGCTCACCATGTGAGTGACATCATGCGCCTTATAAATGTCCGCAAGACGGCGATTCGGATACGTTTCAATATCAATAATGAGAACCCTATCTTCTTCCATCGCTTTACCTGACAGCCCTTCTCCTTTATTAAAACTGGTCACCTCATCAAGTGATAAATTTAGGTCATTAAATACGTAACTCATCGAGTGGCTATCTTTACCTTCGTCTTTCAAAAATATGGCAGCCGTGTTCACCTTGAATGATTTTCTCAGTACATCCTCTATCGCAGGGTATAGATCTTCCAGTTTGAGGTTTTTAGCCGTATCACTAAGAAAGTCGAATAAATGGTTGAGTTTCTCTTTCTCTCTATTGATATAAAAGTTCTTCTCTCTGATCGTCGCTTTAAACATCCCAACTAAAAAAATCAAGTTAAACATTACCAGGAAAAGAAATGTGATGGTCGTCATGGTATTTTTATCAAACAGAGAATTTACTTTGCCAAACTCAATAATCGTAACAACCGTTCGCGCGACATGGAATAAAAGCCCGGCGCAGAACAAATAATAAACCTCTTGGGTTCTAGGAACATTATTTTTATCCTTCCAAAATCGTCGCATTTTAACCATGGCATAGCCATAAAATAACGTTAATAGACTGGAGATAAAGATAATTCTATACGCAGTATTAAAATCTATGTAGGTGAAATAGAAAAAATATACTGTATAGACAACGGTAATTGAAAAAAGAAAACGCTTGGAGACAACACTCTTTCTAAATTCAAAGCAAAAGGCAGCGTATATTTGAAAATAAAACCCAAGAATGAGCAGATAATTAGCAATAACAATGGAGATCAACTTAGGCCAACTAGACTGAGCCAACATAAAGCTGAATCCGATTAGTAACAAAACCGCAGAGCGTCGCCATTCCTTTGATACAGCACTACCTGCATTTTTTGAATTGCCGAAAGTAAACAACGTATTAACACCAGCGACAATAAACAGTGTTACAAGTAACGTAAAATTATCCATTTTTATTAAATTTGAGCCCTATAAAAAATAAAATGCAGCAGTATAGTCATATTTATTTTAATTTTTAAGAGTGTAGTCAATTAAAGATGGTTTTAAAACCCACAGATCAAAAAAACTGAACATGGCTTTTTAAGATATTGAAACTTGCCTCAGAGAGCAGTAGGAATATCATCGATCAATATGAAAATAATTTACGCATACTTTCAAAAATACCATAATGAAAATAATGACGTTATAATCATTGAATATGTGATGTAGTTTAGCAGTTTCTTAATATTTGTGTTCAGAAAACGAGTCGTAATCCATTTTTTTAGCCATTTCCATATCGAATTCAAGCACTGTCTTTCTAGCCAATATTCTAAATGGTAACGCTTTAATAAGCTCTTCAAAAGGTTGGATAGCAAACGCCCAGAAAATGGAACCATCAAAAAGGAAGATAATAATGGCAAGCAATGGCAGTGAAACAATCCACTGACCAATGAAGTTTATTTTGAAGACGGACTTAGTTTTTCCAACCGCTCGAAGAATATTGCCATGGACAGTATTGTAACCACGTATAAGAGGAAGGAGAATATACAGAGGGGCTATCAACGACATTGCCAAGTAGGTCTCTGTAGTAAGATCAGGATAGATGTAGCTGAATGTATAATGAAGACATAGGAAGAACAAACAACTAACGCTCGATATACCAACGGCAACATCAATGCTTGTGTCTACCGACTCTTTTAGATCCTCAAGTTTACTGGCCCCTATCTTCTGGCTAATTAAGATAGCTGAAGCATGAGACCAAGAAGTAATGAATTGACTCCCGGTTCGAATCCATGGATACAAAAGTGTAATCGCTACATACTCGTTAATATTCAATTGAGAGAACATCAACTGATAGATAGTAACACCAATAGCAAGAATGGTGATATTCGCTGCAAATGGGAGGATTTCATGTAAATGATGCCGAGTAGTATTAACAAAAACACGAATATCATCGGGTATCTTTAAACTTATGTGGTCATCCGAAACGACTGAGTAAATAAGGTAGCTCGTTCTCAGCATGATCGCAGATAAACTTCCAAGCGCCGCTCCCGAAACCCCCATATCAAACTGATAGATAAACATATAGGATAATGCGCAGTTAATAGGCAGTTCAATCAAATAACCTTTAAATGGGACAGATGTTTTTCCAGTACTGTTAAACAGCGTAATGATTGTTTGGGTTACCGCTGTAAAAAGAATGATGTAAACGGAGAAATTTAAGTAACTTTTCGCTTGTGATATCAATGACTCAGAATCAACTATCATTGCAATCAGTTCACTACCAAAGATAAGAATCAATGACATAAATACAGCCGCAAAGCTAATCGCAATGACCAATCCACCAAAATAAGCATTACTCAAACTTGTCGGTCGCCCACTACCAAAAGCACGACTTAAAATCATCTGTGTACCATTTGCCAATGCCATTTGAATACCAAGCACAAATGCAACAATTGTTGTTGCTACCCCCATCGCAGCGACTGATTCCTCTCCCAATGGAGAAACCAAAAATGTATCGATCAGTAACATCGACTGCATTAATAGTGCGTTTAACGCCAATGGCCAAGCCAATGAAAAATTACTTTTAATATACTTTTTTGATAACGTCATTAAAGCTTGCTTACTCAGACTTCACTTACGTCATATAGTAACACAAAAGATATTGAGCCCACATGAATCAGATATTATTAATACAGAAAAATCACTATTAACTACAACAAATTCAAAAACATTAAGTAAATATATTTTTCTATGACGCGTATTTCATGAAAACCAAAAGAGCTCGAATGTGTTAGTGACATAAGCTTGCAAGGTGTCGGACATAGACTCCAACTATATACTTATGAATAACCTTAGTTTTAATATAGATTTCATCGATTGTCCGCGGTATCATGAACGGTCGTTCATACCTTTGGAGAGAGGTTTTATATCATGAGTAAGTACGCTAAGTTCAATAGAGAAGATGTTATAGATAAAGCAACCAACCTATATTGGGAAAAAGGCTTTCACGGTACCTCAATGCGAAACTTACAGGATGTTGTTGACCTCCGTCCCGGTAGTATCTACGCAAGTTTTGGAAGCAAAGAGAACTTATTTAAAGAGGCCATTCAACACTATGCCGATGTCAGTGGTACTCAACTACAGCAGTATTTAGAAGAGTTCGACTCCCCACTTGAAGCACTTAAGCATTTTGTTAGAAATATCGTTATCGGATGTCAAAGCACAGCACCAAGCGGCATGTGTATGCTCGTAAAAACAATCGCAGAGCTCACCGACGAACACGAAGATTTGTTAAACCAAGCCAAAGAGAAAATGGCCGCCGTTGAATCTAAATTTACTGACATCATCCAAAGCGCAATAGACAAGGGTGAACTTGATAAATCAAATGATCCTGCGAAACTCGCTCGTTATGTACAGGTACAGATCATAGGGTTAAGAACTTATGTCCGTGCCAGTAACAACTTAGCAGCCGGTGATGAAATGATCGATGATCTGTTTAGCAACGGACCGTTTAGTCAATCTTGCTCATAAACACCATTGTTAATAACTGAGAAATTAGCAAAGAAGAATGCGATGTTAGTTAGTGCTCAGATCTCCAAAGGGACATATTGATAATAAAACGCCTGTGTGATCACAGGCGTTTTTTGCTTTAAAAACTTTTATACGACGTGGCGTAAAATGGTAAAACTGAATTTTTAAAATCTGGATACTACACCTATTCCAACGGAACAGATTCTTAACAAATACAGGTATCCATATGAAAAAAATTGCACTTAAGGTAGTCGGACTAACACTATTGGCT
Organism: Vibrio frigidus; assembly: GCF_042465995.1. NCBI lineage: Bacteria > Pseudomonadati > Pseudomonadota > Gammaproteobacteria > Vibrionales > Vibrionaceae > Vibrio > Vibrio frigidus. The sequence continues at coordinate 3,056 of NZ_JBCDMC010000005.1, read as the reverse complement.
TCGGCTCTCACAGGATGTGTTGGTAGCAATGCCGTTACAGGTAAAGTCATGAAATTTAATGTTGAAGTAGTGGACAACCGCTATGCCCGCGCTGGTGTGAACTTTTTATTGGCACCTGTCTATGGTATCTCCATGGCTGCTGACTATGTCGTACTTAACTCATTGGAGTTTTGGACAGGAACAAATCCTATGTCAGGGTCTCCACACATATTTGACTCTAAGGCAGACACACATTTCAAAGTAAACGACGACCTAAACGATAGTTTAAAAGACGCACCTGTCGCACCTCTTTCTAATAATCGCACAATTGAATCTGGTAAAATGATTAAGATCGACAACAATACCGTGCAGATGGATATTGTTTATACCAATGGTGACGAAGCGATGCTAACTGGCATCAAAGATGGGGACAATGTAAGCTACTATATTGACGGCGAATTGGTCTCACAAACTACGATCTCAGAACTTAAAAGTATGAATAATAGTAACGCGTAAAATAAATAATCGACTCATGCTGCACTTTTTAAAAGTGGTAGCATAAGTCGATTTGATTATGTAGATAGTATTCCCTAAACGCCAAATTAATTAAATATTACTTACACCTTAAACTGAGAAAGTACTTGGTTTACTTCCACACCCAGTTTATTAAGATCTTCCGCAGAATCAGTCGTTGCCACCGAATACTCTAGTGTTTTACAAGAGATATCAGACATCATATTGACATTAATACTAACCTCATCTGCTGCCACTGCCTGCTGGCCTGCGGCACTAGAAATCAAGCCTATTGAGTCATTAAGCTCGGCAATATATCCATCAATGGAGACAAGCGTCTCTTCAGCTGACTGAACTCTGACCATTGTTTCTTCAGAATCCGAACAACACTTTGTCATTGCACTACTCGCAGTTTCAGATCGCTGCTGTAAACTGGCAATAATATCTTGAATCTCCGCGGTAGACTCTTGAGTTCTTGATGCAAGCGATCTGACTTCATCGGCAACAACAGCAAAGCCTCTTCCTTGCTCTCCCGCTCTCGCAGCTTCAATGGCTGCGTTGAGCGCCAATAGGTTGGTTTGATCTGCAATACTACGAATAACTTCAAGTACTGAACCAATTTTTTCACTATCTGAGCGTACGTCTTCTACTGTTTTACTGGCATCACGAAGCTGCTTGGACAAAACTTTCATTGAGTTTGCTGCGTCCAAAACAATTTTTGCTCCGTTGTTTGCTGTATCGGCAGTTGACTGAGACAAGTTAGCTACTTGGTCAGCACTGTAACTTACCTCTTTGGCACTGGCCGACATTTCTGTCATTGCAGAAGCCGCTAAATGAGCTTGTGACTGCTGTTCTCGGATTTCGTCCAGCGTGTTAACTGCATTGTTGCTTAATGCCTGCGACGAGTTATGCATACTAACCGAGGCTGTATTTAACCGGGTAATCGAATTTTGAAGTTTCTCAACAAATATATTAAATGAACGACTTAATACACCAAGCTCATCAGATCGAGTTTCATCTAAACGCTTAGTCAAGTCCCCCTCACCTACTGCAATATCATCCATAGCGTTGACGATCTGACTCAATGGTTTCGTTAACAACCTATTTATGAGCCAAACTATTATAGAGCAAGCCAGAGTTAATATAATTATTAAGGTACCAATCGAATACATCAATGTTTCTTGAACAGGATCAGTAATCGTATTTTTTTGCACCATAAATCCCAGATTCCATTCTAGATCTATCGTCGAATCGGATAATGATTCTACCAAAACAATATATTCTTGATTTTTGTAAACAACGGTAGCGACACTTTCGTCATTGGTTCCTATTTGCTTTAACAGACTAGAAAAACCTTCGGAATTTGGTACTAACTGATCAATTTGATCAAGAGTAGGCAATTTACTCATATCCAGATTTTTATTCGAATCGGGAAATGAAATGATTTGTCCGTCATCTGTGAACAAGAAACCATGACCTAATTGGTTGTATTTCATTTTATCTATCAGGTCATTTTTAATTGATGAACCTAAAATATCAATGCCGAGTACGCCAACCAATTTATCATCTGACGTTTTAACTACCGTCTTAATCGACGTAACAATACTGCCATCATTGGCATCAATTTCAGGTTTAGTAATAAATAATCTATCTTTGTTTAGTGCCTCAAACCACCACGGACGCTTACTTGTATAATAGCTAGCGTCATTATATCGTCCATTAAGATCAAAATATTCAAAAGTATTTGCCGGAGCAAAAAAAACGGATTTGATCATAGAGTCATGGGCAGAGATTGCTTTAAATTGCTCAACAATACTATTGTAGATTGGGTCACCATCAATATTAGAACCACGTACAGTATAGTCGGCAAACCAGTTGGTTATAAATGGCGAGGCTTGTAAAGAGCTAACGACTCGCGAACGCTCTCTAAAAAACTCATGGATAGCACTCGAGGTTTGGTCAGTGATTAATCGTACTTCTTGTAATACTTCAGTTTCAATCTGCTCCGCACGCTTACTTGTCCATATATACGACGTTACAATTGAAATTCCAACAAGTAACCCTAACACTGACAGTGTTACTTTTTTTGCGATTGAACTCATTATTATTATCTGCTTTTAGTATAAATATAGGGCCTATTAAACTACTAAGTTGACATTTTTCTAGTTTATTGAGCTTTATATTATAACTATTACAGATTAATGAATGAAGAGAAATAATTGATTTTGGTAGCATTAATAAGGAATTGCGCACTGATCTAACCAGTAGTGCGACCAAAAGCATATTAACCGAGATGAGACACTACTTTACATCAGCTCAAGTATGAAAATACAATGACATAAATTGGGAAATAAGAACCTCTCCCTATAGTAATGCCATTCACTTAAGAAAAAGTATTCGTCGTCATTCCCGTGAAAACGGGAATCTGGGTGGGTTTGGTATTGACCGCCCACATAGGTAACAGATCTGACCGGGCACATGGGTAACAGGTGTTAATGTGTAAGCTTCATAGAGGAGAAGCTTATGCCTTGGAATGAGACCTGTATCATGAGTCAAAGAACACA
>NZ_JBCDMC010000049.1:0-429 GCF_042465995.1 Vibrio frigidus | reverse complement strand
TAGTTCAGTTGGTTAGAATACCGGCCTGTCACGCCGGGGGTCGCGGGTTCGAGTCCCGTCCACTCCGCCAGTTCTTACAAAAAAAGTTTAGAAGCCTCAGCAGAAATGCTGGGGCTTTTTTGCGTTTTAAGCTTGGTATGAAACCGGAAAATGACCTGAACGATGATATGGTTGCCATGAAGCCGACATCAACGGGCAGGGGGGACAATTGCTAAGCGTACAAGGGTGTCTTGAGCGGTCGGCGGAATGACATCCATATTGGTCATCAACGTAAAGGGAATTCGCCCACTCCGCCAGTTCTTATACCATTCCGGAAAATTAACTGGTCAGGTCTATCCAGCTTCTAGAACACATTTCCGTGACTCTCTTTGAGCTTTCTAAAAAGCCATTCCATGCGGTGCATATTTGAGAAACTATATCGTCATAGTG
>NZ_JBCDMC010000048.1:0-441 GCF_042465995.1 Vibrio frigidus | reverse complement strand
AGAAATTTGCAGCTTATGAAGCAGCATATCCAGAGCTTGCAGCAGAATTCAAACGCCGCGTAAACGGTGAGCTACCAGCAGAATGGGAAGCAAAAACGTCTCAAATCATCGCAGACCTTCAAGCTAACCCAGCGAACATCGCTTCACGCAAAGCGTCTCAAAATGCATTAGAAGCGTTTGGTGAAATGCTACCTGAATTTATGGGTGGCTCGGCTGACCTTGCGCCTTCAAACCTCACCATGTGGTCTGGCTCTAAGTCAATCACACCGGAAGATGCATCGGGTAACTACATCCATTACGGTGTGCGTGAATTCGGTATGACGGCTATCATGAATGGCTTAGCCCTTCACGGTGGTTTTGTTCCTTACGGTGCGACCTTCCTGATGTTTATGGAATACGCACGTAATGCCTTACGCATGGCTGCGCTGATGAAAGTGCAGA
>NZ_JBCDMC010000047.1:0-462 GCF_042465995.1 Vibrio frigidus | reverse complement strand
CAGGAGAACTAAGGATGAGTAACCGTAAACCTTACGTTCGCGAAATGAAAGCAACATGGTGGCAGAAGAGCAATTTCTACCGCATGTACATGATCCGTGAAGCGACTGTATTACCCATTATATTTTTCACACTGTGCCTAACTTTCGGGCTAGGCAGTTTAGTTAAAGGTCCCGAATCATGGGACGCTTGGCTAACCTTTATGGCCAACCCTGTTGTCGTGGCGATCAATATCGTCTCGTTAGCCGGGAGCCTGTTCCACGCACACACATTCTTTACTATGTTCCCACAAGTGATGCCGATTCGATTGAAAGGCAAACTCGTGGACACGAAGATCATTGTGCTTGGTCAGTGGGCAGCCGTTGCGGCTATCTCATTAATCGTACTCATCATCGTATAAGGAGCTCATTGTGGTTAATAAACATCCAAAACGTTCAGACGAGCCCGTATGGTGGGGTCTATTT
>NZ_JBCDMC010000046.1:0-471 GCF_042465995.1 Vibrio frigidus | reverse complement strand
CTCTTCTGCCACCATGTTGCTTTCATTTCGCGAACGTAAGGTTTACGGTTACTCATCCTTAGTTCTCCTGAGGTTTAAGCATAGCAATCACAAAGTCTTTAGAAGACTCAACTTTACCTTGGTTTACCGCCGCGGCAGGATCAACACTCTTCGGACAAACATCAGAGCAGAAGCCGACAAACGTACAGCCCCACACGCCATTGTCACCGTTAAGCAGTTCCATGCGCTCTTCTTTACCATTGTCACGGCTATCTAAGTTGTAGCGGTGAGCAAGTGCGATGGCCGCAGGGCCAAGGAACTCTGGGTTCAGACCAAACTGAGGACAAGCGGCATAACAAAGGCCGCAGTTGATACAAGCAGCAAACTGCTTATATTTTGCCATTTGCTGTGGTGTTTGGTTGTTTGGACCATCTTCCGGTGTGCGGTCATTACCGATAATATAAGGCTTAAGTGCTTCAAGACGTTCAATGA
>NZ_JBCDMC010000045.1:0-477 GCF_042465995.1 Vibrio frigidus | reverse complement strand
CGTGGAAGCTGGAGAATCTGCTTCCTGAGCCGCTCGTGGCCGGCACTCCGGCTGGCGAGCTGACCGAGGAAGGCGCCAAGCTGCTCGATCCGTCCGGTACCCTGAAGCCCGGCATCGTGCTCGCCCCGCCTGAGGGCGACGCCGGTACTGGCATGGTAGCCACCAACTCCGTGCGCGTACGCACTGGTAACGTCTCCGCCGGCACCTCCATCTTCGCCATGGTGGTTCTGGAGCACAAGCTCAAGGCCCTCCACCCTGAGGTTGACTTGGTCACCACCCCGGCCGGCGATCTGGCCGGTATGAGCCACGCCAACAACTTCACCTCCGACCTCAACGCTTGGGTCGGCCTGTTCGGCCAGTTCGCCAAGGCCATCGGCCAGCCGGTTGACGCCGGTATGCTGTACGGCACCCTGTTCCGCGCGGCCATCGCCGACGACGTGGACGCCAACTGCGGCGGCCTGCTGAACTACCCGTTCC
>NZ_JBCDMC010000044.1:0-484 GCF_042465995.1 Vibrio frigidus | reverse complement strand
GAGGATGATAAATGGCAGGGAGGATGATGAATCAAAGTGGGGGATTGCGAAAGTGGGGGGTGACAAAGGCAGTAAGGAAACACTCGTTGAGACTAAGGCAAATTTCCGTCGTTCCCGTGACAACGGGAGCCTGAGTATTCGTTATAAATTCAGAGCCAGATATTAGATCCCCCACTTTCGTGGAATGCTGTTCGGTTAATGCTAGATACTTCGTCATTCCCGTGAAAACGGGAATCTTGGTGAGTTTAGATCCCCATTTTCATGGGGATGACGAGCGGGAGCGAGGGTGATAAATGGGAGTGAGGATGATAAATGGCAGGGAGGATGATGAATCAAAGTGGGGGATTGCGAAAGTGAGGGGTGACAAAGGCAGTAAGGAAACACTCGTTGAGACTAAGGCAAATTTCCGTCGTTCCCGTGACAACGGGAGCCTGAGTATTCGTTATAAATTCAGAGCCAGATATTAGATCCCCACTTTCGTGGA
>NZ_JBCDMC010000043.1:0-493 GCF_042465995.1 Vibrio frigidus | reverse complement strand
CACTATGACGATATAGTTTCTCAAATATGCACCGCATGGAATGGCTTTTTAGAAAGCTCAAAGAGAGTCACGGAAATGTGTTCTAGAAGCTGGATAGACCTGACCAGTTAATTTTCCGGAATGGTATGACAGGTCGGCTTCTCTTAACAAAAAGAAAACCAACTGAACGACCACTCCACCGTGGTATTCTTTTCTTCTATAAACGCAAAAAAGCCTCAGCATTTCTGCTAAGGCTTCTGAACTTTTTTGTAAGAACTGGCGGAGTGGACGGGACTCGAACCCGCGACCCCCGGCGTGACAGGCCGGTATTCTAACCAACTGAACTACCACTCCACATGGTATTCTTACGACAATCGAAGTCTTATGAAACTTAGCTTTGATTGTTTTTGCCTTCATCTTTTTCTAAAAGATAAAAACGATGTTAAAGCCTGGCGATGTCCTACTCTCACATGGGGAGACCCCACACTACCATCGGCGCTATTGCGTTTCACTT
>NZ_JBCDMC010000042.1:0-558 GCF_042465995.1 Vibrio frigidus | reverse complement strand
CTTCCTCACTACTGAAAGTACTTTACAACCCGAAGGCCTTCTTCATACACGCGGCATGGCTGCATCAGGCTTTCGCCCATTGTGCAATATTCCCCACTGCTGCCTCCCGTAGGAGTCTGGACCGTGTCTCAGTTCCAGTGTGGCTGATCATCCTCTCAGACCAGCTAGAGATCGTCGCCTTGGTGAGCCATTACCCCACCAACTAGCTAATCTCACTTAGGCTTATCCAATCGCGGAAGGCCCGAAGGTCCCCTCCTTTCCCCCGTAGGGCGTATGCGGTATTAGCTATCGTTTCCAATAGTTATCCCCCTCAACTGGGCAAATTCCTAAGCATTACTCACCCGTCCGCCGCTCGACGCCTAATAACGCTCCCGAAGGATTGTTATCATCGTTTCCGCTCGACTTGCATGTGTTAAGCCTGCCGCCAGCGTTCAATCTGAGCCATGATCAAACTCTTCAATTTAAGTTCTTTTTGGCTCAATGAATACTGACTTTAAATTGCCTTCTACTATAAATAGTAGAGTGTTCTTTAAAGTTCACATTACTCCAACAGAGTAA
>NZ_JBCDMC010000041.1:0-568 GCF_042465995.1 Vibrio frigidus | reverse complement strand
CAGTAAGTTTAATACGCTTATTGTTTGACGTTAGCTACAGAAGAAGCACCGGCTAACTCCGTGCCAGCAGCCGCGGTAATACGGAGGGTGCGAGCGTTAATCGGAATTACTGGGCGTAAAGCGCATGCAGGTGGTTTGTTAAGTCAGATGTGAAAGCCCGGGGCTCAACCCCGGAAGGTCATTTGAAACTGGCAAACTAGAGTACTGTAGAGGGGGGTAGAATTTCAGGTGTAGCGGTGAAATGCGTAGAGATCTGAAGGAATACCAGTGGCGAAGGCGGCCCCCTGGACAGATACTGACACTCAGATGCGAAAGCGTGGGGAGCAAACAGGATTAGATACCCTGGTAGTCCACGCCGTAAACGATGTCTACTTGAAGGTTGTGGCCTTGAGCCGTGGCTTTCGGAGCTAACGCGTTAAGTAGACCGCCTGGGGAGTACGGTCGCAAGATTAAAACTCAAATGAATTGACGGGGGCCCGCACAAGCGGTGGAGCATGTGGTTTAATTCGATGCAACGCGAAGAACCTTACCTACTCTTGACATCCAGAGAAGCCAGTGGAGACACAGG
>NZ_JBCDMC010000040.1:0-705 GCF_042465995.1 Vibrio frigidus | reverse complement strand
GATCCAATAGGATTTGAGAACTTTTATTTTGATAAATAATAATCAATTATTTATCAGTCAGCTTTCCAAATTGTTAAAGAGCAAAGATTTTATACTTATCGTAATAAGTGAAAACCATTTTTAAATATTCTTTTCTCTATGCAGAGTAAAAACACTTAAAGATGGTGGAGCTATGCGGGATCGAACCGCAGACCTCCTGCGTGCAAGGCAGGCGCTCTCCCAGCTGAGCTATAACCCCATCAGTTGGGTGTTTTTTTTGATAATTCAGGATTAAATTTTCTTTAGGCAAGGCAAATTGCGAGGAAGTGTATATTAATACACGACGAACAATTTAACGTAGCATAAAGGAAATTTGGTGGGTCTGAGTGGACTTGAACCACCGACCTCCCGCTTATCAGGCGAGCGCTCTAACCAGCTGAGCTACAGACCCATTTTTGCTTTGTGCTTTTCCTTATTTCCGCGTCAGGACTACGCTCTTCACTCAGTCACATACCAATGTATGCTCCTTCACTCATCGCTTGCCTTTCTTGAACTAAGAAAAATCACTTTGCAATAATCTCAGTGTAAACTGAATTATCATCTCTTTGCTTTTCTAAACCTATTTCAATCTGTGTGGACACTCATCAAAGCAATCATCGTTTAAGGAGGTGATCCAGCCCCAGGTTCCCCTAGGGCTACCTTGTTACGACTTCACCCCAGTCATGA
>NZ_JBCDMC010000004.1:0-394822 GCF_042465995.1 Vibrio frigidus | reverse complement strand
CAACATATCAGTGACAAAAATGGTTAAGTATCATTCAATAGAAACACCGAGATTTGTGCTAAGTTATTAATAACGTACGATATTCTGTTTACATAAATTTTTGGAGCAATGATCTTACAATTGGTTTATAAGATGAGTTTCGACGCGTTAGGCATAAAAAAGCCATGCAATTGCATGGCTTCAGCTTATAACATCAACCTTTAGTCTTAGTGCAACTTAAGATTTGGTCTTAATACTCTGTTTATACGGCCAACTAGCATCATTAGTGCAGTCTTAACCATGCCATGCAACGCCATTTGATGCATACGATACAAAGAGATATAGACAACGCGTGCAATGCGCCCTTCTATCATCATTGAGCCTTTGGTTAGGTTCCCCATTAAACTGCCGACCGTTGAAAAACGGCTGAGAGAAACCAATGACCCGTGATCTTTATAAACATACGGTTTAAGCGCCTTGCCATTTAACTTCGCTATTATATTGGTATACGCTTGGCTTGACATCTGATGCGCCGCTTGGGCGCGTGGAGGGACAAATGAACCATCAACTTGTGTGCATTGAGCTAGGTCACCGATAACGAAAATATCTTCATCACGAGTAGTTTGTAGGGTGTCATTAACCACCAATTGGTTGATGCGGTTAGTCTCTAAGCCCGCAATGTCTTTAATGAAATCTGGCGCTTTAATACCCGCCGCCCACACCATGATATGCGCATGAATTTTGTCACCGTTTTTGGTGGTTAAACCATCGGTTTCGGCCTTTGTCACCAACGTCCCTGTTCTTACTGTTACACCTAATTTCGTTAGTTCATGATGAGCAGAAGTGGAAATTCTTGGAGGTAACGCAGGAAGAATACGCTCACCGGCTTCAATCAGGTTCACATTGAGTTTGCTTGAGTCAAGATCACCAAATCCATAGGTTCTCAACTCTTTGATCGCATTATGCAGTTCGGCCGATAACTCAACGCCGGTTGCACCAGCACCAACGATCGCGATATCTACGGTTCCTTGGCCCGCTTTTGCGTGAAGCTTCAAGAATTCGTTGTTCATTAAGGTTCGGAAACGATGTGCCTGTTCAGGACTGTCCAAAAAGATACAATTGTCACGGACCCCCGGTGTATTGAAATCGTTGGAGGTTGAACCAATGGCCATCACCAGAATGTCATACTCAAATTCACGTTGAGGCAATAATAATTCACCATCATCGTCTTTTAGCTCAGCTAATAAAATGACCTTGCGATCCCGATCTATCGCTTTAAGAGTACCTAGCCCAAAATTAAAATGATGATTCTTTGCGTGAGCACGATAACTTATAGCATCAACACCTTCATCGAGTGAGCCCGTAGCCACCTCATGGAGCAACGGCTTCCACAAATGGCTTCCTTTTCGGTCTACTAATGTGATTTCCGCTCTGTTTTTACGTCCAAGTGTATTTCCCAGTTTAGTCGCAAGCTCTAAACCACCAGCTCCACCACCGACAACAATGATTCGAGTCATGTTGGCACTCCTTTTAATCTACAATTTTAAATAGCCTGAATGTGTCAAGCTATGGGATTCTGTATTTAGGCCGATATTCACGCTTTATCTTGGTCAGCTTCTTGTAAGGTCGCTCACTCTTTTATTTCAACTTTAATTGATATATATCAAAAAAAGTTGAATTTTCATTATATATAGGTAAATGAGGACCGCAAGAAGTTATTTTGCCTTCATCACACTTTCACTCTTTTTGGTTAACTTTAAGTCGATTTATTTTAAAAAATGAACAAAAAAAAACGACCTCTATTGAGGTCGTTTCCCGAAAATAATTCGTCCCAATCAAGCTTCTTTAAAAGCCTTAATCGTTTGTAGATGTTGTGATATTTTCTTGAATTTATGGGTTTCTGTTTCATCCCAAATAATCCGATAATAATCCTCTAACGCATCAACCGTAAGGCTATGATCAATAGCATCATCGGCTTTAGATAAGATAACTAAACAGCGATCTTTATTTTTAATTCGATACTGAGCAACACATTTCGTTGCTATATCATCGTACTCTTCAGGGCGATCTATCTTCCCACTCATATTAGATTCTGGGAACAAATTCGGATTAAAAATAACTTGCTTGATACCACACAAAAAACCAATGCGTTCAGACCAGTAGCCACCAAGTCCAACACCACAAATAACGGGATGACGATCATCTGATTGCTCAATTGCCTTGTGCACCTCTTTTAAAAGATGTGCCATATCATGTTTTGGATGAAGAGTACTGTAGTTAATAAAACGAACATCGTCGTCTATAAATTGAAGCTGAAGTACCTTCTCGTGATTCCCTGGACTTGTTGAATCAAAGCCGTGTAAATAAATTATCATGGTACCTCCCACTATCCTTTTTGGTATAACTTTAAATCTACTACTAGTTAATTTTAACTTAATTGCCTGATTGTTTATGCATTATTTGTTTTATAGCATAAAAAAAAATCTTATTCGATTCAAAAGTTAAGATTGCAGAACAGCTAACCTATTGAAAAAGATAATTTTCCAAAAAAAAAGCACATTTTTAGAAGACCAACGTTAATGTGAGAGCAGAACCTCTAAACGACTGGCTTCCAACAAGTAATGTTCATCATTCCACAGCTGGTAGCCAAGTAAATACCACAGCATTGCCATCATTTGATTGCGCGGTGTCCACTTATTAACCCCTAATAGCCAACTATCGATTTCCTCTAGATTCCTCAGTTTACAGTACGCTACTACGCTTTTAAATACATCAAGCCCACTGAGGTCTAACGTCATGGCTAAATCCATCCTAGGGTCACTTACACCCGCATATTCCCAGTCGATAACCTTTATACCCTGATCGGTTCTCACTATATTGTAGTCTCCCAAATCAAAGTGACATAGTGCTGGCTCGACTTGAGGTATGTTTGGTAACCCTCTATAACGATTATAGAGCGCTTCGCGTTGTGTTGATTTTAGGCTGGGGTCTAACTTATGCCAATAGCCATCGACTTTTGCTGTAAAAGCAAACAAAGGCACGGGCTTATTATGTATGTTTACAGTGTGAATTTTAGTCAGAGTCGTAAGTAGTTCTAACTCACTTAACGGTACGTCACCTACACTGCCCTCTAACCACTCAACCAACAAACCTTTGTCGTTTAAGTGCACCGGTGTTGGGGCAAATTGACATTCTCTCAATGACTCCAACAATTGGTTCTCCCGGGTCCGAGAAATACCAAATTGAAACAGATGGGTAGAATTAGGTCGCCAGACATAAGGGACACCAGAATGTGACGTAATCTTCCAACATCGATTCGTTAAGCCACCAGCAAGAATTTCGGCAATTTGAGGGGGCACACAAAAAAAGGGCTCCAGCGACAATAACGACTGGTCAAGCGATGTTGCTTCACTCCAGGTCATTCTCACAGGATACCCTCTTGTCATCAAACGTTCGTTGTTAAACGACGCTGGTCTGAGATTGAGTTTAAAGGCCTAATAAACTCTTCGATTCGTTTTTACGAATCTCTGTTTCATCAGCCCACTCAATGAGACCCGTTTCCAGGTCCATTAATCGCATCGTCATCTTATAGTATACGTCTTTTTTGCTGCCAGCTTGTTTCACAATACTCGACAGGTTGCCATACAACATATATTGAGCGCCGACCATTTTACCAAACTGAATAGCACTGCTTTGATCCGCTAACTCATCGTTGTTCTGAAAGTTAAGTTGTTTACGTACGGATTCAACTCGGTCCATATCAACAAAACGGAACTTACCAGAGTTCAGCATTTTAGTGCTAATAGAATCGGTAATTGATTCCGTATCTATATGCTCACTCGTCTTGTTCTTGATCGTTTCAACAAATGCTATTGGACGACTGTCTCTAGTAATCGCCGCAACCGAACCTGACATAAGCATGCTATCAACCATTTCGCTCGCGATCTTTTGTAGATCTGTAGAGCCAAAGTCAATCGTTGTGGTTTCAGCTTCTTGCGCGTCGCCATAATTTACTTTATTAGAACAGCCGCCTAAAATAACTGCTAGTCCAATTAACGCTATAACACTTTTATTCATCTCTCACCCTTATTTATTTGCTTCGCGTATTTGAACACGGAATTGTTTGCCGTTTGGATTAATAGACACTTCCGAAATAGAAAGCGTTTCAAAACCTCTAACAATCTGTTGTTTCCAAGCCGCTTGCTTCGAATTTACTTCTAATCCTTCATTATCGTACCAATAGAAACGATATTGAATATTTTGATCACCCTTAAACTGGCTGGTAAGCGTAACGATACCTCTTGCATGCCCCTCCTGATCTACGGTCGCTATATTGTCTACTAGTAACCGTCCGCCAAGCACATTGTCGCCAAACATCACATTTTGCGATTGGCCATCAACTCGAAGACCCGCTGTATTTTTAGAACAACCGATTAAGGCCAAGGCCATAACTAATGCTATCCCTATTTTTTTCATTACAAACTCCCAAGTTGTTTGTGCCAAATTGTTGCATTCGAACCTTGTCTAGAAACCCAGACCAAAACAGTTCTGCCTTCACCTACAGTGACATCGTAACTCCGGCTTCCAACATCTATCGTGTATTTACCAGGGTCGACAACATCACTGCTGCTATAAACATTGGCAGGCAATGTTTGCCAACTGCGTGTATCGGGTTGCTCTGTAAACACATTCCACACATTCAGCAATAGATTACCGATATCGTCACCATTTGTTGTCTCTCGACGAATCTGTTCTTTTGCGACCACTCGTAAAGCCTGTCTTAGCAAGATTGTCGGCATTCTTTCCGTCAGATCTTGTTGCGCCATCAAGTTTACGTCGACAAGTTTAGACTTAGATACCGATTTACCATTTATCTTAAGCGTAGCAAACTGGCGAGAAACCTGTGAAGGATAATATGGAAGCGACATTGTAAAATAAGCCCACTGTCCCTTCGTATAGATAGGAAGCGGCTGTTTCCAGCCTTGCTTTGAAAAGACGACGCCTTGCTCATCTATAACGATTAACCTAGCTTTGTTTTTTGCCAAAGGTTTTCTGTCACCATATTGCTTAACTAGCTTGCTCAAGTCTTCTTGCATGCCTAATTTTTTTGCCACTCTAATCGTGCTATCGATTATCTCTGAGTTGCTGGGCATTACTGCTAACGCTCGTCTATAGTCAACATACGCGTTATTTAGTTCCCCTGACGTTTCATAAAGCAGCCCTGACAGGAAGAGTAAATAGCCATTTTGAACCGCTTGTAATTGTTTACCCGCGTCAGGATATTTGGACAAAACTGAACCCAAATTAGGACTCAAACCGTCTTTCCTCATATCTGATTCAGCAGAGGCAAGATCGGCTTCTCGTGTTTTCTTCGCTTTTTCCTGAACCTGATTGGCTTTACGTACCTCAACTAACGCACCTTCTAGTGAATTTTCACTGAGATAGTTAAGTGCCAAATAAAGGTGTAAAAAACCCAATTCATAATCGGCAGGGTAATAACTATTCAAGTTATCATTTACAGCCAAAGATCCTATGCTAGACGCGCTTTCACTGATAGAAACAACCGCCTGGTCTTGTTGTTCACGTACTGCATATTCACTGTTTTCTAAGAAAGCTTTACTCTCTTCATAGGTCTGATTGAGTAGATTAACTCTACCCTTTTCCATATTGTCTAGTATGTCACCGGCTATGTAATCTGGTAATAAATCGACGGCTTTTTCATACTGCCCAGATTCTACTGCTGTATAGACGTCACGATTTTGAGCACTATAGTGACTAAACAAGTTACCAGCAGATAGGGTGGAACAAGCGGTCACTGTTGCTGACACAGTGATAATAAATAGTAATCGGCACGTTTTATTCAACATAAGCTTACAAAGAGATTATTCCTAAATTAACCAAGTAGTAGTGGACCTAACGGACGACCACCAAGAAGGTGCATATGAATATGATAAACCTCTTGCCCACCATGGGCATTACAGTTAATTATCAAGCGATAGCCGTCCTTATCAATGCCTTCATCTTTCGCTATTTTTCTTGCCGCGGTAAACATTCTACCTAACATTAACTCATCCTCTTCTTCTACATCGTTCACAGTAGGGATCAGTTTATTCGGGATAATCAGAATGTGACTTGGAGCTCGTGGACTAATATCTCTAAATGCAGTAACCAGATCATCTTGGTAGACGATATCGGTTGGGATTTCTTTTCGAATAATTTTGCTGAATATTGTTTCTTCCGCCATTACGCTGCTCCATGTTTAACGGTAATTTTTGTTGAGTATGCGTTATGGGTCACCAAATCACAATAAAAAACAGCGTTCAACACTTCATTTTCTAGAAGCGCTGCCGATAAGTCAAATTGAGGTTCAAATCTCGGTTTGTAGCGTATGAAATACGTATTATTGGTCATCTATTTTCTGACATTAAAAACAATAATTATTGTGCAATACCGTGTCTATATTTATACCTTATTTTTCTAACGGGGAGAGAAAATGAAAGGGTCTGTAATCAGGCGTATGTACACCGGATTTACCATTTTGGTGATCATGTTTATCGCCACTGTCACTATAATGCTAAATGGCATGGGCAATATTCACGCTATGTTTAGCACGGTAACCGAGAAGTCACTGCCACTCGTTTCATTATCAAATCAGACAAGCGTCAAACTACTTTCTGCTGACAAAGCGTTTAAAGACTTTCTGACCACTCAAGATGTGGATCGGATGGAGCAAAATAAAAGTAATTTTCAACAGGCTCAAGATAGCTTTCAACAAGTATTCAGCCAACTAGAAACTGCAAGCTCAAACTACCCATCTTTGCAGAAGGATATACTTCAGTTAAAAAGTCTAGAAACGACGTACTTTTCCGTTGCACAAGATGCAATGATTAATTATCAGGATATGTTTGTTGCTCAAGAACAGGTCCGAAAATCCACGCGTAATTATCAACGACTTCATTCCGAATTGACCGTTGGTATGAAAGATTTTGTAGATGATCAGAGTAACATTTCTATTAAGTTATTAGCCAAGAGTTATTTCTTGAAGCTTAAAAAAGCTGAACTCGTTACATCAGATGCGCTCGCGAGTGATGACCTTGAATTTGTAGCAAAATCGTTCGCTGATAATAAAAAATCTGTCGCACAGCTCGTTTATGCTTATGAAGGTTTAACGACTCAGCTTCCGTCGATCAAATTCTCTTTTGATAACTCAGTGAAACAATTTACTAAGGATATAGGTAAAAAAGGAGGCGTGCTTGATCAACATTCAGCCTTTTTAGAAGCACGTTCAAGCCTGTATATGAACATCGAGAACCTAGCCGCGGAAGTGGACAAAACCATGAATCTACTTGGTGGATTTAACCGTGTTGCAACAGAGGAACTAAACGGCACACTAACGGAGGCTGAAAGCATCTATAAAGATGGTCGTTTACAGGCCATCATTATCGGTATTGTGGTGGTTATCATTGCAATCGTGATCGGCTATCGCCTTGCCCATAGCGTGAGAGAGCCTCTTACCCGCATTTTTGATACGCTTGAAAGCCTCGCAGACGGTGACATGACCAAACGAATTGAGATTCGCCACAACAACGAATTTGGCCGTGTGAGTGGGCATATTAATACCCTAGCAGACAATCTACATAACATTCTGCAACAGCTCAGTAGCGCGTCGCACAATCTGACTAATGCATCCACAACCAATCAGTCCACCTCAAACAATGCACAAACTCAACTCAGTAGTCAGCGCGAACAAACCGCCAATGTCGCGACAGCGATGACAGAGATGGCCCATTCTGTCGCAGAGGTTTCACAAAGCGCACTAAGCTCGTTAGACAAGGTACATCAGGTAGAAAGTGCTTCTGACAGTGGCCGTCAAGTAATGAGTCAGAACATCACCACAATCAACCAGCTCGAAAGTCGATTAACTGATTCGGTGAGTGCCGTATCCGAGCTACAAAAAATGAGTAGCGAAATTGGGTCGATCTTGGATGTGATTCAAGGCATCGCTGAACAAACCAATCTATTAGCACTCAATGCCGCGATAGAAGCGGCGAGAGCAGGTGAACAAGGCAGAGGGTTCGCTGTTGTCGCGGATGAAGTCAGAGTATTGGCTCAGAAGACAACAGAGTCGACCACCGAAATCGAAAGCATGATCGCCAACCTTCAATCGAGTTCAAAATCAGCTAATCAAATCATTGAAAGCTGCATGGGTGATATGGAAAACTCCGTTGCTCAAGCGTCAAATGCAAACAGCTCGATGGAAGAAATTCAGGCGTTAATACTCGAAATTAGTCAAATGAGCACACATATATCTGAAGCCGCAGCGGAACAAAGCACAACCACTGGCGACATAGCGCAAAGTTTAGAAGGCATTAATCAGATTGCCGATGAAAGTTATCATGCTATGTCAGAAATTGCTTCTGTGAGTGAGAATTTAAGCACGATCGCACAGGAACAAGAGAGCTTGGTGAGCCGATTTAAGCTCTAAATTCAAACTCTAGGTCATGTTAAGGTCAATTATTACTTTAACAAGGGTGAATTGTTATCAATTCACCCTTGTTTTTTATATAGTTACTACAATATAAAATGTAAGGCCAGCGAACCCTTCCAATAAAATTTTAATGCCGGCCAATACTTATAATTAGTAAGGACGTTAAATGGCTATTCACGTTGGTATTATTGATCGAGACCCCATCCGCTTAATCACGCCGCTTTTTGATAATAGAGCAATCTGTGAGCACATCATCTTTATTGGGGACAAGAATCAAAAGGTAATGTTTCAGAGGCTCAAATACGTTTTAGACAAACGAAACATCAAAACTGAGTTTTTTGAAATAACGTCAATCGCTGACACACCTCTGATTAGACAAGCGATACATCAGCTAGAAACAAACCTTCGTCAGCGTGGCAAAGAGCTAAAACTCAACGCCAGCTGTGGGTTGCGTCATCGCCTATTGCCTGTTTATGAAATGTTTCGACGCAATGCTTGGGAGATCTTCGTTGTTGAACCAAACAGCGATAAGATTTGCTGGATTTATCCGGAAGAAAACAAAGATGCTCAACTAGAAGACCACATCACGATTGCTGACTATTTAACTATTTTTGGTGCGCGGGCTGAATTTAACGAACACGATTTACCCGATCAACTCTATGAACTCGGACAAAGATGGGCCGGCAACGCCCTCGAACTTGGCCCCGGACTCGCGACACTCAACTACTTGGCAACAACGTGTCGTAAAGAGCAAAAATTAGAGGTAAGTTTAACCGAAAAACAACAAGGCTATCGCGAAGTGAATATGCTTCTCTCCGACCTTGTAGACACACAGCTTGCAACCTATCAAAATGGTGTTCTCAAATTTGCGAGCGAAGACGCAAGGCGATTTTCTAATGGTGAGTGGCTTGAAACACTGGTCCATAGTACCGTTAAGCAGATTCAAGATGAACTACCAACCATACAAGACCACTCTCTCAATGTTCAGGTATATCGCCAGTTAGGGGAACGTGAAGTTCGAAATGAGCTCGATGTAGCGACTGTTGTGAACAACAAACTACACATAATAGAGTGCAAAACAAAAGGCATGCGCGACGACGGTGACGATACTCTCTACAAGCTCGAGTCCTTGAGAGATTTGCTGGGTGGCTTACAAGCTCGAGCAATGCTGGTTAGCTTCCGTCCATTGAGACACAACGATATCACTCGTGCTGAGGACTTAGGGCTAGCACTTATCGGTCCCGACGAACTGAAAGACCTGAAAAAACACCTAACCCATTGGTTTGCTGATGCGGGCGGTCACGATGAGTTGTGATTGATGAACTGTAATTTAAGATAAGACTTACAACAAAAAATCCCGAATACCAAAAGTATCCGGGATTTTTATTATCAAGCAAAGTTGCTTCTCGAACGACAAGAGCAACCGATCAATAATTAAAGCATTTTACGCGCAGCGGCAATAACGACCTGAATAGAACGCGTCTCAGTTTCTTTAAGCGTCGCATGATCTGGGATCTCTTTCTGAGTACGGTTGATGATCACACCCGCAACGCAGCCAGCCTTAAGACCAGAGCTTGCACACATTGTAAATAGCGTCGCAGATTCCATTTCGAAATTGAGAACACCCATGTCTTGCCACTCTTGCATTGAACCTTGGAAACGCTTAACAACACGACCAGAGAACGTATCGTAACGCTCTTGTCCTGGATAAAAGGTATCACTAGACGCCGTTACGCCCATATGCACTTTAGCGCCAGACTCTTCTACCGCTTCTTTCATTGCGGTTGCAACTTCAAAGTTTGCAACGGCTGGAAACTCTAACGGAGCAAAATGCAAACTAGCGCCATCTAAACGAACTGAACCAGTAGAAACAATCATATCACCGACGTTAACATCTGATTGAATTGCACCAGTAGTACCCACACGTAAGAATGTACGTACACCACACTGTGCAAGTTCTTCAACCGCAATAGAAGTAGAAGGACCCCCGATACCCGTAGAACAAACTACGACAGGTGTGCCATCTAATTCTGCCAAGTAAACATTGTATTCACGGTGGCTTGAAAGTTGTACTGCATTATCCATTTCAGCGGCAATTTTTGGCACGCGATCTGGGTCACCAGGAATAATAGCAACAGTTGCGCCTTTAAGATCGGCCGCAGTAATACCAAGGTGAAAAACAGGTTGAGACATAGATGGCTCCTTAATGTGGACTCAGCATTTTTGCTAATCCAGAATATGGGTGAAGTTGACAGACAAACTGTAGCGAACAAATGCCACCCATAGAGTGATCACAATCACAATATAAACTTACATTACACTGCCTATTACATAGAAAACCGATTGGCATCACGTTTTTCTACATTTTTGAATAGAATTCGTTCAATTAAAAGAATAGCAAGCATCTGGAATTTATCCTGTCCAAATGCCACTATTTCAACCTCAACAACCTTAAAGCATTTGCTGTTACTAATAATGTCGCGCCACTGTCTGCCAATACCGCCAACCATAATCCAGTAATACCCAGAAGGCTCGTCACCAAAAATACGGCTTTTAACCCTAATGCCAAAGCGATATTTTGACGAATATTTGCCAATGTTGCTTTCGAAAGAATAATAATTTCTGCGACATCCGTCAGACGGTTGTGAGTCAAGGCCGAATCTGCCGCTTCCAACGCAACATCAGTGCCACTGCCCATCGCAATACCGATTGACGCCGCTTTCATGGCTGGAGCGTCATTGATACCATCGCCAACCATCGCAACATGCTTCGTTTTCGCAAGCTGTTGAACAAAATTCACTTTATCTTCAGGAAGCAGACCCGCTTTATATTCAACACCAATTTTGTCAGCGATACCTTTTGCACTTCGCGCATTGTCACCTGTAAGCATTAACGTACTAATACCGAGTTTGTGTAGTTTGTCTATCGCGTCTTTCGCATCCGTACGTAAGGTATCTTGCCAAGCAATAACGCCAATCACCTTCGACTCTTCTATGACTAAAACCGTTGTCTTGCCTACGCTCTCGAGACGAGCAACGTGTTGCTCTATCTCAGTCGATATCGGTACATTTGCCTTACTTGGCGCGCTTATACAATAGCTAACACCCGAAATTATTCCAGACACACCAATACCGGCAATCGCCGTTTTCTCGGTCGCTTCCGAAATAGCAATATGTTGGCTGTTAACGTAAGCCACTAACGACTTCGCTAATGGATGTGTTGAACCTAATTCGATGGATGCGGTTAGCCCTAGCAAGCGTTCTCTCGTTATATTTCCTAGTGGCACAACATCCGTCACTTTCGGTTCACCTTTGGTCAAAGTACCCGTCTTGTCAAAAGCGACTGTTTCTATGCGTCCAAGTTGTTCGAGTGCTGCTCCACCTTTTATTAACGCCCCGCGTTTAGCGGCAACCGCTAATCCAGAAGTTATGGCAGCAGGCGTAGAGATCACCAACGCACAAGGACAAGCAATAAGCAGTAAAGCAAGGCCTCGGTATACCCATGTCTCCCAAGGCTGCTCAAAAAGAAGCGGAGGAGTAATAATGACCAACAATGCTAGAGCCATCATGGCGGGGGTATACCAACGACTGAATCTATCAAGAAAACGTTCAAGTGGCGCTTTGTGCGACTCGGCTTGTTCGATTAGATGTAGTATGCGATCAATGGCGTTTTGACCTTGCTTAGAGGTAACCCGTAAGCGAACCACTTTATCAACGGCAACAGAACCGGCAAGAACCTGATCGTCCGCTAGATGTTCTACCGGGAGTGACTCACCCGTTAGTGCGCTTTCATCGAAACTAGCCGAGGTTAAAATCACCCCATCAGCAGGAAGACGAGAACCCGGAGATACCTCAATAATGTCTTCAGGAATTAATTCGCTAACTGAAACGTGAACCCGTTCTCCATCCACAATCTTTACGGCGTCTTCAGGAACCAACGCCATTAAAGACTTTACCCCACTTCTTGCCCGTGAAGAGGCGTAAGCTTCGAGTTTTTCACCAAGTAAAAACAACAGTAAAACCATTGCTGCTTCAATCGTTTCGCCTAAATACAGTGCCCCAATTGCAGCAACACTCATCAGCGTCTCAATTGAAAACGGGGTACCAGATCTCGCTAAGGTGATCGCTTTTTTACCGATAGGTATCAACCCTAATAAACAAATTGCAACAAAAGACCACTCACTGAATTGAGGAAGAAGTGGTTGTAATGCAAAAGAGATAAGCATCGCAATCACGAGAGAGATAACTTGGATATTCTGTTTGAATAAGCCACGCAGACTGAAATCATCGTCTGTAGTAGGCTGGGAGGTATATAGATTTAACGGAAAACCGGTCTTTAACGCGACAGATTCGATAGTTTGAGCAAGCGCTGAATCATCGTATTTAACGACAAGTTTTTCAGTCGCAAATAACACTTTAACATAGCTGACACCGGATATATTGCTAACCGCCGTTTCAATTTTTCGAGCACAAGAAGGGCAATCCATCCCCGCAATTTTCCAGCTTTGAGTAAAAAGAGATTGTAAACCTGAGGGGTCATTTTCCTCTGAAGGGCCAGAACCACTACTGCAAGTACCAGACTCGCTAGCACAACAGCCTTCACTTTCAGCACCGATAGTTTTTATCTGAGTAGTCATTGGATCAGAGCAGCTATCGCTACTGATATTCTGAGTGGTTGCCTTTGGTTGACAGCCTTTGTGTTTAGTACACATGGTATCTCCTTTATCACCATTTGGTGTAAATGATTTTTGTTAAGATACCAACAAGCATAAACCTTGGAGTTAACTCCAAGGTCAAGCTTTGATTTCATCAAATTAACGAAGGCGAGCTAAAACAACATTTTGATCCAAATTACTTTGATAATCGGTATAGTCCAATCCTTGGTCAAAGATAAACTCTGTAACCAGTGTCCTTGCACGTTCGCGTAAAACATCTGCATTCCAAGGCTTTTCAAAGTAACTCTCGATACGAGCAAGATTGATAGCGGTGATAGTATCTTGATGCGTCGCTTGTCCGGTTAGCAAGATCTTTTTTGTTGTTGAAAAACGACCGTCTTGTGAAATTTCAGTCAACAACTCCACTCCGGTTTTACCCGGCATAACATGATCAGAGATAATCAAGGCGACAAATTCACCTTCCGCGTCAAAATCATCCATCAGTTCTAGAGCTTCAGCTGCTGATTCGCAATCCTCTATGTTTAACCAAGTACTAAGTGGCTCTAGATCTTGTAGTACCGCGCTCAATACTTCACGTTGGTCATCTACACAGATCAGGTTTAACTTCTCCATATTATTCCTCGACTGGCAATTTAATTCTAAAAATGGTTTTTTCCGAACCGCTTTTCACAGCAATAGTTCCACCATAACCACTTACTATTCTTTTCACGATTGAAAGCCCGAGCCCTAAGCCAAAAGAGAGTCCACCTTTCTTGGTAGTGAAGTTGGGTTGAAAAATCTGACGTCGTGTTAATTCATCAATTTCAGGGCCATTATTGGAAATCGTGACAAGAATCCGTTTGTTTGTATACCGTGTAGCAATCTCAATAGCCGGCTCCGCCGACTCTTCCATTGCATCACAAGCATTTTTCATAATGTTCGCCCAAATCTGAACCAATTCAGTAGACGAACCTTTAAATTTCGGAAGGTTGGCAGGACTTAGATGTACTGACACTCTTCGTAAATCACTTTGTAGTAAAGCGATAGCCTTGTTAATCGACTCATTTATATCCAACCACTCATCGGTATCAATATCCGAGCGACCAAGTTGCTTCACCGACTTAACGATACCCACTGAGTGCCTTGCGGCTAATCGCATATCGTGTAAATCACGACCGACTTTCCAGTAACGTATGGCTTCGTTCGGATTATCTAGCCATTGTTTAGGTACTTCACCTCTCGGTACAGCTCGAGCCAAAGATTTAGCTAGGTCACGGGATAAACCCATTTCATTTTCAAGTTCTCTGGCGCGTTTACGTACCTCCGAAGAACTCGCGATCTGCCCTTGCAATAACCCTTGTTCTAAAAAGATACTCGCCTCAGGGTGAAGTTCTTCCATCAACTGAGAGATCACCGACTGCATCCGCTCGGTCTTACTGCTCAATACGCCGACGGCATTATTAAGCTCATGGGCGATACCTGCCGCAAGTTGTCCTAATGTGGTCATTTGCTCAGCGGTATATAGCTTTTGCAAAGCCTCTTCTTTGGCGATAGATTCCCGTATTGCTCTCATCTGTCGACGCGATAATTCGCTCACAATAACGGGCGTAAATTGAGCCGCTAAAGGGCCATAATATTCTGGCTCTACCGCCCTCGTCTGCCCATCTATCCAAGCGAGTTCGACATCGGTTTTAGCGACAACCGTTGAAGATGCAATGAGTGTCTCAGAAAAAAAACTGTGGACCCCTAAAAAGGCACCTTCGGTACCATTGAAGATCTTCGTTTCTCTTTCGCTCTCTTCATCAACAATGTAGCCTTCAATCTCTCCCTTCCAGACATAATACAGTCGCTCATTATCACCACCTTGCAATATGATGGATCGGCCCGCAGCGACCGTTAGCCTCCTTTCAGGTTGGCTAAAGTAACATCTGACCAAACGGGTGAGCTTTTCTGTATCCATATAAGTTATCCGATAAAACCAACGACGTTGAGTATCCAGACCAAAACAAAACTGCCTAGGACACCAATCACACCCATTATCACACCCACTTTCGCCATCTGGCCACTTTCAACGTTACCCGTTGCATGAGCTAATGCGTTTGGTGGTGTACTAATAGGTAAAGACATCCCTAACGAAGCCGCAAACGTGACGACGAGGATCAATGTCATCTGTCCACCCAATGGGGCGAGAGAAGTCATTGACGCACCTAGTGCTGCCATGATTGGCATCAACAAGTTAGCGGTTGCCGTATGTGACATGAAGTTTGCCATAGTCAAACAGAGGAATGCCGCGCCGAATAGGACAATATATGGTGAGTATTCATCAAACGGAATACTGTGTACCATAAGCCTAGCAAGACCCGTCTTATCTAAGGCAAGACCTAATGCAATACCACCGGATACCAACCATAAAACATCCCATGAAATTTTCTTAAGATCTTCTTTATTGATAATGCCGGTAATCGAGAAAATCGCGACGGGAATCAAGGCAACAGTATAAGAGTTCATTCCGTGAGAAGAACCCATTAACCAAAGCACAATTGTTGTACCAAACGTAATATATACCGTGATCGCCTTTGGTGTTTTAAGGAATTTACCTTTGATATTCAAATCAATCGACTTGGTATCTGCACCATAAAGTTTATTAATTAAGAACCAAGCCAGTGCCATCATAATAATGACGAACGGAACACCAAAAGTCATCCACTCACCAAACGTGATCAGGTTATCACCGACCAAGTATTTCAATGCAATAGCGTTAGGCGGGGTACCAATAGGGGTACCAATACCACCAATATTTGCGGCAACCGGAATACAAAGTGCAAAGGCGATACGACCTGGGTCATTTCGACTAAATACGGCAATAACAGGCGTTAGAATAGATAACATCATCGCCGTAGTTGCCGTATTGGACATGAACATGGAGAAGATGCCAGTGATAAGCATCAAACCAAGCATTACATACTTAGGATCTGAGCCAAACGGCTTAAGCAACACACGAGCTAAGTTAACATCTAAACGATATTTGGTAGCTGCCATAGCAAGAAAAAAACCACCTAAAAAGAGCATAATTATTGGGCTAGCAAACGTAGCCATAATGTCTTTGTAGTTCAGTAGTGTTCCAAACTCTGGTGTTCCTTCTCCAAGGCGAAAAAAGATAATGCCCTTATTTGAGAGCAACAATAGCTCTAGAACAATAATCACAACCGAGGTTGCGTAGATAGGGATTGGTTCGAAAACCCAGCACAAAGCAGCAAGCAAAAAGATAGCAATGACACGCTGTTGAATTATTGTCATACCATCAAAAGGAAATGCTGATAAAGGTAAAACTAAAATAAATAGAGGGATAATCAAAGGGATGAGATACTTCATATATTGTCGCATAGCGTGGTTACAATTCCATCTTACAGATTCCAAAAATTAAGATCGGCTGGCGCCGATCAATCTGTGTTCATTATGTGGCAATTCCTCGACTCAATTTGTAGTCGTAGATCAAACTTCCTACAATTCAACAATAAAATTCATTAAAAAACCTATATATCATGACACACGTCAGTTTACATTTTGATTTCTTGACGCCAAATCAAACGGTTGGACAGGAAGTTCTTCAGCGGCAACCACATCTGTCGAGCTAAATGGCGTCATTGTAACGCACTTCATTGCTGGGTCGATCGCATCAACATCGACGATAACATCGGTCATCAAATCACCAATATGTTTACGCAAAACGATGATTCCTATGATTCCAAATAAAATACTACCTGCTGCTTGACCATAAATGACCCCAAGAGCACCAAACCATTGCGCACCAAAGTACACAAACGGTAACGTACCTAGAGTCGCTTTACCTAGATTTAAACTGGTTGAATAGAAAGGTTTACCTAAATTATTGAACGATGCATTGGCGACGAATAGCGCTCCGTTGAAAACGAACGTTAAGGCAACAAAGGAACAGAATGCGGAAACCAATATCGCGGCATCTCCGGTTAAAGAAAAACTTGAAATAATCAAGCCTTGCGCCATATAGAGAATAGCGGAAACCGATATACAATAAATAGTGACAAAAATAAGAGCGTTGTAGAGCGTCTCTTTCACTCGGTCTAAACGCCCTGCACCGTAGTTTTGACCAATAATTGGCCCTACTGCACCCGAAAGCGCAAAGATCACAGCAAACGCAACCGGCATTATGCGCCCGATTACGGCAAAGCCTGCTACGAAGTTCTCGCCGAATTGGGCAATGTTTGTGGTGACAATCGCGTTACCAATAGGTGTTGCCGTATTGGTTATAATTGCAGGTAGAGCGATCGCCAATATTGTCGGTAGATGCTCTTTCACCATTCTAAACTGTGGTCGCCCAACGAGATCATGAATTCGAACCAAAGGAACCATCGAAAAGACAAGCACAGTAAAACGTGCCACGACTGACGCAGCAGCAGCTCCCTCTACATTCCAACCAAAACCGAAGATAAACAAAGGATCTAAAATGGCGTTGATTATCCCGCCAGCTAACGTTGCCCACATCGAGCGTTTTGCATCTCCGACGGCACGCAACCCGGCGCCTGCAACCATAGCCAATGCTATAAATGGGCTACTCGGCAACAGAATCTGCAAGTAAGCTTCCGCACGTTCTGCCGCAAAGCCTGTCGCCCCGATGGCGGCCAATAATTCAGATATATTAACGAACATAATACTGGTTACGACAACGCTTACGACAAAAGCAACCACCAGCGTGCTCGCGGCTATCTGTCTGGCATATTGCCGTTTTTTGGCCCCTAACGCTTTAGAGACGAGTGCCCCCATAGCAATAGAAGAACCAATAGAAACCGAGGTAGAGAAAAAGGTTAATGTGCCCGCAAATCCTACAGCAGCAGCCAATTCTACTTGACCTAACATACTGATAAACAACATATCCATGAGATCTACCACAAACAACGCCATTAAACCTATTGATGCGGTTCCAGACATCACCAAAATGTGTCTCATCGTTGAACCTTCAACAAATTTCGCAGTTTGTGTACTCATTCGTCTTCCTTTTTACGTTCATATCAAAAAAAAACAGAAGGCGCTTAATGCGCCTTCTGTTTTTTTTTACCTTTAAAGCTGATTTTTGAAACTCGTCTCTAATGCCTTACCAATCGCGGTTAACACATCGCGCCGAGTAATAATTCCAAGTAACTTTCCTTTGTCTACAACAGGATATACTTTCGGTTTTCCGACTTTCATCATCGCCGCCAATTCAAATATACCGAGATCTGGACTAACAGAAAGAACCTCTTTGTACATGCAATCACTAACAATATGCGTTTCTTGGCTGGTATACGCTACCTTCATCAAATTCGCTAATAAATCCTGCTCTGAAATGAATCCTATAACCTTTCCATCGGCGTCTACAACAGGACCACCCATATGGTTTGATTTCATGACTTTATCTAGCGCGGCAGAAAGAGACATTTCAGGGCTAAATTTAACCGCGTGATTATCCATGTAGTCTTTAACTTTTAGTGTTTCCATTACTTATCTCCTCAAACCTATCTAGCATGTATCTATCCGGAAGCTCGTATTGATTAACCGAAACTAGCGAATAACATCTTTCAATCTATAAACTATATTGTTACCTAATTTACTGATTTTACAAATAGATAACACCAATTTATTCAATAAGAAATAACTATTAAGAGGTACTATTTGGTTATAACGCACTTGTAACCCTTTAAAAATCGGGGTTTTTACGCTTTATCTAAGCCCAATAAAAATGAAAACTTCGCTATAAGTAAAACGATTTAGTTAAATTAGATTGCTGTTCAGCCATGTTTTCTAATTTCTCACTTAATAAAACTAAACTATGTGCACTCTGGGTTGTGTCTTGTGCCAATCCGTGGATATGAGCAACGTTTGTAGTCACCTCTGTCGCGGCGAGTTTATGTTGGTTTGTCGCAGCCGCGATCTGATGACTGCTCTCTTCTATTTTACCTAGAAATAGATGCACCTCAGATAGCGCCAAATTTACCCCATCGGCATGGCCACTGTACTCGTTCATATAATCACTACACGCTGCAATTTTGGACACCGTTACCTCGGCACTTTGCTTTAAAGAATCTATTTTCTGTTTTATTTCTACCGTCGAGCTTGTCGTCTTCGAGGCAAGTACTCGGACCTCGTCAGCCACAACCGCAAAACCTCGTCCTTGCTCCCCCGCTCTTGCCGCCTCTATCGCCGCGTTCAAAGCCAATAAATTGGTTTGCTCTGAAATATTTGAAATAACATCAAGTATCGAACCTATACTTACACTTTCCATTTCCAATTGTTGGATACTTTCTGTCGAACTCGCTAATTGACTCGAAAGTTGTTCAATAAGTTGAACGTTAATGTCCATTAACGCCTTACCTTTGTCCGAACAGGCAACCGCATTGGTAACCAAGTTAAAAGAATCATTCGAAGCGTTTGCAATCTCAACTACCGCGTGTTCTATCTCTTCCATTGCGGAAGCCACTTGTAAGATTTGTGCAGTTTGCTCTTCGATCGCAGAGCTAAGGCTGTCACTCGTTGTCTGGTTTTCTATCGATGCCTCATTGAGATTATTCGATGACAAACTCAATTGATTTATAACCATTGATAGTTGCTCAATCATCAAATTAACCTTGCTAGCGACCTGCCCTAACTCATTGTGAGCTTGATAATGCACTCGTACTGCAAGGTTTTTATTGGCTATGTCATCCAAAGCACCGTTTATTTGTTTGCTCGGCACCTTGATTGACCGCGCGACAATCCAACCGATAGCACACGCTAACGATGTCGCGATCAACACTGACGCAATAATGGAGATAGTCGACTGCTTAAGCTGGCGCTTCGATATTTCAAACAAAGAATTGGCGTTATTTGTGGCAAATATTGCCATTGTTTCAATTTCCTGTAATTGATTATCTAACTCTGTTTCTAGTTCTAACCGTAGAGAATGAGTATGATTGTTCAACTCAATCGACTGAAGATAGAGAGTAACCGCGCCAGTATCAGAGAAAACCAATGATTGAACTGCATTCAACCCCCCTTTAAGATTTGAATACATCTCAGGATTATTATCTTGAACCTTCCCTAACAATTCTGAGTATACCTGTTCTCTTCGTTTAAAATTTTTCGTCTCAGGTTTAAGTTCTATTGGGTCTTTTAACGAAAAAATCACCTTAGATTGAGATTCAATCAAGCTTACTTGGCTCTGCAACTGTTCTATTACTGTCTTGTCTGCTCCTGAACGAGATGATTGGGCTTGTAATTCATTGCTCACCTGCTGTAATAGCATTGCCGCATCAGATTGTGCGTACAGGCTTTGTTCGTTGATATCGATGAATTGAGCGTGAGTCGTCGTTACATCATTAAGTTGTTCAATAACCCATTTACTACTCGATGCAATAGCATCAACATATTGATTAAGTTCACTATTTACATCAGCATGCTGAATAAACCATAGCAATTCATTGTGATAATTGCTAACCGACGATTCAATCGCTTTATTCGCTTGCTCTAATTCATCAATATAAGAAATGAATAAGTAAGGCGTTAAACTGCGGTTAATATTGAGCAGGGCCACTTTCAATTGGCTTGAATGCACGACTAAAGGTGTGGATTCATTATTAATTCGCTCCATTCTGTCCGCGGAACCCTTGATTAAATCCAAACTAAACCACGATATTAATACCATAATTGATATCAATAATACGAACCCTAGATATATCTTAGATACAATAGACAAACTTTTCACTTTTATAACTCGACGATAAATATTTACGCTATTACCCCACAAAACCACCTCTACTTTCCATATCAATGCTCACAGAATGATCACTCAAAAGACCCATGAAACAAAACTGTCATACCTCAATATTTTACACGTAAACTATAGAAAAAATGTCTAAAATACATAAGGTTAAAAAACTTTCTCCACATGCTGACATTCGCTAAGAAAAGGGTTTCATAATGGAGTGATAAAAAATATGAACACGTCACATAACGCAAAAATTTGTTAAGCCTATCGCTTCAAAAATGAACGTTTGTTCAATGTATTTTTACCCAATCTTGAATGCTTTATGATAAAATAATCAACGGTAATTCATAAGTGAACACTTTAATTAGGCTATTTATTATGAGAAAGAAAAAAGAAACCGCTACCGTATATGATGTAGCTAAACTTGCCGGCGTATCTCCCGCCACTGTTTCTCGATTTTTAAATAGAACAACGTTTGTTTCAGATGAGAAAAGCCACAAGATTGAAGATGCCATCAACGCATTAGATTACAAACCCGTTTATCAACCTGCAATTACAGGCAATCGTCGTTCGATGACGATTGGAGCTCTCGTTCAACATCCCGATAGTCCGTTCACCAGTCAAATTTTAAACGATATGGAAAAAGTACTTATTTCGCAGGGGTATCAGTTAACTATTGCCTCTGGCCACTGGGATAAGAAACTTGAAACCTATGCATTAGCAAGCTTAAAACAGCAAAATATTGATGGTCTTATTATCGTCACTGGTAACTTAACGAACAATCAACTTATTGAATTTTCAAATGAAATACCTATCGTTGCCGTAGGTTATGATGTAAAAGCAAGCAAAATACGCTGTATTAATATTGACAACGAGTTAGCAGGATATATGGCAACACTTCACCTGCTTCAGCTTGGTCATTCAAACATTGGACACATAAAGGGACTGGCGTCTCAACCTGACTCGCTGCATCGATTTGATGGGTATAAAAGAGCCTTGAAAGAAGCCGGACTAAGACCGAACCAAAGGCTAATCAAACAAGGAGATTTCAGTTCGGCTCTCGCTTATAAGCAAACAGTTGAATTACTCAACGATGATAAAGCCAAAGTCACGGCAATATTCGCCGCGAATGATCTCAGTGCATACGGTGTAATTAAAGCCATTCATGATCACGGTCTTAGCGTACCTGATGATATCTCAGTGATTGGTTTGGATGATCTACCGACCTCGCAATACTTCACCCCGGGCTTAACCACATTAAGACAACCAATAGAAGAGATTGGCACCGTTTCTGCCAATTCAATCTTAAATTTCTTAAGCGGTGATCGGCACGAAGATAGGTTGCCACCAATAGATTTGATAGTACGTCAGACAACTCGATCCTTGAGAAACTAAACGATTAGATGTTCGTTCTAGTACGTTTGTGACTCGTTAATTTACCAGATTTGTATAAGCAAAAAAATACCACCATATTTGGTGGTATTTTTAACCAACAGCATTTGCTTTCACTTAGCAAAAACTTACGTCGTTTACCTTTGTTGCAATGCTTCTGGTAAATACGCAAATATCATCCCCGGTCTAAAGTAACGTCCTGCTGTATATTTCAATCCCGTATTCTGTAACCAAACATGCAAACTCGCCACATGTCCCGAGTCAATGATTGGAGCAACCAACTTAGTAAATGTCTCTATTTCAGAAGTAATAAATGGATTTACTCGTCTATCCGTTAGCAAGCATTCCGTTTTACATAACTGGGTGTGCCACTCATTCGCGACTGCACTAGAAATTGAAAACTCAGAAACCAAATCATCTGCTGATACGGTCACAGAACAATTAAATCCTTCTGGTGCGGCAAATGGGATTTTTGATTGATGATATAGAGCGTCATAGACAGTATCCATCAATTCAACGGCTTGATCATTTTTACCGCTAAGTCTTAGAGCTGAAGCGACACTAAACTGCACTCCTATCCAGACGTCTTGAGCCTGAAATGCGTCATGCGGCATACCGTTTTCCAAGGTCATGTTGGCAATACCAAGTTTAGGACTATTTATTTTATAATTCGTCTCATAAACATAATCTAGGGCTCGTTCAACTTTATCCTGACTAAACAAACCATTTAAACCTAATAACTTAAGATAACTGTCCGCAAGCAACGCGTCCCCAAAGCTATTATCCGAGTCCATCTCAATAATGGTATTATACTCACTCGTAAATGCCAGCGGTGCGATGTCTGCAAGAAGTCGTTTTGCTTGGTACCTCGATTGTACTTTGCTCTCATTTAAGTTTGCTTTTACGCCATCAAGATACTCATTTAGAATATCTTTATCGACTACACGGTTACCGGTTAAGTGTAACCCAATTGTCGCCAATTCTTGAAAACCGGTTCCCGTTAAGTGTTTGGTTTGAATTGGAGTAATATAAAAATGAAAATACCCTTTCTGCTCATCCCACAAACCTTGTTCTAGCACTGACAACGCTTTATCAGCACGATCGCTATATTCAATATCAAGCTCTTCTTGGCCCATCAACTTAGCTAACTCCGCTCCCGCATAAAGACCGGCAACCCAAAGACTCGCGCAATATACCGATATGCCATGCGACGCTAGGTTATCAAAGGTGTCATCCGTTCCTCTTGTTAGCGGTAGTGCATCCCCTTCTTCAATCAAATTGGTCAGGTATTCAATGCTCTCTCTTACCGCTTGCCAACAAGATTCAACAACAGAAAAATCATTCGTTTGCTTGAAATGGCGATAAACCATTAACACATATTTTGGCGCTAGATCCTTCCACTCTTTTACATTGTGCCAAGTGTAAGCGTCTGGTTGAATATCAAAGGGACTACCAAGATCATGTATCACCGCACCACGTATTGCCCTTACCCCTTCATATTTGGCATCGATAAGCTCAGCATGTGGTTTGTCTTCATACTCCCAAAAACGACGCTTGGTTACATCTTCAGAAAGAATCGCGTTGGAGAACTCTTTCATTACACAACCGTCGAGCTCAGGTAACAGGTAAAGCAGCGAAAACGAACCATAAAAATAGACATCCAGAGAATTGAAGAATGGATAATCTACACACTCTTTCACTAGGAATTTATCTGTCACATCCCAAACCGTCGATTCGGCAAGAAATGACAGCGTATTCATCGCCATGGTCGCAAAACCTACCGCAGAAGCGTTATCCCCTATCGCTTTTTTAGCCTGATCTAGGTAATGGATTTGTTCTGTGATTATGCGTTGTTCAATGGCATCTATACTTGGTAGCACCTCTTCCATGATAGCAACAGAACGGTGCTCATTTTGATAGAACTGACTATAGGCTTTTTCGCTTTGCCAGTCTTGCAACAATATTTTGTTGTGGTCCATCACTTGAACAAATCGAACACTTAACGACTGATTAGGTTCCAGATCTAGCTGAACCGTTACCAAAGCCGAAAGCGCCTCGCGTCCACTGTAGATTCCGCTGTCGAAATGCGCGTTAACTCGACCCGTATTTAGGGCATCTATTACGGCTTCATGTTCATTGACAGAATAGACGGAAGGTTTCGTTGTTACCGTAATCGATTGATTTTTTAGTAATGGCCGTTCGGTTTGAGCACCAAACAACGCTTCACCATCAATATCAGATTGATAAGGTGATTGGCTTGTTAGCTTCACACCAGAAAAGCCGTGCGTGTCTCCAACCTGAACTTCATAACCAGTATGAGATTGCTTCACAGGATTTTGCGTAAGCGTACAAGCCGAATCTTGAACCCCTGGCCGCTGCTTGGCATAGGTTGAACCGATAAGGTTTTTTAGCGACTGAACTAAGGTAACCGTCTTAGGTTTATCCGACAAGTTCGTCACTTCAAATTCATTCCAGTGGATCGGCAAAGAGCACAGTTTTTTATCACCACGAACAATAGGTGATACCACCTTCCGTTGGATGTTAATCTCACTAAAAGCAGAGTAACGATACTGAGCCATAGGATACAGAACCTGATACTCAATCTCACGTTCTGCTATAGTGTCAATCCCCTTCCGATTCGACTGAGCAGTAAGCGACACTCTTTTTGCACTGTTATTGATAACTAAACCGTTGAAAAAGTCCAAGACAACTAATAACTGTGTCCTTGTAGAGTGGGGATTTGTTGTTATTTCTGCTTGAGTTTTCGTGGTGAACTCAATGGCCCACTTTACGAACTGAGGTCGGTTTTCTGCATAAAAATGACCCGATTTTACAGCCTGTATTAACCCGCTTAATGCGCGCTCTGACGTGGATGTGTCAAGTATCTTCCCTTGAAAAAGGGCGGGATAAAAATGAAGATGTTGCGCGAGTTTTTCTAGGTGTGCAATAGCGAGTTTGTCTGTGCTAAGTTCATCTGCAACCGAGACAAAAAAATCGTTAAAGTTAAACTGGTTATCGTTGTTATCAATATAAATACCGGGGATAAAAGCAAAGCTCGGTGTATTACCTAAAGGGGTTAATGTAAAGGTACTCCCTATACCACCAACAGCCATACCAGTATTGTTCGGTGTGGTCGAAATTGGCGAATACCACGGCTGAATAAATTCTACCGCATTACCCTGTGCACAAATCTGTTCTGAAACACCAGTAAAACTTGTGTATGGAATCGTATTTCTCATCATCAAAACCTAATTTAGATTTGATAGGCGTACTCTCTGTTCATTAAAAACTCAGTCCATGAGCAGAGAGCTCGCCTATTTTATTTAGCCAAGTATTACGTCAATTTTGTGCTCACCAGTGGTGAATACAGGCGCTTTATTACCTTCAATTCGTTCACCATCGACACACATTTCGCGAACACCTTTACAAACAGAATCAGGGTTAGATACATGAATACAATAGGTTGCACCTCTAAACTTACGTTTCATCGTAAACTCAGGCCAATTAGCCGGAATACATGGATCGACAAGCAAGCCATCCACTTCAGGCCTTACACCAAGTATCCATTGAGTACCTGCAACATATGTCCACGCTGAGGTCCCCGAAAGCCACGCATTTCGACCCAAGCCAAATTGTTTATGCTCGTCACCTAATATGTTTTGTGGGTAACAATAAGGTTCGGTTTCAAATGTATTCAAATCATCGTTTTTCGATGCTGGGTTAATTTGGCGGTAATATTCATACGCGCGCTCACCATTACCCATTTTTGCTTCAGCAATCATCACCCATGGGTTAGAGTGTAGAAAAATACCACCGTTCTCTTTTGCTCCAGGAGGATAGGTTGATACACCACCTAAGCGAGGTTCGAACCCATTATAACCTGGCGTAGAGAGCTTAATTCCATTAGTCGTATTTAGCTTCCGATTAACAGAATCAAGCGCCTGCTCTGCTCTCTCATCTGTAGCAAATCCAGATATAACCGGCCAGCTCTGACCATTTGTATATATCTGACCTTGTTCATTGCTATGCGAGCCAATTGGCGCGCTATTCTCGTCGTAATAGCGGACATACCATGCGCCATCCCAACCGTAGTCATTCACCACTTTTTGCATATGTTTATATTGTGCGGAAAATTCTTCACTGAGTTGTATTTCACGTCGCAGTTTGCAAAGGTCAAGCATATCGAGCAACGCCTTACCGTACATGTTTGCCACCATAAGTGATTCCGCACCCGTTGGTAAGTTAACGGTGTCGTTCCAATCCGCAAAACCAAGCAAAGGCAGACCGTGTGAACCCGTATTGGTACGAGTAAATTCAATGGATCGGCATAGATGATTCCATACGGTTCCTTTCTCTAGAGGCGCATTCTCGCTGTCTTTCTCATAGAAAGGGATGATTTTGTTCAAGAACTCGCTGTTGCCCGTCTCTTTTACATACTGTGTTACCGCGTAGATAATCCATAAATGGTCATCACCATAGTAACTAGGACGGTCTTCTTCTTCTCTTGAATCACCTTCATTGGCTTCCATTGTAGAAGGGAAAAACTGATGCATTGCCGAACCGTTTCGCTTCTGGACCGAGAGCAAACGTTCGATAAGTTCACGGGCTTCTTCGGGCATATGCGCAATCACACCAAGGGTGTCTTGAGATGAATCGCGGAAGCCGATACCACGTGCTCCATAACCGAGTTGATACAACGAAAGGTAACGAGACCAATTTTTGGTGGTATGACACTGACGTGGATTGTGGATATTTAACATCGAGTTCATTGACTCATCTGGTGTATTAACCTGAAGAGTATCTAAATAAACGTCCCAGTCAGAAGAGAGTTCAGAGAAAGCGTTATCGACATTGCTATGAACGCGATATTTTGCCATCATTTCCGTCGCTTCACTTAGCGTCGATTTTTGAGTCAGTTGCACCACTGTTCTTTCAGTTACACCTTTAGAAAGCCAGCCTAACCTTAGGTTTAGCGCACCAATATTGTCTCCGCGCAGACACTCTGTGTTCCCTAACTCATCCTCTTGCAAGGCCATAGGCGCAGCCCAGCTTCCATAACCAAAGTCACCAAGAAACTGCTGACGGTCACCATCAAATGATGTAGCCACACGGTCCGCCGTCATTAAGTTAACGGCGTAATCACGCTTCATGAAGGCATACTGTTCAAGTACTACGTGACCAGAATCTTGTGTGTGTGCATTCAACGTCATGGTTTGAGGAACCCAATCGGCATTGAGCAACTGCTTAAGTGCATCAAAATGTGTAAATTCAAATACAGGCACAACGTCAACATGTAACTCTTCATCAGAGATATTGGTTATTTTTATATCTTGCAGGAGTACTTCATCGTTTTTCGGTACGAAGAAGGTCACTTCACTACGTACACCGAACGCTTCAGAGACGATCGTGGTATAGGAAAGCCCTGTGTGATTTTCGAATCTATCTAACGGCTTTAGTGTTGGCGTAAAAAACGGCGAGAAGATCTCTACATCGCCCGCTTTGTTGCGAACTTTTAGATATAAGGTTGAGCCCTTAAAGTCAGAGTTAGGCATCTGTGCGACGTATTTGGTTATACGATTTAGAGCAGGATCGCCTTTACATAGAAGCACGCCACCGTTGCTATCAACGATGCCGCCAAAATTTAGTGTGCCTACGTAGTTACTCCATTTAATCGGCGTCACTGGCGTTGTGGCTACATATTCTTTTTTCTTGTCGTCAAAAAAACCAAATTTCATTTCAAATCCTTAGGTGCTGCCCTAAACAGCAGCACTATTAAACCTTTATTAATTTTATTATTTTGTATCAGTTAGATTATACCGCTAGTGATTTACCACTTAATGCATCGAATAGATGAATCGCATCTAAATCGATGTAAAGTGTAGCACTTGCCACATCAACAGCTGCCGCTTGCGTTTCTACCATCATTTGTTGGTTCGCAACCTGCGTCTTAAGTAAGATGCTTGCGCCAAGCAATTCTTTATCTTGAATAACTACGGGCACAGGCAATACGCGGTCATGCTCTACTTGCTCGCTACGCAAATGAAGGTCGGTAGGACGAATCCCCATGTGTAATGCAAGGTTCTTGGTCGCCAACGTTTTAAACCGCTCAGGCAGCGGGATAACAATATCACCTAATTGGATAGCC
Source organism: Vibrio frigidus (assembly GCF_042465995.1). Classification (NCBI taxonomy): domain Bacteria; kingdom Pseudomonadati; phylum Pseudomonadota; class Gammaproteobacteria; order Vibrionales; family Vibrionaceae; genus Vibrio; species Vibrio frigidus. Next base: position 366,408 of record NZ_JBCDMC010000004.1, on the reverse strand, counting down.
CATTCGCCATCGGTATCAACAAGATTGGCATCTAACATGTTCATCGATGGGTTGCCGATAAACTGAGCCACAAACTTATTGGCAGGACGCTTAAATACATCTGTCGGTGTACCGACTTGCTCAACATAACCATCTTTCAGAATGACAATACGGTCCGCCAACGTCATTGCTTCAATCTGATCGTGCGTTACATATATCGTAGTTGTTTTGAGTTCACGATGAAGATGTTTGATTTCTTCACGCATTACACCACGGAGTTTTGCGTCTAGGTTAGATAGAGGCTCATCAAACAAGAATACTTTCGGCGTGCGTACCATTGCACGTCCCATTGCCACACGTTGACGTTGACCACCAGAAAGTTCTTTTGGTTTCCGGTCTAATAGCGGATCAAGTTCAAGCATTTTTGTTGCTTTGCGAACCTCCGTATCTATATCGGCTTTTGCCATTCCTTTTAGCTTGAGGGCAAAGGCAATATTTTCATAAACCGTCATATGTGGGTAAAGTGCATAACTTTGAAACACCATCGCTAAATCACGATCTTTAGCATCTATTTTGTTCATCAACTTACCACCAACGTAAATCTCGCCGGAGGTGATGTTCTCTAAGCCCGCAAGCATGCGTAGCGTGGTTGATTTACCACAACCAGATGGCCCTAAAAATACAACAAACTCACCATCTTCTACTTCAAAATCAAATTGTTTTACTACTTCTACATCGCCGAAAGATTTTTTGATATTTCTAAATTCTACATTTGCCATAATTTTATTTCTCCGCCCGCGAGTGCCGCTCTCTATGAGCTTTGCACTCGCCTTGCATTAATTAGTCATTGTCCGGGCTCAATTCGTAAAGAATTACCCTTTCACTGCGCCAGAAGTCAACCCACTTATCATCTGTTTGGATGCAAACAGATAAGCGGTGACAAGCGGCAGTATCGAGATTGTGGTACCTAGCATTACTGCTCCCCAAGGGGTGTTTGGTATCCCTTGTACACTCCGCAATGCCTGCGTGATTACGTAATTCTCTGGCGATGTAAGCACAACAAGTGGTTGCATGAATGAGTTCCAGAAAAATACAAACTGAACGATGGCCAATGTCGCAAGCGCTGATCTCATCAACGGAAGCACAACACTCCAATAGGTTCTAAATTCGCCTGCGCCGTCCAACTTAGAGGCTTCCAATAGCTCTTTAGGAATAGAAGCAATAACATGCTGTCGCATTAGGAAGATGCCAAACGGGGTTGTAGTAAACGGTAACCACACCGCCATATGGTTATCCATTAAGCCGAGGAATTTCACGATCATGAAATAAGGTATAAGGCTTAACACCGGTGGGATCATCATTGACCCAACTAACATACCAAATAGAACATTCTTACCTTTAAACTTAAACACGGCAAACGCATACCCACCCATACTACAAAACAGCAGCGAAATAGTCGTTCCCAGGAAGGCAACATATATACTGTTAAACATTGCCTGCCAAAATGGCATTATTTCCAATAATTTATCGTAGTTAATCGCAAGGCTGTCGCCCATCATTAGACTTATGCCAGAGCCAAATATTTCGGAACGGTCACGAGTAGACAACAATGCAGACCACAAAAACGGGAATACAGTTATCAACGCAGACACGATAAGAATGGTGGCTAGCGCGGCCAATAGAACTTTTGTGATTAGCTCTGAAACATCAGAACTTGGCTTTAGTGCACTTAATTTCATTTTATTGCTCCCCTAAGCCTTTTTTACCAAATAATACAAACTGAATCGTAGTGAAGAATGCAATGAGCGCGAATAACAACCATGAAATTGCAGATGCCGTTCCCATCTCTAGCCACTCCCAACCGACTTTGTATAAATACATAGATATTGTTAAACCAGCCTGTCCTGTACCACCAAGACCTTTCGTCAATACAAACGGCTCTTCAAACAGCTGCAAATTACCAATGATAGTCATCGTGACGGCAAAGAAAACAAACGGACGAATCATCGGTAATGAAACATACCAAAATCGATGCAGTGCATTTGCACCATCCATTCTTGCTGCCTCTAAGATATCTTTTGGTATGGTCATTAACCCTGTCGTATAAAGCACAATGTTAAAACCGGTATATTTCCAGAAAACAACGATAGCAATAGACGGTTTGATAAACGAGGCATCATCCAACCAGCGGATAGGTTGGTAGTCGTTTACCCACGCAAATGCCCAACCTAACAATGTACTGTCAGCCAGACCCATCAGAGCTTGGTTGATAACACCTGAGTTCGGAGAATACATGTTAAAGAAGATAAGAGACGCCGCTACAGTTGACGTAATGTACGGTAAGAAATAGGCTGACGTCAGCCAGTGGCGTAACCTATCCCCTAGAGAAACTAAGATATAAGCAACCGGAATCGCAACAAGATGTTGTGCAACACCAGAGGTAATTGCTAGCCAGAAAGTATTCTTAAGCGAACGCCATAGCCACGGGTCTGTTAATGCTATGCTGTAGTTCTCGAAACCCACAAATTTCATTGCGGCTATCCCTTCTACTGGATTCCATGCATGGAATGACAGAAAAACAGAAAAGAGCAGCGGAAAAATACCAAAAACAGAAAAAATTATTAAAAAAGGCAGAAGAAAACCATACGGTGTAAGCGCTTTCACGTTTAACCGTGAAAGAAACCCTTCCTTCTCAGAAAGTTCCTCCTGATTCGACAATACTGTTTCTTTCATTGTCTGACTCATAATAACGACCTCACTAGGTAGAGGCGCCTGTCTCTAATGGACAATGCGCCTCTTAAATTTACTAATAATTACTTAAGGTTACGGGTACGACGCAGGATTAGACGTTCGGCTTCGCTAAGCGCCGTTTTGATATCTTTACCTTCATCAAGTACTTCCATTAATGCATTTTCTAAGATAATTGAACGAGCAACGTGGTCACCACGGCCTGGTTCTACTGGCTTAATATTCTTCGCAACTTCAGCAAACAATTGACGAGCCTTTTGACCACCGAGGAATTCAACTTCTTCATTAAATAGTTCATCATCATAGGTTGTGATGTTTGCAGGGAATGCAGTAATTGTTTCGAAGTGCTTAAGCTGAACATCACGATTAGTTGTCATGTATTCAATAAGCTTCCAAGCTTCATCTTGCTTCTCGGATTGCTTCGGAATTGATAGGAATGAACCACCCCAGCTACCATAGATTCCATCGGGAAGGTTTGATACACCCCACTTACCTTTGGTTTCTGGTGCAATCCAGTTTTGTAGATGACCTAGAAGCCATGCGCCAGAAAGCTGTGTCGCAAACGTACCGTTGCGGAAGCCTTCATACCATTCGTTTGACCATGCGGTAATACGTGCGTCCAAGCCGTTGTCACGGATCTGCTTAGCGACTTCAAATGCGTGAACAAAACGCTCTGAGGTTACGACTGGTTTACCCTCTTTATCAAAGTAAAGACCTTCACCTTCAGGAACAGTAGTGAAAATAATCGCTTGAGCTACGTCTGCCGCTGAAGCGATAAGATAGATATTGTCTTGCTTTAGTTTCTTACCGTATTCAATGTAAGAATCCCAATCTTTAATTACTGCGTCTTGCTTCACGCCTTCTTTATCAAGAATGTCGGTGCGGTAGTACATCACACCAGGACCTAGGTCGACCGGAATGCCGTAAACATTGCCGTCACCACCTTTACCTTGAGTCCATGCGTAAGGAGCAAAGCTATCAGCATATTTGTCTGCACCATACTGTTCAGAGAGATTAACAAGCCCGCCAGAAGCAACGAAAGGACCGATTTTTTCTACATCAACAACAATAACATCACCGGCTCCAGAACCCGTTGCCAAGTTAGTGGTTAGCTTAGTGTGGTGATCGCCATGATTATTCATCAAATAATCTACTTTGATACCTGTCTGCTTTTCAAAGTCAGGAAGGATAACCTTCAAGCTGCTATCGAAATCTGGAAATCCATCAAAACGAATATCAGCATCAGAGGCATTGGCTGTTGCTGCGAGTCCTAAAGCAACCGCACTGGATAGGGTTAGAGTCTTAAGGTTCATCTTATAGTCCTTCATTATTATAAATTAGCTGTGAGTTTTTTCACCGATTCTCTAATCACTAAAGAGGGGGAAAGTTTAAAATCTACTTCTGTTTTCTTTTTTATGAGTTTCTGTAGGATCAACTGCACCGCTTCAGTACTCATCTGTTCTATTGGAAAATCGATTGTTGTAAGCCCTGGTGTGAGATAACGAGCAAACAAAATATTGTCGAAACCAACGAGGGAAACATCTTCAGGAACCAGTAAATTGGCTTTCTTCATCTCGCCAAAGGCACCAAAAGCCATATGGTCATTTGCCGCAAAGACTGCGCTGAAACGGCAATGACGATTAAGAAGTTTGTTCATGGCGCTTGCACCTGTTTCTTCGGTAAATCCCGCTTCAACTACGCGTGACTCACTGTATTCAATACCCGCTTCTTCGAGGGCGTCACGATAACCTTGCAAACGACCTCTAGCATCGGATTTAGACAAAGGCCCGGTAATACACGCTATTTCACGATGCCCCATATCAATAAGGTATTTTGTCGCGATATTTGCACCCAATTCGTTATCGAGCTCTATACAGCTATTGTTAAGCTCTGGGACAAAGCGGTTCACAAGAGCAAGTTGAATACCCTGAGTTTCTAGGTCAATTAGATAGTCGTCGGAAACATCTTGAGTGTGCAAAATAAGCGCATCAACACGTCGACTTAATAAAAAGTCAATCGCCTGCTTTTGACCCTCTTCGTCATTAGAGCCCGCCGTAACAATAAGGTGATAACCAAATCGGCGCAGCTGGTCCTCAATTGCTTGAAGCATGCCGGAATAAAAACCAGCCAATTCAGGAACGACAACTCCAATACTACCTGTACGGCTAGAGGCTAAAGCTTGTGCAATAGAGTTTGGCCGATAGCCAAGTTTTTTAATCGCTTTTTCTACTGACATTTTTTTATCGTGGCTGACTCTGGTAGAGCCATTAACCACTCTTGATACTGTTGCCTGAGAGACACCAGCGAACTCAGATACGTCTCTAATTGTTGCCATCATTTTGCCCCCTCTAATGTCATGCATTCATATTGGAAACCGCTTTCATGTAACGGATGATAGAGCAAAACAAACGGCAATTCGTGAACTCGATCACATTGAAATTAAGGTGATGAATTGGAGGTTCAAAAGCTTGAAAACACCGACAGGAAACCATACCTCTGTGAAACTGTTTCATGGGGATTACACTGAATAAAATTCACAAAAAAGAAGAAAAATTCTTTAAAAACAATTAATTAATTAATAAAAAGCAAGAATAAAATTCAGATGACCATTCTGTTTCATGAGAAGTACGGAGAGATTTTACTTTCGGAAGCACAAAAAATAGGGGCACTAAAGTGCCCCTTAACTGTGTGGAGTTCACAAAGCATATGCTGCTGGTTCTGCCTCCCAGAGATATGAAAATCATTGCTTGAAAAGGCTTGAGATTTACTTAGTACTGCAATCCAACACTGTTCTTTCAACTAGGTACAACTAAAGCTCACCAAATCCGACATTGCTCATGAATTGATTCGTTCCTGTTGTATGTCGTCAAAAGGAGTTTAAACAGGTGCTGGAGACGCCATAATAATAACAGATGTACATTAAAAAATAGATTAGTATCACGAATAATAAATATAAACACACTAATGAAACAAGTTAGATTTTATAAAACAACCGATAACATTGAAAATTCATATATATAACAATAGCTCTGTTAAAAATACCTTTACCATCTGATGACTTTTATTTTTCTTTGTTTCATGAAACATGATTAGTCAACACAACCTATTATATCTAAAGAATAAATCAATCTAAAAACACCTTCATTATAAGGAAAATTATATTTTGTAATACAATAACAATCTGATCGTGCTATTTAAACACACATTACATCTAATTATCGGCGCTATAATTCCTTCATCTCTGCTTCATTAAAAATTCGATTGCAGAACATTTAAACATGGATTTTATATATTCTATGCAAATTTGATTACTTACTTTATATTTATAAAACCATACAATTCATGAAAGATCGCAAATATACGAAATATTTCATAACTCCTTCAAAAAAACGGCCCATATAACCTATTACAAATGTGACGAAAACATATATATCCTGTGAAATGAAAGCGATTACAGAACACGTAACTTGTCATACGGCTAAAACTAACCCATTGATATTAAGTATGTAAGTATTGCACCGCCCAATTGTTACCTATTTTATTTTGTTTCATGTAATTTATGCCTCTAAAACGTGTGAGCCCGTAGAGTTTTTTCAAACGTTTCATTCCTTAATATTTCTCCCGAAATAACAAAACCTACAATAATTTAAGGACCGTACATGAAAAACTTTAAGGTTTTATCTCTCGCCCTAGCAGTGGCCTCCTCTCTTACAACTTTTGGCGCTGTCGCTAACGAAACTATCAACATGCAGGCGCAGATTGATGACTTACAAGCGCTTATGGCAAAAAAAGGTAATGACGTAATCTTCTTTGGTTATGCTCGATATGGTGCGCAATATCAAAATGGTGATACTCGATATGTAAACGGTATTGGTAGTACGGGACAAACTGTTGGTCGTTTAGGTAACGAAGCCAATGGTGGTGAGTTTGGTATTGCTAAAAAATACACTGCTGAAAATGGAGCGGTTTGGGACCTTGCAGTCATGGTTGAGCATTGGTCAAATGACGAATGGGGTGATGAATCCTACGGTGGTGTAAACCTTAAAAGATTTTACTCGGGTGTAACCAATATTTTTGAATCACAACCAGGCTTGTATGTTTGGGCAGGTCGTGATTTCCATGCTCGATTGCAACAAGGTTTAAACGATTACTACGTAACAATCGAAGATGGTCAAGGGGGTGGTTTCAAAGATTTTGACTTAGGTGGTGCAAAATTGGACTTCGGTTTTGTAGGTGGCGTCGACGATAATGAAGGGTCCCTTGGCAACGACAACGGTAAATATGCCGCAACCTCTAAGATTAAAGGTATTGATGCTGGATTTGCCAAAATTGACGCATACGCACACTTTGGTTTTACATCAGAAGATGAAGGTATTGAAAGTGCGGGACTAGATAGCGAAACAGCGTGGTTAGTCGGTACTCAAATTAAGTTTGATTCTGCTAGCTTGCATGTTCGATATGGTGACGGTGCAAATAACTCGGTAATGGGCCTTAAAGGCGATTTCCAAAGTGTATTTGTCAGTTATGAAGGTGGATTTAGTGCTAGCGAAAATTGGGATATTAACTACCTAGCCGCTTATTACAACCAATCTGGTGATGACGCTACCGACCAAAATGAATATAGCCTAATCGTTCGCCCTCAATATCGTTGGAACGACATTCACTCCACATGGATTGAAACTGGCTATGCATTAGTTGATGAAGACAGCGGCAACGAAACGGATGGTTGGAAAGTAACGCTTTCTCAAAACATGTCTATAGGTGGCCTACCTGGGAGCCGTCCAATGCTTCGCTTCTATGCCACCGTTGGTGAAAAAGATGTTGCGCCACAAGGATCAGCTAACACTACGACCGATACCGTTAGCTTCGGTGCAATGTTCGAAGCATGGTGGTAAAAATCGTTAAGTTTAGACGTACTTTGTCATTCGATTGAATACACATTGGCTGAGTTTTACGCTCTATAATGATTAAAATAAAGGGTCCATTAAGGGCCCTTTATTTGTCTTTAATAATAATTGAAGGAAGGGGGGTTCACTAATCTTTAAAGTTGTGGCAAGCCACTTAACGCCTCGACCAAATCATCTCGTTTAAGTGGTTTAATAAATATCCCGCTTAGGTTGTAACCACCAGCAAGATGTTGCTCCAGGTTACTTTTAATTGCATCCGCTGTTACGATAAACGCTGGCGTATCTTTAAAGTATTCATATTGGCGCAACTTAATCAAGGTTTCAGGGCCACTCAGTATAGGCATATGCACATCGAGTAAGAAACAATCTATATCTCGATTCAAACTCCCTTCTTCTGCCGCTTGAACTAGGTCACTCCCATCTTGAAAAGATAACGTATTTGCCCCTTCCAGTCTTAATATTGTTTCTAATATCTCTCTGTTAAAAGGTTGGTCCTCGACGATGCAGACGTTTCTTCCTGCCAAACTATTTTTCTTAATTCGTCGCTTTTTAGTATTTTCTTTTAAGTCGCTACTATCAGGACAAAAATCAAGTTGCAGTGAAACGGCGACAATTGTGCCAACATTCGGTTTTGTAAATATTTTAACTTTACCTCCCATTACTTTTGTTAACTCTTTTACGATAGAGAGCCCGAGTCCAGTCCCTTCAAAATAGTGACTTGAGGATTTTAACTGTTCAAATGCCTTAAATACATGGCGCTTTTTATTCGATTCCATGCCAATACCTTCATCCTTGATTAATACAAACAGGTTACATTTATTTTTATCACGTGAAGGTTTGATACTCGCTCGAACGGTGACCGGACTATCTTTTGAGAACTTGATCGCATTAGAAACAAGATTAAAGACAATCTGTTTAATCCTTGTTTCATCTCCGAATAGGTGGCAGTCACAAATAGGTCGATACTCTTTAACTATTTGAATATGATTGTCTTTAGCTTTATGCGTAAGATTAGACACAACGCTATCAAGCAAATTAATTAAGTCAAAGGGCTTCAAGCTTAATTTTAATTTGTTCGCTTCTATAGAAGAAAGATCCAGAATATCGTCCACCAAATTCAATAGGTGATCGACAGAGTTCGTCATCTTCTCAAAGTAGTGATGACACGTTTCTAGGTCACAGTCTGTCGCTAAATTTAGATAACCCGATATAGCACTAATCGGCGTGCGTATTTCATGGCTCATTTTTGCAAGAAATGTATTCTTGGCTTGAGTTGCTGCGTAGAGTTTTTCCTCTACTGCTTTTTTTTTAGTAATATCTATCGCTAAGCACATTATGGCAATAACATCACCCATCTCATTAAAAATCGGCGCTTTATTGGTATAAAACCAACGGTACTCACCATGAATATCAGGTAAGTACTGTTCAAAGAAGACCACCTGCTTGCCCTCTATTACTTGTAAATCTTTTTCTCTTATTGCCTGAGCCACTTCAGGGTTAAACCAGAATATTTCAGTGTCCGTTTTACCCAAGACTTCATGGGGTGAAATACCTATTGCCTTTTCAAAGTAGCTGTTAACAAGATAGTGACGCCCAGAAATATCTTTTGCGCAAACAATTGCTTCAACACCATCTATCACGTTGAGCACCATTCTTAATAACCCGTCCGAGCTCATGTCAACGTTTGAGATAAACTGAGAGAGAGTAAACAGATCGATACTTTTATGATCAAAATCCATAGCATTTTCAAATTTTAATTAGTAAACCCATGCCTAGATTAACCAAAGTTACAAAAAAGCACATAGCACGCCTTACAGCAAATAAATATATTTATGCTAATTAACCTTAATTAGCATAAATGGGACGGTAAGATGTCTTGCTTAATTAAGCGATCTTCGCTGTTTTTTCTAGCGGCTGCGAGTCTGTACCCGTATTCGACTCATTGGCAGATTCACACGATTGAAAAGGTTCTACCTTCACCTGTTTTTCATATAAGAATCTTAATACTGATTGCCGATATTGTTGATAGATAACATTATCCGCTAACGCTACACGATTACGCGGTCTTTCAAGTTCAATATCGAGAACTTCACCTATTGTTGCGCCAGGCCCATTCGTCATCATAACAATTTTGTCTGACAACAAGACTGCTTCATCTACATCATGGGTAATCATAATGATCGTATTGTTTAGATCTGCTTGAATTTTCATCAATGAGTCTTGAAGATGAGCACGGGTTAACGCATCAAGGGCACCAAATGGCTCATCCATGAGCAATACTTTAGGCTTTAATGCCAACGCTCTTGCAATACCAACACGCTGCTTCATTCCACCGGATATCTCATCCGGTTTTTTGTCAGATGCGTGTTGCATTTGAATAAGCTCTAGATAATGGTCTACCTGTTGCTTTATCCACGCTTTAGATTTCCCTTTAGCCACCTGTTTTACGGCAAGCTCTACGTTTTGATACACCGTCAACCAAGGTAACAATGAATGATTTTGAAACACTACCGCCCTTTCTGGACCGGGCTCAACGACTTCTTTACCATCAAGTATCACCCCACCATCGGTTGCTTCTAGAAGACCAGCAACCAAGTTAAGAACGGTTGACTTACCACAACCAGAATGACCAATCAGTGAGATAAACTCGCCCTTATTGATATTGAGATTGACATCCTTAAGCGCGACAAACTCGCCTTTGGCCGTTGGAAAACGCATTCCTAACTGGGTTAAATCCAATAGTACTTTTGACATGATTTGATCCTTTTTCCAGTTATCTAAGCTCTTGCGATTTATTCCAAGAGAGCTTCTTCTGTAATGTCAGCATGCCTCGGTCTAAAAGCAGCCCAATAAATCCAATCGTTATGACCGCGACCATAATTCGGCCTAATGACGCTGAACTACCGTTTTGAAATTCATCCCAAACAAACTTACCTAACCCCGGGTTTTGCGCGAGCATCTCAGCGGCAATAAGCACCATCCATGCGATACCTAAAGAGAGACGCAGACCCGTAAATATCATCGGTATTGCAGACGGTAGTACGATAGTACGAATGTTTTGCCACCAAGAGAGCCGAAGCACCTTACTCACATTAATCAAATCTTTATCGACGCTTGTTACGCCAACCGCGGTGTTGATTAACGTAGGCCACAAACTACACAATGCAACGGTAATGAGTGAAGTAACAAAGGATTTGGGCACTAATGGATCGCTACTCACATAACTGGCGCTCACTACCATGGTCACTATTGGCAGCCATGCCAATGGTGAAACCGGCTTTAATAACTGAATAATGGGATTAAATGCTTGATAAAGCCCTTGATTTAAACCGAGGATAATTCCAAGCGGGATCGCAATAACCGAAGCCAGCAGGAAACCGGCCGCGACCGTAATCAAGCTCGTCCCTATCTGATCAAAAAATGTAGGCTTGCCTGTATACGACCGGATCTTTACCTTTGCCTCGGGGTTTTTGGCTAATTTCGCTGCATTGCGTTTTTCTTGTCTTGCAAAGAATGCATCACTCTTATCTCGTTCTCCAACATGCTCTTCAATCAGATTGACGAACTGAGTATAGGTTTGTACTGGTCCCGGAAGGGTGCCTAGTGAGGTTTGAACTTGTTTCGCGGACATATGCCAAATCAATAAGAACAACACAAAACCCAACAGGGGATAGACAAACATTTTTGATTGATTTGCTACTAACCTGGTAGCTGGCAGGATGGAAATAACATTGCTAGACATAACGACTCCTTCACCAATTCACTGAAACTGAACATGGAGTAAAGGAAGAAAATCCATCTTACTTACACCATGTTCACGTCAACTATCTAAATTTTAATCAAGCTAAATTAGACTTTGTCGGCACCTTTTAAGCCAATAGAAAACTGCTGTAGATAATCATTTGGTTTGCGACCGTCATAAACCACGTCATCGATAAAGTGCGTTTGTGGGTCTTTAAAACCATCTTCAGACTCAAATGTGGGGAAATCATTCACTTTCAATACGCCTTCTTCAACCAATGCTTCTGCTGCTTGTTGATAGATGTCAGGGCGATACACTTTCTTTGCAATATCCATATACCAATCATCCCCTTTCTCCTCTGGAATTTGCCCCCAACGACGCATCTGAGTTAGATACCAAATTGCGTCGCTGTAGTAAGGAAATGTTGCGTTATAACGGAAGAAAACATTGAAGTCAGGCACTTCTCTTTTATCGCCTTTTTCATACTCAAATGTCCCCGTCATACTGTTCGCGATGACATCCGCATCAGCACCTACATAGTCACTTTTTGCCAACATCTTCACCGCTTCTTCGCGATTAGCGTTATCGTTTTCATCCAGCCAAGCCGCCGCTCTAATCAATGCCTTAACCACCCTAATATGAGTATTTGGGTATTTATCTGCCCACGCCTTAGAGACACCAAACACTTTTTCCGGGTTGTTCTTCCAAATCTCGTAATCGGTGACAACTGGCACGCCGATATTTTTGAATACCGCTTGTTGATTCCACGGTTCACCTACGCAGTAACCCTTGATTGTCCCCGCTTCCATTGTTGCTGGCATTTGCGGTGGAGGTGTTACCGATAAAAGAACATCCGCACTTATCTGCCCACTGTTGTCTCCTGATATAGGAGCATAATAACCGGGGTGAATGCCACCAGCCGCTAACCAATAACGAAGCTCATAATTGTGCGTTGAAACAGGGAAAACCATGCCCATATTGAACGGTTTACCTTGGTCTTGGTAGCGGGTAACAACGGGCTTTAACGCATCTGCTTTGATTGGGTGTACCGGCCTTCCATCTGCCTGCATTTCCAAGTGAGGTTTCATCTGCTCCCATGTGTCATTAGAAACAGTGATCGCGTTCCCATTAAGATCCATACTGAACGCAGTAATAATTTCAGCCTGTGTACCTATGCCAATCGTTGCACCTAGTGGCTGTCCAGCTAGCATGTGTGCTCCGTCTAATTCACCATCGATGACACGGTCTAAAAGTACTTTCCAATTCGCTTGCGCTTCCAACGTAACGTACAGGCCCTCGTCTTCGAAGAAACCTTTTTCATACGCCACTGCTAAAGGAGCCATATCGGTTAGCTTAATAAAACCGAATTTCAGCTCATCAATTTCTGGTTCTCCCACCTCAGCCCACGCATTGCTCACTAAACATGAGGCAGATAATGCAAATCCTGTCGCTACAATTACTGCCCTTCTTATCGCTGATTTATTCTGCATCCGAATTCTCCATTTCATCGCTGCTACAATTCATTAGTGGTTTCTGTTTCTTAAAAATTGGCAATTAAAAACACTTTGCTTATTTCAAGTAGTCGCGCCGTTGCTGTCATGTCGTCATCGTCGTGACGTCATCATTCCACTTGCAAGTTATCGCGCTAAAAACCTCATCAAATTTTTTGTTACTTATTGACGTATATCAAGTAGCGTGCCAATTAGGTTTTTACCTTTAATATCAGCACTTAACAGGAGAATTCATCTTCTTCCACATCCAATGACGCATTTTGTTAGTGCATCACGCACCATTGTTACCAAAATGTTATAACCCTAAAGAGGTAGTGATAAATGACGATATTACTAAGGATATAAGCATTGGGATTTAAGTTAATATTCTGTCAGGTCGTCGAATCAACACTATAATGTGATGGATATCACTTTATAAATGTAAACTAATTGTTAGTATCTTTGAAAACGTGACTTGACGTACCTTCAAATAGGCTACATCTACAATAATTAAGAAGAGGAAAGTTATGATTAGAAGAACTAGACGAGCACAGCTAAAACGCTGTCGCGGTCGTTTTTGGAAAGAGACATCGAAGAAGATAACTTTCCTAAGATAATCAGAACTAAAGGCTAACTAGGTTAGCCTTTTTTATTGCCTACCATTTATTTCTCTCGTGTCGTGTTAGAACCTATATTTACCTCTTCATCACTTAACGAAAAATCACCTTCCAAAGCGAGTTCATCAGCACGCCTATGCATGGCTTCTATAAGTTCTCTGTCGTGCTTTGCAAAATAGAGATCTTCTTCGGCTTTGCCCTTTAAGCGAAGTTTTTCTACAAAATCGACCATACTTCACCCCACCTATCCTTTGCTATTGATATAAGTATAGTCAAACATACGCCGAATATTTCGGCTTCTTATTTGCAGCTTTTCCGTAACTCATATACCTTTAGTAGATAACAAAAAAATAGAGGTAGCCCTATGAGCAATAAAGATTTTATTGATAGCAAAGAAGACATGGGTACCTTTATACAGAAGTTACCTAAGGTTGAACTGCACCTCCATATTGAAGGCTCGTTAGAACCAGAGCTCATGTTTGAGTTGGCGAAAAGAAATCAGATTGAACTGCCTTATAAATCGACAGAAGAAATTCGTGCTGCCTATCAGTTCGACAACCTTCAATCTTTTTTGAATATCTATTATCAAGGTGCTCACGTTTTATTGCATGAGCAAGACTTTTATGACCTCACATGGGCTTATCTGCTCCGATGCAAAAAAGATAATGTCATTCACTCTGAAATCTTTTTCGATCCACAGACACACACAGAGCGCGATATATCATTCGATATAATAGTCGGAGGCATTCATAAAGCCCTTAAAAGAGCAGAGCACGAGTTGGGTATTAGCAGTAATTTGATTATGTGCTTTCTGCGCCACTTGAGCGAAGATGAGGCATTTACGACACTTGAACTTGCACTTGAACACAAAGACAAAATCGTTGCTGTTGGGCTCGATTCATCAGAGCAAGGGCATCCACCTAAGAAATTTGAACGCGTCTTTCAGAAGGCTCGCGAGCACGGATTTCTCGCCGTTGCCCACGCAGGTGAAGAAGGGCCTGCTCAAAATATCATTGATGCTATCGAAGATCTAAAGGTAGATAGAATTGACCATGGTGTTCGATGTATTGACGACAAAAACCTCATGTTGTCGCTGGCTCACTCTAAAGTGCCATTAACAATATGCCCATTATCAAACATTAAGCTCAAAGTGTTCGAGTCTATGGCACAACACAATATCCTCGAATTAATGAAAAAAGGGTTACACGTTACCATTAACTCTGATGATCCCGCATATTTTGGGGGCTACATGTCTGACAATTTTTTGGCCGTTGCTTCGGCATTGCCATTTTCCAAACGAGAGTTAGCTCAGCTATCACTCAATGCTATTGAAGCTTCTTTTATTTCTATTCAACACAAAGAAGACCTCAAGCAACAAGTACACACGTATTTAGCACAGCAATGACAGCTTGATTGACCTTTATTGCAATCGCCGTTTTTTTCAATTATCATTTACCGACTGATTAGTCGGTTTGTTTATAATATTAAGGTGGCTTTAATGACAACACATTCCTCTGCGCAACCATCAGATAGTGCTCACTCACCGCTGTTTGATATCTTCGCGCAACAAAAACAGCAATACACTCAACATCCTTTGCCTACTTATCAGGAACGCGTACATCAGTTAAAAGAGCTAAAGAGGGCAGTTCTAAGCTACAAACAAGATCTCGTCTCGGCAATGAGTATCGATTTTGGTTACCGCTCAGAGCACGATAGTCTTATCGGGGACATTCTTCCTGTCATTAGTCAAATTAACTACACACTTAAAAAACTGAAGAAATGGATGAAACCGAGTAAAAGGCATGCGGGCTTACTGCTTGCTCCTGCATCGGTTCGAGTTGAGTACCAACCCAAAGGTGTGATAGGCATAATCGCTCCATGGAATTTCCCGATCATGCTCTCACTTAGTCCACTCGTGACATCTATAGCCGCGGGTAATCGCACCATGATAAAGGTGTCTGAGTTTACGCCGGAAACCAACAAAGTACTGACCACATTGATCTACTCTATATTCTCTCACCAAGACGTTGCGATAATAGAGGGTGAAGTCGACATCGCAAGCGAGTTTTCGTCATTGCCGTTTGACCATATCCTATTCACGGGTTCGACCCCAGTGGGTAAGCATGTAATGCGCGCGGCAGCGAATAACCTCACGCCTGTAACATTGGAGTTGGGAGGAAAATCGCCGGTGATCATTGGCGAAGATATGCCGATAGATACGGCGGTAGAAAGAATCATCTATGGTAAGTGTTTAAATGCGGGACAAATATGTGTTTCACCGGACTACATTCTCTGTCCCAAAGACAAGGTAGACGACTTTATTTCTCTATATAGAGCAAAATTTCAATCGCTTTATCCAGACTTCGATAACAATAAAGATTACAGCCAGATAATTAATATCCGTCAGGCGCAACGAATTGAATCCGTATTGCAGGACGCTTTAGACAAGGGCGCGATGGTTTATTCCGCTGACACTAATAACGAAGCCAATACCCAATTAAACAGTGATAACAAAACATTACTTAATACTGAATCAAAAAAGTGGCCCACTCAAATTATTGCTAACGTGAATGATACTATGCGAGTGATGCAGGAAGAAATCTTCGGCCCACTTTTGCCAATTGTCCCATATCAATCTCTACAAGAAGCGATTGATTTTGTGAAGCACAATCCAAGGCCACTTGCGCTCTATTTGATGAGCTATGACGAAACGGTTCAGCGCCAAGTACTTGAACAGACACATTCCGGTGGAGTCTGTATCAACGAAACCGTATTCCACGTAGCAGCAGAAGATGCCCCTTTTGGTGGCATTGGTCAATCCGGGATTGGACACTATCACGGTATCGAAGGGTTCAGAACACTGAGTCATGCTAAGACCATTTTGCAAAGAGGCACATTTAATACGGGTAAACTGATACATCCGCCTTACGGTAATCTTGTGCAAAAAATGATGCTCAAATTCTTTTTAAGATAGGTTGGTAATGAAATCTGACAAACGCCAAAAAATACTTGATACCGCATTAATGCTCTTTGTAGAGCGCGGGTTCTATTCCGTATCTACCGCCAGTATTGCTAAACAAGCTGGTGTTGCCACTGGCACGCTGTTTCATCATTTCGCAACGAAAAATGCGTTGTTAGAAGAGCTTCTCATCACCGTAAAACAAGAATTTGCCGATTCTGTATTACAAAATGAAGCCGTCGTCACCGCCGCTTTGGAAGCGGATATAAAAAGCCAAGCAAAAGCTATCTGGTCTGCAGGTTTAGAGTGGGCAGTCAACCACCCTCATAAATTACAGTTGTTCTTAGCTTTCTCTCAACTGCAGCAAGTCAACCAACTCCTTGGACAAACAAAGGTTAGAGGCCTACTCAGCTTCCTATATCAATTAATCGAGGCGGGTGTGCAGCAGTCGATATTTAAACCCTACTCAGAGGAGCTTCTTACCGATTGGTGCCACAGCCAGTTTCTATCAAGTGCACGTTATCTAACGAGCCAACCTCCGTATCAATTTGAAGAGTTAACGCTCGCTACCTTTACTCTATTTTGGGATGGCATCGCTAAAAAGCACTGATTCTAAAAATTGTATTCGATCTCTATTACCATCAACAGGTCGGTGTTTTCAGGTTTGCGCCCCTCTTCGTTCGCAACAGGGTTAGAAGTATTGTCTATAATGGCGGCAATTTCTAGATCGATGTCATCGATTAGCTCTATTTCAATACCGGTTTCTAGGTGCTGTATAAATCGTCCTGATTCTTGATTAACCACCTTACCGTCGTAGATAAAAAAGTATTCAAGATCTTTGGTAATATCTAATTCGTAGTCCATTCCAAAGGCAAACACTGGTGAAACATTGTTCTTCTTTTCACCCACTTCAACACTGTTGTATTTTGTATGTAATACACTAAACCCTGCGTAAACATCCAATTCGACATCGCTCGTATCGAACACTTCGTACCCCATCGAGACACCGAGTGTCGTCTGCGCGTCAATGTTCTTAAATTCATCAATATAGAGTTCATAAGTCGGAAGACGAAAATAAATTTGCTCTGAGTAATACAGATCGAAGGATCCATTTAACCTGTGATTGTCTTCTGTTTTCTCTCTACTTTCAGAGTCATTATTTGCACTTTCTGACACAACTCCTCGATAATTAAATAGAAACCGGCCATGCGCGGAGAGATACCGAGCTTTCGCACTAAAACTATAATCTAGGCTTTCTGAATTACCGCTTTTGTATTTTAGTCCCGCGCCAAGCTCACCATCCCAAAGGCTTTGTTCGCTTTTCTCGGAAGGGGATATAGAGAGAATCATCTCTCTTGGGTAGGCTTTGTCGGGAAGGTCCATAAAAGTCAAAGTGGAATCCGTTAGCCAAAGCTGACCATCTCTAATAATCCCATCTTTAAAACGTACTCTCATCTTTTGCTTGGTTCGCAGCTCCCTAATATCTTTCATCTCGATATCAACAAGTCCCACTTCATCGCTATCAAACTCAATCTCTTCTTGGTACATAGCAATCAAGTCGCCAGCAAATAACTCTCCTTTCTTAAGAAGAACCCAATCGTACTTAATTGGTACACTCGGAATATCGACCTTCCATGGTGAAGGTGTTGTATCATTTGAGCTAACGGCCGTTTTCGGTAGTATTACCAACAACCCTAACAGTAGAATAACTTTAACTCTGTTTTGCATCCCTGCCCTTAACCCTAAATTGAATCGACCAATCGTCCGTAAAATACTTCACATAGCATAATTGATTCATCAATATAAATTAATAGTTTAGGTTGATTTTATGGAGTGCATCATCAAAATATTTGTTGTATTCGCTTTCTGACTGAATAGTTCAAATGACAATAATACTAAATTGCCAACAATCCATTTTCTTCAAATTCTGTCTCAATACGAAAATGCGGTTCGTTTTTCGTCATAGCTATATTTCTTACATTGATAATATTCGCAAAGTGCTCCAATATTAGTTCAACCAATTCGGGCTGAAAGTGTTTACCTGATTCGTTTCGAAGCAAGTCTTTAACTTGATGCACAGGCCATGGTTCTTTATAAGGGCGTCGACTCAACAATGCGTCAATAACATCTACGATAGCGGTAATTCGTCCATAAATATGTATTTCTTCAGCTACTTTTCCTTTAGGGTATCCAGTACCATCCCATTTTTCATGATGTTCATGAGCCACAATAGCGGCCATCTCCATTAAATGACCACAACCTGAGGAGAGCAGCTTGTAGCCTTCCGTGGTATGACGTTTCATCACCTCAAACTCATCATGATTAAGCTTACCGGGTTTATCTAGTATCTTTTCACTGATCGCTATTTTACCAATATCATGCATGGGGCTAATGACTTTTAATACTTGGCATTCAGCATCACTTAATCCATAAAGCTTACCAACGTAATAAGACATTTTGGCGACTCGTTTAACATGGCTTCCTGTTTCTCCCGAGCGACACTCAATGGCTTTTCCCATCATGGTTAATATATTTTTTTGTAGATCAAATGCTTCCTGTTTTACTTTCATTAAAGTATGTTCACTTTGTGCAATAACTCGCACTTTATTGGTATGCCTATACATCGCATAAAAAAATGAAATGATTAACGGCAGTAATGCCAAGATCAAAAAAATGTCATCGCCGAATAAGGCAATATGAGAATCGACAACCATATTGTCTTGAGGTTTAGTCCGTTCATTTAAAGTATTCAACATAATAATAGGTATCTTCAATATTAATTTAAAATGATATATATAATTTCTTTCTACGAGAAAAACAATATCACTAAAAATATGTATCAAAGGATATTAAGGAATATCCCTACATAGAAGTAAGCATTGTTAACTGAACGCATAAAAATAGATTAGGAAAAGAAAATTGTATGTAGGAAATAGCTGATTATTCTCCGCTTATATAAGACATATCGTATTATATAAACAGAGAGAGCTCATCAAATGACAAAACCGGATAAATAGAACGCCAATACTTTCAAAGATAGAGTGTACAAGGTCAGCAAGGAGCACAATTGTATGGGCTATTTACTACCCAGTCACTCCATAATGCGTAGGCGAGTTCGTAGGCTTTATCTCTATCATTCACCTTGGCAAACAATACGGCACATAATGTCGCAACAACCGTATTTGCCATCATATTGTGATCACTTACGTCAGTATCGAGCAATGATTGATTGGCAACGGGGAGATCTGAAGCCATTGTTTCTGGCCAGTAGTGAGAAGTCACTCCATTGCTATCACTTCGCCAAACCGTTTGGCTGACCTTAGGATTGTATTCTGACTCACCAGACTGGCCTTTAAAGGAGATAACCGCGTGTTTACTCAGGCCGACGGCTTGCTCTACTTCCGCGTGCAATTGCTGAAACCCTGGGTGAAAGCTACCTCTAATACCGTATCTCGCGTTACCCGGATTAAGCGCTCTCACTACCGTATTGATTGGTGTTCTTAAACCATAACGGTTTTTCCAATCCAACATAGTCACCGCCTGAGGAGCAAAGCTAGCTAGAGGCAGGTACACAATATTGTGTTGCTCTATCATCTCTTTTGCTTGCTTCACATCCTGTGCCAAGGGAATATCAAGCGCATCAATGTAGTGACGCGCGTGTTCACGAATCGAACTCTTTTCTAAGTGTCCATGCACCAACACTTTGTAACCATTCTCAGCGAGTATTTTGGCGGCGATAATGTGCCAAGGTTTTCCTGCGCTTGCTCTTTTTCCAGCATAGCAAGGCCAGTCAATATCAGCGCCAATATCCGGCATCCTCGTTTGGAACGCCTTAACAAATCCTGCAATTTCGTCATGGGTTTCATTTTGAACTCGAATAAGCATCATCAACATAGCCATCTGGTCATCACCAATTTTGCCATCGAGATACTCATCCATTACTTGATAAGCTTGCTCAAAATTAAGAGGTTTTCGTCCCCTTTCGCCTTTACCTACGGTTCGTATACAATCGAGAATTGTGCTCATTATCTTCCTTGATTTCTATCTATTGTTTACAGACATCATTCGGCTAAAAACCGTTTTATGCCGTTAAATGTATCGTATTAAACATAGATAGCAACTGTTCTCGAACATTCACTACTCATATGAACGGCACCAACGGCCACCGTAAGCTGAAGAATAATCAGGTGTTACAATGCCTTCGCCGAGATCGGTCACAGGTTCAAGAGGCCCGATAACCGTTTTATAAGGCAAAACACCCGCCCAAACTGGTCTATCCAAGTCTGCTATATCGTCGTTAACACCATGATTACCAATTTTAACTGAGGCTTCTGTTAAAGGCATTCTCAGTAGCAGAGTCGCAGACAACTCTTTTTGACTACCTAAACGAACCTCACGGGTACGATTGGGTGCGATTTGTTCAACAAAGTGGTTCAATATACGATCTTTTTCGTCATTTTTACTTATCTGTTCAAACCGACCAAATACCACCGCACTTCGATAGTGCGCACTATGATGCATTGCTGATCGAGCCAGTACCCAGCCATCAAAAAGTGTAAAGGTCAAACTCGTTTCTATACTATTTTTCAACGTTCTGAGTAGGCGGCTATTGTTCGCACCGTGAATATAGATATGATCGTCGACTCTCCAAGCTAACATAGGAATAACGATAGGTACCCCTTTCTCCACAATAGCGACATGAGCAAGCAAACTTTCATCAATTATTTGATGCAACTTAGCTTGCTCATTACACGCTTTATGTGCGCCCTTTTTTATCGCTGTTCGTTCCGTTTTTGAAAGCATTATTTTGGCTCCTAGTTTGAACTTTTTATCTGGTGTTTTTACAATATACAATCAAACTGGTATCTTAATTAGAGCCAATTATAAATAAACCAAAGGGCCAGTTATGAGTTTAATCGACGTCGGTGATCTTTTTCTATCAAAGCAAAGTTCTTCACTTCAACAAACATTATTTGATGCCATTCAGCAAAAAATAATCAATGGGCATTGGAAAAGAGAACAAAAGTTACCCTCTACCAGAAAGATGGCAGAAGAACTTAAACTGAGTCGAAATACAGTAACCAGTGCCTACGAACAGCTTGTTGCAGAGGGATACTTGCAAAGCCGAAAAGGTTCAGGCTTTTTTGTAGCGGTATCTATCCCTGAGCACTTTCTGAAGACCGCTATCAGTCAATCCCAACGACCATACCGATCCACCATAAACAGTAAAGAACTCACTATTGTGCCCCCATTCGACACACAACGATCGCTTTATCTAAATCGACCATTTTCTCCTGGTATACCTGACCTCGCTGAATTCCCATATACCAAATGGCAACGATTGCTACAAAGACATATTCACCGGGACTCATTGTCAGGAATGGGTGACATACAAGGTTACTTCCCATTGCGTGAAGCACTCAGCCACTATCTACAATCGAGCCGCTCCGTTTCCTGTCATCCAAACCGAATCATCGTTACTTCCGGTGCGCAGCAGGCGCTTTCCATCGCAACCTTAGCGATTTTAGATCCAAATCAAACGGTGTTAATGGAAGAACCAGGATATTCACAGATGCGTAAAGTGTTGGACCTTTATCGTATTAAGACGGTTTCAGTATCAGTCGACCCGTTACTGGGGCTCAATATTTCCTCATTGCTAACACACAGAGCGGCGGCCGTTTACTTAACACCCAGCAACCAATATCCGATGGGAACGACCCTCAATACCGAGCAGCGGTTACAAATATTGCAATGGGCAGAGGCGAACCACGCTTGGGTTATCGAGGACGATTATGATAGCGAGTTTCAATTTGCTCATAGACCCTATACGTCGCTTCAAGGTTTATCTGCACAATCAGGGTTTTCAGAACGTCGTATCTATGTTGGCTCATTAAGTAAGACGATGTTTAACGGCTTAAGAATTGGCTACATGGTGGTGCCGGAAAATCTGGTAGAGACTTGCTTAAAGATAAAAGATGCGATGGCTGGCAATACCGCGATACATAGCCAAGCCGCTTTGGCAGACTTCATCTCTGAAGGACATTTTCTCCGTCATCTAAGGCGAATGAGGAAAATTTATCAACAAAAATCTATTTTATTACGAGGCGCGCTCACGCAACATTTTGGAAGAGAGTGGCAAGTGATCAGTCAGGAGGCAGGACTGCACACCACTGTTCGCTGGCAGGGTTCACCTAGCGAAAATCAAGTGGTCGAAGCGGCCGATAAGAAAGGGATCACGGTTCGACCCCTATCTTATTATGAGAAACACACCAATCAGCGCGACTGGAATGCTCTGGTTCTTGGCTATGGCAATGTACAAAGTAATAAAATTGAACCGCTTATCGCACAGCTCAGACAGATTTATCTCAGTCTGTGAATAGAACTCTTTTTTACTTTATTTCTTATTACGGAACTTACGATGACAGCCTTTGCAGGTACCAGTCGCATCTTTAAATCCGGCTACGAGAGCGGCCTGATCTTGTACCTTTGCTGCCGCATAGAAATCTTGAAAGCCTTGATCGAGTTTATCTAGATTCGTTGAGAATTTCTCAAAATCCTTCCATACCGCCTTTTTGGCGTTACTGCCTTCTTGGCTTCCTTCTGGGAACAGCGTTTTTAGGCTAGATGAATGCTTGGTTAGTGCCTCTCCCAGCATCTCAAACTTAGCGTAATCAAATTGACCACTTTCGAGCATGCCACCAACCGCTTCGACGTTATCTTTGATACCTGAATATGCATCCTGACGAGCCTCTATTTCCGCTTCAAACGTTGCTGCACTAGCCGAAACCGAAATAAGCATAAATAGGCTTACTAATTGCTTTTTCATTTTACTTCCTCCATGTCGCTCATATGAGAGCTGTTTATTATTTAAGCATAGTTACACAATAATCACGCTTAAGTAAATAGTTGTTATTACGTAAGTCGTGTTTGTTATGTAAATAGTTGCAATAGACATTACTCTTCGGTTAATCAGATTGTATAATGAGGAATAGCAAACTACTCACAAGGACGGGACATGAAAGTTTGGGACTTACCGACACGTTTATATCATTGGATTCAGGCGCTACTATTCGCTGGGTTGGCCTTTAGCGGTCTTACGGAACAAGGGCCGCACGTTTACTTTGGTTTAACCCTTTTTACTCTGCTCATATGGCGTATTATTTGGGGCTTTTTCGGAAGTGATACAAGTCGTTTCTCACGATTTATCCGATCACCAAAAACGGTCGTTCAATACCTAAATGGACAACATCCGGAGCAACCAGGCCATAACCCTGCAGGTGGTTATATGGTCCTCGCCATGATTGGTGCACTATTGCTTCAAGCGCTGACTGGTCTTGCTCTATCTGGGATGTTGGACCCCTTACCCGGTTCAGAAATCTGGCTTAACGATGACATATTTGATGTCTGCGTTCTCATACATGAAAACCTCGTTAATGGGTTATTTGTACTTGTAGGGCTACACGTGCTGGCCATTATTATCTATAAATGGCGGAACAAACCTCTCGTCAAAGCAATGTTTACTGGCTATCAAGAAAACATGACAGCCAAAATAAACTTAGCTTCAAATAGAAGGGCCTTGGTAATACTGATGATCGCTTTAGCAATAACATCGGCTATTTACACGCTTTCTATCGAATAAAATGTCGTATAACCATCAATTCGAATTAACGCTTCATCGTCGTTAATAGAGGTCCTAATGCAGCAATCACTGCTTTGCTTAGCTATAGAGTCTGGCAAAGTAGCGACCCACGTATTTTATTGCTCTTGTAGCGCTAACGTGGACTCATTCGTCTCTTGTGCTTCACGCCACCATGCATAATTACTAACCGGATTGTCGAGCTCAATCGCATCACCAAACACTGGCGTTAATAGATTAACGTTATTTTGCTTCGCCAATTTTGTAATTCGTTCAAACGGTTCAAACCAGTCGTGCATGGATAGATCAAAGGTACCATTGTGGATTGGCAACATCGCTTTGCCTTTAAGATCCAGGTGTGCCTGCATGCTATGTTCAGGTAACATATGAATATCGGCCCACAGGTCATTATAAGCCCCCGTCTCTATCATAGTGACATCAAACGGACCGTATTTTTCACCAATATCTTTGAAACCATTAAAATAGCCGCCATCTCCACTAAAGAATAGATTGTGTTTGTCGCTTTGGATGACCCAGCTTGCCCACAATGTTTCATCTCGATCAAACAGACTTCGACCAGAGAAGTGTTGAGCCGGTGTCGCAACAAGATGAATATTGCCAATCTGCACGTCTTGCCACCAGTCCAATTGGGTCACTTTAGATTCGTCAACACCCCAATCGATAAGATAGTCTCCCACTTTTAAAGGGGTAACAAAATGCTCAACTTTGTTCGCCAATTTCTTGATTGCCGCTTTGTCCAAATGGTCATAATGGTCATGACTGATAATCACCACTTTAATATTGGGTAGATCTTCAATAGAAATTGGGGTTGGGTGAAACCGCTTAGGCCCCGCCCATTGCACTGGTGATGCTCTTTCGCTGAATACCGGATCAGTCATGACATACTCACCATTTAACCTCATCAAGATGGTTGAGTGTCCTAAGCGAAAAATGACATCTTCATCACTGCTCTGTAATTGAGCCTGTGATATTGATTTCAAAGGAACTTCACTTGTTGGTTCCGCTGCGGTTCGTTTTGTATTAAAACGTTCGACTATCATGTCCCAAATATTCCCTAGAGACGGGCTGTATCTGATTTCCGAATTTACAAACTTTCCTTTATTTTGAGTCGCACCAATACCGGTTACACACGCGCCAATCGTTACAACTGTCATAAACAAAACTCCTAAACCAAATATTTTAAATTTCTTCATTCGAGTGCTCTAACTTGTAAACTACACTGGGTAGTTTACATTTATACATTGAAAAGTAAACTACTCAGTGTAAAATAATTAACAGCCTATAAATGAGTCGATGTTTAAATGTCTGAAGTAAAAAAAACGAGAAGTGAACTAAAACGTGAAGCAA
Organism: Vibrio frigidus; assembly: GCF_042465995.1. Lineage (NCBI taxonomy): Bacteria > Pseudomonadati > Pseudomonadota > Gammaproteobacteria > Vibrionales > Vibrionaceae > Vibrio > Vibrio frigidus. Next base: position 340,962 of record NZ_JBCDMC010000004.1, on the reverse strand, counting down.
TTCTTAATGCTGCTAAGAAAGCTTTTATAAAAGATGGCGTGCAGAGTACCAGCATGGACAAGGTATCCGAGTTGGCTCAAGTCTCCAAAAGAACGGTTTACAACCATTTTGAAACCAAAGAGATACTTGTCATGCAAATCATGGCGGAGATGTGGCGAAAATCGACCATTCAGCCTGATTTTGAGTACCTAACAGATACCTCTCTACGTGAGCAATTAAGCGCTATTTTACTGGCTGAAGCAAAGATGTTCTCCGCTAAAGAAAATCTTGAGCTTTCACGCGTCGCATTTGGGCACTTTTTTTACAACCCTGAGGCACTGCAAAAGGAGATGGGCAAATTCTCCGCTAGAGAAACCACTCTTTTTAAATGGCTAGAAGCGGCGGTCGCTGACAACAGGCTTAAACCAATGGATTTTGAGTTTGCTAATAGCCAATTGCATAACATGATTAAAGGACACTGTTTCTGGCCCTTATTGCTCAATATAGGTAGCAAGATAGAGTTAGAAAAACTCAAAAACATCACCGATGAAACGGCCGCCATGTTTTTGAGTCACTATGCAAAGAACTAGTCTATCTATTACTGCTGGTGCCGTCGCCTCTGATATGATGACGTTGGCTTGTTTAGGTTCGAATGAATAACAGCCTTTATTTATATTTTATGTCATTCAACTTTCATCAATTAACGCAAGGTTAATTACGTAACTCTACTCGTAAAAGACAATGGAATATTATATTTGTCTCAACTTAACGCAATTTTAAAAACCGCATCTAATTGACGTTAGATACGGTTTTTATTTGGCTAATATACCAACTACTTATTAACCTGGATGTCCATCCACTCTAGGCGTCATAAGCATAATCGCAAAATTATATAGAAACATAACAAACGCAATCGTCCATAACACGGCAGCACTGTTCACTAACAACATCAGGTGTTCAGGAAATAGCGCCACAACAAAACTTCTTATCAAAGCAGCAATAAACAGTGCCAAAAAGGCTGGCCACATTCTTGGCCCTTCATAGATAGCATGACCAGTATGTCCCATCGTTACTCGAGAAATCATCGCTAAAATCACTCCACCCAATGCACCAATCGCGAATAAATGGATCATCGAGTGTTTGAAAAAACCTTCACTAAAACCGCTTGCAAGTAAACCCAACGGGATACAAAGATAGGCACTGTGCAGCGACCATACAAGGGGTTCGCTTAATGTGAGCCACGGCTTCCAACGCGCAAAACGAATAAACTGAAATAGCGCCCCAACGAGCAAAAATACCTGTGATAATTGTTGATTTGCTAGAGGAAAGAAACTAAGTACAAACAACATCACTAATGGTAAATTAGCACCAACATCAAGCCACAATAGCGGTTGAGCTTTCTCGAAATTGAATTTTCGAGCGGTAAAAAAAGGTATTACTCGTCCACCCATTACGGACAAAAGTAACATAAACCACCAAAGCATCGCCTGCCACACAGCAAGAGAAGGGAATGGCGGTAAACCCTTAATTGTTGCGTAACTGGCAAAATTCGCGATTAACGCAAGAACAAAAAGAGGAACAAAAAATAGATTTTTCCACCCTTTTGACTTAACCACTCGGAAACCCACTTCATACGTAACGGCGGCCAAAAATAGTGCTTCAACTATAGAGATGAGCCACAAAGGTGTTTGTGTCCAAAAAAGTAATCTAGGTAATGCCCACAACGACACAATAATCCCGAGTCGAAAACCCTTAGTACCGTTAATTCCGGTCCATGTTTGCACCGCCGTTAATACAAAACCGGCAACGATAGCCATTGCAAAGCCAAACAACATTTCGTGGACATGCCACCAAAGAGCAGGAACGTTAAGTGCACTCGGTTGACCGTATTGAAATGAATACACCCAAATAAGAATAGATAAAACCGCGTATAACGAGCCAAAAAGAAAAAATGGGCGGAAGCCAAGCCTTAAAAGAGGGGGAATTTTGTCTTCTTTGCTTTTGTCAGTAATGTTTAACAATTTTGGACCTTAGTAAAATAGAGCAATTGACCTCGAGGTGCAGGAAATGTGCCGATAATATTGATCAATAGAAAATACCTACAGCTCTTAAAAATCAATCTATTGAAGGTGTATTTCGAAAAATAAGTTACACACCAATCGTCATAAAGACAATCATAAGATGTCTATTTGACACTAAGCGTGTCTTAAAGACAGTTCACCTTGATATTTGACATATTTAATTATGTTATATCAAACAGTTACTAACTGGCACAGATACTGCTTTACCAAAGGAATATCCTTGCATAATGGTCACGATATGAATCCGAATTTATCCGCTATTCTGAAATCCAGCGTCATTCTATTCGCGGTATATTGGCTTGCAGTATACGCCGCTATTTTACCAGAGTTAATTTATATGTTTGCACTAAAGATAGGTCTGTTTTAATCGTAAACCCGTTATCCCCCCACTGATGAGAGGGGGGAGTTAAGGTAAGTTATCGATTGGTTTTACTTCTGAGCGGTCAACTCAACATGTGGGGCAATCGTCCCCGTACTTCGAGTGGCTAACTCTTCATATAATTGCCATTTCCTGTGGGCAACCTGTTGAGCCTCTTCCGTGATTTTCTCCGCCATTTCCGGATCACTTCGTTGTAACATTCGGTATCTATCCTCATTCATTCGATACTCTTTAAGAGAAATACTTGGTCTCAATGAGTCTAGGGAAAAAGGATTAATATCCACCTCTCTAAGCGATGGATTATATCGGAACAGAGGCCAGTGACCCGATTGAACCGCAAGTTGTTGCTGTCGTAAACCATCTTCCATATTGATGCCATGGGCAATACAGTGGCTATACGCAATAACGATAGAAGGTCCGCGGTACATTTCAGCCTCACGCATTGCCAATAATGATTGTTGTGGGTCCCCTCCAAGGGCGATACGAGCAACATAAACATTATTATAAGCAATGGCTTGCATGGCGAGATCTTTTTTGGTTGCCTGTTTTCCCGCCGAAGCAAATTTCGCTACCGCACCTAGAGGCGTTGATTTCGACATCTGACCACCGGTATTTGAATACACCTCAGTATCCATAACCAACACGTTTACATCCGCACCACTAGCTAACACATGGTCTAACCCACCTGAATCAATATCATATGCCCAGCCATCACCACCAACAATCCATATTGAACGACGAACGAGCTGCTCGGCAACTGAAGTGAGATTACGTGTCGATTCTGTATCTATCTGTTCAAGGCGTTCCTTGAGCGTATTGACACGTTTGATCTGCGCCTGGATTTCGGACTCCGTTATTTGTTTTGCATTAAGTAGTTGGTCAACTAATAACGGATCAAAGTGTTCGCGATTTTCTAACAACAGTTGTTCCGCTAATTCGCGCTGCTTAACGGCCGCTAACCTAAAGCCAAAACCGAATTCTGCATTGTCTTCAAACAACGAATTGGACCAAGACGGGCCTCTGCCATCATTGTTCACTGACCAAGGCGTTGTGGGTAGGTTACCACCGTAAATTGAGGAACAACCTGTCGCATTCGCTATCATTAATCGGTCACCGAAAAGCTGTGACATCAGTTTAAGATACGGGGTTTCACCGCATCCTGAACATGCACCGGAAAACTCAAACAGAGGTTGAAGGAACTGAACACCTCGGACGTGTGAGAAGTCCACTCGAGATCGGTCGTTGTAATCTAGCTCTTCAAAGAACGCCAGATTGCTAATTTCTTGTTCTAGATAAGGTTCTTTAAGCTCCATATTAATCGCTTTACGCGTGTCATCCCCATTTGAGTTAGCACTTACTATTGCCGGACACGCATCTACACATAGACCACATCCTGTACAATCTTCGGCATACACTTGCAATGTATAGCGAATTTCCGGAAATCCTCTCGCCGAGATATGCGCCGTTTTAAACCCATCAGGTGCAGAGTCCAACATCGATTTGTCATAAAACTTGGCTCGAATCGCGGCATGAGGACAAACGATACTGCAATTACCACATTGAATACACGCATCGAAATCCCAGATAGGGATACGCTGTGCGATGTTTCGTTTCTCCCACTGCGTTGTGCCTGAAGGATAGGTGCCATCGACTGGCAACTGGGAAACAGGAATCAAATCACCCTTGCCTGCCATCATCATCGCGGTCACTTCTTTTACAAAATCAGGCGCTTTATCAGAGACAAATTTGATCGCTTCAATTTTTGCGGTTACCTGCTTAGGTATATCGATCTGATGTAGATTCGCTAGAGCTTGATCCACCGCTAAGAAGTTTTTTTCAACGAGCTCTGGTCCTTTTTTCGAATACGTTTTTTCAATCGCTTTCTTAATTTTTTCTATCGCTTGGTCTTTCTCGATCACGCCAGAGAGGGCAAAAAAGCAGGTCTGCATGATGGTATTGGTTCTGTTGCCCATCCCTGTTTCACGCGCCACTTTATAGCCATCAATAACATAGAGCTTCATCTGTTTATCGATCAGCTGTTTTTGCATCCTTGCAGGCAAAGAATCCCACACCAACTCATTATCAACAGAGGAATTCAGCAAGAAGGTGGCATGTAATGCCGCCTTAGCCAGCATATCCGTTTTTTCTACAAAGGTCTGTTGGTGACAAGCAATGAAATTTGCAGACTGAATCAGATACGGACTGTTAATCTCATGGTGACCAAATCTAAGGTGGGATTCAGTTTGCGAGCCTGATTTCTTAGAATCATAGACAAAATAACCCTGTGCAAAATAATCAGGGTCGTCTCCTATGATCTTTATCGTATTCTTGTTTGCACCAACGGTACCATCGGCGCCTAGCCCATAAAACATCGCTCGAACCACTTCATTCGGTTCAATATCAAAGCTTTCATCAACCTCAAGATGTGACAAACCTACATCATCAATAATGCCAACAGTAAAATGCCGCTTAGTTTCGCCTTTAACATTATCAAACACCGCTTTTGCCATTGCAGGGGTAAATTCTTTACTCGATAGACCATATCTTCCTGCCAACACTCTTGGCATAGATTCGAATTTACTTCCGTCTTCCATTAACGCAGTAATAATATCTTGATAAAGGGGATCCGCCGTTGCACTTGGCTCTTTGGTACGATCAAGCACCGTAATGCATTTTACACTATCCGGTAATTCAGCTAATAGGTGTTCGGTCGACAATGGACGATAAAGGCGCACCTTTAACACCCCCACTTTCTCGCCCTTTTCGACAAGATAATCGACCGTTTCAATGAGGGTCTCAACCCCTGACCCCATCGCAATAACGACGTGTTCAGCATCTTCTGCGCCATGGAATTCAATAAGTTTGTAATGTCGGCCAGTTAACTCTGCTAGCTGATCCATGCAGCCCTGAACAATACTTGGTGTTGCTGCATAAAACGGGTTTACGGTCTCTCTCGCTTGAAAGTAAACATCTGGGTTTTGCGCCGTACCGCGAATAAATGGTGTATCGGGGCTAAGTCCTCTAAGTCTATGTGCTCGTACAAGTTCATCCGAGATCATTTCTCTTATTACTTCATCAGAGATTAGATTTATTTTGTTCACTTCGTGTGAAGTGCGAAAACCATCGAAAAAATGGATAAACGGTATTCGCGCAGACAATGTCGCAGTATGAGCAATAAGTGCCATATCGTGCGCTTCTTGTACCGAGGATGCTGCCAGTAAAGCAAAGCCAGTACCACGAGCCGCCATAATATCTTGGTGGTCACCAAATATTGATAACCCTTGAGCTGCCAGCGATCGCGCCGCCACATGGAAGACTGCGGGTGTTAATTCTCCAGCAATCTTATACATATTTGGTAGCATCAACATCAAGCCTTGAGAGGCAGTGAATGTAGTCGTTAATGCGCCACTTTGAAGCGCTCCGTGTACCGTTCCTGCGGCGCCTCCTTCACTTTGCATCTCTGCAATTAAAGGGATATTCCCCCAGATATTTCGTTTGTCCTCTGCTGCCCACTGGTCAGCAAATTCAGCCATTGTGGAAGAAGGCGTTATAGGATAAATAGCACAAACTTCACTCACGCGATACGCGATATGTGCCGTAGCTTCATTACCATCACAGGTATGCATAACATGATTAAAATGACTCATTTAGCGCCTCCTACTTCACTTCAGCTGCGACCATTTCGATCGCATGACATGGGCATTGGGTATAGCAAGCTTCGCAACCCGTGCATTTATCGTAATCAACCGAGTACCCTTTACCCTTACCTTTTGATGTAATCGCACCATAGGGACAAGCCCCTAAGCAACCATCACACTCAAAACAGTTACCACAAGAATAACAACGTTGGGCTTCAAACAAGGCTTCTTGTAACGTTAGGCCCCCTATGACTTCTTCAAAAGATGAGGTACGGATTTCAGGTGCTACGGCGGGTTGTTCCCGCTTATCGGCATCGGTTTTATACCAGAGATGCAGTTGATCATATTTAATCAGTGGTTGCTTCGATGCTTTGGAAAATGCTCTGCCACATAGGAAACCATTTATATGCGCGGCGGCTTTTTTACCATGTCCAACGGCAATCGTCACGGTGCGGTCACTTGGTACCATATCACCACCAGCAAACAGGCCAGGATACCCAGTCATCATTTGATTATTTACGACGACAGTGCCATCATCCTTGTGCTCAACACCCGGTACATTTCGGGTCAATTTGGTATCAATATTTTGTCCAAGGGCAAGAATAAGGGAGTCGGCTTGTATGGTTTCATATTCACCGGTTGGCTTCGGTCGCCCATCAACTATATTCATTTTTTCTAGCGTAAAAGTTGAACCATCGATACTATTGATAGTTCGAAGCCAATGAAACGCTATCCCTTCTTCCATCGCTTCCACACATTCAAAATCATGAGCAGGCATGAGTTCTCGATTGCGACGATAGATAATCATCACCTCCGCCCCCATTCGTTTTGCAGTACGAGCGGCATCCATTGCGGTATTACCCCCACCATACACCGCAACCCGCTTACCCAAGGTCGGCGTATCACCCATCCCGATATTACGCAAATAGGTAACCGCATCAATGGCTACGCCGGGGTCATCACTCGGGATCTCAATACCACGACCAACATGGGCACCGATAGCCAAAAATACCGCATCAAACCGTCCCTGCACTTTTGCGGCTAATAGGTCGTCGACTTTACTGTTGAGAACAATATCGATGCCCATTCCTTGAATACGCGCAATTTCTTGATTTAATACCTCTCGAGGTAAGCGGTAGGCAGGAATACCGAAATGCATCATTCCACCCGCCATCGGTCCCGCTTCATGGATCTCGACATCGTGACCAAATCGTTTTAGATGATACGCCGTCGCTAAACCACTCGGTCCAGCCCCCACCACTAATACCCTTTTCCCCGTTGCTTTCGCATCAAAGCGCACTGGCCATTTTTTCTCAATAGCAACATCGCCCAAGTAGCGTTCGACCGCATGAATACTCACTGGTTGGTCAACATCGGTTCTGTTGCAAGCGGTTTCGCAAGGGTGATAACAAACACGTCCATGGATCGCGGGAAGCGGGTTATTCAGTACCAGTTCTTGAAACGCTTCTTCGTACCGTTCTTCTTGCGCTAAGGATAGCCATTTTTGAATGTTGCTGCCTGTCGGACATGCATGGTTACAAGGCGGTAGAGAGTTTGAATAGATTGGAAATTTAGTACGTACGGGGCCAGACCCTTTTTTAGTGGTCAGGTCAGGTGGCAGGGTCATATCCTTTAACGAATTGCTCATATTGTTCTACCTTATGTTGGGGTAAAAACGAAAGCGGCGTCACGATTGTGGCAAATTGTTCTTCTAACGTGCGCTCCATTGTAAAATCTTTGCTATTGCTTCTCACTCGTTGTTTTTCTCTTTATTAGACTTTTACTATAGTCCTGCGCACAATTTAAATTTGTGCTAGTGGTCAATTACTGAACGTATTTATCCGCTTAAATTAGAAAAACGAGATATAACCCTTTAGTCGTACGTACTCGTCGCACTATCAATAGATCTATTAATCTATCTGTCTAATATTGATGCATAAAAAATAGAACAGTCATGTGCACTCACTCAACACACCAATGCCATTCAGATTTGAATTCGGTTTAAAACTTGCTTTTTACCCATAATTTCATAGAGTTAAATTTAGAACGGCATCATTGGAATATCCTTATGACAGCACTCTGTACGGAGGTGGACCGCATTGACTAATCAATCTATGAACGCATACGATCCTAATGAATCTCGATTTTTGCGGCTCATAGAGTCAATGCCAAAAGTGGCAGTACAGGGTTATGACAAAAACAGAAAGGTTATCTATTGGAATGAAGCAAGCTGCGAGATTTATGGGTACTCCAAAGAAGAGGCGTTCGGACAAACCTTAGAAGATCTCATTATTCCTGACGCCATGCAAAAGACCGTTATTGACCTCCATAAAGCGTGGATAGACCACAACATCGCTATCCCTGCAGGAGAGCTTTGCTTACGATGCAAAGACGGCCAGCAAGTAATTGTGTACTCAAGCCACATCATGCTTAAACAAGGATCGGATGAACCAGAGATGTTCTGCGTCGATGTTGATCTTACCGAGCAGCATAAGTCGAAGCTGGAACTACAACGAATAGCAACCACAGACAGTTTAACTGACCTCCCCAATCGGCGGTATTTTGAGCAAGAACTCGCTCGCCGAATCAGTGAAGCTAAACGATTCGATCAGAAAATGGCCGTGTTATTTATCGATCTCGACCTATTTAAAGAGATTAACGATACTATGGGACATAATGCTGGGGACCGCTTATTAATACAGGTTGCTCAACGGCTCAAACGCCGTCTAAGGATGTACGATACGCTCTCTCGATTTGGTGGCGATGAGTTTCTAGTCGTTTTGCCAAATATTCAAAACAATAGTGACGTCGAGATTGTGGTGCATAAACTCATGACTGAGTTTGAACAGACGTTTACGCTTTTTAAACAGAATATATACATCACAGCAAGCATCGGAATCAGCCTATACCCAAAGGATGGTATCGATACAGATCAGTTACTTAAATATTCAGATGCCGCCATGTATCAAGCAAAGGAAGACGGCCGGAATCGCTATCGGTTTTTTGACAAATCTATTCACAACGTTCTTCGCTTCCAACGAGAGATCTCAAATCACCTCAGAGATTCACTTTATTTAGACCAGTTTCATCTCGTTTATCAGCCTCAAATTGACCTTAACAACAATAAAATAATCTCTTGTGAAGCATTAATTCGATGGGATCCAACCCCTCCTATTAAGGCAGTAGGTCCGGATATTTTCATCCCAATTGCGGAACGTTCAGATCTGATTATTAAGATTGGCGAATGGGTGCTCAGAAGTGCTTGCAAACAGATCTCGCAATGGAAGCAACAAGGAATTAAAGACATACGAGTTGACATCAATGTCTCTGGTAGGCAATTAACACAGAACCACTTTTTCTCCTTCTTATTTGACACGTTGCGCGAGTTTGGCTTACAGCCAAAAGATCTCGGCATTGAGTTGACGGAACACACATTAATTACTGCGAACGACGATTTGATGATTAAGTTAAAACGTCTACAAAAAGCTGGTACGGCAATATCCATTGACGATTTTGGCACTGGCTATTCATCACTAAGTTATCTACGAAAATTCCCAATCAATTACCTTAAAGTTGATAGGGCATTTGTAACAGAAGTGCCGAATAATCGTAAAGATGAAGCGATTTTGAAGGCGATTATAGATGTGGGACACATCCTCGATCTCATTATCGTTGTAGAAGGCGTTGAAACCAAAACTCAGGCTCAATTTTGTCATCAACTCGGTAGCGATTCCGCTCAAGGGTACTTTTTCTACAAACCAATGAAAGCCGAACAGATGCTACCTCTGTTACTACACCAACTAGAAGACTGATATATATGCCTAAATGGTATAGATAGGAACAGGTTATGCTAGATTAGGTAATAAAAACACGCCACAATGGCACAACTATTCATTCAAATGTGGTCAATGTGAAAACCCTATTATATACCTTTGTGGCTATGCTCGCTTTCGCCGCCAATTCGATTTTGTGTAGAATTGCGTTACTAGAAGGATACATCGATGCAGGCTCTTTCACGCTGATTCGGATTTTATCCGGAGCAATCACGCTCATTATTATTACGCTAGTTTTTCGTCAATCCAAATCAATCGACCAACCCATTGATAAAAAATCTGTATTCATTTCGTCTATATCGCTACTTGGCTACGCGCTGTTTTTTTCATTCGCGTATATCGAACTTGGAACAGGAACAGGTGCACTTATTCTATTTGGGGTTGTACAACTAAGTATGTTGATCGCTTATGCCTTTAAAGGAAACCACATTATTGGTTTTGAGTGGTTAGGTATTGGAGTTGCCATCAGTGGCTTTCTGGTTTTACTTTTGCCTTCTGCAACCAGACCCAATCTCATTTCGGCACTGTTGATGGCGATATCTGGGGTATGCTGGGCGATATTTACTCTTCAAGGAAAAGCGTCTGGCAAACCTTTACAATCGACCACCCAAGGTTTTGTAGGCAGCTCGATGATTGCTCTTCTCATGTTACCGTGGTTATTAAATATCGACAGTATTACTCCAACTGGTCTGTTGTTAGCTATCTGCTCTGGCGTTTTCACTTCAGCATTAGGTTACGTCATCTGGTATATGGCGTTAAAGCAACTCACCGTGCTTACGGCATCAATCGTCCAGCTTTCCGTACCTGCAATAGCTTTGCTTGGAGGGGCTATCATCGTAAGAGAACCATTCTCATTTAATATTGTTCTTTCTACCACGTGTATCTTGGGCGGGATTGCTCTGGTATTTATTGCACAACAGATAAAATCAGCACGTTAATAATGTAAACCATATTGATGAAACCATACCAATACAATAAAAAAAAGGACGCTTTGTTAGCGTCCTCAACGGGGACCAACCCTATAAAAACATGGCCATGAGGCCCAAAGGAATGACAAGGAGGTAAAGCTCTAATCCACGGTCATTGAGGGCGAGGAATACCGACTTAATAAGCATGCTAAGCTTTAGTCCGAAGTGCACAACTTCAAGCTTTAAACTTTTATCACCATCCATATTGATATGCGAACTGGTTGATTTAATATGCTTATTGGCATAAGAATTTTTATATTCAAATGACTTATGTTTTGTTAACTGGTTCATGATAAAACCTCCTCCACCTTTTGTTAACACCTATTATATAAGCATTGTCACAAAATAAAATGCCATGTTTGGTATATTGGATATGCTTAATGGCAGAAACGATATTTTATATGGATGGCACCAATGGTAGAAAAAAATTCACACAAGTTTTACGCAAAGGAAGAGTTATTTGAAAGTGAGCTGATTGCTAAAGAGTGCTCTGGTGTTAATTCTCCTTCGAATTATTCACGGACATTAGGGGCATCACAAAACTGGATTGGGTGTGGATACATACATAAACCCGGCATTGAAACTGAACATATTAATATTAAATTCCCCTTCTTTTCTTTGGTTTATGTCATTCGAGGAAATGGGAGTTATACCGACGAAAAAGGCAAACTTTACCCGTTGTCGCCAGGCTGTGTATTTCAACGCAGACCAAAAGTCATACATACCACGGTGGTTAATCCCCACAGTGACTGGCAAGAATATTACCTAGACTGTAACGAAGAGTTGTATGAACACCTGAGTGGCATGTCTTTGATCAACAGAGATATCGCGGTGTACAGTAATGCCGTATGCCCGGGTATTAAGCCCGACATAGAATCCCTAATGTCACAGTTACAAAACGCCAACGAAGAGGATGTATTCGACGCTTATTTAAGTTTCTTGAACATAATGAGGACGTTATTGACCTCTCAAGATGAAGCCACTATCCCAAACGATATGATCACAGAAAGCATCACCGATTTCGAGATGCGTTATGCCGTTCGATTTGACCTCAAAGCGTACTGCACGGAGAAAGGCTGGGGCTACGAAAAATTTCGAAAAACATTTAAGAAACACATTGGTGTCTCTCCAAAAGAGTATTTAATCAGAAAACGAATGGATGAGGCCTGCCGCCTTTTAAGATCGACCAAAAAACGTATCTCGGTTATCGCAGCCGATCTAGGCTACGCATCACAATATGAGTTTTCGAATCAATTCAGTAAGTATTTCAACGTTGCTCCTAAGCATTATCGGGAGGGAATTTAACGAACTGAATGATTTTAACTGTACAAAAACACAGTAAATTGTACACTTACACTATCATTTATTGTTATAAAGAGACCCAAATGAGAACGAATTACCAAACTAAACTGAAGCCCGTTATTCGTTTTTTAGAACAAAATTACAATGTGCCGCTCAACTTAGAAGAGGTGGCTAAATTAGCCGCACTTTCCCCCTATCACTTCCACCGAGTTTTCAAAAGTGTTACTGGGGAAACATTAAATGAATTTCTACGTCGTCTTCGATTACAAAAAGCAGCACACGATCTCTTCTATAACAAACCCCCTATTATTGACGTCGCCTTAGAGCAAGGGTTTTCCAGTTCCCAAAACTTCGCGAAAGCATTTCGCAAACATTTTGATCTTTCCCCCAGTGACGTTCGCGAATGTACTAATCTCGCCATTTTTTCTCAGGTTCTTCGAAAGAGCAAGATAGGAAACACACACAGCAAAAACGGAAACGACTTAGTCGAAAACACTTCCTATAATTCTTCTCACACGACACAGAGGAGAATAAACATGATTAAACAACAATTTGACCAAGGAACCTTAGCCTACGTTCGAGTCACTGGACCTTACGGTGAGAACTACAAACCCGCACTCGACGCCCTGTATGGTTGGGCAAGCTCCGAAGGCGTCGCAAATGCTACTTGTATCTTCATCTACCACGACAACCCCGAAATAACGCCGGCGGAAAAGTGCCGAACGGATATTGGCTTATTGGTCCCAAAGAATGTCAAAGTAGCGGGAGCGGTAGAGAAACAACCATTTGTCGGGGGCACATATGCCACGATGCGAAAACAGATCACTGACATGTCCCAATACGGACCGGCGTGGAACGAACACATCGGCCAGATCGTTGATCTAGGGATAGAGATGGGTGACGGCCCATGCTTTGAGCTTTACCATAGCTTCAACCCAGAAACCAATGAATCGGATGTTAGTTTCTGTAGCTCAATTAGGTAATAATTGTATACGCAGCCTTATCTCAAGTTAGATAAGGCTAGGGTCTTTTGAGGTCAATCACGCCATCCTTTTCCGGTGGCAGATCAAGAAGATTGATACCTTCTGCGTCGTTTTGTCTAAACTCTTGCACCTGTTGTTGAATCCAGTCAACAAATGAGCGAATTTTTTCACGACGAAAGTACCCCTTAGGTGCACAAAGATAATAACTGTATCGAGATTTTACCGCTTTATCGCCGATACGCACCAAGTTCCCCTCACGTAAATATCTATTCGCCAAACTATGTTTAACTAAGGCTACGCCTTGCGCTGACAACGCCCCTTCCATGACAAATTGCGAACCATCATATTCAATGGAAGCGTGTCCCGTAGAAAGCTGCATCGTTTCAAACCATATTGACCAATTCATATCCGGCCATACGTCTTCAATTAGGTCTACTTTAGATAGATTAGATACATCGAATAGTTGATGCCGCTGTTGATAGCTAGGGTGACAAACAGGATATAGGATTTCATCCATCAACCAAACAGATTCAACATTAGTGTATTGGCCGTGACCATAACGAATACAGATATCCACTAAGCCGTCTTGAAAGTTGACTAGCTCATTTTTTGGGTCCACCAATAACGACAACTGAGGGTAGAGAGATCGAAAATGATTAATACGTGGAATCAACCAATGTTGGGCAAAAGTCGGATGAGTAGAAATAGACAACCGACTGGGCTCTGGATCTTGGCTTAGGTTTCTGACGCCATCTTGCAGATGAGCAAATCCTTTTTTTGCTGACTGAAAAAGCGTCTCGCCTTCGGCCGTCAACAGAACTTTTCTGTGTTGACGCACAAATAACTCGCAATCTAACCATTCTTCTAACTGACGTATTTGTTGACTGATCGCCGCTGCACTAACAAACAACTGCTCAGCGGCTAATTTAAAACTGCCTTTTTCTGCAGCTACATAAAAATAAAATAAGCCTTGTAGGGGAGGCAATTTATCTTTCACTTAAGTTCTCCTTAACTCAATGTCAATTTCTATCGTTTGTCAGAACGAGCACATTGAATGAGTATTGACCATGAAGTCCACTATGTTCAAGGAGTATTTATGACTATTCACACAAATTCATCACTCAATTACAATCGTCTTAGTACGCAAGTTTCGCTTAAGAATTTCTTCATCTTGATAAAGAAATGGCACCACAATGCTCGTAGCCGACAGACTCTAAACGAGCTCTCCAAGCACCAACTGGCCGACATTGGACTAGATAAATTGCAGGCAGTAAAAGAGGTCCAAAAACACTTTTGGCAATAGTAAAAACGGCAGATGCTAACCACATACACAGAAAGGCCATGGTCTAGCGCATTGAAAAAAACGAGAAATAAGAATCAAACTCCTTTACTCTAGAGTTCTATTGAAGATTTAGATAATGGAATGAACAATGATTACTGCGCTATATGCATCCTTACTTATGCTGTTAATAATTTGGTTAACCGTTAAGGTGATTAAACAACGCCAATCCGGAAAAATAGCGTATGCAGACGGAGGAGTAAAAGAGCTTCAGATAGCTCGCTCGGCACACGGAAATGCATCAGAAACCATACCTATAACATTAGTTTTAATGATTCTTTTAGAGTTAAATGGTGGCAATATTTATCTGTTGCACTTGTGCGGAGTAGCACTATTACTGGGCCGAATACTTCATGGAACAGGGATTCTTAACGAAAACTTTGGCAACAGAAAAAAAGGTATGGTGCTCACCTTTATCAGTCAATTAATTCTTGTCGTTGGCAACCTCATCTACTTACCTTTCGACAAAATGTTTGGCTAAGCAAACTTTGCTAATATATAACATACTAAAGATAAAAGGTGCCAACAGCGACAAACATCATCGCGGCACCGAATAATTTTTTCTGCCAGAGTACTTTAGACTGGTTGATCTGATGCCTAAAAAAGAAAAACGCAAGCAGAACACCAATCACACCTCGTAAAGATTGGATAACATTTCCTGTCACTACACCGCTCATATTGAACCCAATCAACAAGAAAACCACGGCAATTAACCATGCTATCGCAACCCATTTCACTTGATAAGCCATTTTAAACGTCACGCCTTTTACAGGCATTAAAAATAGACTCCCCAATCCACAGATAAAATAGTTAATCGAAATAGTCACTACCGACTGCTCAAATGGGTTTGACTGAATAATCTCTTTTGAAAACTGCGCAATGGCCATATCAGCAAAGCTATAACCGACACTTGCCGCCAAAACCAGTAAAAGCGGCTTCATCGCTATTTTTCCTGACAGCGCTGAAAACTGCCATGCGATAAGCAGGATAAATAAAATGGATAGCCATTGCATTAAGGTAAACTCGGCATTAAACATCACGATAGATATCATTGCCAACACCGGAATTTTGATTGCCAGCAGCGGTGATACTACCGAAGCATCACTAAGTTTTATGGCTTTTATAAGCATATACTGAGCAAAAAGGTAAGGGAGATTAATAAGCAGTATATCTAAGGTTAGAGAGGGTTCAATTAAGCGCCAATAACCCATAAATAACACGGGATATGCGGCAAACACCCCAATCGTGACATGTACCGCGATCAGTAGTCTCACCCCATCAATATTAAAATTTTGTTGGCAACGTTGAGTAAGAATATAGTTAGTCGCTTGGAAAAAGGCGGCCAGAAAGCTAGCAATAAACCCTAAAATCATATTAGGTGAATCTTCTAAGTGGTGTGGGGGAACACATGGAGCATTCAATAAAGGAAATATAATGCAGCCTGAAGGGTTTCTATACCAGTGGCTCTTCTGTACCAACAATCAACGTATTGTATCACCATGTTCTAATTGAAGATATTACCACCGCATTTCATTCCGTCTTTTGATCACCAAGAAACGGTCACTCTCTTTTCGCTCGTACGAGCAAAAAAGAAATCGCAACATTCCAGCAACAGAAACCGACGATAATACAGGCTATAATGGCGATAATTGATTATTTTGAGCACTGACCTGTCAATTTTGTAAAAAATAATTAACAACTTTTTATACGGTTTAATTCGATTTTTTGTCGGTTATGTGCTTTTATATAGACATCAATGCTCGAACGAACATAAAAGAGTCGGTATAATGGAAAAAGTAGAAAACGTTCATGATTTAATTGTCATCGGTGGAGGCATTAATGGTGTCGCTGTCGCCAGTGATGCGGCGGGTCGCGGGTTAGACGTCGCGTTATTTGAGATGAACGATCTCGCATCTGCCACCTCCTCCGCAAGTAGTAAACTGATACATGGTGGGCTTCGTTATCTTGAGCATTACGAGTTTCGTTTAGTCAGTGAGGCACTAGCAGAGCGCGAAGTATTGTTGAATAACGCCCCTCATCTGGTAGCGCCTTTACGTTTTCAATTACCGCATCGCCCACACCTACGCCCAGCTTGGATGATTCGTATCGGTCTGTTTCTTTACGATAACATCGGCAAGCGCGTCTCTTTACCCGCAAGCCACGGACTAAAATTTGCTTCCAACGGGCCTTTATTGCCACAAATGAAAAAAGGCTTCGAGTATTCCGACTGTGCCGTAGACGACGCTCGATTAGTGGTTATTAACGCCAAATTAGCGCAAGAGAAAGGGGCAAAGATACACACACGCTCAAAATGTATTGACGCAACGCGCAGCAAAGAAGGTTGGACGGTCACGATAGAAGATACATTGACAGGAAAAACAACCGAGTTTAAATCGAAAGCGTTAGTCAATGCTGCCGGACCATGGGTCGATAAATTTTTTGACTCACAGCTAAAAATGACTTCGCCTCGTGGGATTCGATTGGTGAAAGGCAGCCATGTCATTGTGCCCAAGATGTATGAAGAAAATCATGCCTTCATTTTGCAGAACGAAGATAACCGAATTGTATTTGTACTGCCCTATCTCGATGATTATTCAGTTATTGGTACCACTGACGTGGAATACACAGGCGACCCTTCAAAAGTGACGATAGATGATGACGAAATAAGCTACCTATGTGATATCGTTAATCAGCACTTTGTTAAACCCGTCTCTCCAGACGATGTCATCTCAACCTGGTCAGGTGTCCGTCCTCTTTGTGAAGATGAGTCATCCGATGCGCAAGCGGTAACGAGAGATTACACCATTGAGCTCGATGACCAACAACAAGATGCGCCTTTACTTTCCATATTTGGTGGTAAACTCACCACCTACAGAAAGCTTGGTCAAGCCGCCGTCGACCAGCTTGCACCTTTCTTTCCTGAGATGAATGAGCCATGGACTAAAACCGCGACATTACCAGGTGGCGATTTTATCAGCCGAGATAGCTTGCAAAGCACGCTTTTAAAGCAGTATCCATGGTTGGATGCCAACATTGCGCGGCGCTTTGTTAGGGCTTATGGCACTCTTTCCGTTTCTATCCTTAAACAGATAAGTAGCGTAGAAGAACTTGGTATGCACTTTGGACACGGTTTGTATCAAGCGGAAGTCGATTATTTGGTCGCTGAGGAGTGGGCCGTCAGTGTCGAAGATATTCTTTGGCGCAGAAGCAAACTCGGACTCAAGTACACACAAGCAGAAGTTAACGCTTTAGATGCATACCTTAATCCCCTCAGCACACAAGCTGAAAAGGTAGAAGACACGGCTTTATCGGCTTGATTAGCGGGAATACCTTCGTATTAGGCGATTAAATCCGCCCCCCCAAGTTCAGTTGTCCCCACTATTGTGGGGATGTCATCTGTTCTAACGATCCCATGAGCAACAAGGCATCCCATAACTATAAATACATCTGTTTATTCTGCAAAAGCCCTCGTTTAACCGCTTATCCACGACTCAGTTGTTCATAAACCTATAGCGGCTTCCCAATCGGTTAGGAGTCGCATGATTGTTCGGGAGTCTTCCGGCCGCGCGCTGGTTCCTTTCAACGTGAGATCACCCTGCTCTACCGCTTGTCTTATATTTCGTACTTGATACAAGAAGCCATTCCCTCTCGCATCTACATTGACCACTCTTCCATCTTGCTCATACTCAGTAACCACAAAATGATTCCCTATCGCTTCCGGTAACCAAGGGTTCGACGAAATCGTGAGGCTTCCTTTGCTTCCAAGAATCGTGAATTGTGGAAACAAACCATGGTCTTCTGCCGTATGTAACTGCGCAACAACACCATTTTTAAATTGAAACGTTGCGGCGGTATCACATATATTCCCATCGGTACCCATTTTACCAAATGCAGCCAAATTGTATTGACCAAACACTTGCTCACCAAAACAGCTTTTTAGTACAAGATGCATAAGAGACACAGGATAACAACCTAGATTATAAAGCGCGCCTTTACTATCTGGATTAACAAACTCAGCAATAGAGGCCACATACTGCGCATTAATCGACTTTACTTCGCCAATACTTCCGTTAGCAAGTTCCTCCATGATCTGAGCAATAAGCGGATGGTTGAGATACATCAAACCTTCCGCAAAAAAAACGTTGTGCTTTTCGACCGCTCGCAGCGCTAAATCGGTCTTCTCCATATCAACAGAAAGTGACTTTTCACTCAAGATAGCTTTGCCAGCTTGCGCTGCTTTAATAATGTACTCATGATGAAGATGATTTGGTAAGGCAACATAAACGACATCAACCTCTTTATCGTTAATCAACGCATCGAAGTCTTGGTAAACCTTCTCAACCTGATGCTGTTTTGCAAACGCTTGCAGTGGTTCGAGCGAACGACCAGCAACAGCACATATCTCGGTTGTTCCTTCTTCTTTGATGGCATCGGCCATGACACCGGAAATAAAGCTTGTTCCTAAAATACCCCATTTCAGTTTCTTATCCATATTGTTTCTCTTTAGAGTTGGTAAGTTTGATAGGCGCTAACAAGGTCAGTGAATCCTTGTTTAATAAACTTCTGCGTATGCTCGGCGCGAAAATGCTTTTCATAGGCGGCTTCATCTTCATAACGCTCCCAAAATATAAACTGTCGTGCGTCTGTTTTACTCTTCATCGGTATTGCCATGGTACAGCCTTCTTCACTGTTCATACTTACACAAAACGCTTTGATCGCCAGTAACGCATGGTCATAATTTACATCTTCTTTGATGCGAATTTCTGCTGTAATAAATAGACCTTTATCCACTTCAATCTCTCTAATAACTTGGGTTCATTGTATTCATTAATGTAATTGACTCCCCATAATTTATAAACGATCATATTGTTTATTCTTTATAAACCATGAGTTACTAATAGGGCATATCAAATGGACAAGCTAAAAAGTATGCAAGTTTTCGTTTACGTGGTTGAACATGGCACATTTTCCAGCGCTGCGGTTCATTTTTCGATAACCGCTACCATGATTGGTAAACATATAAAACAACTTGAGAAACAGCTTGGAACTCAACTCATCACTCGAACCACGAGAAAACAGTCATTAACTGAATCTGGTCAACTTTATTACAGCGACTGCAAACGAATATTAGAAGAAATCACCAACGTAGAAAATAAAATACTCACCGTTGAAAACAGACCAAAAGGGACGGTAAGAATTAATGCGCCTGTCACGTATGGAAGTATTGTTTTGGCCCCTATTGTCGCCGATTTTCTTAAGCTATACCCAGAGATTAACATAGAGCTCACCTTGGATAATCTTCGTATCGACCCTATTCTTGATCAAGTTGACATCATCATTCGCATTGGCCATCTTACCGATTCAACGTTGATTGCTCGCCCATTAGGCCAGTATGAGATGATATTTAGCGCCTCCCCAAAATATTTATCCACCTACGGCATACCAAGCAAGGTCAAGGATCTAGTGAGTCATCATTGCTTGGGCTTCCACTATGGGGATATTCAATCTCATCAGGCGAGTCGATTAGGCACACATGCCTTTGATAAAACCAATATCCGTTTATCCTCAAACAATGGTTATGCGCTGAAAATAGCTGCTTTACAAGGCCTTGGGATAATGCTCCAGCCGAAGATTTCACTTACTTCTGAGATAACCGACCAATCGCTTATTCAGATTCTTGATGACGAATCACCAACCTCTAATCCAATACATGTGTTGTATAAGAGCAAGTTCATTCCTATCAAAACACGAACATTTGTCGACTATTTATTAGAATGTACTGTGTAATCTGACGCTTATATGTGATTTAAATTGTGATCCAGAGCAAACGGTTACCTTTCTGACTATCATTTTGCAGAACGCCGGCCTATCATGCAAACTTAAGTTTGGTTGACGGACATATGTTTATGACTGAAAGAGAACAACAGATATTAAGTATCTTGCGAACAGAACCAATGATCGCACAACAAGTTCTAGCGGATAAGCTAGGGTTAAGCCGCAGCGCCGTTGCTGGCCATATCATGAACCTCACAAAAAAAGGGTTCATTCAAGGCAAAGGGTACATCATTGCACCCAACCAATACGCTATGGTCATTGGTGGTGCCAATATGGACCTTTGCGGACGCTCCTCTGCCGCTTTAATTCAAGGTGATTCTAATCCTGGCCAGCTCACAAGTGGTGCTGGAGGCGTAGCAAGAAATATTGCTGACAATCTTAGTCGTTTAGGCAGTTCCGTACAGTTTATTGGTGCCATGGGTGACGATAATTGGGGTGAGCAGCTTAAATCTGCCTGCCGTGAAGCTGGCGTTAGTGTCGAGCACTGTTTAACAGTGACAGGCGCAACATCTAGCAGTTATTTGTCGATACACGACCATGACGGCGAGATGCAATTAGCACTTAACGACATGAAATTGATCGACCGACTTAATGCCGAGCAACTCGCTCAACGTGAAGGGGCCATTGCTCGCTCTAGCGCGATTGTTCTCGATGCTAACTTAAGCCACAGTGCTCTTGAATACCTCTTTCATGTTCATAGTGACATCGACATTTTTGTCGACCCTGTTTCGTCAGTCAAAGCGCCCAAGCTACTGCCATTCTTAGATAAAATTCACATGTTAAAACCAAACTTAATGGAAGCGGAATTACTGTCTGGCATCACGTTTACACAACAGAGCGACCTAGAAAAAATTGCTGGGACCCTACACAACAAAGGGGTTGAGCAAATACTGATAAGCCTTGGAAGCAAAGGAGCTTATTCCAGCTGTAGCGAGGGAGCAACATTTATCCCTCCATCAAAAACACAGGTTAACAATGTAACCGGAGCAGGCGATGCGTTAATGGCTGGCCTTACTCACGGGTACCTGAATCAATGGCAGTGGAGTAACA
This sequence comes from Vibrio frigidus, assembly GCF_042465995.1. Classification (NCBI taxonomy): domain Bacteria; kingdom Pseudomonadati; phylum Pseudomonadota; class Gammaproteobacteria; order Vibrionales; family Vibrionaceae; genus Vibrio; species Vibrio frigidus. Next base: position 319,575 of record NZ_JBCDMC010000004.1, on the reverse strand, counting down.
CTGTCGAATTTGCACTTGGCGCAGCACGATTAGCGCTAGTTGCTGAAAACACGATTAATTCAACTATGTCTGAAAAAGCGGTTCGACGCTTAATAGAGGAAACCATCACATGTTAGAGAAATACCTTGATATCCAACCAGAAGTGGCACAAGCATTAGCCAACAACCAACCTGTTGTTGCCCTAGAATCAACAATCATCTCACATGGTATGCCATTTCCAAGGAATGTAGAAACGGCTCTGTTGGTTGAGAACACCATCCGTGAACAAGGTGCTGTCCCTGCCACTATCGCTATCATCAATGGTCGCTTAAAGGTTGGACTTTCAGAAGAACAGATCACACACCTAGGCAAAGCTGGTTCAGCCGTAACCAAAGTAAGCCGTCGTGATATACCTTTTGTAGTCGCAAGCAAACAAGATGGCGCAACGACCGTTGCAGCTACAATGATTCTGGCATCAATGGCGGGTATTAAAGTCTTCGCTACGGGTGGTATTGGTGGTGTTCACCGTGGTGCACAACAAACCATGGACATCTCTGCTGATCTGCAAGAGCTTGCAAATACAGATGTTGCGGTTATCTGTGCGGGTGCTAAATCGATTCTTGATCTTGGACTTACGCGCGAATACCTTGAAACTCAAGGTGTACCAGTAATTGGTTACCAAACTGACAGCCTTCCGGCGTTTTACACGCGTGAAAGTGAGCACAGCATCGATTATCGCCTAGATACTGCAGATCAAATTGCATTGGCACTCAAAGCAAAATGGGAAATGAATTTAAACGGGGGCGTTGTGATAGCCAACCCAATTCCTGTTGAATTTGCCATGCCAACAGACACCATTACTAACGCTGTCAATACAGCATTGGCGGAAGCGGAAGCGCAAGGTATCTCAGGTAAGGAATCAACACCATTCTTGTTGGCTCGCGTTTGCGAACTAACCGGTGGCAACAGCCTAGATTCAAATATTCACCTCGTATTAAACAACGCTCGTTTAGGCGCTCAAATCGCGATTGAATACAGCAAGCTTTAACACATAATTGATTCGCAAAACGGGACAATTAATTAATGGTTGTCACAAGTAGCAATCAAATAAAATAAGCTCGATGGCGCAAACCGCAATAGGCAGAAATGTCTTGAACGGCTTGCAAAGTCGAGTTCATTTTGATCGTTTCCGCAATAAGAACGGTATAATTTCTTCTTTATTCACAACTCTCCTTAGGCGACTCGCCTCTCTTTTTCAAGAAAATCAAAGATTCCAAAATTTAAAATGCCTTTTTTTGAAAGTAATTCGGTCTTTCCCCTTTCTATATCCCTACATAACTTTACAAACAACAAAAGGGAAAGACATGAAGCGATTATCCAAGTGGTTGCTCTCTTTCGCGGTGATATTGCCAGCACTCGTACTGATCATCATGCCAGAAAGCTCTGCTAACGCAGAGAGCAACAAACCAACCGCTATGAACAGTCAAGTTGCCACACTTGCTGGTGGTTGTTTTTGGTGTACAGAATCTGATTTCGAGAAACTCGATGGCGTAACAGACGTCGTTTCTGGTTATGCCGGTGGTGAGCTAGATAACCCAACCTACAAACAAGTCTCTTCAGGTAAGTCTGGGCACATTGAAGTTATTCAGGTTACCTATGACGCAGATAGCCTAAGCTACGAACAGATACTCGATCACCTTTTTAGACATATGGATCCAACAGATGACAAAGGGTCATTTGTCGACCGTGGTCCGCAATATCGTCCGGCTATTTTTTATCACACGCCAGAGCAAAAAGCGATCGCGATGCAGTTCATTAAAGAGGTGGATGATGCTGGAATATATCCAGATCCAATTGCCACTGAATTAATAGAATATACCGAGTTCTTTCCGGCGGAAGATTACCATCAGGATTACTATAAAAAGAGCAAGGTTCGCTATAACTACTACCGCTATGCATCGGGTCGAGATCAATACTTAGACAAGCTGTTTGGCGAAGACAGAAACGAGAACCAGGTTACGTTACGCCAAATAATTGATGGCAAAAAACAAACTGTAAGCCTAAAAAAATATCGTAAGCCCTCGGATGAAGAGATCCGCAAAAACCTTACTTCATTACAGTATGATGTAACCCAAGAAGATGCGACTGAACGCCCATTCAACAACCCTTACTGGGATAACAAAAAAGAAGGGATTTACGTAGATATTGTTACGGGTGAACCTCTTTTCTCTTCAACCGATAAATACAAATCGGGAACTGGCTGGCCAAGTTTTACCAGACCGCTTGCTGGTAGTTACGTTGTCACAACGACGGACTACAAACTGATTTATCCAAGAACAGAAGTAAGAAGTAAGTTTGGTGATTCACACCTAGGCCATGTATTCAAGGATGGGCCAGCCCCAACCGGGCTTAGATACTGTATGAACTCGGCTTCAATGCGATTTGTCCCAGTAGAGAAGATGGGGACAGAGGGATACGAGGAGTATCTACATTTATTTGAAGGATAAAGAGTGATTTCCACTCAGGAATGACAGGCGTCAATACACTCTATTCCACCATCCCCACGAAAGTGGGGATTTTTTAACAAAAGAGCCTCGTTGCTACCTCTATATCTGTCCGTTGGATTGCCTATCAATGAGTGAATACAACCTCATTACGACTGACCCTTTGACGTTCGCTGTAAATACCATCTTCAGTACGCGAACCACAGCTTATTATCATAGTAATTTCCGCGTTTTTTTCTAAATCTAACAACACTTTGGCTCGTTTTGAATCAAAACCTTCCATTGGGCACGTATCGTATCCTTCTGCCCGCATAGCGGTCATAAATGTCATTGCGGCAAGCGAACTACTTTTATGTAGACTGACTCGAAGATCGGACTTTCCAACCTCTCTCACTGACGGTTTTTTCATACCTAAATATGCACTCCACCACTTTCTGAATAGCCCAAACAAGCCAAATCTGTCGTTTCTATATAATATAGGAATAAGCTTTTCGTAGTATTGCAAGGCTCTTTTCGAAACCGCATCTTCGCGGCCTTCGAAGGCCTTACGCACATTTGCGGCATTCATTTGAACCCGAGGTCGCCACTTATCGGGAGTGACGACGAAAGCAACCAGTTCGTTAGCGGTTTTTGCCGCTTTCTGCCCCATACAGATATCGGCCAACTCACTTCGAGTCTGTTCACCAATGATTCGATGAAATTGCCAGAGCTGCATATTAGAACTATTTGGCGACAATATGGCCAAGTCGAGGGAACGACTCACCGCTTGATGATCAAACGCAGCAGTTTGATCATATTTTCTCACCGAACGACGCGACTGAATCAGTTGCTGAAAAATAGCTGATTGCGTGTCTTCTGGAGGATTTATTAACGTTGTTTCCACTCTACATACTCACTAAGTTACAAATAGGATTATTCAATAGAGAAGTCGTGCCTTGAACCCCACTCCGTCCATGAGCCGTCATACACCGACAGTTTTTGCTTATTACACTGCGTTGCAGCAAGCGCTAAAACGCAAGCGGTGACACCAGAACCACAGGTGAAAATAAGAGACTGAGAATCGTCACAGACGTCGGCGAACATCATTTTCAATTCGCTAACTGGCTTTAGATAACCATTCTCAACCAAACGAGGGAACGGTAAATTTATTGAACTGGGAATATGTCCGCTTCTAACATTTTCCCTCGGTTCTACTTGTTGACCATGGAAACGCTCTGCTGGTCGAGCGTCGATTATTGCCATCTCTGGGAGGTGCGTCTTTGTATTCAGTGTCTCGATATTGATCTGCCACTCTGAACATAGCTGCGCTTGATAGCGACAGCTTGGCAATGCAATGGGCTCACTATTGTCTAATGGTGCACTGGCGGCTTTCCAAGCTGGCAACCCACCATTTAGAACCGCAACATCATTGTGGCCCATGGCCTTAAACATCCACCATACTCGTGGCGAAGAAAACAAACCATGACTATCGTAGACCACAATTTTTGTGTCATTCGCAATACCTAACAACCCAACTTGTTCAGAAAAATAGTCTGCCGACGGCATCATGTGTGGCAAATCTGAACCTAGATCGCATATCAAGGTATCAAAATCAAAAAACAGTGCACCCGGTATTCGCTCTGACTGCCATTCTGACCGTCCATCCCTTTCTATGCCCGGCATAAACCAGCTTGCATCTATTACGGTTAGCTCCGGGTGGTTCAGGTGTATTTTTAGCCAGTCAACATCCACGACTGAACTCGATAATTCAAATAAACTCATCTGTTTTGATTCTCCATCTTAAAGTTCCATTTCCAGTAATCCAAACCCTTCATATCTACATATTGACGTTAGGTCTTTCCTTCACTTTCATGGTTATACCATAACAAAATAAGACAAAAAATGAATTCGCCTTCCCCAAGAGAAAGTATTAGAGTTAATAGATAAGGGTACCGAGCCCGAATTCAAGCATCTATTTAAAGGAAGACAATGAAAAGTATCTCTATTGCTACAGCGATAATCGCGCTTACTGGCTGTCAAGGCATGAGTAACGACAAACCATCCGATATGCCGATTTCAGATAACGGTCAAGCCCAGAACAGCGAACAATGCGCCATCTACGACACAAGAGATTGGCAGGCCAGCATCACGCCTTTAACTGGAAGCGATAACACCTATGTTCTCACGGTAAGTGGGCAGGTTGACCTACCCTCACCCGCGTATCAAGTGGTATGGCAGAAAGGGCCAATAGACAGAGCCAATCCACCAAGCTTGCGTCTAAAGTTAACCACACTAAACGCGACCAATGGTGCATCCATACAAGTCATAACAGCGACCAAAATAGAATACACATTAGAGACGCCGTTACCGGCAATGAGAAACGTGATGGTTTCCTGCGGTGATTCTGTTGTTGCAACCATTCCTGTGTCTACTGGCAGTCATTAATCTGACCCAGAAAAATATAGAAAGGTTTCGTGTAGAAGATATTTGCGTAATAAGTTTGAACCTAACCGATTTAAAATGTTCAGCTCATCTCCATTTAGATAAGTAATGTGATCTTAGTTAGGCGAATCGACGATGACGTGAATGAGCAGACATATAGTTAATCTCTGGCCCTTCAGGAACGATTTGTGTTGGATTGATCATTGTATGGCTAAAATAGTAGTGACGCTTAATATGAAAGAAATCCACTGTATCCGCAACACCTTGAAACTGATAGAGATCTCTTACGTACTCAGCAAGGTTTGGAAACTGTTCTATTTGTTGTCGGTTACACTTAAAATGCCCAAAATAGACTGGGTCAAAACGAATCAGAGTGGTAAAGAGTCGCCAATCTGCCTCAGTCAAGTTATTGCCCGCTAAGTAACGCTGCTGACCGAGAAGTTCTTCGATGTTATCTAGCGTCTCAAAAAGTACGGTGTAGGCTTCTTTATAGGCGGTGGGGCTGGTTGCAAATCCAGCTTTATAAACACCATTATTGATTGCGTGGTAGACAATATCATTCATCTCATCGATCTGCTTTCGTTGCGCCAACGGGTAAAAATCAAGTTGATTACCTGTCAAACCATTAAAGGCAGCGTTAAGCATTCTAATTATCTCAGACGATTCATTACTCACAATACGATTGGATTGTTTGTCCCACAAAACGGGCACTGTCACCCGTCCAGTATAGTTAGGCTGGTTGCGCGTATAGATTTGAAACAAGTGGTCTGATTGAAAAAGAGCATCACCAGAGCTATGGTTATCTCGGTCGAAACTCCAGCCACTATTAAGCATATCCGGGCTGACCACCGAGACAGTTATGTGCGATTCTAAGCCTTTTATTGCTCTAAAAATGAGAGTACGATGCGCCCAAGGACACGCCAATGAAACATACAAGTGATATCGGCCAGATTCTGCTTTAAAGCCACCTTCTCCTGTCGGACCGGCTGCACCATCTTCTGTCACCCAGTTGCGTAATTGGGCCTCTTCTCGCTTAAACTTGCCGCTGTTCTGTTTGGTTTCATACCATTGGTCGTGCCAAACACCATCTACGAGCAAACCCATATTTTTATCCTCTTACTTTCTGTAGTTTAATCCGTTCTATAAACAAATTAAGGCAAATCAAAAACAAGCGCTATCACCTGAGTATGGCCTTTGTTAACAAATAATATATTATCGACCGACTCAATTTTTACACCATCGCCCTCACTCAACGTCTGCTCATCCATGGTTAACTCCCCAGATATATGGTGCACATAAACCTTTCGGCCAGAACCAATGGTGAGGTTCAATTCTGTATTTGAATCAAGCACTAATTGATGCAACGTAGTATCTTGTTTGATGTTAAATGCGGTACCTTGCCCAGTTGGAGATGCAATCGTCGTTAATCCTACATCTGTACCAAAAGATCGTTGTTGGTACCCGGGGTTGTTACCGAATGAATTGGGTTGTATCCAGATCTGCAATAGACGCAGTTCATCACTTTGCGACGCGTTAAATTCACTATGGTATATGCCACTACCCGCCGACATTAACTGGTATTCTCCCGCAGAAAGTTGCTCAATATTGCCTTCGCTGTCTTTATGTTGAATGGCGCCTCTAAGCACAAACGTGATGATTTCCATATCCCGGTGACCATGGGTATCAAAACCTGCATTTGGCTTCAGCACGTCGTCATTAATCACTCGTAAAGCTGAAAACCCCATATGTTCCGGGTCATAATAATCAGCAAAAGAAAAGGTATGTTTACTCTCTATCCAGCCGTGATTCGCTTTGCCTCTATCTTGCGATGGTCTTATCGTAATCATATTACTACCTATCCATATTTTGTTGGCTATGACAAGTAAACATCGGCGTGCTTGCTATCATCAATAGGATCAGTATATCTCTGTTATTTTGGGTTTAATAACGCAATATATTGATACTCTATTTCAAAATATTTGAACCCACTTTGAGGGACTATGCTGCGATCTTTCGATAGTAACAACAGAATATTTAGAGACGTTTTGATTACAAATCGACTTGCAGATAAATGGTATTGTAGTTGCTTCCGCCCTTTATTCGACCAAACTGAGAAGACGACTCAAAGATGGCAGAACGATGATGCAGAGAGTAACCCAACCATATATTGTTCCAGTCTCGTTTGTTAAATAAGTCTCCGAGATTAACGTCATATGAGACATCCAAATAATTAAGAAGTTGGCTAGGTTCATACCCCTTATCAGCCATACTTTTTCCTTCCATATAGGTGATTTTATCAATATATGAAAGACCTTCAGCCAGACCAATTCGCCATTTGGTTGGCCAATTCAACGTATAGTACGCTTTAACCGCCACGACATATTCTGTGCTTGCCCCTTGAGCGTCCGACGTCCAGTGGTGAATCAAGCCGGGTGTAAGATAGATATCGAAATCATATCCAAACAGTTCATCAGTGAGGGGATAGCCATAAAAAATTGAACTGAGTGTTCCGTCATTTTCGTCTTTTTCGCTCTCCAAACGAAAAAGAATATCACCCATATTAGACGTCGTTGCCCAACCGTGTGCCACTCTCAAGTAAGGCGATATTGAGAGTGACTCTCGTGACGGTGTGCTTTTATCATTAAAAAAGGCAATACCTGCATAAGCTTCGCCTTGCCACCGTTCTTCAACTATCTCGGCCCTATAAGCATTGTTATCCAGATACGTAGCACCGATACTTCCCAATAAGTAGAAATTAGAAGTAACATGATATTTAGCCCTAACTGCGGCCGTCGCGTCTATTCCTCCATCAGTTGATTCTCCGGTTTCTTGCTTAAAGGCATAGTATTTCGAATTGAATTCTTGGCTTTTTAACCTAAGAGTGAGCTTGGGTTCCAACTGCCAGTTACCGAATTCATAGTCACCTGATAAAACAAAATTAGAATGTAGGTAAATATCTTCATCACTCATTAACTCAGCTTCGAAGTCCCAATGCTTATTAAATGGGCGTTGGAATTTAAGGCCAAGATCCGCGCTATCTCCACCAGCTTCATTTTGTAAAGAACGCGGTATATCAACAAAACGAGTACGCAATATAGCAAAGAGGTTGTAATCCAGTTCTGGGTGTGTGTACAGCTTCGCACCCCCCTCTAACCCATCCAGATAAAAAGTCTCACCTTGAAAAAAAAGCATCGGCACAAAAGAGTTAACGTAATCATCGCCAGACTCATTAGCAAAAGGAATTGTCGCGGAACGCATCACCCCAGCAATACCCCATTCTTGCTCTGAATAAGAAGCAAATACAGAGGTTGAAAAAAGTAAAACGATACATAAACCAAAACGCATAGTACAAACCCAACCAAATAAAATTTAAGTCCCTGTTTAGATTGTATAAGAACAAAGGCAAAAACACATCGAAAAGTATGCAGAGAGATATATAATAATTTAGCAACGTGACCAACCGTTTTTTATTATCAATGCTACGCTTAATGGCATTCGTTGACCCAGTAGATTATGTTCAGCTCAAAATATGAACATAACTACTGGACAGTCTTACAATGTGGCTTGATGCGTGTCTTCAGGTTCTGACTGTTTTTGACTTTTTGTCGTCAATTGTTTGTAGGCCGAGAATAGCAATATCAATGTGCTTGCTGCCAAAATTACCGCACTCAAAGGGTGGCTAACAAAGATAACATAGCTGCCTTTTGAAATGGTTAGCGCTTGTCGGAATGATGACTCGGCAATCGGGCCTAATACGATGCCCATAAGCAAAGGGGTTAATGGATAGTCAAACTTTGGAAGAAAGAATCCGATCATTCCAAATACCATCATAACTTGTACATCGAACAAGCTATTATTGACCGCGTAGCATCCCGATACACAGAAGATAAACAAAATAGAGGTAAACAAATATGGATTTATCTTCATCACGTTCTTATATATTTTGATATAAGCAAGCGCATGAAAGATCATCAAGATATTAATGATAAACAAGCTAAATATCATTCCATATACTTCTGTAGCATGATTTTCAAATAGCTTAGGACCGGGAATAAGGCCATGTACCATTAACGCCCCTAATAAAATGGCCGCAATGATGTCCCCAGGTATACCAAGCGTTAGCATTGGGATAAGTGTCGCGCCAGTAATACCATTGTTGCCCGCTTCAGATGCTGCAATACCTTCTAAACTGCCTTTACCAAATTGTTCCGGATTTTTAGAACTTCTTCTCGCTTCGTTGTAAGCCAAGAACGAAGAAGTTACGGCTCCAGTACCGGGTACTGCACCGATAAAAGTACCGATGAAAGAAGACTTAACAATTGTTTTCAATGATGGCAGAAATTCAGCCATCGTCAACGAACCTCCTGTTGTAGCAGGGACGCTGAGCTTTCCTGTTTTACGCAAGTCATCTATGCGCCGCAATATTTCAGAGACAGCAAACAACCCGATTAAGGCCGGTACAAGCTCGATACCGCCACTCAAATCTAATAGATCAAACGTAAACCGATCTAATCCATCTATCGGGTCCAAACCGACGGTTTTAATCAGCATTCCGATACATGCTGCCGCAATACCTTTCAAAATATTACTGTTTACTGCAATGACGACAGACAATCCAAACACGGCTAAAGCGAAGTACTCTGCTGACCCAAATTTGAGCGCAACTTTTGCTAATTGGGGTGCAATAAATAGCAGCATTAATGCGCTAATAATCCCACTAATCACCGACGCATAAAGCGCCATTTGCATCGCCTTTAATGCGAGACCTTTTTTCGTTAACTCAAAGCCATCATTTAACGTCGCGGCAGAAGCGGGTGTCCCAGGTGTTCGAATTAAAATTGCCGTGATTGAGCCTCCATATACCCCACCACAGTACACACCCAGTAGCATCCCTATCCCTGTCGTTGGAGCCATATTAAAGGTAAATGGTAGTGCTAGAGTGACCCCCATTACCGTCGTTAGACCCGGTAATGAACCGAAAATGATGCCGACAAGCAGGCCTACATTTATAAATAAAAACGTATCCCAGTTAAGCAGCATATAAAAACTGTTTAAAAGCTCTGCATAATTCATCTAAAGCACTCCCGTTGGCAATTCGATATATAGGAAGGTTGTGAAAATATAAGAGATAAAATAGACAATGATAGGAATGAGTACATAGGCATATACTTTTTTCAATCTAAGCGTCGCGAGTATCAAAACAGAGCCAATAGTAATTGCGATATTGAACCCTATATAAAACATAGCTATCACGGACAATAACATAATACTATACACTGCTATGGCCTGACCCGAAATAAGCTCTGCTCTTAATTCGCATCCACTTTTTGAAGTGAAAAAATCGTAGAGTCCACTCGTTACAGCCACAACAAACAACGCTTGGCAAAGTAGTGTGGGGAATGCTCTAGAGGAGACATAAGAAACTTGTAAGTCAGAAGTTTGATATGGAATCAATAGATAAATCACTACTGAAAATAAAATGATTATTAGGTTAAATATGTTCTTTGAGACGTTATTGTTCATCGTATTCATCCAAATAGCTGCCATATCTCAGTATGGCAGCCAACTACTTAGGTTATTTGATAATTCCCATCTCTTTCAGTAATGGGGGAAGTTCATTAAGTTCCTTATCAAAGTTCTGATAGATTTTTTCTGATGTTATATCGAATACGGTAATATTCGCGTTATTAGCAAAGGTCTTGAATTCTGCTGAATTCAGCATGGTTTCAAACCCTGAACGAATAGTTTCAATTCTATCTTTTGGCGTATCCTTAGGCGCCATAATAAAGTTGTAGTTATCCATTACTAGATCAAAACCGGCTTCACGTACTGTCGGAACATCTGGATACTCAGGTAACCTTTCTTCCGTGAATACGGCTAAAACACGCATCTTTTCACCCAAAGAAACTTCAATAGAAGGCTGCGTTATAGAGATATCAATGTGACCACCTATCATTGCAACATTCGCTTCTGTTGTGCTTTTGTAGATAACATTATCCATACCAAAGCCAACTGTCTTTGACAATGCCACCATCGCTATATTAGGCATACTACCAGCGCCAGGTGAACCAGCATTAAAATCATGTCCTTTTAGATCAGCTACCGTGTTATATGGTGAAGATTTAGACACAGCTAACAATAATGGTTCTGATGTTGTACCGATAACTGGAACAAAATCATCAAGAGAGTATTTTACTTTTCTGATCATTGGTTGAGTGGTTGACACACCAGAGGTATACCACATTAAAGTGTACCCATCCGCTTTTGCACGCGCCAGTTCTGTCGCTGCAATAGTGCCACCCGCACCCGTTCTGTTTTTCACAATAAGATTAGTGTGTATATATTTTTGCGCGACATTCGCTAATGCGCGAGCTTGAGTATCGGAACTACCACCGGGTCCCCAAGGCATTAATAGTGTAATCGGTTTCGCCGGAAACTCAGCTGCCGAAACAGATAGAGATAAAGCGGCTAGAGGTAAAGATAACAGTCCTAATAGATGCTTCCTATTCATGTCAGTTCTCCATTTTTTGTGTAGGTTATTGGTTTAAAGATTGTTTTTCATCTTTTTTATTCTTAGAAGGTTTTCATGTTGTTCAAAATCACCAAGATATGATTTTGGATTTCGCTCAAACACCTTTTGTACGGTCTTTGGCAAAAATTCTGGTGGTTGCCCTTGGCACTGTTGTCTTTTTAATAAAGTCAGTGTCAACTTATGGCGTACTTCTTTATAGCGTTCATCATCAAATAGATTGGATATCTCTTCTGGATCTGCGGTTAAGTCATACAGTTCACCGTTATCATCTGCGTAAATAACCAATTTATGTTTTTTAGTACGTAACATTGTTCCTGGGCCCCATTGTGTTGGATCATGAGGCGCTTTGATTACAAGACCAGAGATAGGTTCCTTTGGCTGTACCGCATATATACCGCCTTCTGCCAATACACTCTTTCTTTCTATATAGTCTTCTGATAGAAGGCTTTGCCCTCGACAATAAGATGGTGTGTCTATTCCAAGAATGGACAAGACCGTCGGCATAATATCAATAGACTCGATTAGGTGAGAATTTGAACCAGCAGAAAGGTGACCACTAGGATCATACATAATAAGCGGTATACGAGTTAAGCAGTCATAGAACATAAGCCCTTTATGAGTAACACCGAAGTCTCCTAAAAATTCGCCATGATCACTCCAGAAAATAATTACGGTGTTATCTAATTGATCGAGTTGCTCTAGTTTGTCAATGATCCTACCTACCTGATCGTCAACGTATCTTATTTGACCACAATACATCGCCATGGCCTCTTTCATCTCTTGCTCTGTTGCCTGCAATGACTCACTGTGTATTCGCCAGTTTGTCAGCCTCACTGGTTCCTTGCTGTCCACTGGGGTTCTAAAGCTCTTAGGCAGCTCAAATTGCTCAGCTGAGAAGAGCGAATCGTACGGTGCTGGTGCAGCAAAATAAGGATGAGGATCTTGTAGGTTTATAGTAGCGAAGTAAGGTTTATTCTCGGTTACATTACGTTCAATAAAGTTGAGGCAATTGGTCGTAAGTCGTTCAGTCAAATTATACTTTGATTCTGCGGCAAGAGAACCACTGTCCCAACTTTTTTTGTAACCCGGATGATCGTCCATGTTGCCGATACAAATATCTTCACCTTCATCGTACATGACACCGATGGCATCCGGTTCAATGATATGGTCTTTGCCAAACAAGCCCAAGTTATAGCCATTTCGCTTTAACTCTGAGAGCATATTGGGATAATCTGGTGACATCGTACCAACATAATTTCGAACTTGGTGCTCAATTGGGTACTGACCAGTAATAAATGAGGTTCTTGATGGCCCACACATTGGGCTAATGGTGAATGCATTAGGGAAATAAGTCCCCTTCTCAGCCAAACGGTTTAGATTTCGAGTCTCTATAAACGGATGACCCGCAGGCGTCATATAATCTGCGCGCATTTGGTCTGGATTAATAATAATTATGTTATACGGTAATTTCGACAAAATACATTCCTTTTATTACTCCAAACATCTTTTATATTATTAAAATTCTTACACTTCTAATAATACTGATTGCATAGGCTATATATTTAGACCACCAAATAAACCTTGATTGCATATAATGAAAAATAAGTTAAATTTATATTAAAATTGAAATCTAATTTTTCTTTTTAAGATAAAAGAGCATGTCCATAAGCTATATAAAGAAAACCATGATTTGAATTTTGTGTCTATTGTTATTATTGCATACGGATATGCTCAATCTGGATAGGTAACAAAGTTTTTCACAATGCGAAGAAGCTCACATCATATTCAATCGTTCGTACTATAATGTCTATATTTACAATGCTATGTCGAAACTAAATGATCTTAAATTATTGAGGATATTCGTGGTTACTTTTCAGAAGAAAAGTGTCACTGGAGCCTCTGAAGTACTCCACTTATCGCAGTCAAGTGTTACTCGAGCGATACAATCTCTTGAAGATTATTTAGGCTTATCTCTTTTTACTCGCACAGCCAATGGCTTAGTCCCAACAGAATTTTCTTGTCGGTTTTATCAACGGGCCATTTTGATTCTGGATGAAATTGAACATATACATCATGATGTACATAATCTTTCTCATGAAAAGAGAGTTATTTTAAATATTGGACTAGGCATCGATTGCTATCCCATTTTTCAATCAGGATTACATCGTTTCTTAGAAAAAGAAGAAGACTATAATTTAAATATCAATATAGCGAGTGCTCGAGGATTAGTGGGCAATAGTGAAACCAAAAATTTGGATCTAATTATTGCTGATTCTACTATTATTTCAGGATGTTCATGGCTGAAAACGTTAAGAACATTTGAATCCAAAAAATATATTATTGTTCGAGAAGGACACCCAGTACTCAAGCTTGCATTAGATAAACAGTTTTCCGCGTTAAAACCCTATCCATATTATACTTATCACCTATTAGAAGATTCACACGGGTCCAAAATACCAAAGCCGCCATTAATCAGAATGAATGACTACATGTTCTTGCTTGATAGAATAGAACAGACGGATGGCTATATGTATGTAAATGAATCGACGCTTAGTCTCATAGAACGCTTTAAAGTCAAAGTCGTTGCAGAAACCAATTTTGATGCGATGCAATACTCTATTGCATATGAAAACATCGAGAGAATTGAAGCTTTATTACCTTATTTGCAACAGTCTTAAATCGCTCAGAAGGGCGCGAGCAGGATAATAACTTAAACTCGAATTCAAAAAGTGAAAAAATATGTTTATTGGTGAGGTCTCAAAAAGAACCGGATTATCCATAAAAGCGATCAGATTCTACGAAGAGAAAGGGCTAATTCGGTCTCCATTACGGCAAGGCCGTTACCGAGTATACACGGACACAGATATTGAGATTCTCAGTCTAATTTCTGAAGCTAAAAAACTGGGTGTTACATTAGCAAGATTAAAAAATGTGATTGTTTACCATGATGGGGAAATCGACTGGGCTCGAATCAACCAATTTCTTATAGAAGTCAAAAATGAATTGCAGGCAGAGATGTTGGCTATCTCTCGTAAGGTAAAAAAAGTGGAGAAATGCATCGATGCGATGAATTTTTCTTCTAATACGCTTGACTCTTCCCTTAAGGGGAGAGAATAAAATATTCGTCACTACTTAAATAAGGAAGTAATGATGAAAAATATTTTATTATTGAACGGCAATCCAAAAGAAGTCAGTTTTGCTAAACAGTTAAGTGATACCTATGAAGACGAAGCGAATAAAAAGCATCAAGTGTCTCGCTTCAATCTTTCAGAGATGAATTTTAATCCAAACTTAGAGAATGGTTACGACGAGATACAACAGTTGGAACCAGATCTAATTGAGTTTCAAAAATCCGTTCTGTTAGCAGACCATATTGTTATCGTTGCACCGATTTGGTGGGGGGGATTACCCGCCAAATTGAAAGGCTTATTTGATCGCACGTTTTTGCCGGGATTTGCATTTAAATTTGAAGATGACAACCCAGAACCCGTGCAGCTACTGCAAGATAAAACCTCAAGGCTCATCTTAACGATGGATGCACCGGCTGACTATGCAACGCAACAAGCACAACCCATAATGCAACAACTGGATCAGTTTACCCTTCAATTTAGTGGGGTTAGCAAGGCCGAACATAACTTATTTGGCTCGGTTATTTTATCAGACCGGGAGCAAAAAAATAATTGGCTTCAAACCGTTAAAGATGTAGCTGCAGCAGGTAAATAATGGCTAAAAGAGCAGCGGATAAATTCGATGCTCTTTTATATCAATTATACCTTATGATTCATATTAATTTCCGTTGCTAAGTAACCTCGGATAATCGGTGTAGCCTTGAGCTCCCTGACTATAAAACCGAGTAGCGTCAGGGCTAGCTAGCACCAGATCATGTTGATAGCGCTCTACAAGATCTGGATTGGCTATAAATGGCATACCAAACGCCACACCATTCGCCATACCTGCTTGCAACACCCGCTCCGCACTAGTTTTGTTATAACCTCCATTGACGATTAGATAACCAGTGTACTGTTTTCTTAACTCCGGAGTTAAGTAATCTAAAGTTTCCACTCCGCTTTCAGGCACAGGTTTGGGTTCTAGCAGATGCAAGTAAGCTAATCCAAACCGATCGAGTTGCTGCACCGCTTGAGTAAACGTTTCTCTATACTGGCTATCTGAAATCCCCCACACTTTGTTAGTGGGAGAAAGTCTAATTCCGACTTTATCTGGTCCTATTTCATTACAGACCGCCGTAACAACATCCATCATGAATCTCAACCTATTGTTGATACTTCCACCATAAATATCATGGCGCTGGTTACTGCTGTCCCGTGTGAACTGGTCGATAAGAAAGCCATTGGCGGCATGAATTTCTACCCCGTCTAGTCCTGCATCGATCGCGCGTCTTGCTGCATTTGTGAAATTATCAACCTGTACTGAAATCTCATCGATGGACAAGGATCGAGGTTTAACGAACTGTCGGTCCCGCCCTTTCGGTGTGGGTAGTTGCCCTGCTAACTGCACTGCTGAAGACGATACCGGCGTTTCACCGTCGAGAAAATCAGGATGAACCGCCCCGCCCATATGCCAAAGTTGAACAAAGATGGTACCTGAAGCCTGATGAACCGCATCGGCTATCTTTTTCCAGCCTTGTTGTTGTTCATCATTGAACATCCCAGGCGAATTAAGCCATCCTCGTCCATCCTTACTGACAGCGGTTGCTTCAGCAATAATCAACCCCGCACTGGCTCGTTGGCGATAATATTCGGCCATTAGTTCACTTGGGACGCCCGTTTCATTCGCTCTTCCCCGTGTCAGTGGCGCCATAACCATACGATTTTTTAAGGTTTTTTTACCCAGCAATACAGGTTTAAAAAGTGATGTCATTTCTATTCTCCTACGCAACAAAACACAATCATTAAAACAGGCAGAAGATCTCTTCTGCCTTGTAGACTTAACCACCAAATTCAGTTTTATAGAGCGAACCGATGGTCGGTTCTTCATAGATTCGAGCTTGATAGGCTTCAATGTTTGGGTATCGACTCGAAAGCGACGTTTTCAAGGCGCCTTGCCAATGCACTGTCACCATTAGATAAAGATCGGCCAAGCTTAACCTGTCCCCAGCGATATAGTTGTGTTTGCCAAGCTGTGCGTCGATAAGGGAATACACTTTATGTAGCTCTGCCTCAGATAATTCACGAACACGGTCAGCATCATTAGAATAACGTTCCGGAAAAAACAGACGGCTCCAATGAGGATGTACCGTAGCGTAAAGAAGCTGAAACCATTTTAGTGCTTCGGCATACGCCAATGTATCGCTCTTAGGCATTAAATGAGCGTCAGGAAACTGGCTTGATAGATATAACAAAATTGCTGCCCCCTCAGTTAAGACATAATTTTCAGAGTTCTGGGCAATAACTAAAGCAGGAACCTTGCTTAGTGGGCTGATAACAATGTATTCATCTTGAAAATGCTCGCCATTGGCCAAGTCCATAACTTGGGTTTCAAATGGTGTGTCTGTCAGTGTTAATGCGGCTTTGACGGCCAATGAGCATGTTCCAGCTCCGTGATATAGCTTATACATAATCGTTTCCTAATTTCGTTAATGAGTGGCTGAGTTCGACAAGAAGTGTAAGACGAATTAGACTGTCAATAAATTCACAATAAATGCAATTCAGCTGTGCAAAAAAGCACAAGGGTAGATAACTATGAATGACTGGGATGATATTCGTTACTTCCTCTCTGTTTCACGAGAGGGCAGTGTCTCAGCAGCAGCCAAAGTATTAGGGGTTAATCATTCAACCGTTTCTCGACGAATTAAAGGATTTGAAGAAAAGCATGGAGTGCTTCTCTTCAACCGTCTACGAGACGGTTACGAAATGACCGAATCAGCTGACGCTATTTTTGAACAAGCACAAAACATGGAATCGCAAAATGAACAGATTTCTCGAACTTTGTTTGGTCAGGACGCGAGATTAGAAGGGCCGATTAACCTGACCATGCCACATGACATTTTTGAGTATTGTCTTGCACCTGAGTTGGCACAATTTAATAAAGAACATCCGGGTATCAAAATCAATCTGATGGTAACCAAAGGGGTTCGAAATCTTGCAAGCCGAGAGGCGGATCTCGCCATTCGCCTAACTCCATCCCCACCCGACTATCTAATAGGCAGGCAAGCATCTGGTTTACAACACGGGATATACGTGGCAAGCCATATCGATTTAACTCAACCTATTGGGATAATAATATGGAGCGGAGAAACCGAGCTACCAGAATGGGCAGACCAGCATTTCCCCAACGCCTACATTGCACTTAAAGTTGATGATTTATCGAGTATGTATGCAAGCGTCAAAGCGGGGTTTGGTGCTGCTCGTATGCCGTGTTATATGCCAGATAGCATCCATGACACACAAGTAGTAAAACTCAATATCCCTATACCTCGCTCAGATTGGTCGGTATGGGTACTTAGCCATGTTGATCTAAGAAAAACAGCACGAATCAAGAAATGCCGTGACTTTTTGATCACGGCGATAGACAAAAAGAGAACCTTATTTGAAGGCGACACGTCATTAGAGCAACAGTGATTGCACTCATGACATGCGCTTTGGTTAACTGTCTAACTTACTTGCGAGTATTTTGAATCCTGCCACCCCAAAGAACAGCGCAAACAGAGACTCAAATACTCTACGAGATTTAGTATAAAAGTGCCGAATACGACTATTAGAAAACATAAGCGCATAACCGACAAATATAGATGCGTTGACCATCGCAACAACACCAATCACCTTGACCAAACTATCTGAATTTGAGCCCACAGGAATAACGATAGAATAGAGAGAACCAAAAAAAAGTATTGGCTTAGGGTTGGTTAAATGAATTAAGAGGCCACGCAAGTATGTTGCAAACAAACCTGACTTGATATGGTTCGACATACTTGCTGACTTTACCTGCCACGCAGATACAAACGATTTGTATGCTAAATATAAGAGATAACATGCCCCTAAATACTTAACTATTTCTAACAGCCAAACGTTAGAATACATCAGTGTCCCTAGGCCAAACGCACCACAAATGGACCAAAAAAGAGACCCGGTTAACACACCTAACGCCAGCATAACACCATAAATCCGGCCTTGATTCATAGATGTATTTGCAATGGCCAATGTTGCGGGCCCTGGACTAGCAATGGCTAAAAAAGCCGCCATAACAACCAACAAATAGTTTATATCTTCCATAATCTGCCTATTCCCTTACACCTGAATCCATCCGATCAGGTTGTTCACCGACAACTATCATTCTCTACCGCATCTTATATTAAGGCTTTCTTGGCTTAATACGGCGCTGGGTAGGTTTTCAATACACCATCAATACTCGTCAATATTTCTTGATTTAACGGCTTAGAAAAAGCACTAATATTCTCTTTAAGCTGAGCCATAGATGTCGCACCAATAATTGTAGAGGTGACACCATCTACTTGGTTACACCATGCTAATGCTAACTGACTTGGTGTAAGATCGTGTGCATCCGCAATCGCCATGTACTCTTTAATCGCGCTACTCGCAATTGGCGTATCACGGAAAATCCCATTGCGTTGCATGTATGTCCAACGACTGCCTTCAGGACGCTTTCCGTCTAAATATTTTCCACTAAGCATGCCACTAGCAAGAGGAGACCAAGGTAGATAAGCAATATCCTCATGTACGCAATTTTCGATTAGATAAGGCCAATCTTTAGCATGAAGCAGGTTGAACTCATTTTGGATAGCAACCATACGTGGAAGGTCATATTTTTCACTCAGCTTTAGGTAAGTATTGATCCCCCATGGCGTATCATCCGATAGCCCGCAATGACGTATCTTTCCCGCTTTTACGCACCTAGCTAACCCTTGCAGAATATCGAGCATCTGCGCCTCTTGTTGCTTGGCGTCAAATTCACTAAATGAGATTTTATTTGGCAGATGTTTACCAAAATGAGGCGATGTACGATTCGGCCAATGCAGCTGATAAAGGTCGATGTAGTCGGTTTGCAATCGTTGGAGAGAGGCATCTACAGCCGCAACAACCGCATCACCAGTGATAGGTCCACCTTCTCTCACCCATGGCATGCCTGGACCCGCTATCTTCGTTGCGATAATGAGTTCTTTTCGACGATGCGGGTTTTCAGCAAGCCAGGTGCCAATAATAGTCTCTGTTTTTCCGTAGGTGTCTGGTGAAGGAGGAACGGCATACATTTCAGCCGTGTCGATAAAGTTTATTCCCTGACTTATCGCATACTCTATCTGCTGATTTGCATCTTGTTGATTGTTTTGAAGTCCCCACGTCATACTGCCTAAACAGACTCGTGACACTAAAATATCACTGCTACCGAGTTTAGAAAATTCCATTTACATCGTTCCTTTACTTTTCATTTTACAAATATTACTAACAATATTTCATATTAAACTCTTTTTGTCTTTAGTTGATGACCAACTTATTCATGCCGTGTCATCAATACTATGCTTCTTCACGCATCAATTCTGCCATCTCAATGAGAGACTGCTCGATGTAAATCACCATATTGTCCAAATTGTCTTGCATTTGGGTTCGACTTGTCATGTTGAAGCATATGCCGTCGTTCTTTGTAAAATATCTGATCCCGTAACCATCATCGACAATCGGCCCATACCCTGCGAGATCAACACCATATTCGGATGTTGTACTTGTACAAACAACACTATGAGTTAATGCCTGATAGCCCGTACCGGTAAACAATGCTGGTAGAGTATTTAGACCGATAGAACTGCCGGCTATTTTATAGCGATATTTCAGCGCAAGAAGATGAGTGTAGATCCCATTACCAACCCTACACTCATCAGCCCGTGCAATATGCTTTTTCAGTGCTTGTCGCAGTAAGCGTTGTTTTTCTTGAACACTAAAATTTGGCGAATCTACACTGCGGATAAATGCCATCGACTCGGGAGTGACGGTGTACAAAACATCGATACGACCATCAAGGAATGTTCGAGTCATCACAGCTTCATAGGCGCTGTAACATTTTCCATACAGCTTATACTCTGCCAACTGTAACGCCAACTGAACAAACGCATCTGGACTCACACCAAATTGCTTTATGTGCTTTTTGCCAAAAAAAGAGAAGTTAAGTACTCTAGTTTGAGTATTGGCCATATGCTGAACAAATCGCTCTGCAGTGTCTTGTACCGTGTGAACCAATACATCATTTAGTTCAAATTTGATGTCCTCGACATTTGATAAAATCGCGCGACTCTTTATTTCTTCACAATCACTTTCGTCAAAAACAACCGCATCAATTGTGTCATATATATGTGCCATTAACGGAACCATAACCGAACCATCCACCCCGGTATGCTCGTAGTTTATTCCGGTTTTCCCGTTTGCAAACACAATAAATTGTATCGATTTATCAAAATAACGATTGCTGCCCGTTCCGTGTAACAATTGTTTTGAGATTTCGGTTATCGCTTCTGGTTTATTTTCATCTAAACACAACGCAAAAACCGACTCTTCAATAGCAGTCATGGCCTCTTTATTGCTCAAAGATATATCGAGCAATTCTGCTCTGCGTTCTGCCCATATATTGCGCGGCATTGTGGTTAGCAAGCCTATATTTTGCCCTTTATCCGAGGCAGACAAAATACATTCAAGATCGAATTCGATAGCAGATGGTGATCGGATATTTCCTTTTTCGTCGATAATATTGATTTTATAGATATGTTGATTCTGTAGAACAACAATATGCTGTCTAGATGATGAAACTTTAAACTCATCGGTTCCATTTCTGGGTATTCTGATTGAAGAAAAAATGCTGTTATATTGATTCATGCAAAGCGGTATTTCTTTTTGCATATCCACTTTGAGATCTTTCTTATCAATCAAAGCGATAAAGCTGTAGACACTGACAATCAAAGCGGCAGCGATAGTCGCTTGTTTACATACCTCTTCATCCAGCTTACTTTTAAGGTAATAAAATACATTACTATTAATGACCAAAGGCTCACGAGATTCCAGATAGAGATCTTTCCAAGCCAATGCAGACCAATTGGAGATGTCATCACTATCACTCCAATCACACAGCTCATTTTGCAGTCTTTCACCTTCCCCGCCAGACAGGAGAAACTGCTCCACTACGCTTTTCGCCCTTGTTTGTTCTTCTTCTGTTAATAAAGGTTCGGCCCATTCTAAAAGCCTATTACATGTATCATGTAAATCTGGAACCGGCATTGTCGGCAATGCTTCTTGGCAACTAAATGTGCTCACCATCGATCTTTCAACTCCTACTACAAGTTAAATAACTATTTTTCACCCGTCGAACCAAGCTAACTTGATTGCTACGGAATCTAACCAAAATAACGACTAGCCATCATGACCTTGATCAAATGATTACAACTCAAATGATTACAACTCAAATGATTTAACTGTAAGTAGCCTAGTTTATTGGTTTAGAGTAAACTCAGAAACACCCAACTACACCCTTAAAAAACAAAAGGTTACTGCACTTGTAGCGAGTATACAATTCAGTTAATAGTCCAAACCCACTTGATCATTAGAGTAATAATAATTAGTATTCTAACTAATTTATAGTTTTACGAATGTCACGTTCACTTGAAAAGGTGCATTTTATCTCTAATTTCGACGAATAAAACACGGCAATCAAATTGATTTTTTGGTCTTAAAATACGAGGAAACTTAATGTCATCGTTAGTTGTTTATCAGAACTATGTACACGGTCAATATCTATCTAATAATACGGGTGAAACATTTGAAGTCATTAACCCCGCGACAGGCCAAATAAGCTACTTAGTTGAAACCGCCAACGAAGTCATACAACAAGCTGTAATAAAAAGTGCTAAATCTGGGTTTGCCACATGGTCAAAAATGACACCGATCGAACGGAGTCGTATTCTCTTAAAGGCTGTCGCTTTACTGCGCGAAAACAACGACGAACTTGCCGCAGGTGAAGTACTTGATACCGGCAAACCTTGGCAAGAAGCCTCGGTTGTCGATGTGGTTACCGGTGCAGATTCAATCGAATTTTTTGCAGGCTTAGCCCCAAGTATAGAAGGTAATCAACAGACTGTTGGTGACGATTTTTATTATACGCGTCGTGAGCCGCTTGGCATTTGCGCGGGTATCGGCGCGTGGAATTATCCATTGCAGATTGCTTGTTGGAAAGCAGCACCAGCCCTAGCTTGCGGAAACGCCATGATCTTTAAGCCATCAGAAGAAACGCCGAGAGGCGCAATGCGCTTGGCCGAGGCATTCACGCAGGCTGGTTTACCCGATGGTGTCTTTAACGTTGTTCAAGGTGATGGTCGTGTCGGTGCGTGGCTAACAGAGCACGAGGACATCGCAAAGATCTCATTTACTGGAGAAGTTGGTACAGGAAAAAAGGTCATGGCTGCCGCCGCCAACTCACTTAAAGAAGTGACCATGGAGTTGGGTGGAAAATCTCCTCTAATCATCTTCAATGATGCTGACATAGAAAATGCAATTTCCGCTGCCATGCTCGGCAACTTCTATACGCAAGGTGAAGTTTGTACTAACGGTACACGCGTGTTTGTTCAAAAAGACATTTACCCGCGTTTTATTAGACGTCTTATTGAGCGTACCGAACAAAATATTATCTGCGGCGACCCAATGAATGCAGAGACCAACTTCGGAGCGCTTATTTCAAAAAGCCACCAGCAAAAAGTGCTCGACTACATTGATATTGGCAAGTCTGAGGGCGCAACACTTCTTACGGGCGGAACCGCCCTGCAACCAGAAGATTGTCCCAACGGGTATTTCGTTGCTCCAACCGTTTTCACCGATTGCACCGATGAAATGACCATCGCGAAAGAAGAAATCTTTGGGCCAGTCATGTCGGTACTTACATTTACCGATGAGGATGAAGTGATTCGTCGCGCAAACAGCACACGCTTAGGATTAGCGGCTGGCGTATTTACTCAGGATATTACTCGCGCCCACCGCGTTATACACCAAATACAAGCTGGCATTTGCTGGATCAATGCTTATGGTGCCTCGCCTGCTGAAATGCCAGTAGGTGGCTACAAAATGTCTGGTATTGGACGAGAAAATGGCAGTGAAACCTTAAAAGCGTATACGCAAATAAAGGCGGTTTATGTTGGCATGCAATCGCTTGATAGCCCATTTTAAGGAATGACAATGACTAACGAAGACTATGATTACATCATTGTAGGGGCTGGAAGTGCGGGGTGCGTACTCGCGAATCGCTTATCCGCCGATCCGAGCAACAACGTCTTGTTACTAGAAACAGGCGGCAGTGATAAAAGCATTTTCATTCAGATGCCCACCGCATTATCTATCCCGATGAACACAGAAAAGTACGCTTGGCAATTTAGAACCGAAGCTGAACCGTTTTTGGATAACCGTCATATGCATTGCCCTCGCGGAAAAGTGTTGGGAGGGTCTTCATCCATCAACGGCATGGTCTATGTGCGCGGCCATGCGCGTGACTTCGACGAATGGCAGAAACATGGAGCAGTAGGTTGGGACTATTCGCATTGTCTACCCTATTTCAAAAAAGCGGAAACATGGTCATTCGGTGGTAACGACTATCGAGGCGACCTCGGGCCTCTAGCGGTAAATAACGGCAACAATATGAAAAACCCGTTATATCAAGCATTTGTTGAAGCGGGCAAAGATGCAGGCTATTTAGCCACTGCCGACTACAATGCCGAACAGCAAGAAGGGTTTGGTCCAATGCACATGACGGTAAAAGATGGTGTCCGTTGGTCAACAGCAAATGCCTATCTAAAACCAGCCCTGAAGCGTAATAACTTGACGGTGGTTACTCACGCACTTGTACACAAAATTCTGCTAGAAGGTAAGACCGCCGTTGGTGTTCGATACGAACGCAAGAATCAAATAATTGATATACGTTGCAATAAAGAAGTGGTGCTTTCCGCCGGCTCAGTTGGTTCCCCTCATATACTACAACTATCTGGTATTGGTGCATCTGATACATTAAAAAATGCCGGAATTGAACAGGTTCATGAATTACCGGGTGTAGGCGAAAACCTTCAGGACCACCTAGAGTTTTATTTCCAGTTTAAATGCTTGAAACCAATATCATTGAACGGAAAACTTGGTCCATTTAGCAAGTTGTTAATTGGTACTCGCTGGATACTCGACAAGTCCGGACTTGGTGCAACCAACCATTTTGAGTCTTGTGGATTTATCCGTTCTAAAGCAAATTTAGAATGGCCAGATCTCCAATATCACTTCTTACCTGCCGCGATGCGATATGACGGTAAAGAGGCCTTTTCAGGTCATGGCTTTCAGGTTCACATTGGCCATAACAAACCCAAAAGCCGAGGGTCGATTAAGATTTCGTCAAACGACCCCCGTGTTGCACCGAAAATTCAATTTAATTATCTGTCTCATCAAGATGACATCGAAGGATTTAGAGCTTGCGTTCGTCTGACTCGCGAGATCATAAATCAACCCGGACTAGACAAATATCGGGGCGAAGAAATTCAACCTGGACTAACCGTAAAGACCGATTCAGAGATCGATCAGTTTGTTAGACGCTCTGTTGAAAGTGCCTATCATCCGTCTTGTTCCTGCAAAATGGGTGAAGACTCAATGTCCGTAGTGAACTCTGAAACCAAGGTTCACGGTATCGACAGTCTACGCGTTGTTGATTCTTCAATATTCCCCACTATTCCTAACGGTAACCTTAATTCACCGACCATTATGGTCGCTGAGCGTGCCGCGGATATTATTTTGGGGAAAGAGCTATTAGCGCCAAGCACGGCTCAAGTGGTGACTGCATCGGATTGGCAAACAAGCCAGCGATTACAGAACCCTAAACGATAAACATTCACCCTAACCAAGGAGTACATTCACTACCCTATATCTAACGAAAACATTCGTTCATGGAAAGTAATATTACTATGACCAACTAATGCGATGTTCGCAAATGGTCAACTTAACTATGTTCAATTTATCAGGTTTTAACTATCGTCAAAACGATACTTAAAACCTGATGGCACTTGCCGTCCTAAAAAATTGTGACATAGCGTAAAAACATAAATCAAGGAAATAATTATGTTTGCTAGCAACAACCCCGCGGAGACCAAATAATGACTACTTGGTTATCTATTGGTATTTTATTTACCTTTGCCGCTATCGTGTTTGTCCTTTACCGTTGGGGCAACATGAAGTGTATTGGCGTCACTCCTGTACGCAAATTCACCTTTATCGCCATCCTCTTCACCTCTGGTTTAGACGTCGGATTGATCATGTTTCCACTAACTGAGTTTGCTGGTTATGCTGATCTAGCCACCAGCCCTGAATACTCTTTTACTAATCCGTTAGCCATAGAGTTTGGCTTTTGGGCATTCTTCATTTGGGCCTTCTACTTCTTAACCTGTTTTTACTTTTGTGTTATTGAGCCAAGGGTCAAATTCTTCGAGATACCGTTAATCAAACTGATTAATAACGTTGTTATTATTGGTACCTGCGCGTTCACCGCTTACCTATTGTTGGTTAACTTACCGTGGTATCTACCCGAGTTAGGTGACGGAGAGACTATCATAGGTAGCTTCTATTTAGTGGTACTCGCCATCATTGCTGTCGCCGTGTACTCAAGTACAAGTATCCGCTACGTCAGAATATTAAGCTTAGGAAGCAGTTGGTTATTCATGGGCTTGATCGCGTTAATGTGGTCCGGTGCATTTTTATCGGATAATTCTAGTGTTGGCGAATTCTTTACCACCTTGAGTCTTTTGGGCGGTTACTTTACTAACCTACATAAATTTGTGTTGCCGCTTAATGATTACCATGAGTTTTATCTTTATTGGTGGTTTGCGTGGAGCATCATGATCGGCCAATTTACCGCTCGTTTTGTCAGTGGGCTCAGAACTTACCAAGTATTGGTTTCTATGATGGTATTCCCATCTATTCCAATCGCTATTTGGTTCAGTGTTCTTTATTACTACAGCGCCAACGCGATACCGGTTGCAGGTTTCTACAATCTCGCAATGGTCTTGGTTGGGATGACATTTGTTATCAATTCACTTGATTCCTTGGTTCGTTTATATACCGACAATTTAAACCTAACGGTACAGCGGTTCGGTAAAGTGCGATACATGATCGGTAATGTGGTATTACTCAGCGGGTTAACATTGTTGTTTAAATTAGATTTCCTTCAAATTCAATGGGTCGGAGCTTTGGCAATTGCATTAATTTTGGGCTGTTTTGGCTATATTCTTTTATTTCACTTTCGTAAAGTTAGCGAGATTGAGCGTTCACCTAAAGAGAACAGTATCGATTTCAACAAGATTGAATTAATCAACTAGCACATTGCGATAGGTGCCGGCTAAACGACACCTATCGCGCATTTTTAACCAAAATAATAGTCTACATAATCAACACAATTACTGTCTAGTCACCACCATTTGTCAAACGCTCACAAAACCTCTGCATCTTATTTAATCATATGATCTATTAGCATTTTCCCTTCGAAATAATTTTTATAAGCTATTTCCTACATCCCATATTCATTATATATATTACGATCACGACCATTGCAGATCCTTAGCGATAAAAAGAAACCAATCCTAATTTGAATATGGAGAATCGATCTATATGATTACAAACAACTTGGCATCTTACTTGTATTCTGTCGTTATTATGACGGTATTAGCCGGATGTAACTCCGGTAGTAATTCCTACAATAATGACAATACCGATCAGCTTCCCGATAATATTATTGGTGATTCATCACTCTATGAGATCGTCATTACGCCTAGCTCACTGGCTTATGTTCCTATGGTGCAACTACCAACACAAACAAGCTTCCAAGCCATCGGTAAATACGATGACGGCACCGAAATCGACATTACTGCGGAGGTAGATTGGTCAATGACCTCTTCGGGTATTGCTGACATTAACTCAGGTCATATCTCCCCAAAGAATGAAGGCAATACCCGCGTATTTGCAAATTTTGATGGCATCGTCAGCGACGAAGCAGACCTTACTATTACCGCATCATCAGTGTGTAGTCATAACGTTAACTTACCATTGGATGACGCTTCGATTACACCCGGAGGCGGCATCAATGATATTAGTAACAACGCGGCTGATGGTTGTTTGAAGATTGCGTCAGCGACCGTAACAGGAAAAACCTTATTATTCACATCGACACCCAGCGTTGCTGTATTACAAAGGCTCGGATACAAGCAAAGCATGGGCATAGACAGTGCTAATGATGGACGCAATTATTCAGCTACCGTTCTAGATAGCGCCTACGGCGAGGCATTTGGTCTGTTTGACCAAAGAAACATAACAGGTGATCATGGCATCGATGGTCAATATGATCGCTGGTGTACCGACTTAGCACGAATGCATTTTGCCGGAAAGACGGATTGGAAAACAGCAACGATCGCAGAGATGGGTAGCCACGATGCCTCTAAGAACCCGGCATTAGAAGGCTTATTCCAAGACAAAGGCGACTTGGCAACGTTAGGTTGGCCCACTGATAAACTTTATTGGTCAAACACACAAAGCGCTTCACCATCTAATTATGACACGATGCTTTTATCTAACGGTGCAACTTTTTCAGGAGGAGCGAGTTACACAAGTTACGTTTCATGTGTCTCTGAGGGTGAATAAGGCATAGCTTAAGGGCCAGGTACTTATGTGTTGTTTGATATCTATCGAGAGTGCTTTTACCAAAGCGAAAGTAAATCAAAATAAAAAATCTAGATATTAGGGTCAATTTGGTCATTAGACTCAGGCAACAATTAACCATTTCTTGAAGGCTGCTACATTTCTACAATCCCAAAATGAAAGCTGATTATGTTGTGAGGTCAATCTCATACTTAACATGAAGAGTATGATTTCATAATTACCCCAACAAGAATTGGATAGGATAATTTAATGGAACTGATAGCAACAAGATTGGATGGTTGGAATTTATACAAAGCGGGCGAACAGTACTTCGAATCACAAATAAAACTGACTAGCGAACAATTAGCGTCTGATGGCGAAGAAATTCTTACCAATTCAGGTAACCTAAAACAACTTGAATTTAGTCAAGATTCAATCAAAAACTGGTTCAACGACAGTAAAACGGAAGGTGATTTCCGAAAAATATTGAGCGCACTAGAGCCAATAATTATTGAACTTTGGACAGAGAAAAAATTGAGTTCTTGGACAATGGAAATATATTAGCAGACGCTGATTTCACCCAATGCCAAAAAGCACTGTTTATTGCAATACAGGCTAGATCAGCCACTACCGTTTAACGTTCTGACCACAACGGGTAAAAATGGCTTGAGTGACCTTAGTTTTCAAGCCTTCACATCTCACCCTCTAAAATTAGAGCATGGCGACTATCTAATTACAGCTAATTTTGGTTGCTCTACTTCTTCATTCCGTTTATTCCAGATATAAATCGGTGCTGAAGAAGCACAATCCGAACAGATCACATGCAGTTCAACCTCCGCATTATTCCAAGCACTTTTTTTTTGCTCAACACTTAGCATAGAACTTCCACAAAATGGACAATTTTTCATGGCGTTTTTCCTTAAAAAACTAAGGGGAGTAATCGCAAATCTAACCATGCTCAGCTGATTCAAATAAAGACATCAGTAGATCAACATTGAAACGCGACTCCAAAAATATGAGCAAACCATAACACTGGAGTGGTTAAGGGTGGGTTAATGTCGAATTGGTATGGTGCTCTTTTGCTAAGCCAAATAGAGTTTATTTTCTGAATTTCCCGCGATTTTTTCCTCAATACCACTAAGTAACCCAACCTTTCAATAATTTCACATCATTCAAGGATTGCTTAAATACAAGTAGACGTATACTATATAATAATACAAGCATACAATAAGATATTTAGGAGTTAAACATGACAAAACCAGTCATAGGTTTCATCGGTCTCGGCCTTATGGGCAGCAACATGGTTGAGTGCTTACAAAAAAACGGATATGAACCGATTGTAATGGATCTTAACAAAGATGCCGTTGCGGCGGTTGTCGCTCGCGGCGCTACCGAAGCAACTTCACCCGCTGAACTCGCAGCGGCTAGCGACATTGTGATGCTTTGTCTCACTACATCAGCTATTGTTGAAAAACTGGTTTATGCTGAAGACGGCATACTCGCGGGCATGAAGGAAGGTTCTGTACTTATCGACTTCGGAACATCTATCCCAGCGTCTACTCGTAAGATCGGTGCTGAGCTAGCCAAAAAAGGGGCAGACATGATTGACGCTCCATTAGGCCGCACACCCGCCCACGCGAAAGACGGACTTCTAAACATCATGGCCTCTGGTAATCAGGCGACCTTTGACAAGGTTAAGCCTGTCCTCGACGTGCTTGGCGAAAATATTTTCAATTTAGGTGCGTTAGGCGCAGGTCACACAACCAAACTAATCAATAATTTCATGGGTATGACTACGGTCTGCACCATGTCGCAAGCTTTCGCTGTGGCGGCTCAAGCTGGTGTTGACCGCCAACAACTGTTTGAGATTATGTCTACTGGTCCGTCAAATTCGCCTTTCATGCAGTTCTGTAAAAACTATGCTGTAGACGGCGTGAGTGACTTAGGCTTCTCTATTGGCAATGCCAACAAAGATCTAGGCTATTTCCTCGAGATGGTTAAAGACTTAGGCACCCGAGCTGAGATTGCTGAAGGTACCTCTGCCAATCTTCAGGCCGCCTTTGATGCAGGTATGGGCAACGGTAATGTTCCAGAAATTTTCGATTATTTCCTTAAACTAGAAAAATAATTCGAATACGACCTTACTATTGTGTTGGAGCGGGTGATAAAGCAAACACACTCTAGTAAGGTCTGGCTCAGTAATAGTTTTTATCCCTACATTTAACATATACCTACGTCCCTTACCTTCGATTGCCATTTTTGTCTGCAAGCAGTTACGTTGAAATCAACCACTGAGATATAAAACAATAACCATATCTGTGTCTATCATATTTAGTACCTAACTATAAATCATCATTACGCGAATTGTAGTTATTACTCCCTATTCAATTCTTATCAAATTCACACATTTATTGGCATCCTTATCTATAAACCCTCTCGTCTTATCGTCAATTAAGGTTCCTTGTTATGCCGATGTTTGATTTTTCCAGCATAAATACTCACTAACACAAAAATTAGACACCTTTTTTCATAGGTTCTCGGCCCGAGATCAATTTATTGTTGACCATGACCGTTCGGCACTGGCACACTCTGTAACGACAGCAAATACAACCAATAGAAAGGTTTTGATATGAAGTTATTTTTGACGATAATTTGGGTTGTATTAAGTGTGACCTCTTTTTTCACATGGTCCAATGATAGTGAATTAAAGCAGGCATTTGAATCACGACAAAGTGATGTACAAGTCCAAGGTGTCGGTACTGTAATTCGTTTATTGGCAGACGATAATAAAGGGTCGAGGCATCAAAAATTTATATTGAAACTGTCTAATCGTCAGACTCTCTTGGTGGCACATAATATTGATTTAGCGCCGCGTATTTCTAATCTAGAAACTGGAGATGTTGTTGAGTTTTACGGTGAGTATGAGTGGAATAATAGAGGTGGCATTATCCATTGGACACATCGCGACCCAAGAAATAAGCACAAACATGGCTGGCTCAAACATAATGGTCAGGTGTACAACTAATTTACTTTACTACATAAAATACGCTTAGGTCTGGTTTTAATTACTCGATTTAATGCGAATTAACATCAAAATATTCCAGAGATAAAATAATACAGAAATAAAAAGTTGATTCAAACCAACCTAGAAAATTCAAATCAACTCTATATCAAGGTAATGTATACCAATAAGGTAACTAGTCTTATTATCTACAAACTATACATGACCACAACGACTGAGGTGTTTATGTTTTCATTCCCGTTGCCGCTCTCTTTATGTTGAATAGTATACTCTCTGTTAATGGTAACATTATTGGACCCATCATTAATAAGCGCTTCCGCGCTACTTTGAATATCTTCTGAATTTATCGTAGAAAACAAATTTGGTTGATATAGAAGTGTAATAATGCCTTGCCATGATACTGAAACAGATTTTGCGCTGACATTCGTCGAGGACAAAATTATACAGAACAACACTCCCTTAAATAAAATATTCATAACCGCCTTCCTAATTACTTTACATAACATCCATATTTATGTGGCCACCTTTCGAAACTATGCATAATGAAAAATAAACCACTATCTAAATGCTAGTCTTATTGGCAATTATAATCAATATTTTTATTATGAATGCTAATTTGAAAATTAGATTAAATAAAAATAGTCCTTTAATTTATCGTACGGCTCATCTAAATAATATGAGACTATGAGTAAACCCGGATGTTAGACTTTCGTCTTATTGAGTAAATGACTCGTTAAGCGTAGATTCGAAGCAGCGTAGGATTGCAACTGCAGTTCGCTTTGATAAGGAATAGAACAATGGTTGAGAATACCAATTTTCAAATGGCGATCGACTTACTTTGTTGTCACCTAGGGATCACGGAAAAAGAGGCCAAAGAACAACTAGGTATTGGCGAGGACCAATTGCTTCATAAACAAGTATTGGATACCCAACGCACTCTGTCTGATGGGGTTTAGCTCCGAAAAATAAATTTTATAAAAAAATGGGTTGCCACAATTTGGCAACCCATTTTTTTATATTGAATCTTATGCCTTAATAATTGGTTCTATATTCATATACTTACCAATATTTTTCTTTTTGACGCTAGGTACGTAGGGTATCTCACCCAATTTAGGTGCCGGGATTTTTTCTTCCAACATACGGATAATATCCGCGTAATTTTCCGTTCCAGGATTAATGCGATTTGCTGCCCAGCCAATAATTTCCAAACCATCATTCTGAATCGCTTCTACACTAAGCATGGCATGGCTCAAGCAACCAAGTTTAATGCCGACCACCAGTACTACTGGAAGTTTTTCCTGCTTTACCCATGTCGATAAACATTCGGTGTCTGAGATAGGAACACGCCAACCTCCCGCACCTTCTACTAAC
The DNA here is from genome assembly GCF_042465995.1 of Vibrio frigidus. Taxonomy (NCBI): domain Bacteria; kingdom Pseudomonadati; phylum Pseudomonadota; class Gammaproteobacteria; order Vibrionales; family Vibrionaceae; genus Vibrio; species Vibrio frigidus. Next base: position 287,097 of record NZ_JBCDMC010000004.1, on the reverse strand, counting down.
ACCATATCAGCGACACTCTTATGTGTTGCTAATTTTTCGCTTAATAGCGCAGGGTCTATCTGCACATTGTCGAACTTAGCGGCAATATGTGGTGATGTCGCGCTCAAGAGTGCATAAGGGTTGGCTTCACCATAAGCAATATCGATCGTTGCCGCTTCTTGCAAATGAAGCGCGTCAGAGTTTCTAAGCCCTTGCTCTGTTTCTTTACAACCCGCGGCGACAGGTTTATAACCGATGGTTGATAAACCTTTCGCGGCAAGTGCTTGTAATATTGCTTTTGACACAACAGTTTTACCAACTTCAGTATCTGTTCCGGCAATAAAAAATGCATTAATCATAAAAAATTGTTCCTAAACACACTTGATAAGTTGCGGGTAGCAACTCATTGTCATTTTTAAATCTTTGGTATTCGGTCTCAACGCGAGACAAGGTGCTTTTTTTGGTCAACCCGGGAGAACGTGCTCCAACATGAGTTGCACCAATGCCTTTTAAGTCCCGCATTAACTTAAATGCCGATGCGTACCAAAGCTGAATTGTTAGTAAGTCTAGATGATGGTTTTGTGATCCAGCTTGCGCTAACGCAATTTTTATCTGTTTCTCACTTAGAAATTGATTCACGTGTTGATATGAATCAATTTCAGCCCACGCATTTCTCAGCTCAATTAACGATCCCTGCATTAAGGTAGAGAAAAGAACCTTGCCACCTTTTTTTGTTACTCTTTGTAATTCTCTAAGTGGAATAGCTAAATCGTCACACCATTGAAGAGCCAAACTTGAAAAAACAATATCGAAATGGTGGTTGTCAAATGGCAATGCTTCTGCATCCGCTTGTCGATATTCAAGCACATTATTATTGCAACGAGCTTTGGCTTGAACGAGCATTTCTTTTGAAAGATCCGCTGCAGTAACCTCTGCTCCTCGGTGAGAGAGATGCTCGGAAAAATACCCTGTTCCACAGCCAATATCTAACACCTTCAATCCTGACAAATCTTGCGGCAAGTATTTCAACAGCTCGTTGCCGACATCTCTCTGAAATTGTGCATGTTGGTCATAGCCATGGGCAGCTTTGCTAAATGCCTCTGCAATAGCCATTTTACGAGCCGAATTATTGGGTACGGAACATTCCACTAGTATTAACCTTTAGTATTTTTTTCTGAAAACTGGATGATGTTATTAGCCAAATCTGTTACCTGTTTTATTGTGTGGTTAGCCGTGAGCGTAATTCTAATTCTACTGCTCTCTTTAGGCACCGTTGGGGGGCGAATTGCTGTCACCCAATTGCCCTCTTTTTTGAGACTATCTGCTAACGTCATTGTTTTAGCAACATCACCACAAATAAAAGGTTTGATGGGTGTTCTTGTCTCTACGAAGCCCGGAGTACCAGACAAAACCGCATTATACGTATCGTAGAGATTCAATAGCTTATCTCTACGCCAGTGCTGGTTTTGTAACATCGCAGCGGCATGAGTGAGGGCATGAGCTTGACTCGGCGGTATCGCCGTGGAGTAAACGTGATGTCTTGCAAACTGTGTTAGATAATCACCCAACGCGGAACTGCAGAGAACCGCAGCACCTGAAAGCCCAAAGGCTTTACCAAATGTCACGACCAAAACTTGAGGCACAATATTCGCTTCGTTACAGCTCCCTGCGCCATTCTCACCGAGAATTCCTACTCCATGGGCATCGTCGACCATTAACCAGTTCCCATAGCGACTTGTCACCTCTGCTATTTCGCTTAGCGGTGCTAAGTCGCCGTCCATGCTAAATACGCCTTCAGTCACCACAAGGCTTTGCTTTTTGGTAGAGAGCACTTCATTAAGGTGTTTCACATCGTTATGCTTAAATCGTTTCATAGACGCCGGGCTAAACATACCCGCTTCCATAAGTGAAGCGTGGTTTAGCCTATCTTGAACCAATAAATCTTGTTTTTCTAACAATGAAAAAAGCACCGCTTGATTCGCACTAAAACCTGAACTGAACAGAATTGCTCTTTCAAAACCAAGCCAAGTACAGAGCGTTTCCTCAAGCCTTTTATGTGCCGTTGAAAAACCGGTAACTAACGGCGATGCACCACTGCCTGCGCCATACTTGTCGATACCCTCTTGCCATGCTTTAGACAATTCGTCTGAACTAGCCAGGCCCATATAATCGTTACTCGAAAAGTTGGTATAGCACATGTCTCCAAAACGAAAGTTAGGTTGATTACCGCCCTCAATTACCGTTATTTTGCGGTCTAAAGCGGCTATTTTTCTTCCCTCTAAAGCAGTATCAATTCGACGACTAAACACGACGTCTACATGCTCGCATCATAAAAAAGGTCGTCTTTTGTCGGCCGTGCTGCGACTCTCTCTACCACCTGATCGAGTAGCTCACTTTCTTGGACTTGATCCGGCTTTTGACTTACCTCAACGCTATTGATACCCAGCTTATTGAAAAGCTGCATATCGCTATCTTCATCCGGGTTTGGTGTCGTCAATAATTTACATCCGTAGAAGACCGAATTTGCTCCAGCCATAAAGCATAGTGCTTGCATTTGTTCATTCATGCTTTCGCGCCCAGCAGAAAGTCTCACCGCTGATTCTGGCATCATGATCCGCGCTACAGCAATAAGACGTATAAAGTCAAAAGGCTCTACGTCCTCTGCATCCTCTAACGGTGTACCCTGCACTTTCACTAACATGTTAATTGGCACGCTTTCAGGGTGGACTGGCAGATTAGCAAGTTCAGCGAACAAACTTGCCCGATCGTTCACACTCTCACCCAGACCGATAATGCCACCCGAACAAATCTTCATACCAGAGTCACGCACGTGAGACAGGGTATCTAATCGGTCTTGATAGGTACGAGTAGTAATGATGTTTCCATAATATTCAGGAGAAGTATCTAGATTGTGGTTGTAATAGTCGAGCCCTGCGTGTGCCAAATCGACGGCTTGATCTGGCGTTAGCATACCCAATGTCATGCACGTTTCTAACCCCATTTCCTTAACACCTTTCACCATATCTTTTAGATATGGCATATCACGCTCTTTGGGGTTTTTCCACGCCGCTCCCATACAAAATCGTGTCGAGCCAGAGTCTTTTGCTTTTTGCGCCGCGTCTAAAACGCTCTGCACTTCCATTAAACGCTCACGGTCTACATCGGTACGATAATGGGCGCTCTGAGGACAGTATTTACAATCTTCCGGGCAAGCACCTGTTTTGATAGAGAGGAGAGTACTGACCTGTACATAATTATGTTGCTGATGTTGACGATGAACCAGTTGTGCTTCGAATAGCAGGTCCATAAAAGGCTTTTCTAGTAATGCACGAACTTCTTCAATTTCCCAATTGTGACGAACTTCCACGTGATGCTTCCTTTAGTTATTTTTTTAATACTTGGCTAGTCTACTGATTCGCTTTAAACTGTCAACATAACTAAATGAATCAAGTTTACACTTGCTCAAAAAACAATCAATAAGAAGCATCATGGATTTAAAATTTGATCGCCAACACATTTGGCACCCTTACACCTCTACAGTTAATCCATTGACTTGCTACCCCGTGATAGGCGCAAAAGGGGTTGAAATCATGTTAGAGACAGGAGAAATACTCGTTGACGGCATGTCCTCTTGGTGGTCAGCAATACATGGCTATAACCACCCCCATTTAAACGAAGCGGCGCATAAACAAATAGACAGCGTTTCTCACATCATGTTCGGCGGGATAACCCACCAACCTGCCATTAGTTTATGCAAGAAGTTGGTACTATTAACACCTAGCGAACTTCAGCATGTATTTCTTGCCGACTCAGGGTCTGTTGCGGTTGAAGTAAGCCTGAAGATGGCGTTGCAATATTGGCACGCAAAAGGCAAACCAAAGTCTATGTTCCTCACTCTACGCGATGGCTATCATGGTGATACTTTTGCCGCCATGTCTGTTACCGATCCTGATAATTCTATGCATAATCTATACAAAGGTTTTCTCCCTGAGCATCTATTTGCTGATTCTCCAAAGATTGGATACTGGCAAGAGTGGGACGACTCAGATATCGACGACTTTAAGCAAAAGATAACGAAACACCACAACCAGATTGCAGCAGTCATACTAGAACCGATTGTCCAAGGCGCAGGAGGAATGCGCATTTATCATCCAGAATTCCTTAGGCAAGTACGCTCATTATGTGATGAATTCAATGTCCTTCTCATTCTCGACGAGATAGCAACTGGATTCGGCCGAACAGGTAAGTTATTCGCCTGCGAGCATGCGGATATTCAACCCGATATCTTGTGCGTGGGTAAAGCGATAACTGGCGGGTATATGACCTTATCCGCAACGTTAACCACTAAAATTGTCGCAGATACTGTATGTGGAGGTGAAGCCGGTTGCTTTATGCACGGTCCTACTTTTATGGGCAATCCATTAGCTTGTGCGGTTGCTAATGCAAGTATGGAGCTCATTGAAACGGGTGACTGGCAAAGACAAACTGCCATAATCGAATCTCTTTTTGCTAAGAAATTACCAGAATTAACCCGCTATGAATTGGTACAAGACACGCGTTGGCTGGGTGCAATCGGAGTAATCGAAACAAAGAAAGCGGTCAATATGGAAGTGATTCAGAAATTTTTCGTTGATAACGGTGTTTGGATACGACCGTTTGGCAAGCTGATATACATAATGCCCCCGTATGTCAGTTCGCCAGAGCATGTAAATAAGCTAATTGATGTGATTGAAACTGCACTACAAGACAAGAATTGTTTTATTTAGAGCGTTTCAGATGAAAACCGACGTCATCCCCATGAAAATGGGGATCTAGCATCACCAAGATTCCCGTTTTCACGGGAATGACGAAGAATTTAGCATTGATCGAACAGCATTAGACAATTTTGTCGGCATTTATCTACTACGTTGTCACGTTTAACCGATATGAGTTAATCCATTCATGTACTTACGCAGTACTTCTGGAATCTCTATTCTTCCATCCGCTTGCTGATTGTTTTCTAATATCGCAACCATAGTACGACCAACAGCCAAACCAGAACCATTTAGTGTATGGACAAGCTCCGGCTTCTTTTCACCCTTACGGCGGAAACGTGCTTGCATACGGCGCGCTTGGAAATCCCACATGTTAGAGCATGACGAGATCTCGCGATAGGTTTCTTGAGCAGGAACCCACACCTCTAAATCGTAGGTTTTGCGAGCACCAAAGCCCATATCACCTGTACAAAGTATGACTTTACGATAAGGGAGAGCCAACAGTTGAAGCACTTTTTCAGCATGACCGGTTAATTCTTCTAATGCATCCATCGAATCTTCCGGCTTAGTAATTTGCACAAGCTCGACTTTATCGAACTGGTGCATACGAATAAGACCACGAGTATCACGACCATAAGAACCCGCTTCTGATCGGAAGCAAGGTGTATGAGCGGTCATTTTGAGCGGCAGATCAGCTTCGTCAGAAATAGTATCACGCACCATATTGGTCACTGGAACTTCTGCCGTTGGGATAAGACACATACCCTGACCTTCTTCCGTCGCAGGTTTAGTATGAAAGAGATCCTCACCAAATTTTGGAAGCTGCCCAGTACCGTAGAGGCTATCGTGGTTCACTAGGTATGGGACATACATTTCTGTATAACCGTGTTGTTCAGTATGAAGATCGAGCATGAACTGAGCAATTGAGCGATGTAGACGCGCAAATTGGCCTTTCATGACGATAAAACGAGCCCCAGAAATCTTTACTGCACTTTGAAAATCTAAGCCGTCACCCATTTCACCAAGGTCAACGTGATCTCTCAGTTGAAAATCGTAAGATTTGGGTTCACCCCAACGCGCCACTTCTACATTCTCATTTTCATCTTTGCCTGATGGAACAGCATCGTCAGGTAAATTAGGTACAGATAGTGTGATTTCTTCTAGTTGGATTTGTAGCTCTGCAAGTGCATTTTTCGCTTGATCGAGTTCGCTACCAAGATTGCCGACTTCTGCAAGAATTCGTGCCGCTTCATCATGGTCGCCTTTTGCTTTCGCTTGACCAATGGACTTCGAACGAGAATTACGTAGCGCTTGTAGCTCTTCAGTTTTCACTTGAAGGGATTTACGTTGTTCTTCAAGTTCACGTATCTTATCTACATCAAGAATAAATCCTCGACGGGCTAGTTTTTCAGCTGTGTCATTCAGCTCTGTTCGAAGTAATTTAGAATCCAGCATTGCTAATCCTATGCTTTAAGTTGTGAAAAAACGCGTTGTTCATTGACTTCAACATCAACACCAACGCGTTATAGAATAATTAATCGAGTAAAGATATCCAAAAAGCACTACTTTTCATAGCGCTTTTGCAGGCTTTTTTCATCTAATGAGCAAAGATAATCCAACTTATCGCCAATTTTTGTTTCTAAGCCGCGATTTGTCGGAAAATAATAGCGCGTTTCTTTCATTTCTTTTGGAAAATAATTCTCTCCGGCGGCATAAGCATTAGTTTCATCATGAGCATATCGATACTCTGCTCCGTAACCCATATCTTTCATTAAACTGGTGGGCGCGTTACGTAAGTGGTGAGGTACTTCATATTCAGGTTGATTATGCGCGTCCGACAATGCCTGCTTCCACGCAGAATAGACCGCATTACTTTTAGGTGCACAGGCCAAATACACGACAGCTTGGGCAATGGCTCTTTCTCCCTCGGCGGGACCTATTCTGGTAAAACAATCCCAAGCTGAAACCGCAACCTGCATCGCCCTCGGATCGGCATTGCCAATATCTTCAGACGCGATAGCCAACAATCTTCTTACGATATAGAGTGGGTCACAACCTGCAGCCATCATACGCGCGGACCAATAAAGTGCGGCATCTGGGTTAGACCCTCGTATCGATTTATGCACGGCAGAGATAAGGTCATACCAAATATCGCCTTTATTATCGAAACGAGACACCTTCTCTCCAGCAACTTCAGCCAGTAACGGCAGCGTAATTTGCTTGATGCCCGCTTCATCTTCTTCCGCCATGTCATAAAGCAGCTCAAGATAATTAAGCGCCATTCGAGCATCACCATTAACCAATTCAGCTAATCGATCTGAAACATTATCGGTAAAATTCGCTTCAATTTGACCTAAACCACGTTCTTTATCTTGTGCAGCTTGATCGATAACAGAAAGGATATCTTCTTGATTTAAAGAGGTGAGCTTATAAACCCTCGCTCTGGATAACAGGGCATTATTAAGTTCAAAAGATGGGTTCTCTGTGGTGGCTCCAATAAAGGTGATGGTGCCATCTTCAATATGTGGTAAAAAAGCATCCTGCTGGCTTTTATTGAATCGATGGACTTCGTCGACAAACAGAATAGTTCGGTGCCCTACAAGTTTATTTTCTCGTGCTTTTTCAATAGCAGCACGAATATCTTTTACACCGGAGGTAACGGCAGAGACACGCTCAACTTCAGCGTTGGCATAGTTCGCGGCAACTTCTGCTAACGTTGTTTTACCGGTACCCGGTGGGCCCCATAAAATCATGGAATGTATATGACCCGCTTCCAAAGCTCTACGTAACGGTTTGCCTTCCCCTAGAACATGTTTCTGACCAATATATTGCTCCACGGTCATAGGGCGCATTCGCGCAGCTAGCGGACGAAAATCTTCATCGGCTGCAAAATCTAGACTGTAATTACTCAATTTGACGCCCTATACCACAAATATTATTCGTTACGATGAATGCCATTAGCTACTGTGGAAGCGATCCGTTTCTTTGATCATCCACTTCAACACCATCGGGGATAGCAAAGGTAAATCGTTCCTTACTTGGAACCTTGTTGTTGTAACCATTGAAAACAAACTGACCTTCTTGGCCATCTTGTTCGATGACAGTAAATCCCTTAATTACACCCGCACTGTCCACATCAACCTGAAATTGACCTTGATTAGAGTCAATGGCTGTCGGGATTAAGGTAAATCTATCCCCTTGTTGAGAAACCAAATAGTTATCCCAATCACTTGATCTATTCCGAGTAAGCAGCACGAATGGGGTTTGTGATGTCGCTTGCTCTTGCCAATAAATACTCACCTGTTCTACAAACGGGCTGTAGTACCAAAGTGTTTTACCATCGGATACCAGCACGTTTTCGTCTGGCATGACCGTTGTCCAACGAAAAAGGCTTGGACGTGCAATCTCTACTTTCCCTTCCCCTTCCATTACGACTTCATTGTCAGGACTAATAACCGTTTGAGTAAAGGAAGCACTGAAACCGTCGGTTTTAGACAGTCGTTCGCTTAGTTCATCCTTAGGCGATACGGCGGCGGTCGCAGTAAAACTAAAAAGAAACAAAAGAGTTAAAATCTTATTCATTTATAAGCCTAGTGTTGTTGGTAACTATACCAATTGTTTAAAGTAATCAAATTACGTCATTCCACGAAATCAGCGGCATCTCCACTAAATCAACGGCATCTCCACTAAATCAACGTCATCTCCACGAAAGTGGAGATCTAAACCCACTCAGATTCCCGTTTTCACGGGAATGACGACGGAATTTAGTACTCACCGAACAACATCACGTTGTCTTAAACAATTCGCGTTGAGATGATGTGTGATACGTATACTGACTCCCTTACGCGAGGTTAGTTCCTATTCTTTAACTGGCGCTGGTGCTAACACTTCTCGATTACCATTGTGCCCGGGAGAACTAACGATACCTTGCGCCTCAAGTTGTTCGATAATTCGAGCCGCTCGGTTGTACCCAATTTTAAATCTACGTTGGACACCCGAAACGGAACCACGACGACTTTGAACTACGTGCTCAACAACCTGATCAAATAAAGGATCGACATCCTCATCGCTGTCCATATTCTCGCCGGGAAGTAAGGTATCTGCCGTCTGCTGGCCATTAACAATCTCGTCGATGTAATTTGGTTGTCCACGCGCCTTCCAATCGTTTACCACAGCATGAACATCATCATCCGAAGCGAAAGCACCATGTACACGAGTTGTGTGGCTAGAGCCCGGAGGCAAGTAGAGCATGTCACCCATGCCGAGCAGTGACTCTGCACCGCCCTGGTCGAGAATGGTTCTTGAATCTGTCTTGGTTGATACGGTGAAAGCAACACGAGTTGGTATGTTTGCTTTGATAAGGCCCGTAATCACATCCACAGATGGACGTTGAGTCGCGAGAATTAGGTGGACACCGGCCGCACGAGCTTTCTGTGCCAAACGGGCAATCAACTCTTCCACTTTCTTACCCACGACCATAATTAAGTCAGCAAACTCATCCACCACCACTACAATGTATGGCAGTTTCTCTAGCAGTGGCGCCACTTGATCCATACTGTCACCGGCTTTCCATAACGGGTCATGAATTGGGTGCCCTGCGTCGGCAGCCATTTTCAGTTTTTCATTAAAGCCTTTTATATTACGTACACCCAAAGCGGACATTAGTTTATATCGACGTTCCATTTCACCAACACACCAACGCAATGCATTGGCAGCATCTTTCATGTCAGTCACTACTTCTGAAAGAAGATGAGGAATACCTTCGTATATAGAAAGCTCCAGCATTTTAGGATCGATCATAATAAAGCGAAGGTCTTCTGGCTTAGCCTTGTAAAGCATACTTAGAATCATGACGTTCACGCCAACTGATTTACCAGAGCCCGTAGTACCTGCGACAAGTACATGAGGCATTTTGGCGATATCGGCAATGACAGCTTCGCCAGCGATATCCTGTCCCATAACGACGGTTGTTGGTGACGTAGATTCTTGGAAAATTTTGCTGTTTACAACATCCGAAAAATACACCGTCTGACGGGTAATATTGGGTAGTTCTAATCCTACATAGGGTTTACCCGGAATAACCTCGACGACCCTAACGGCCATCGCAGAGAGCGAACGAGCCAGATCCATAGAAAGGCTAGAGATTCGACTCACTTTTACCCCTGGAGCTAAATCCAGTTCAAAGCGTGTGATAACCGGTCCTGGGAAAATATCGACTACTCTCGCCTTGATTTTGTAATCATCAAGTTTTGATTCAACTAATCGTGCAATCTCTTCGAGCGCGGCTCTATCTATGTGATTCTCACGCTTCTCAGGATGATAAAGTAACTCTAATGTAGGCAAAGGCGCGGTTGGTACAGGCAGATTGGCTTGTTTTTGAACCAAGAAAGGATTTTGCTCTGCTGCCATATTCTGTTGCGCTTCTGAAACCAGATCTTGGAACGCTTTCACGTCTTCGTCACCTTGTTCTTCTTCGACTACATTGCTTTGAATATCCGCCCGAGTTTCTTCAACGGTTTTACTTTCTTCACCAATCGTTGTTTGTTCCCATTCTTGTTCACTGTTGTCGTCGATTACCGACACCGCGGAAACACGGCTCTTTTCAGCAAATTCATCATCGATGAGATGGTCAAGCGCTTCTCTTGATATCGACGGCTCGGTTTTTTCTGTCTCATTAACAAAGTGTTCAATATCTGATTTCGATGGCTCTACCCTATTTGTTCTCTCCATTCTATGAGACGTCAATTCATCATCTCTTAGACCAATATTTTGAGTCACTATCGGCATATCATTATGCTGCTGTGCATCCTGTTCTAACTGTTCAATCGTTGAATACAGTTGCTGCGAGCGTTCTACGTTTGAAGCCTCTTCATTTGTATGAGATGCAGATGCTTCTAGGTTTTCTTTAGGAATATGGATGTTATATCGACGTTGTGGATTATCTTGCTCATTATCGGATTCAAGACGATGTTCAAATGGCGTATCAATGGCCAGTTCTTCCTCACTGGTTGTTTCTTCTACCTGATCATTATTGACAGATTGCAGTGTCTCTTTTGGCGAACCACGAAGTGTATTTAGAGCCCATGTCAATGCACTTATAAAGCGCGAACCTAACCACTCTACAATTGACAACCAAGATATTCCGGTTAGTAATGTAAGGCCCGCGCCCCACAAAAACAAGAATACAATGGTGGTGCCAAGGATATTTAGTATCGGTAGAGACAAGCTTGTCAGCACATCGCCAATGACACCACCCGATGAGAAGTACCAAATATCATCAAAATTTATATCGGCTAACCCACAGCTCGTCAGGATAACGAGACTAAGGCCAAGAATTCTTGTTCCCCAGAGCATCAAATCAATTGAATCGTCATCCTCCCGCTTTCTAAACAAACCCCATGTAAATGCCGCGTTTACGATAGGTACACAATATGCCAATGAGCCAAATGCAAAAAACAAAGTATCGGCTATCCATGCACCCAACATACCGGAGGCATTATTGACTTCACCACCCCACGAGGTTTGAGACCATGACGGATCGGCTGGACTGAAGCTATAGAGGGAAATAGCGAGAAATATAGCGATGAGAGAACCAAGGATAAAACAGCATTCTCTAAGACGCTGAAAACCACTTAGGCGACGTCGGTCGCTTTCATCCCCGGTTTTGATAATAGTTTGTACTTTATTTTTTTGCTCTTTGAACATAGAAGCTTACTAACTTTATAAAACAATCCGAGCGGCCAATGCCGCTCGAATAATAAGTGATTAGATCTCAATAACTAAATTTAATCATATCACCAATAAAAACCCAACCTGTAGAAAGCCTTAATTTGAACCTTGTCCAGACTTAGAACTTTCTACTATCGCAGTTATCGTGTTTGAATGACCAACTGATTCGATTGTTTGACTTCTTCCATCACAACGTAGGTACGAGTGTCATTCACACCAGGCAATCGCAATAACGTATCCCCGAGTAGTTTACGATATGCACTCATATCGGATACACGCGTTTTAAGAAGATAATCGAAATCACCAGATACGAGATGACATTCTTGGATATCATCTAACTTTTGTACGGCTGTATTAAACTGTTCAAATACATCTGGTGCACCACGGTTCAATGTAATCTCTACAAAGACGAGTAAAGACGCATCTAAATATTGTGGATTTAGTAATGCGGTATAACCAATTATATACCCTTGTCGTTCCAATCGACGAACACGCTCCAAGCACGGTGTAGGTGAAAGACCTACTCGCTTAGACAGTTCTACATTCGATATACGACCATCCTTTTGCAATTCATTTAGTATATTGCGATCAATGCGATCTAGTTCCTTGGACGGCTTTTTGTAGTTGTCTGCCATTTTTTATTCCACCTTTTAACTTCCCTGCAAAAAAATATACTACAACTTAGTAATATACAGAATCAAATATTGCTTTATACACTTTATACTAGAGGTATATTTGGGATTTTAACTAAAAACCCAGTTGTTACAACCACAAATCGAGAAGGAGTTAGCATGATTATCGGCGTACCTAAGGAAATCAAAAACCACGAGTATCGTGTGGGCATGATCCCAGCAAATGTGAGAGAACTTATTTCACATGGTCATCAAGTGTACATTGAAACCAATGCTGGTTCGGGTATCGACTTTTCAGACGATGATTACATCGCTGTAGGCGCATCCATTCTTCCTACTGCTTCTGACGTATTCGCTAAAGCAGAAATGATTGTAAAGGTAAAAGAACCTCAATCTGTAGAGCGTGCAATGCTCCGTGAAGGGCAAATATTATTCACTTATTTACACCTTGCACCAGATTTTACACAGACAAAAGAGCTTATCAAGAGCAAAGCTGTCTGTATAGCCTATGAGACTGTAACAGATTATATGGGTCGTCTGCCACTATTAGCACCGATGTCTGAAGTCGCAGGACGAATGTCTATTCAAGCTGGCGCACAAACTTTAGAGAAATCGAATGGTGGTCGCGGCCTTCTACTTGGAGGGGTTCCAGGTGTTGAACCCGCTAAAGTCGTTATAATTGGTGGTGGCGTCGTAGGGTCTAATGCCGCAAGAATGGCTGTTGGTATGCGCGCCGATGTAACTATTTTAGACAGAAGCCTCGATACCTTGCGTCAATTAGACGAAGAATTCCAAGGCAGAGCAAAAGTGGTTTATTCTACAGTGGATGCCTTAGAGAAGCATGTTCTGGAAGCTGACCTTGTGGTAGGTGCAGTACTTATACCCGGTGCAGCGGCCCCTAAACTTGTCACTAAGGAACATATTTTCAACATGAAACCGGGTTCTGCTATCGTTGATGTCGCCATTGATCAAGGCGGTTGTTTTGAAACCTCACATGCGACCACCCACGCAGATCCTACCTATGTCGTTGACGATGTGGTCCACTACTGTGTAGCAAATATGCCGGGAGCAGTAGCAAGAACCTCTACTTTTGCACTGAACAACGCCACTCTACCTTATATCCTAAAATTAGCAGACAAAGGTTACAAAGAAGCTTTACTGGGCGATGAAGGGTTCTTAGATGGGCTTAATGTTATCCATGGCCAAGTGACATGTAAGGAAGTTGCTGAAAGCTTTGAACTTGAATATGTAGAAGCGAAAACAGCGATAGCGATGTTTAATTAGGCTGAATACCTCAGGTCATTTCGTCATCCCGGTGAAAATTGGCCTATTTTCATGAAAACCAACGTCATCCCCATGAAAATGGGGATCTAAACCCACCTAGATTCCCGTTTTCACGGGAATGACGAAGTATTTAGCACTAACCGAACAGCATTACGTTTTTACCGCATGAATCATAATATTTCGCGGTGTCACTTCTCTTTCACAGAATTCTACAACGGAAACCTGATAACCATTTTGTTGCAAAAATAGTGCTCGATCATACACAAGCCACAATTCTAAAGCGCGACGAAACAGTTGTTGAAGCAGGCTTTGACGTTCCATTTGCCAAAATCTTTTTTCCCCTTCTCCTTCCCAAAGGGTAAAATCGATAACGGGTAAAATGATGTCCTTTTCCTTAGCTGCCCAGTTACAAAAATGTTCAAACCCTTCAGAAAGCATCGATTTTTTGATACTAGGGACCGCGACATAACTTTCCATACCAAGTACCTTTTTTAACACTAGGTCAAAACCTAGTCGATAACGCATTTCTTGCTCTCGATGCCTTGATACTCTTTTTCCACCAGTAACCGTCTCTTGTAAAGGAATACGTAATTCTGTTTTTGTTAGATTAAGTGTCGAACGTAAGCCTTGGTCTGAAAGTGGTTGATACTTTTCGTGTTCAATGAGGTGATAGCAACAAGGAGAAATGGAGATAGCTTGGCTGCCTGCTGCACTGGCGTGCTGGATTAATCTGACATGAAGATCACCACAGGCATGCAATGCAACAACATGTTGATTTGAAGTGACAATGTCTCGTGCTTTTTCCGATAAAGCATCCCCTTGAATAAATGTCATAGGAAGGGACTCCTTGATTGCCTCCCGTTGTCCTAATTCACAAAGTGAGGTTTGCCACTCAAAACTGGTCACAAGCTGAGTTGAACACGATGCCAATATTCGCCCCAAATAGCCTTTCCCTGAACACCATTCTAACCATTCGGTTCCTTTATGGTGCGCTAACGCAAAACTCCCCATCGATACAATCTGTTCAAGCTTTCTACCTGGGATACCAGAATCGAGCCCTCTTTTTAACGAAACCGGATCTTGAGTTGTCATCGATAACGAGATAAGCCTCTGCAATTCTTCCACTTGTGGGAATACAAGAGTGATATCGTTCATCAATTTAGAGGTTGAAGATTTGTATTGCCGCACTTGTTCTATAGATAATGCTGATAGCCATTGACATAACTCTGGATAATCGCCAGACCATGTTAGCCGAGATTGAATGCTCTGATGAAAGGGTTCAAATCGCCACAGGGATTCATTTTGTTGGAGTATAAGTTCGAGTTGTAAAAAAACGGATTGCATGATTCCTCCTACCTAGCAAAGCGAATTGTAGGAGGAATTAGATAAAAATAAATACTTACCGTATTGGTAAGTTTATATCTTTAAACATCTCTTCAATTTCGACATTATTTCTTAGTGATATGGCTTGTTCTACAACTGGGCGAGTAAGGTGCGGTGCAAAACGCTCCATAAAATCAAACATATAAGCACGTAAGAAGGTCCCACGTCTAAAACCAATACTTGTCGTACTAGACCCAAAGATATGACTGGCATCGATAACAACTAAATCAGTATCTTGAATTTGGTCAATCGCCATACTCGCGATGACACCTACACCAATACCCATTCTAACATAGGTTTTTATGACATCAGCGTCTGTTGCGGTAAAGACAATTTTAGGCGTTAAACCTGCTGTATCGAAGGCCGTGTCTAGTTCAGAACGACCAGTGAAACCAAAAACATAAGTCACAAGTGAAAAAGCAGCCAGATCTTCAATCGTCAACGATGATTTTTGTGCTAATGGGTGATCTTTTGTCACTACAATAGATCGGTTCCAATGATAACAAGGCAGCATGATGGCGTCATGATAAAGGTGCAAGGCCTCTGTTGCTATCGCAAAATTGGCGGTTCCTTTCGCAACGGCTTCTGACATTTGTGAAGGTGTCCCTTGATGCATATGCAAAGAAACTTTAGGGTATCGAGCCGTAAAACCTTTGATAACGTCAGGCAAAGCATAACGAGCTTGTGTATGTGTCGTGGAAATATTTAACGTGCCCATTTCCGGGTTAGTGTGCTCACTCGCAACCGATTTGATACCATCAACACGTGAAAGAATTTCTCTTGAAATTCTTACAATATCGACACCAGCCGTTGTTACTTGAGTCAAATGCTTACCACTGCGTTCAAATATTTGAATACCAAGCTCATCTTCCAGCAAGCGTACTTGTTTACTAATACCGGGTTGAGAAGTATAAAGACTTTCTGCTGTCGCGGACACATTGAGATTGTGATTCACGACTTCAACAATATACCTTAGCTGCTGTAACTTCATTATGTTACCTGTATTCCTTTACCGTCTATCGTTATAATTAAAGGTTATAAATAATAGTTATAACGTTTAATTATAAAAATTGATAGTGAAAATGCATAGCGAGCGAAATAATCTGTCGCAAGATTAATCGCTTAATGGTGTTATTTGCAATCAAACACACAATTTTTGTCGATATATATCGATTTTTATTACCAATCGCGAGCTTAACGTTAATAATTATGTTCATCGTCAATACCACTATTGACCCCTTATAGATTAGTGTATGCTGTCTATAGTTTGATTCTCCACCTGATAGATATAAGTTTATGAATATTGGTCTAATTGTTATCCTCGTTGCAATATTGCTGATTATGGTCATCGGCTATAACGTGATGTTGCAATATAATGCAAAGATTGAGTCCTCTCGAAAGGTCGAATCATCACGCTATCTCGCGATTATTGATGCCACCGAAGATCTCATCGGTAATGCTCATCATCTACCCTATAGCCAAGATTTATTGATCTGCCTAAACAGTCGCATTTTGGATGCATTAGAAAACATGTTTATGCTTGATCCAAAAAACAAGCAACTCGCTCAACGTGTCGAGAATATTAAGCATCAAATTCAAGCATTAAGAAACAACTACACAAGTGGAGAAAGTACTAATTTCAAGGTTCCTAGCAGTGATAAACAAGCGATTGTCATGTTAAAACTTGTTAAGCGCCTAAAAGATACTATTCGAAGCGAACACAATAAAGGTCGCTTCAATACGCAAGGTTACGTCGCTGAAAACGCTCGATTAGAAACGATTCAACTGCGGATAAACATTGAGAATGTCATTAAGAGAGCCAATGAGGCCGTGGTTCGAGGTCAGTCAGGAACCGCAAGACAACTACTCAACAAAGCTATCGATATTTTGATGTCTAAGAACGACGCTTATTCCACTAAGGCACGCGAAAAATTACAGGGTATGTTGAATGAGTTAGATAAAAATAAGAAAAGCCAGAATGCAAATCTTGTTGCGCAAGAAGAGAAAGAACGCGACAGCGACATGGAAGCTTTGTTTGGCGAGAAGAAGAAATGGTAATCAGAGCATTTTGATCTATTTTTATAAGGTCGCATTCGCGACCTTTTCTATAACAACCAATTAGTACAAATCATGAATACAAACGCCACTATTCAACAATTACTCAACCCTATCCATCTTTTTTTACAATGTGAGACACCCGATGAATGGATCGATGTTGCCAAAAAGCCCGAAAACCTTGAAACCATCTTACTTGACCATCTGTTATGTGAATTAAAAGCCGGTCAATCGGCTATGTACCTGATACGAAAGTACGCAGTGGATAGCCAAAGTGCGGCGATTCTACTTGAGTGGTTTAAGCCTTATGAAGATATCGCTTACCGCAAAATCGGCAACTCAACTACACTCAAAGGCATGAATACGGTCACTAAAGCGATTATGGCGAAGTCAGGGTCACCCTATAGCCAAAACCTAATCGACAAAATGGTCATGCTGATTAAAGAAGAATTACATCACTTTTATCAAGTTTTAGAGATCTTGGAGTCTAGAGGGATTAAATATGAAAGCATCAAGCCAAGTCGATACGCTAAGGGATTGTTATCAAAGGTGAAAACCTACGAGCCTGATACCCTTATTGACAAATTAATTATCGGTGCTTACATTGAAGCGCGATCTTGCGAACGATTTGCGAAACTAGCTACTTACCTTGACAAAGATTTGGAAAAATTTTATATCTCCTTGTTACGCTCTGAAGCACGGCACTACCAAGATTATCTTGCATTAGCCGAACAAATTGCAGGAGGCGATATCTCCGAGCGAGTGAAAGAACTGGGCGTGATCGAAGCGGAACTCATCTCTTCACCAGATAATGATTTTAAATTCCATAGTGGAAGACCGGCTAGCCTTTAAAAAATTGCATATTAACACGACCGTCAATAATGCCTTCTTAGATTTAAAACGCGAATTTCATTCAATAGTCAAAAACTAAAGGCGCTCAGATTCAAAAACTAAGCGCCCGTATTTATTCAATCAGGCTCTTATTTATTTCTGTAAGCACAAATGCTGGGTCTTTTGCCTGTGTGATAGGCCTACCTATTACTAAATAGTCTGAGCCTGCTTTAACCGCTTCTGCTGGCGTCATAATGCGCTTTTGATCACCAACTGCACTACCTACAGGTCGGATTCCAGGAGTAACTAACACAAACTCATCGCCCAGACTAGATTTAAGCATTGAAGATTCTTGAGCCGAACACACCACGCCATCCAAACCACTATTTTGAGTTAATAGTGCAAGGCGTTTCACCTGCTGCTGTGGTTCCATGTCTAATCCGATGCCAGCAAGGTCAGAACGTTCCATACTGGTTAATACCGTGACGCCAATGAGCAAAGGCCTTTCATTCCCATAGGGTTCTAATATCTCACGAGAAGCCGTCATCATCTTCTCTCCGCCACTAGCGTGTACATTAACCATCCAGATACCCAGTTCTGCTGCGGCTCTTACTGCTTTTGAACAGGTATTAGGAATATCGTGAAATTTAAGGTCAAGAAATACAGAGAAATTACGTTTATGCAGTTCTTGTACAAATTGTGGACCATATAGAGTAAACATTTCTTTGCCCACCTTTAGGCGGCAAGAATTAGGATCGATTTTATCAATAAAGGCTAACGCATCCGCCTGATTATCATAATCCAGAGCCACAATAACTTTTTGATCCAACATTTTCTCTCCTAACTAATATTCAAAAAAAACCTCCAATTTGGAGGTAATACCAATCACATTAATTGTGTGACTAAAATGAATTCGATTCCGTAAACCGCTTAAGACATCAAGCTCCGCCATCCTCACGAAAGTGGGGATCTAATCCCACACAGATTCCCGTTTTTACGGGAATAACGAAAACTGCATCAATATCATCGGTTTCATTATTCCCCATCAAGTCCACGAATTGGCTTAATGGTTCCCCAACCTTTACATGATGGGCAGTGCCAATAAAGTGAATGGGTTGAAAAACCACATTTTCTGCAGCGATAATGCGGCTTTGTTTTAAGTTGCTCGCCGACAAGCGACCGTAGCGTTGTTAAACTCTCTTTAGCTCGCCCTTCTTCAGCTTCGGCTAAATGGTAATCCATTAGGCGGTGAAAGCCTTTCATTGTCGGATTTCGAAGTAACTGCCGGGTTAACAATGTCTGAGCAGAAGCAAAACCCTCATGATGTGCGACCAGTTGTGCCAACATCAGTTCCGCCGAAACTCCTGCCTTCTTATCTATACACTTACGCAGAAACTCAACCAGTTGCTCTTCTTGACCAATATGGTGATAACACTCGGCCAACGTTTCAAGTACTTCGCTTATAAAATCAGTATCTTGATCTAGCACCATCTCCATATATTTGATGGTGCCTTTATAATCTTCATTCTCAAGATATATTTTACCCAAAGAAATGCTGGCTCTTACGCATTTAGGGTCTTCAGATAGTGCTCTTTTAAAATAGAGTATCGATTTAGCTGTGTTGCTTTCCGATTGCTCTAACAGTGCCAATTCACACCAAAAATGAGCAATATTTGCTGTAATGCGTTTGCGACCAAGTTTCACTAATGCCGTTGCATATTTGATTGCATTATTCCACTCTCGTGTCTGTTGATAGATGCTCACCAATTGAGTCAACGCCGCTTCTTTGTGAGAAGGCTCGTCAACTAATTGTTCAAATATTTTTTCGGCCCGATCTAAAAAACCGGAAACCATGTAATCTTTTGCTAATTGTTGCAGTGCAAGATTCTTTTGGTCTATAGAGAGGTTTTTTCTTGAAATAAGATTTTGGTGAATTCGTATAGCTCGATCAACTTCCCCACGAGATCGGAACAGGTTTCCGAGGGCTAAGTGAGTATCAATAGTTTCTGCATCAACTTGAAGTAATTCAATAAAATGATCGACCGCTTTATCTGATTGATCAGATAATAGCAGGTTCAAGCCCGTAACGTATTGCCGGGAAATTTGATGGGACTGTTCTTGTTTATCTTGCCGTGCGCTTCGGTTGCCCATGTACCAACCATAGGCTGCCGCAATTGGCAATAATAAAAAGAGTAGTTCAAGCATGGATGCTTACCGCTATATCACCATTAAGCTTTCGACTCGACCGGAAGCTGATTAACAGAAGACTTCTTCAGCTTTCGATTTAAACGACGAATGGTTAACTGAGATTTTAATTGCATACTTCCTACAATAAGCCAAGCTAGTACAAATCCAGCAACAAAAACAACCCCTAGCAATGTAGACAGGTGAAATTCACCTTGTGCCAATAGGTAGTTAAAAGAGACGACTTCTTGATTTTGCGCACCTAATGCTAATGCCACAAGAAAAAGTGCAATGACTAGAATCGTTTTTATAATTTTCATGACTCACTACTCCAGATATTTCGCTAACGTCTGATTATGCAGTAATTTGAGTCTACAAACCATCGGAAACCGCTTATAAAAAAGCGGCATATTAAAATATGCCGCTTTTTTATAACTCTATATGAGTGATATTAGCTAATATCTACGCGTTCGCGAAGCTCTTTGCCTGGTTTAAAGTGCGGAACATATTTTCCGTCAAGTTCAACCTTATCACCTGTTTTAGGGTTACGACCTAAACGAGGTTCACGATAATGCAATGAGAAACTACCAAAGCCACGAATTTCGATTCGATCACCACTTTCTAAAGTAGAAGCCATATGCTCTAGAACATCCTTTACAGCGTCTTCTATCTCTTTCGCAGAAAGGTGTGTTTGCTCAGCACAGAGTCTTTCTATTAGTTCAGACTTAGTCATATTTACCCTCATCACATTTTCAAAAACGTCAAATCATAAAAAAAGGGAGCCAAGAGGCTCCCTAATTGCGATTATTACTCGCCTTTAGCAGCCTTGAAAGCATCTGCCATAGCATTTGTGAACCCGCTAGTAGAAGTCTCTTCTTGCTTGTTCACTGACGCCATTGCTTCTTGCTCGTCAGCTTCATCCTTCGCTTTAACAGAAAGGTTTACTACGCGGTTCTTACGGTCAACGCCCGTGAACTTAGCTTCAACACTATCGCCTACGCTTAGGATTAGAGATGCATCTTCAACACGGTCACGTGAAACTTCAGATGCACGGATGTAACCTTCAACACCCTCTGCAATTTCAAGTGTAGCACCTTTTGCGTCAACTGCAGTTACAGTTGCGTTAATTAGGATGCCTTTCTTGTTATCAGCAACAAATGCGTTGAACGGGTCATTTTCCATTTGCTTAACGCCAAGAGAAATACGTTCACGCTCTGCATCAACTGCAAGAACAACTGCAGAGATTTCATCGCCTTTCTTATAATCACGTACCGCATCTTCTCCTGCAACATTCCAAGAGATATCAGATAAGTGAACAAGACCGTCGATGCCGCCGTCAAGACCGATAAAGATACCAAAGTCAGTGATAGACTTGATCTTACCAGTTACTTTGTCGCCTTTAACTTGCGCTTCAGAGAATGACTGCCAAGGGTTAGCTTTACATTGCTTAAGGCCTAGAGAAATACGACGACGTTCTTCGTCAATCTCAAGAACCATAACTTCAGCTTCGTCGCCAACGTTAACCACTTTAGATGGGTGGATATTCTTGTTAGTCCAATCCATTTCTGAAACGTGTACTAGACCTTCAACGCCTTCTTCGATTTCCACGAAGCAACCGTAGTCAGTTAAGTTAGTAACACGACCAGTTAGTTTGTGACCTTCTGGGTAACGCTTAGCGATTGCTACCCATGGATCTTCACCAAGTTGCTTAAGACCTAGAGATACGCGAGTACGCTCACGGTCAAACTTAAGAACTTTAACTAGGATTTCATCACCTACGTTTACGATCTCAGATGGGTGCTTAACACGCTTCCAAGCCATATCTGTAATGTGAAGTAGGCCATCTACGCCGCCAAGGTCAACGAATGCACCGTAGTCAGTAAGGTTCTTAACGATACCTTTAACTTCGCTACCTTCTTGAAGTGTTTCAAGAAGTTCGTCACGCTCAACACTGTTTTCAGATTCGATAACAGCACGGCGAGAAACAACAACGTTGTTACGTTTTTGATCTAGCTTAATTACTTTAAACTCTAGCTCTTTGTTCTCTAGGTGAGCAGTGTCGCGGATTGGGCGAACATCTACTAATGAACCAGGTAGGAACGCACGGATACCGTTTAGTTCTACTGTGAAACCACCTTTAACTTTACCGTTAATGATACCAATAACAGTTTCAGCTTCTTCGTATGCTTTCTCAAGAACGATCCAAGCTTCGTGACGCTTAGCTTTCTCACGAGAAAGTTTAGTTTCACCAAAGCCATCTTCAACAGCATCAAGTGCTACGTCGATTTCTGAACCAATTTCAACATCAAGTTCGCCAGCAGCGTTCTTGAATTCCTCTGCTGGGATAGCAGATTCTGATTTTAGGCCAGCATCAACAAGAACGAAACCGTTCTCGATAGCAACTACAGTACCTTTAACAATGGTACCTGGGCGAAGTTCTAGTTCGTTTAGAGACTCTTCAAAGAGTTGAGCGAAAGATTCAGTCATTAATTTGATCTTCAATTATTAAACTTCCACGGGCATCCTACCGCGTGGGGTTGATAAAATAGCCAGTCATCATCCTTGCGACCGACCTCCTATTGCCTCTTAAATTAAGACAATTTAGATTCGATATATTCAAGCGCTTGATCAACCACTTCACCTATAGAAAGTGTAGTAGAATCAAGCACTAATGCGCCATCAGCAGGACGTAACGGAGCCACCGCACGGTTGCGGTCTCTGTCATCACGCTCCTGTATCTCGCGTAAAAGGTGGTCAAATTTAACACTTAACCCCTTATCTTGCAACTGCTTAAGGCGTCTATCCGCCCTTTCCTCAGCCGTTGCGTCAAGGAAGATCTTCACCTCAGCATTTGGGAAAACTACCGTGCCCATATCACGCCCATCAGCAACCAAACCTTGTTCGTTGCTAAATGAACGTTGGCGTCGTAATAACGCCTCACGGACTCGTGGTAATGCCGCCACTTTTGATGCTGCGGTACCCGTCTCTTCTTTACGGAGCTCTGAAGAAACGTCTTCCCCTTCTAAAATAACCTTAACCAGATCACCTTCCGCGATAAACTGTACGTCTAAATGCGTCGCTAAAGGTACTAACGCCTCTTCCGATTCTGTATTAACACCATGATGAATAGCCGCAAGCGCTAATACACGATAAATAGCGCCAGAATCAAGTAAGTGAAAACCGAGTTTTTCAGCCAACAACATACATAGCGTGCCTTTACCTGCACCACTAGGTCCATCAACAGTTACAACGGGTTTCTTCGAGGACATTTATGACTCCAATTCTTAAGTGTGTAGCAATTCTATCCGTATAGAACCACTTTTATCGGCGGCATATTATAGGTCGAAATGAGGAGCGGAGCGAGGAAAGAAGGAGGAAAATTTAAAATTTAATAATTGACTATTAAGTCATTAAAAGTGGGTTAAGCAAGTGCTTTATTTAGCTAATACCTTGTTAACCCACGTAATAATTGTAGACAACAACAACGTTTTACCATCGTATACAGATGTAACTTATTGATCTATAAACACTGTCGTTTTCTATATTATCGGTCTCTGTCCACGAGATAACCATTTCATCAGTAAATGATCTGCGGCTTCGCCACCGATTCTCGCCAGTTTATCCGCCATTTTTTTCTTTTGAACATAACGAACGGAGAGTACCGTTTTCTTTTTACAGGCATTAACAACGATATCATCAGATGTGCTAATTTCATCCACTAACCCTAGCGCTTGAGCTTGTGTTCCAAACCAATGTTCACCTGTTGCTACTTTTTCTAAATCAAGTGCAGGACGTCGTTCTCGGATGAAATCTTTGAATAGCCCATGGGTTTCTTCAAGTTCTTGTTTAAATTTATCCCGAGCTTTATCGCTGTTCTCACCGAACATCGTCAATGTACGTTTATACTCACCGGCTGTGAGCTGTTCAAACTCTATATTATGTTTTTTAAGCAGTTTGTTGAAATTTGGCAGTTGAGCAATCACACCAATTGAGCCAACAATGGCAAAAGGAGCAGATACAATTTTGTCACCAATACACGCCATCATATAACCACCACTTGCGGCGACTTTATCGACAGAGATAATCAGTGGGATATTTGCGGCTTTGATACGGTCAAGCTGCGAGGACGCAAGGCCGTAACCATGAACCATCCCACCACCAGATTCTAGACGAAGTAACACCTCATCACCTTCTCTAGCAACAGACAATATTGCAGTGACTTCTTCTCGCAGAGACGCCACTTCTTTGGCATCAATGCTGCCATTAAAATCCAAGACAAACAGATGCGCTTCACGTTTACTCTCTAAAGCGCCTTCTTTAACCGCTTGTTTCACTTCTTTATTTCGTGATTTTGCTTTCTCTTTTTCTGCTTTTTTTTCTGCCTTATCACGCTCTTTTATAAAGGTGCCATCATGTAAGTGGTGCTCCATCACTTCAATGTTATCTTTGTGTCTCTCGGTTAGGTTGGTGATCTCTAACTCACCTTTCGGGCCACCTTGTTTCCCACCGACTGCTTTTGCAACCACTAAAATAGCAATAACTGCCACAACAAAAGTCGCAATCTTGGCCAAAAATAGGCCGTAGTCCAACAAAAATTCCAATCTAGTATCCCCAATCATTTCAATTCGTGTATTGTAATCACTTTGTCATGATAACCAACATTAAATAATAAAAATAGGGATATGGAAGTGGATTATTCAGTCTCAAAAGACACACTCAAAGATAAAATCATTTTAGTTACCGGCGCTGGCGCTGGAATAGGAAAGCAAGCGGCTCTTAGTTACGCCCAACATGGTGCGACCGTTATTCTATTGGGCCGTACCGTTAAAAAACTTGAACAAACTTATGACGAAATAGAAGCAGCCGGTTATGTTCAGCCTGCAATTATCCCGTTGGATATGAAAGGAGCAAGTAAACAAAACTATATTGATATGGCTGAAACGATTGAACAGCAGTTTGGCCGTTTAGATGGTGTATTACATAATGCTAGCCTGCTTGGCGTCATCAGTCCATTCGATCAAATAAGTGAAGATACCTTTGATGATGTGATGCAAATCAATGTAAAAGCGCAGTTTTTGATGACTCAGGCCTTACTGCCTATCTTGCACAATTCAGATGATGCTAGGATCGTCTACACCTCGTCTTCTGTAGGACATAAAGGCAGAGCTTTTTGGGGAACCTATTCAATCTCTAAGTTCGCGACCGAAGGTATGATGCAGATCCTTGCTGATGAGTTAACCGATACTGCGATTAAGGTTAATGCCATTAACCCAGGTGCTACGCGAACAGGGATGCGGGCTACAGCCTATCCAGCAGAGGACTCGCATTTATTAAAAACACCGTTAGATATTATGCCACTCTATCTCTATTTAATGGCACCTGAAGGTAAAGAGATAAATGGGCAGTGTATTGATGCCCAACCTAAATAGGATCCCCTCGATTGACTAAGTGTTCACTCTGTTCGCTTCTTAAATCGAGAGATCCTTCACTTCTTGAACCGTCACTTCGTTCATTTCTAAACAAAGGCGAAGTGATTGTTTGAAAAGACTTTATAACTAACGCTTAATGCTCTAAAGCAGCATCACCGTTATTGGAAAAGCGATAAGAAAAGCCAAATAACTATAGAACCATGCCGTATTGGCAAGATCGCTGTCTAAGCGATACAACACCGTTGGTATCGTTGAAGTAAAGCCCGTTGGCATAACCGATAACAGAATACATACCTTAGCAACCAACCCATCGTATACTGACCACAAATCAAACAAGGTAATGAGAAGAATCGCAACGGCCGGAGCAAGAACTGCCCGACATGTTGATACCTGTATCGCCAATGTTTTCCACTTATCCCCGCCCTTAAGATTAAATGTCAATCCCACAGAGAAAACCATCATTAAGCTGCCAAATGGAATCACATATTGGTTAATATCACCAATAATCAGCGGTCTGTTGAGGCCGCTTAGGTTAAGCATCAAACCCATAAAAATGGCACTGATTGCGGCCAAAAATATAGGGTCGCGCCAAAAATATCTTTTTCCAATATTGAGCGGCTGATCTCCACATTTTCGGGCGTAAGGGTAGATCCCGGCAAAATAGATTAACTCTTCACTTAATTTATACAGGGCAGCAATCGCTATCCCATTTTCGCCGAAGATAAAAAAAGCACACAGATTACCTAACGCACCTAAATTATAAATAGTGGTAACCGAAACTAATGCCCCAGCCTGCTTAGGTGCAAGATTTTTCCATTTCACGGCAAAAAAACCGACCAGTGCTCCTAGAAAGATGACCCCAACCCCCACTAAAGGAAGATAAAAAAGTTGAGATTCTATTTTTG
This sequence comes from Vibrio frigidus, assembly GCF_042465995.1. Lineage (NCBI taxonomy): Bacteria > Pseudomonadati > Pseudomonadota > Gammaproteobacteria > Vibrionales > Vibrionaceae > Vibrio > Vibrio frigidus. Next base: position 260,932 of record NZ_JBCDMC010000004.1, on the reverse strand, counting down.
GGAGTTGCCAGATAGAAGTCAGTATTGAGTAGGGAATGATGATGGTTAAGGTAAATTTGCCTAAGGTTACGCTAAGAGATTGATTGATCTCTGCATATTTTTTTTGAAACCATAAACCGATTGAAAAACTCATGACAATGAGTGCGAACAGCATAATGAGTTGCTGATGCATTAAATAACTCCTAGATACGGCTCACTCGGTGAGAATTATTGATTCAGACTCGGATATTATACAAGGTTCTGTATTTTATATAGAAATAGTTTATCTCTCTGATTCCTACTTTTCTTCCTTGATCCTCTCTCTCGATCAAATATACTGTATGTATATCCAGTACATTTGATCGAGAGAGAATGATGCAAACCGCTATTGATCTATTACATAGTAAGCACCTGATTTGGCAGGGTTCTAAACCTCAAAATCCCGTAGAAACTCACCCAACAGGATATATAGAGCTCGATAAACAACTAGGTGGTGGCTTTCCAACTCATGGTGTGGTCGAAATATCATCCGCTTTTGGTATTGGCGAGCTACGACTGCTCACTCCGTACATAAAAGAAAATGGAAAACAAAGGCTTAGCGTATTTATTAACCCACCTGGGCACCTCTGTTCCGAGTACCTAATTCAACAAGGTATTGATCTTAAACGCGTCGTGATGATCTTTCCTAAAACAAAAAAAGAGGCACTTTGGTCTGCGGAGCAAAGCTTGAAAAGCGGTTGTTGTGGCAGCGTCACTTTATGGCACCCATCATTGGAAGTGCATCAAGCAAGAAGGTTACAGGTTGCCAGTGAAACAGGACAATGTCTCAATTTTTTATTCAAAACCAAACAAAAATATCAGATTAGTTTACCTATTTCACTAAGTATGCAGCTCCAACCTCAAGCCAACGCTATACAGGTCACTCTCCATAAGCGTAAGGGCGGTTGGCTTAAATCAACATTTTCTGTCGATATGAGCCGTCGTTGGGCTCACCTTAACCAAGAGGAAAGCACCGAACAAAGTAATATTACGCCGTTTCCTCTACTGAAACGAGGCCACGCGTGATTCTTTGGCTCTATCTTCATTTTCCTAAACTGCAACTCGATACCCTTTTCTCAGAGTCAGGTGAATTACCTATTGCTATTCTGCACAAAAATCACATCGTGCAACTCAACAACATTGCGACACAATCTGGGCTGAAACTCGGTATGGGGTTAGGTAATGCTGCTTCCCTTTGTAATATATTACAGGTACACCCATACAAATCGGATATTGAAGAACAAAAGTTGTTAGAAATTGCTCATTGGTTATATATGGTTACAGCAGATATTTCTCTCTCCTCACCTTCAGGTTTATTGCTTAAAGTCAGTAATATGTTAACGCTCTACGACGGATTAGATAGCTATTGGCAAGCGGTTAAAAAACCATTAGACGACCTTAATATCGAATACTGTTTCGCGACCGGTTACTCCCCTTACTCTGCCCGATTACTCGCTCAAGCCCAACTCAACCGTATATCAGAAGATAAAGGGGCAATAGAGCAGCAATTAAAAAAATACCCTTTAGAAGCAACCGCATTGACAAAAAAGACCATAGAGAAACTGAATCGTGTTGGCGTTCGCCATTTAGGCGATCTTCTCATGCTCGATATTTCAGACGTTGCCCGTCGTTTTGATATTGAATTGGTTAATTATATTGGTCAGTTGACCGGACGATTTAAGCATCTTATCGAATTTTATTATCCACCAGAAACATTTACCCGATCTTTAGAACTGCTCTATGAAATTGATAATTTTCAATGGCTAGAAAAACCATTACACACACTATTCAAACAATTAGAACGTTTTCTTAAACGAAGGGACCAGATCGCTTATGAATTGATATTGACACTTCACAAGCGCGAAAAAAGCAACGAAGCCCAAGAAGTCATGTTCACCTCAGCACAGGGTGATTACCTTGCCACCAAATGGCATGAGCTCAGCCAGTTAACCCTAGAGTCGATTAAACTCGATGCACCCGTCGTTGCTATCACCTTATCCATTAGCCGAGTAGCCCAACAGCAAGGAGACGGACACGACCTCTTTGATGGTCCAAAAGGAAGCATGTCTGCTCTCGAACTAATATCTCGCTTACAAGCAAAGTTGGGAAAAGAATGCGTTTCAGGTCTTACCTTAACCTCAGACCCTAGACCCGAACAAACAACACGGCTTTGTCAGCCTCTAGAAAATAATACTATTGGTCAAAAAACGAAGCAGATAAGGCCCAGTATTCTGCTTCCTTTTCCAACACCTTTGCAGGAAAAAATCACCATCATCCAAGGTCCGGAAAGACTCGCAACAGGATGGTGGGATGCGGGTGAAGTAACAAGAGATTATTTTATTGCCAGAGGTCATAAAGGGAAGACGTTGTGGGTATTTAGAACTCCAGCAAAGGAGTGGTTCATACATGGGGTATTCAGTTAAATGACGCCTCATTCACTCAACTACGCTGAACTCTTTTGCCAGAGTAATTTCTCTTTTTTAACAGGGGCTTCTCATCCAGAAGAGTTGGTTTTACAGGCCGATTTCCTACGTTATTCTGCTATTGCCATTACTGATGAATGTTCCGTCGCTGGTGTCGTCCGTGCTTTTCGTACCATCGAAGAAAAAAAGCTCAAGGTTAAACTTATCATCGGCAGTATGTTTTGGCTCAATTCTGAATGCCAGATAGTTTTACTTAGTCCTACACGTGAAGCTTACGCCGAACTATGCCGAGTCATCACTAATGCAAGAAGACGAGCAGAGAAAGGCAAATACAATCTTTCCGAGTGGGATATTATGTCCCTTAAACACTGCTATATCCTTTGGTTGCCTCGTCAAAAACACTGCGATCAGTATTGGGGAGACTGGTTAGCGAAACATCACCAAAAAAGGATGTGGCTTGGTCTCCAACGCCACCTAAAAAGCACAGACAAATATTACCTCGACCACTGCAAACAATTAGCAGGCTTATTCAATATTCCAATCACGGCTTGTGGCGGAGTGTTAATGCATAGTGCAACACGTTTACCACTTCAACATACGCTAACCGCAATACGAGAAAACCGTGCGATTACTGGCATTAAACAACACCTTATTAGTAATACCGAGCAAAGCTTACGCCCCATAGATAAACTGCAAATTATCTTTGAGTCCTCGTGGTTGCAAGCCTCGCACAAACTGGCACAGCAATGTACGTTTACAATGAAAGAGCTTTGTTACCAGTATCCGGCAGAACTCATACCCATCGGGCATACCCCCATGAGTTATCTGCGAAAATTAGTTGAAAACGGAAAAAAAATTCGTTTCCCTAATGGTGTTCCTACCGAGGTTCAAGCAACGATAGACAAGGAATTAATTCTAATAGAAGAATTAAAATACCCTTTCTATTTTTTAACTATCCATGACATCGTCATGTTCGCCAAAAACCAGAGTATTCTCTATCAAGGACGTGGTTCAGCCGCCAATTCTGTTGTTTGTTATTGTTTAGAGATTACCGCTGTCGATCCAAGACAAATCTCCGTTCTGTTTGAACGTTTCATCAGTAAAGAAAGAGATGAGCCACCAGACATCGATGTCGACTTTGAGCACGAAAGGCGAGAAGAGGTGATTCAATATATCTATAAGAAATACGGCCGAGAGAGAGCCGCTTTGGCCGCAACGGTTATCAGTTATCGATACAAAAGTGCAGTTCGAGATGTCGGTAAGGCGTTAGGAATTTCAGAAACTCAATTGGACTTTTTTATAAAAAACACCAATCGACGTGATCGCACCCTCGATTGGCAAGCCCAGCTCACCGAATTGGGCCTAAAACCCGACTCGCTAAAAGGCCAGCAATTTATACAACTGGTTAATGAAATCATGGGGTTTCCACGTCATCTATCTCAACATGTTGGTGGTTTTGTTATCTCTTCTGGCCCTCTATATGAACTGGTTCCAGTCGAAAATGCCTCTATGCCCGAAAGAACGGTGATCCAATGGGACAAAGATGATTTAGAAACGCTCAAATTATTAAAAGTCGATGTACTTGCTCTTGGTATGCTTAGCGCGATTAGAAAATGCTTCGATCTCATACAAAAACACGAACAACGAACGTTAACTATCCCGGATATCAGTCGCATGCAAGATGATGAAAAAGTCTACGCCATGCTACAAAAAGCAGATACCGTAGGTGTGTTTCAGATTGAATCTCGAGCTCAAATGAGCATGCTGCCGCGTTTGAAACCAAGGTGCTACTACGATCTTGTTATTCAAATTGCTATTGTGCGTCCTGGGCCTATTCAAGGCGACATGGTTCACCCGTTCCTAAAGCGGCGAGATGGTAAAGAGCCTATCACTTACCCTTCTGAAGCCGTTCGTGACGTTCTACATCGCACGATGGGCGTCCCCATATTTCAAGAACAAGTCATTAAGTTAGCCATGGTGGCAGCGGGTTTTACAGGAGGAGAAGCCGACCAACTACGACGAGCGATGGCCGCATGGAAAAAAAATGGTCATGTGTTTAAGTTCAAGGATAAGCTTATCAATGGCATGCTAGAAAGAGGTTATGACGCTGAGTTTGCACAGCGCATCTTTAATCAAATCTGCGGCTTCGGTGAATATGGTTTTCCTGAAAGTCATTCTGCCTCTTTTGCAATATTAGCGTACTGCTCTGCATGGCTAAAATATTATTATCCTGAAGCCTTTTACACCTCTATTTTGAACAGTTTACCGATGGGGTTTTATAGCCCATCTCAGCTTATTCAAGATGCCCGCCGACATGACATTTCCGTTCTACCTGTGTCAGTGAATCATTCAAAATACGACCACATCATGGTGCCTAACGACCAACAAAACAAACACAGTTACGCCTTACGTCTAGGGTTTCGCCTTGTTCGAGGGCTTTCAGAAAAAGGGGCAAAACAACTTATCAATAATCGTCCAGAAAATGGGTATAGCAACACTGGGCAACTCAAAAGCATCGGTTTGAACAAAAAGGATATCGAAGCCTTAGCGTCTGCTGATGCCTTAAAAGCACTTTCAGGAGACCGATATGCAACCCGCTGGGCCGTAATGGATTCAATACAGGATTACCCTCTTTTTCAACAAAACTCTGCCGACAACAATGCGTTTCAATACCAAGAAAATGAATTTGAAACATTAACTGAAGATTATGCTGCAACAGGCGTATCGCTCGCAAAACACCCCATAACCTTGTTGGAAGAAAAAGGGATATTAGGTAAGTTTACGCGACAGGTAGAATTGTTAAATCAGCCACACAAATCACTGGTGACAGTAGCAGGTATTGTAACGGGCCGACAATCTCCTGGAACCGCGGCTGGTGTGACATTTTTCACTTTGGAAGATGACACAGGTAATGTCAATGTAGTGGTATGGTCTAATACCGCAAGGGCTCAACAGGAAGCGTATCTAACCGCTAAAATACTAAAAATAAAAGGGATATTAGAGCATGATGGGCAAGTGACCCATGTTATTGCAGGCAAGCTGATTGATTTAACCGATTCTATCGCACAGCTTAGTACCCAATCTAGGGATTTCCATTAAACTTATTTCCGGCATAAAAATGCCGGAGAACCTAATCCAAAATCTGCTTCATTCTCTCTTGGGCCACACCCACCAAAAGATCTGGTTGGAATTTAGAGATAAAGCGATCACAGCCGACTTTTTCTACCATTGCATCATTAAAACTACCACTCAAAGAAGTATTTAGAGTAATAAATAGATTTTTCATTCGTGGGTCATTCCGTACTTCGTAAGTTAATCTATACCCATCCATTTCTGGCATTTCAGCGTCGGTAATCATCATCATCAGTTTTTCAGTAACGTCTGTACCTTCATCACTCCACTTGCGTAGTAAATTCAAGGCCTCTAAACCATCACCACACTCAATAATATTCAAGCCCAATTGTTCAAGTGTACCCTTAATTTGTCCTCTAGCGGTCGATGAATCATCAACGACTAGAACGTTCCTACCCACCATTTGAGTCGTAAGCCGCTCATCAAGAACGCCTTCGGAAATAGAAATATCGTAATCAATAATCTGAGCCAATACCTTCTCTACATCGATGATCTCAACAATCTTCTGTACGCCTTCATCTTCTATATTAGTGATGGCGGTTAAGTAGTTTGATTTACCGGCTGTTTTAGGTGGCGGCGCAATATCAGTCCACGTTGTGTTTACAATATTACGAACCTGACCGACTAAAAATCCCTGAACACTTCGGTTGTATTCCGTAATAATTAAATTTTGCTCTTCATCTGGGTGCATAGGTCGGTACCCAATAGCAGCACGAAGATCAATAATAGGTACTGACTCTCCACGTAAAGAAGCCACACCAATGACATTCTGGTGAGAGCCTGGCAATTTAGTTACAACAGGTACTTTTAGTATTTCTTTAACCTTAAACACATTGATCGCAAACAATTGGCGATTGCTCAGTTTAAACAACAACAACTCAAGTCGGTTTTCACCCACCAAGTTCGTTCTTTGATCAACGCTACTTAATACTCCAGACATACGACTTTCTCACAGAGATTGGAATTAAGTTCTAATTCACACTTAGAAACAAAAAATTACGATACCGTTATTTATACTATACAACACCGGATAAACCTATCCAGTATCCATAGATACACCACGAAAACATGAGAGAACTGATTGATATCAATCTTCAGTACATAACATGTACCAAATATCAGCCCTCCACGACCTTCATTAATAACTCTCCATCATACATAGCTTGTTTAATTAACGCAGCGCCAGGCATAGTGGCTTGCTTGAGAAAGCGACTCTCGACTATATCTACGTTTCGATGATAAACGGCTAAACTTTGCTTCTTAATCGAAGACTCTATAGCCGGATAAAGAATAGATTTGGCACGGTTAATTACACCGCCAATGAGTACTTTTTCAGGGTTAAACAGATTGATCATGATAGCGATCGCGGACCCCAAATAATAACCAAGTTTTTCAATCACTTCCACCGCGAGAGGATCGCCCACTGCGGCTGCAGAGCAAATCGCTTCGATAGTGGGGTTGGCGGCATCAATAGAGGAGACTTCTCCTTGTTCAAGACGCATTGTGACTTCTTCTCTAATTGCTTTAGAACTCGCGACCGTTTCAAGGCAACCATAGTTACCACAATGACAACGCTTACCAGCAGGATCTATCTGAATATGCCCTAGATCACCAATATTACCATTTTTACCCTGAAGTACTCGACCATCTAGCACAATGCCCGCGCCAACACCGTGATGAATCGAAATCAACACAGAACTATCATTTACCTGAGAGTTTCCAAACAGTTTCTCTGCGAGTGCCCATGCATGCGTATCATTGGCAATAAATACAGGTAACCCTGTCGCCTTGTACATTTCTGGGCCCAAAGGCAAATTGGCGACATTGTAGTGTGGCATTTGAATCACAATACCGTGCTCAGAGTTAACCAAACCCGGCAGCGTTACTGCAATACTGGTTACTCTATTTAATTGATCGGCATAGGTTTGAAAAAATTCCTCCGTTTCATGGAGAAGACGTGCGAGTAGATCATCTTGTTCTACTTCATGAATATCTATTTTTGTATCAACTAAAACCGAACCACCTAACTCATGCAGTGCGATAGTTAAATATCCACGACCTAATCTCATAGAGAGAAACTGCCAACCCTCATTGTTAGTTTGTAACCCGACAGCAGGCCGCCCACGACTCGTCGCTTCCTGAACCGTAGTTTCATGAATAAGATGTGCATCGATAAGCTCACGAGTAATTTTTGTGATACTTGCAGGCGCCAATGAACTCGTTTTCGACAGATCGATACGAGAGATTGGGCCGAGCTCATCAATTAATTTATATACACGACCAGCATTGAACTGTTTTATATGATCAATATGGCCTGGTTGAGCCATGTACATCTGAAACTCCAAAATAACACTGTTAGGGTGATTTTTTTACTTTGCGAAGTAATTGTGAAGCGCCTTAGCAAATCGCCGTGACCAGTATCACGCACAAATCGTATTTAGTTCATAAATAGAGAGAAATTTATATTTCAAACACCGAAATAATTGATCTATGACAGGATTACCACGTCGTCAAAACACTTTACCCTAAATGATAACTACACCCCAATAGAACAATTCTTTTTTCTCGCCTTAGATTCATATCATATACTCAATGAGTAAAGTCAGTAACGGAGATAAAAAATGGTAGAAATGCTTAGAAGAACAAAAATTGTTACCACCCTTGGTCCGGCCACAGATAAAGACAATGTCCTCGAAGAAATCATCAAAGCTGGTGCCAACGTTGTTCGCATGAACTTTTCACATGGCAGTGCTGATGACCACATTAAGAGAGCAAAAAAGGTCAAAGAAATTGCTGCAAAATTAGGTCAACACATCGCCATTCTTGGTGACTTGCAAGGCCCTAAAATTCGAGTCTCTACTTTTAAAAATGGTAAAATCGACCTCGTCATTGGGGAGAAATTCACCTTAGATAGCGAACTAGAAGCAGGGATGGGTGATCAAGACGCCGTTGGTCTGGACTATAAAAACCTACCGCAAGATGTTTCTAACGGCGATCTATTAATGCTTGACGATGGCCGAGTTCAGCTCAAAGTTATATCCGTAAAAGGCAACAAAGTGTTTACTGAGGTTGTCATCGGTGGCGTGCTTTCAAACAACAAAGGGATCAATAAAAAAGGCGGAGGGCTATCTGCAGAAGCGCTAACTGAAAAAGACAAACAAGATATTTTAACCGCGGCAAAAATAAAAGTCGATTATCTCGCTATCTCGTTCCCGCGTAATGGGGAAGATATGAGATACGCGAGAAGGCTTGCCCGGGATGCAGGATTGGAAGCGAAATTAGTCGCTAAAGTTGAAAGAGCCGAAACAGTTGCAAATGCAGAAAGCATAGATGACATAATTCTCGCTTCAGACGTCATCATGGTCGCTCGTGGTGATCTAGGTGTGGAGATCGGTGACCCTGAATTGATCGGAGTCCAAAAACAACTCATTAAACGTACTCGCAGTTTAAACCGAACCGTGATCACTGCGACTCAGATGATGGAGTCAATGATAGTCAACTCTATGCCAACACGAGCTGAAGTAATGGATGTCGCTAATGCCGTATTAGATGGTACAGACGCGGTTATGCTATCCGGCGAGACTGCCGTTGGTGCGCACCCCGTTGAAACCGTAATATCAATGGCCAGTGTGTGTGTTGGTGCAGAAAAAATGCCGTCTTTAAGTACATCAAGTTATCGTATTGATAAGACATTCCAAGCGACCGAAGAAGCAATAGCAATGGCAACGATGTATTCAGCCAATCATTTGGAAGGTGTGAAAGCAATGATATCACTGACAGAATCAGGTAAAACACCACTTATGATGTCTCGTTTAAGCTCTGGCCTCCCTATATTTGCACTTTCTCGTAATGAATCCACCTTAAACAAATCATCTTTATATCGAGGGGTTACGCCTGTGTACTTTGATTCCCATGCAGATGCGGGCATATCATCGGCACAAGAGGCCATTACTACTCTAAAAAATAAAGGCTATGTACATAGTGGGGATATTGTCATTATTACGCAGGGAGACGTAATGGATATCATTGGTTCAACGAACTGTATGCGAATAATAACCGTGCAATAGTCGCCTATCAGTACTAGGGTCTTTTGATCATTCGAGGCTATTTTGCAACGAAAGATCAACAGACCTTAAGTCCTCACCTAATATTTACACTTGGATTCAGGTATATTAGTTGCGTTCTTTCTCGCTAAAGAGTGTTGCTTGATAAATTCGTAGCCCGCACTAAGGCCCAGTTCATAGTCAAAGATAAGGTCTTCTTTTTTACTCATTAATGGTGAGGATTTTAGCGGCTCAGAAGGCACTATTTGCACAATAAAGCAGTCGTCAGGAGGGTTACTCAAGAATGCATTAGTTAGTGCAAGACTTTGATAATGTACCATAAAGAAGTCTGCCAAACCTGAATCAAACTTTCCGCCCAGTAAATGACTTAAGCGATACACGTCGCCTGCCCCATACAACCAACGCCCGCCATTAAGAATATCTAAATGCTTATGGTGTATTTTCTTCTGTTTCGATTTATCTATTTGTTCCTGCCAAAAACCACTCCACTCATTTTTCCATTGTTCAACGGTTTTATTCCAACGGTCCTGAACATTATTCATTGGTTCTTTAATCCAATGAACATCAATATTTAACTCTCTAATTTTTTCCACTTCTGATTCGAGGCTTTCTGTTCGAATGACAATAATATTGCGAGCACCCTGTCGCCAAGCTTCTTGGACGGGTATAGCGGCTGTCACACCACCATCAACAAACCTCTTACCCTCAATTATCACTTCTTCAGAGTAAAGACCCGGGATAGCACACGTTGCTCGCATGACGTCATACCAGTTTTCTGACAATAGCGGAATATACCTATCTTTAATGCTACTAACTTCGGTAACAGCAGCAAAGGCTTGCCTCTCTCTTAGGACTTTTCGTCCCATATCCAGATCAAGTTTGTAAGGATAATCGCGAAATTTATTCAGTGCCCAATCAAGATCCATACTTTGTTTACGTCGCATATAACTGAACAGATGGAAAAACTTATCATCTGTCGTCAAATCTAACGTAAAGGCTTTGCCTATACCGGGTTGTCGGCACAAATACGCACTAATATTTAGCGCACCTGCAGATGTGCCATAGAAGACATCGAAGGGATCAAAATTGGAAAGAAGAAAGGCATCTAAAACTCCAGACGTAAAAATACCACATTGGCCTCCTCCTTGAGTAACCAATGCACTTCGCCCATTTTGGTACTTACCATACTTAATAAGATCTAAGTCTGAATGTATACCACTCACAACACCCCGATTGGACATAGTGTACGCTTCATATAACGATTAGTTAGCGATCGCTACAAAGCTACAGAAAAGAATGACAGCATAAGATCCTGCAACAACCGTTAGTGCCATTTTTAAGTTGTATTCCATAACACGTTCTCCTTTATTTTATATATTGATTAAATAACAGACGAAGCTAATATTCACAAGCAACCATCACAACCAAGCCTTGAAACTGTAGCGGTTATCACACATCGTCCTCTAACCTTTTATGTCTGTTTCACTTTATCAGTATGAAAGCCTTAAATAACCAAAATTCTAGGCAAATAATAAGATAATTGTGCATATTGCACATTTTTCAGTCATACGCACTGCCATGAGGAAAAGTAATATTATCTATTAAATTCTATAATATAAGATATTAACACTGCCTTTAAGATAAAACATAAACTATTACCCCAAAATATAGCTGCATTAACACTTTTAGAACCAAAATAATTATAATTTTTAACAACCCATTTCTATTGCTTTACTCTGTCTATCTCTGTAATCTCCACTCAACGCGTAGCCGATTGTTTCAGGTTTCGCAAACACACACCATACAACACAGAACAAAACTCTGAAATTTACCTTGGAAACTAGAGATAAAATCTAGTTTTTTACATAGATGACAGAATTAACTCCATCAAGTTAGTCTTAAAAGAGTTAATAATGTTACTTAGTAGTTAATCCATATTGGACTAAGTGTAAATGCTTCATAACTCAGAGTTTAGTAGTAAAGGAGTAACTATGAAGCGTGAACAATGGGGATCCCGTGCAGGATTTATTCTTGCCGCAGTTGGATCTGCTATCGGCCTAGGAAACATCTGGCGTTTTCCTTATATGGCTTATGAAAATGGTGGTGGCGCCTTTTTGATTCCTTACCTTTTTGCCATGATCACCGCAGGTATCCCATTCATGATCCTAGAGTTCAGCATGGGTCAAAGAAATCGTGGGTCGGCTCCGATCACTCTGGCGCGTATTAACGCCAAATTTGAGTGGTTGGGTTGGTTCCAAATCGGTGTTGCCGCAACGATTGCCGTGTATTATGTCGCCGTCATTGGCTGGGCAATTTCATACTTGGGCATGTCATTTACCCAGGAATGGGGAGCGGACACAAATGCGTTCTTCTTCAGCGAATATCTAGGTTTAGGTGACAATTCACCCTCTAATCTAGGTGGTATGCAGTGGGGAATTGCTGGTTCGATGTTGATCGCTTGGGCCATCACTTATGCCGCGATTGCGGGTGGGGTTAAGGCTGGTATTGAACGTGCAGCAAAAATTATGATGCCAGTTTTGTTCATCATGGTGATTGTATTAATTGCGCGTATGATTTTCCTACCAGGTGCTATTGACGGTATCAACTACCTATTTGAACCTGATTTCAGTAAGCTTACGGATATGAAAGTGTGGGCCGCGGCTTATGGCCAAATCTTCTTCACACTGAGTATCGGTTTTGCCATCATGTTAGCGTATTCAAGCTACCTACCTGAAAAGTCGGACATCAACAACAACGCCTTTATGACGGTATTGATTAACTGTGGTTTCTCAATCCTCGCGGGTGTAATGATTTTCTCTGTTCTTGGCTACATGGCCGCAGAGCAAGGAAAACCAATAACAGAAGTGGTATCTGCTGGTGTCGGTCTTGCGTTTGTAACGCTGCCTGCTGCGATTAACTTATTACCTGCTCCATACATCCTAGGCCCTCTATTCTTCTTAGCATTGGTTGTTGCCGGGTTAAGTTCTCAGATTTCCATCATGGAAGCCGTTGTTTCAGCTGTCATCGACAAACTAAACTGGTCACGTAAGAAAGCGGCAACTATCGTTTGTGGTATTGGTCTAATTATCTCGATGGCATTTGCTACTGATGGCGGTTTGTTACTTCTAGACTTAGTGGATCATTTCGTAAACAACGTAGGTATCTTAACGAGCTGCTTCATCGAAATCATGCTTATGGCTTGGTTAGTTAAACTTGCTGACGTGCGTGAATATGTGAATAAAGTATCCGACTTTACAATCGGCGCATGGTTTGAAGTTTGCCTACGCTTTATCACTCCATTAGTACTTGCAGCAATCCTATACACCAAGTTCACTAGCTTAATCGCTGATGGCTACGGTGGTTACGCGAAATCTGAGCTTATGACTCTAGGATGGGGTTTAATCGCTCTGCTAGCGGTAATAGGTATTATCATTAATGTGGTTAGCAAGCCGCAAAAACCCGTTGACGCAGAGGTTTAAGATGACAACTAGTGCAATTATTATGATGATTATCGGTCTGGGTATTACCTGGGGCGGAGCAGCTATCTGCATTAAACGTGCAATGGATAGCGGTAAAGAATAATCACCTTTTTGCCTTTTAGGTAAGAAACGTGAATAAAAAGCCAGCTGTCGCTGGCTTTTTTATTGCATCAAAACGTGTACCGAACGCCAACACCTGCCCCTATACCCAACTCCAAGTCATCCGATTTCGTGTTGTAACTTAGCTCTGGGTGGATCTGAGCATACGCATCCCAATTAGTTGCAAAGTCCCAATCTAAACCTAGTGGTATTCGAGCCCCAAATTCATCGCCGTGGTTATCCCAACCTACCCAACCACCAGCGCCAACATACCAAGTAAAGGGAAAGTCGCTGCCTTCAAATGCACCCTCTTTAAAAATATAATCAAACGCGACACCATCATTCCCTATCGCTAAATTCATGTTTTCATCAATCTGAATTAACGCACTAAAGCCTTGATCGATACCAAAGCCGACAGCCAATGGAGTGACCTCCTCTGCCTGAATACCGTACGTAACCATTGACGTCATAACAACGAGTACTGCTAACTTCTTATCCATATTCTTACCACTCCAATTGAATCGACGATTACATTGTTCATAATAATTATGTGCCAAAGTACACTCAATTCCATCCTTTAGCCGCCACTCAAGATAAAAATTAAAAAGGGAGACTTTCGCCTCCCTTTGTTTAATCTAAACTAAGAATAAAGGCGAGATTAACCGTGGTTACGCATCCACACATCCATATCTGTTTTCAGGTTATCTGATTTGGTTCCAAATATTGCCTGAACACCACCAGAAACCACCACCACACCAGCAGCACCAAGCTGTTTTAACTTCGCTTGGTCAACCGCATCTTGATCAGCGACGGCAACACGAAGGCGCGTAATACATGCATCTAATCCTGTAATATTGTTTTTACCACCAAATGCCGCAACCAGCTCTCCCGCCATTTCATTTTCTGAGACCGCGACTACAACCTCATCTGATTCCTCTTCACGTCCGGGCGTTTTAAGATCCATCACCCTTATAACAGTACGGAAAACCACATAATAAAGCGCAGCGTAAGCAAGACCTAGCCCTACCAGCAATACCATGTTTTCAGCACGTGGTGATTGAACAACGAAATCAATGAATCCATTAGAGAATGTATGACCGTGAACAATGCCCAAACCATTAGTTAACGCATAAGCTGCGCCAGCTAATACTGCGTGAATCGCATAAAGTACCGGAGCAACGAACAAGAATGAAAATTCAATCGGTTCTGTAATACCCGTTAGGAATGACGTTAACGCGGCTGAGACCATGATACCCATGACTTTCGCACGATTTTCTGGTTTAGCTGAATGTGCAATAGCTAACGCTGCTGCCGGAAGACCAAACATCTTAAATAGATATCCGCCTGCCAACTGTCCAAAACCATTACCTGCAGCTCGTGAGGCATCATCAGCCGTCAAGAAACAGGTCATAATACCGTTTACTTCATCACCAGATGCGTTAACGCAGCTACCTGCTTCGTAGAAAAATGGAACATTCCAGATGTGATGTAGGCCAAATGGAATGAGAGCACGTTCAACAACGCCATAAATACCAAATGCAGTGATTGGGTTTTGATAGGCAGCCCAATCAGAGAAAGCATCAATACCAGAACCAATTGGTTGCCAAATAAACGCCAGTACCACACCTAAAGCAATAGCGAGAAAACCAGTGACAATCGGTACAAATCGTTTACCAGCAAAAAAGCCTAAGTAATCCGGCAATCTAATTGTATAGAAGCGATTAAAGGACCAAGCGGCAATAGAACCCGCGATGATACCGCCAAGTACGCCTGTATCGATACTATCGACACCTAACACACCAGCCATAACAGATAGAGTAGCAACCATGATTCCGTAACCAACAATTGCAGCAAGACCCGATACACCGTCATTGTTGGTAAAACCTAATGCAACACCAACCGCAAAAAGCAACGGCATTTGACCAAATACGGAGCCACCAGCCTGTTCCATCAGATGAGATACTATCTCGGGTAACCAGCTGAAATTGGCGGCACCAACACCAAGTAAAATACCCGCAACCGGAAGAACAGATACTGGTAGCATCAGCGCCTTACCGACTTTTTGCAAATTGGCAAAAAGATTCTTAAACATATTTTATGCTCCTGATAAGTAGATAAACGAGGCAAGATCCTAATGGAACTTTACTTAGCCCTAATATTAGTACCCTTAAAAAATATCACATGAATCCCTCAAAAGAGGTCTTGTTCACGCGTCACTTTTCTCATATATGCTACTTTTATCATCTTCATTCATTAAAATTGGCATGAATATATATATTTTTAGAATACAACTTCAGCAATCAAGCATTCATTATCGAATACCTGACCTCAGGTTTTTCTCAGTTTTCTTAAGGTCTATACACACAATTAGTTAACTTCAACATAAATGGTTAACTACTAGGTTGTAACAAAAAAAAGGAGCAAGCGCTCCTATATTTATGTCGATCAACGATAGTTATTATCGCAAGAATAAATCTCTAAAGTTCTGAGTGGTCTTTTGTGCGACTTCGGTAAGTGATGTCGATTTAAGCTGCGCAATATACTGAGCGACTTCCACTACATAAGCAGGTTGATTCTGCTTGCCTCGATGAGGAACGGGTGCCAAATAGGGTGAATCAGTTTCAATAAGTAATCGCTCTAAAGGCAATTGTCTCACCACTTCTTTTAGCTCAATCGCTTGCCTAAAGGTTACGATGCCAGAGATAGAGATATAAAAGCCTAACGACATTGCGTGTTCAGCAAACTCAAGGTCTTCAGTAAAGCAGTGAATTACACCACCACACCTTTCTGCATGTCCATTTGTTAGGATAGATAACGTATCTTCTCGTGCATCTCTTGTATGGATAATGAGCGGTTTATTCAGGTCTACCGCTAACTCAACTTGTTGCTCGAATCGCTCTCTTTGAAGACCAGCGGTTTCCGGCTTATAATGATAATCCAACCCAGTTTCACCAATGGCAACCACTTTAGAATGGGTTGCATACTGCTTCAAAGTATCGAGAGAAAACGGGCTTTCCACATCAAGAGGATGTACTCCACAAGAGGCGTGAACGTGATCATAGGCGCTGATCATCTCAATCATATTAGGAAAAGCATCGAGCGTTACACCAACCGACAATAATTCGTTAACTTTCGCATTAGATGCTTTATCGATCACATCTTGAATACTATCATGCAGCTCGTCATAATCTAATTTATCTAAATGACAGTGTGAATCTACAAACATACGTCCTCTTGAAGCTCTATTAACCAGTTAATTAACAATAACTCAGTATTTAACCCTGAAAAAGATTCTAACTGATCTTTCATTTTATTAATGGACAGCATGGCTTTATACGCCGCCGAGTAAGCCACTCGCTCTGCCAATTCCGTACTCTTTTCACACATACCAAGTTCGCTGCAACCAAAATGTGCTTTTTGAATATCACTCATTATGATCGCTAGCCAAGATAATCGCCCAACTGGATTATCTTTTATCGATAACCACACTGGGTTGTAACTTGCCCCTTTTGAACTCAAAAACGTTTGTAATGCTGACTCTACTTTTTGAAAATCGGCATACGTTTTTTGTTCAAAAAATGCTAAAGCCTTTAACGGCGCACCGTTACTTAAACGGATGCCTACATAGTTACATGGTTTGGTCGTTTGGGTTAATAACCATTGATAAGTCTCTTCCAAATTAGACTCAGCAATCGTCCATTTTTGACAGCGACTAATAATAGTCGGTAGAAGTTTATGGTTATTGTTCGCAAGCAATAAAAAAACGCAATTTTTAGCTGGTGACTCTAACGTTTTTAACAATGCATTCGATGCCGACTCATTCATCGCATCAGCTGGCGTGATGATGATGACACGCTTACCTGCAAGTTGAGACGATTCTACGGCCCATTGATTACAGGCACGAATCTGGTCAACCGTAATAGACTTCCCCTCTTTTTCAGGGGAGACCCAATGGATATCGGGGTGATTGCCAGATTTTGCTAGCTCACATGAGTGGCAAAAACCACAAGGTTCCGACGTGGAATGACTACATACTAAAGTATGCACAAACCATTCGGCTAGTTTTTCAATACCGCTGCCTTGTGGGGCACTACATAACATCGCCCCAGAAACTCTATGAGTTTCACTCAGCGCCTGCCATTTATGCAACAAAGGCAATAACCACGGATAGATATCTCGCATAAACGTTACCTGTTCGCCTTAAGCCAATCCAGTAGCGCTTGTTTTATACCTACCGCCACCTGCTCAATTTTCTGGCTCGCATCAATAATCAGCACAGAGTCGTCCTCATTGGCAATCTCCAAATAGCGTGCTCTAGACCGATCAAAAAAACTGATATCATTCTTCTCAATTCTGTCTAACTCTCCACGACCTCGTGCTCTTTCAAGGCCTAGACGAGGATCGAGATCGAGATACAGCGTTAAATCCGGTTTAAAATCACCTAAGGTTACCTGCTTTAGCTTTTGCATGGTATCAGGTGGAATCTGACGTCCACCACCTTGGTACGCTTGAGAGGACATATCATGGCGATCACCAACAACCCACTTACCGTTTTCTAGCGCGGGTTTAATGACATTCTCGACCAACTGAACGCGAGCAGCATACATCAAGAGCAACTCTGTCATATCTTGTAAAATTTCACCATCGTGTTCTTCCTTCACCAGCGCACGCATTTTCTCCGCGAGTACGGTACCGCCAGGTTCTCTCGTATTCACGACCTGTTTAATACCTTGTTGCTCTAATACTTCATTAATCGCAGCAATCGCAGTACTTTTTCCCGCACCTTCTAGTCCTTCAACAACAATAAATTTGGTTTTAATCATTATTTTTTTCTTAATTGTTTTAAATAATTTTGAACGGCTCGATTATGTTCTTTCAAGCTCTTGGAAAACACATGACCACCCTTGCCGCTTGCAACAAAATAGAGATAACGAGTTTTGTCAGGATTTAATGCGGCATCCACAGATGCTTTTCCCGTCATCGCGATAGGAGTTGGAGGCAATCCATTTATTGTATATGTATTGTAGGGTGTTGGCGTTTGCAGATCTTTTTTGCGAATATTCCCTTTGTACTTATCTCCCATACCATAAATAACAGTTGGGTCCGTTTGCAAACGCATTCTACGATTAAGTCTGTTTACAAATACGGAAGAAACTTTGGTTCGTTCTTCTTCTACCGCTGTCTCTTTTTCAATAATCGATGCAAGAATCAATGCCTCATAGGGCGTCTTGATAGGCAGTTCTTTTTGACGTTTTTCCCACGCTTGATTCAATACCGTGTTCAGGTTTTGATGCGAACGCTTTAGTATGTCTAGATCCGACATTCCTGCCGTGTAATGGTAGGTTTCGGCCAAAAACAAACCTTCTAATTTTTCGTGTTCGATACCGAGTTTTATTGCAATCTCTGATTCCGATAGATCCGTGATCTCATGTCTTAACGAATCAGCTTTCGCCAGCGTCGTTCGCCACTCAGTAAATCGACTCCCTTCAACAAAGGTAATAGTAAATTGATGTTCTTTACCCTTGGAAATGAAAACGATGGCGTCACTTAAAGATATACCTGGCTGAACTAAAAATGTACCCGCTTTTACTTTCGTTAGCTCTGGACGAAACCTTCTTACTAACTTCGTATATTGACTTTGATTCACCCAACCAGAAGATTCAAATTTAGAGAGCACTGTTTGGAAGCTACTGCCACTCTTAATGGTAATAATTTCAGGTTTAGTGATAGAGAGAGGTTGATCGATATAAAGGTCTACCTGCTTCTCGATATAAAAATAACCACCAGCAGCAACGCCGATAATGATGAACATTAAAACCAACAGTTTCTTAATCACGAATTTAGATTCTCCTGAAAACGTCGCGTTATCGCTCCAATAGGATAATGCGACCTATCTATTTTTCTCACAGGGGCAACACCGAGTATTGAATTCGTCATAAAGACCTCATCTGCATTTATTAGATGATCTAAAGGAAATTCCCCAACGGAGACTTCGATTCCACTGTCTTGGGCATCTTTTAAAATCATTTTCCGAATAACACCTGCAACACCGGAGGAAGTCAAACTAGGCGTGTATAATATGTCGTGTTTAGACCAAAACAGATTGGCCATTGTGGTTTCAATTACATGGTCATAAATATTCATAACGACACCATCTTGACATCCAACACGCTCCATCTCTCCCCGAAGAAGAACCTGTTCTAAACGATTATTATGCTTGTGCCCAGCAAGAAACGGCATTATACCTAGCTTGTAACCACATATACCTAGATCGACACCTTTTTCTTGCCAATCTAAGTAATGGAGAGGATACGAGAAATGACTGATTGTTGTCGTTACTGAGTCCACGCCAGTAGGATTATAACCCCTGCCGCCTTCTCCGCGACTAACGTGCAATTTTATTCCGGCCAACGAGTCTTTGAGCGCCGCTTGATCCACCCAAACTTTTACCTGATCCCAGTCTGGACTCTTAATAACTAACCGATCTAGGCACGCTTGCATTCTTTCAATATGTAAGGGCCAGTGCCGAGCCACACCTTCTTTAGTAAGAATAGTGGTAAAACAGCCATCACCATACTGAAATGACCGATCAGAAAGAGATATCATTGACGCTGGTTGTCCATTCACCCAAAACATCTATTCGCATACCTATACAAAAATTAGTCAAAAAAAAACGGCTTAATGCTGAGCATCAAGCCGCCGTTAAGCTAGTTTAATCGACTATCACATTTTTTTAAAGATAAGCGAACCGTTTGTTCCACCAAAGCCGAAGGAGTTACACAATGCATATTCCATTTCGACTTTACGTGCAGTATGGGGAACAAGGTCAAGGTCACACTCTTCATCAGGGTTATCTAAGTTAATCGTTGGTGGCACAATTTGGTCTACTAACGCCATAGCAGTAATAATTGCTTCTACAGAACCTGCAGCACCCAACAAGTGACCTGTCATAGATTTCGTAGAAGACACAAGTACTTTCTTAGAGCCTGCTTCACCAAGAGCGCGTTTTACACCTCTTAACTCTGCAACATCACCCGCCGGTGTCGACGTTCCGTGCGCGTTGATATAACCGATTTGTTCACCAGTAATACCAGCATCACGCATTGCCGCTTCCATCGCTAGCGCACCACCAGAACCATCAGCACTTGGCGATGTCATATGGTAAGCGTCGCCACTCATGCCAAAACCGACAACTTCACAGTAGATTTTCGCACCACGAGCTTTCGCTTGTTCGTATTCTTCTAAAACCATAACACCCGCACCGTCACCAAGAACAAACCCATCACGGTCTTTGTCCCAAGGGCGTGAAGCCTTCGATGGTTCTTCATTGCGCGTTGACAGTGCCTTTGCAGCAGCAAATCCGCCCATACCAAGAGGTGTAGACGCTTTTTCAGCACCACCAGCAACCATCGCTTCAGCATCGCCGTAAGCAATCATACGGGCCGCATGGCCAATATTGTGTAAGCCAGTAGTACAAGCAGTTGAAATCGCGATGTTGGGGCCTCTAAGGCCTCGCATTATCGACAGATTACCTGCGATCATATTAACGATAGTGGATGGTACAAAAAAGGGACTAATTTTGCGCGGGCCTCTTTCTGAAAGAACTTTATGGCCAGTTTCAATTAGACCAAGACCACCAATACCAGAACCAATTGCGACGCCAATGCGTGGCGCGTTCTCTTCAGTAACGGTGAAACCTGAGTCTTCTAATGCTTGAATACCCGCTGCGATGCCGTACTGGATAAAGAGATCCATCTTACGCGCATCTTTTTTGGTCATATACTCTTCGCAGTTAAAGTCTTTGACTAGACCTGCAAATCGAGTTGTAAATTCGGATGTATCAAAGTGTTCGATATCAACGATACCGCTTTGACCTGCTAACAGGGCTTTCCATGATGATTCTACAGTGTTGCCTACCGGTGACAACATACCCATGCCAGTAACAACTACGCGGCGCTTTGACATGATAATTTTCTCCGGGATTGAATGAATGATTTGATGGGGAAATAACGTATTTTAGATAAAACTCAGGCGGTCAAGGTTGACCGCCTGAGAGAGAAATATTACTGAGCGCTGGTAACGTAGTCGATTGCAGCTTGAACAGTAGTGATTTTCTCAGCTTCTTCGTCTGGAATCTCAGTATCGAATTCTTCTTCCAAAGCCATTACTAGCTCAACAGTGTCTAAAGAATCTGCACCTAGATCGTCAACAAATGAAGCTTCGTTCTTAACTTCTGCTTCGTCTACACCTAGCTGTTCAATAATGATTTTCTTTACGCGTTCTTCGAGATTGCTCATTTTTTCTTTTCCTTTACAGACTTTCGCGTTATGCGATGTTTCCGTAGTTTATTCAAACTTTTAAAAGTTGCAAGGGTGTGATCGCTGGTCAAACCACAATTTTTACGATTTTGACCGGAAATAGGTACATTTTTGACCTAAATCATACACAAAACATAGTGCACAATTTAAACCATGTACATTCCACCGTTTACATGAAGTGTTTCACCAGTAATATATGCCGCATCTGGAGAAGCTAAAAATGCTACCGCTGCTGCAATTTCACGTGGGTCACCTAAGCGTCCCGCAGGTACCTGAGATAGTGTAGCAGCACGCTGCTCATCATTCAGTGCTTTTGTCATGTCAGTTTCAATAAAACCGGGTGAAACAGTATTAATTGTTACACCGCGTGAAGAAACTTCACGTGCCATAGACTTAGTAAAACCAATCACACCCGCTTTCGCTGCGGCATAGTTAGTTTGACCTGCGTTACCCATAGTTCCGACAACAGAACCGACATTAATAATACGTCCGTTACGTTTTTTCATCATGCCACGCAAAACTGCTTTGGACAGTCTGAAAATAGACGTGAGGTTAGTATCTATGATATCCGTCCATTCGTCATCTTTCATACGCATCAATAGATTATCACGAGTAATACCAGCGTTGTTAACTAAAATATCTACGCCGCCATAATTTGTTGTGATCTCTTTGATAACGTCTGTAATAGATTCTGGCTCAGTCACATTGAGTTTAAAACCTTTGCCATTCTCACCTAAGTATTCACTGATAGCCACGGCGCCATTTTCACTTGTTGCCGTACCAAAAACTGTCGCTCCTCGTTCAACAAGAAGCTCCGCAATTGAGCGTCCAATACCACGGCTTGCACCAGTAACCAGTGCTACTTTGCCTTCTAGGTTTCTCATCTTCTATCTCTCTTTTTACTTCGCTGCTTCTAATGAAGCACAATCATTTACTGCCGCAGCGGTAAGCGTTTTAACAATACGTTTAGTTAAACCCGTTAGCACTTTTCCTGGGCCTAATTCATAGAGCTTTTCAACACCATCGTCATTCATTTGTTGAACACCTTCGGTCCAACGAACAGGGCTATGAAGTTGACGAACCAAAGCATTTTTAATTTTTTCTGGATCCGTTTCCGCAATGACATCAACATTATTAATCACTGGGATAATTGGTGTGTTAAATTCAATATCTTGCAGTGCGATTTCTAATCTATCCGCTGCTGGTTGCATTAATGCGCAATGAGAAGGCACCGATACAGGTAAAGGTAGCGCTCGTTTCGCGCCCGCCGCTTTACAAAGTACACCCGCTCTCTCTACTGCTGCTTTGTTGCCAGCAATCACAACCTGACCAGGTGAATTAAAGTTAACCGGAGAGACAATTTCGTCTTGCGCCGCTTCTTCACATGCCTTTGCGATCGACTCATCGTCTAATCCTATGATGGCATACATCGCACCCACACCAGCAGGTACCGCTTCTTGCATGAACTGACCACGTAATTCGACCAGTTTAATCGCCTGTTGAAAATCAAGCACTCCGGCACAAACAAGCGCCGAGTATTCACCTAAGCTGTGTCCTGCTAAATTGACAGGTTGTTCCAAGCCTTGCTCTTGCCATACACGCCAAATAGCCACAGATGCAGCAAGCAATGCTGGTTGAGTGCGAGAAGTCTGATTTAAATCTTCTACTGGACCATTTTGAACCAAGGCCCAAAGGTCATAACCTAGCGCTTCAGAAGCCTGAGCGAAGGTTGCTTTTACAACATCAAATTGTTCACCAAGCTCTGCAAGCATACCAACAGTTTGAGAACCTTGACCCGGAAATATGATAGCAAATTTGCTCATAGTTATTTTCCCTCAAGCAATGCATTATTAATTGAAGTAGATAAACGAGAGCCTATCTACTGAATTTAATTTTTAAAACTTAATTAAAGCGGAGCCCCAGGTGAAACCACCACCGAATGCTTCCAATAGAATGGTTTGTCCACGTTGAATTCGCCCATCGCGTACTGCTTCATCTAATGCTGTAGGCACCGTTGCCGCAGACGTATTACCGTGGCGATCTAGCGTAATAACTACTTGCTCTAAAGGCAGAGACAGTTTTTTAGCCGTCGCAGAGATAATCCTTAAATTTGCTTGATGTGGTACAAGCCAATCGAGTTCAGATTTATCCATACCATT
Organism: Vibrio frigidus; assembly: GCF_042465995.1. NCBI lineage: Bacteria > Pseudomonadati > Pseudomonadota > Gammaproteobacteria > Vibrionales > Vibrionaceae > Vibrio > Vibrio frigidus. Next base: position 237,240 of record NZ_JBCDMC010000004.1, on the reverse strand, counting down.
TGCTTTAAGCGTTTCTTTAACCAAACGAGATAATTGCGTAACAGCCACTTTAAATACCTCATTTCCAGCCATATGAAGCCAGCTATTAATGTCGTCAGTCTGAGCGAATTCACCTTCACTCTTTTCTTTTTTACGACCAGGATGTTTAAGGCTTAATAGATCACCAAAACGCCCATCGGCATTGATGTGCGTTGATAGAATCCCCGGCTCTTCGCTTACACCGACCACAACTGCACCTGCTGCATCACCGAAAAGAATGATGGTGCCACGATCGGTAGGATCGCAGGTTTTTGATAGAGCATCCGCACCAACCACTAACACATTTTTACACATACCTGATTTAATATGCTGATCCGCAACTGAAAGCGCATAAACAAATCCAGAGCATGCCGCCGCCATATCAAAAGCTGGGCAATGTTTAATACCCAATTTTGCTTGAACTTCACAGGCAGCCGATGGGAAGGCATTTGAACCACTGGTCGTTGCGACGATAATCATATCGATATCGTCCTTATCTAATCCAGCCATATCGATAGCATTTTGAGAGGCTATTGTTGCCATGTCTGCTACCGTTTCATCCGGTGCAGAGATACGACGTTCACGAATCCCAGTTCGTGTTACGATCCATTCATCGGTGGTATTTACCATTTTCTCTAGGTCTGCGTTTGAACGCACCTGAGATGGCAGATAACTGCCCGTACCTAATATTTTACTGTACATATAGACTAATAATGCCTCTCGAGTAACACCGCTTCTAAGCGGTCACTAATACGACTTGGTACTTGTCGTTTGACTTCGTGTACTGCTTCACCAATAGCATTGACAATAGCAGCCACATCAGCACTTCCATGACTTTTTATCACAATACCGCGCAATCCTAACAAACTTGCGCCATTGTACTGGTCGGGGTTCAGCAGTTTTATCTCTTCTATTAGGTTGGCAAATAATTTTCTTGCTATCCAACCCTTTAGATTTGATGTTGCCATATGCTCTTTAAGTTTACCAATAAAAAGGTGGGCAACACCCTCTGCTGTCTTTAAACAAACATTGCCGACAAAACCATCGCATACAACGACATCGGCCGCATCGTGAAGTAACTGATTGCCTTCAATATAACCACTAAAGTTAATCGATTTAGTTTGACTCAGCATTTCAGCACATCGTTTTACTAAGTCATTGCCCTTAATCTCTTCTTCACCGATATTGAGTATAGCCACTCTTGGTGGTCTATCTAGGTGTTCTTCAGCTAATGCTCCACCCATCACAGCAAATTGGAATAACGTATCCGCATCTACTGACACATTTGCACCGAGGTCAAGCAACCAAGTTTTCTTACCTAAAGCCGTAGGAAGGGCCGACACTAAAGCAGGTCTCTCTATACCAGGTAATAATTTGAGTCTAAACCGGGAAAGTGCCATTAGAGCACCGGTATTCCCGCCACTTAAACAAGCATCCGCTGTGCCGTCGGCTACGGCGTCAATGGCAATACGCATCGACGAGCCAGTACTGTTTCTCAAAGCTAGGGAGGGTTTTTCCGAATTAGATATGACTCGTTCACTATGGGAGATAGTTAAACGATGACTGATTGAGTGATCATCTCCCACATATCCTAGGCGAGACAATTCAGGTGCGATCATGGATTGATCACCGACTACAATCACTTTTAGCTCTGGGAAATGCGACAGTGCCTGCACGACGGCAGGCACTGTTACGCAGGGACCGAAATCCCCGCCCATTGCATCAAGTGCAACGGTAATAGTTTTCAAAGGTCAACCTTACTTGTTGATAACCTTTTTGCCACGGTAGAAACCGTCAGCAGTCACGTTGTGACGCAGGTGAGTTTCACCTGTTGTTGGGTCTACAGAAAGTGCAGCTGTAGTTAGCGCATCATGTGAACGACGCATGCCACGCATTGAACGTGATTTTTTGCTCTTTTGTACGGCCATGGACCCTACTCCTTTGTCTATACTTAAAGCTTATCGCTTTAAGCTTTTTAAAACATCAAATGGGTTTGGTTTATCTTCTTCAACTTCTTTCGGAAGCACACCAAACACCAAATTATCTGTATTAACGCTACAGTTCGCATCATCATGCATTGCCACTTGAGGCAAACCAAGAATGAACTCGTCTTCAACTAGTTGTATGAGATCGATCTCACCGTACTCGTTCCGATCTACCAAATCGTACTCTTCGGGTGTATCCACTTCACTTTTCTCACTGCGAACAGGAGTATAAGTAAATTGAACTTCGCACTCATGTGCGAAAATCTCGTTACAACGCTGACACTCTAAATCGACTTCAACGTTAGCTTTACCAGAGATAACGGTTAATCGTTGTTCATCCATCTCAAAAGACAATGAGACTTCTGCGTCGCGTTTTACGCCTGAGGTCGTCTCAGCTAAGCGCTTAAATAAACTAGGTTGGATGATACCATCGAAATCTAGTCTACTTTGTGCGGCTTTAACCGGATCTACCGTGCGTGGAATTTTTACTTTTTGCATAGGGCGCGAATAATATATTTCTAATCGTCTTGAGTCAAAGGAAAAGTGAAAAAGTTATGCTTTTTTTAATTATCGTTTATTCTGTCGCTATTCTCTGCTCAACAAGACATTTCCTATGAATAAATTGGACCTCATTTTGGCTTCAACCTCGCCGTTTCGAAAATCCATTTTGGAAAAAATCCAGATACCTTTTAAACAGGTCAATCCAAGCTGTGATGAAACCCCATTAGAAAGAGAAGCACCGGAACAATTAGTCCTTAGGTTGGCTTTAAATAAAGCCAAGAGCTGCAAAACTGATGATCATTCCCTCATAATCGGTTCTGATCAGGTTTGCGTCATTAATGGAGACATTATCGGTAAACCCCACACAGTAGAAAATGCCGTTAAGCAACTCACTGCTGCAAGTGGACAATGCATCACTTTTTATACTGGGTTAGCTTTATATAATACCAGCACAAATAGCACCTCAGTAAAACTGGATATTTTTAAGGTTCATTTCCGAACACTTAATCAAAAACAGATAGAAGATTACGTCAAACGAGAGCAACCACTAACCTGTGCGGGCAGTTTTATGAGTGAAGGGTTAGGCATTGCACTCTTTGATAGATTAGAAGGGAAAGACCCGAATAGTTTAATCGGGCTCCCGTTAATTACATTGATAGATATGCTAGAAAAACAAGGCGTCTCTGTTCTCGGCTCTTAACGATACGTTTTTTAACCTCTTAATCGCTGAAGTACCGCTTCTAATCTTCCTTCCATAGGCGCTGAGATATCTATCTTTTCCTCTGTAGCAGGATGGGAAAACTTAATGTTGGCGGCATGTAAAAAGAGCCGGTCTAAACCAACCTTGCCAGTATAAGCATCAAATCGACGGTCTCCATATCGATCATCCCACGCGATTGGGTGTCCTGTGTATTGCGCATGGACGCGAATTTGATGCGTCCTCCCTGTAATTGGACTCGCTTGAACCAATGTCGCTTCAGTGAATTTTTCTACTATTTTGAAACGCGTTTCAGAAGCCTTGCCATTAGGATTTACACGAACAATACTGTTCACTTCATTCTTCAGTAATGGTTCATTTACTAGGCGACAACTTGGCTTCCAATGCCCCATAACAAGCGCGAAGTAATATTTTTGTACCGTTTTTTCACGAAATTGGGCTTGCAGATGTCTCAGTGCAGAGCGTTTCTTCGCGACAAGCAATATTCCTGATGTATCCCGGTCAATACGGTGGACTAATTCTAAAAAGCGCGCATCAGGACGTAATGCTCTGAGCGCTTCTATTGCACCAAATTTCAACCCACTCCCACCATGAACTGCGGTTCCGGACGGTTTATTTAAGACAAGCATGTGCTCATCTTCAAATATGATGCAACTCTCTAACTCAGCAACTTTGTTTAGTTTCGTGTTAGGCACATCTTTTTGTTCAACCTCTTCCATTTTTACTGGTGGTACTCGAACAATATCTCCCGGCTGAAGTTTATATTCCGCTTTGATTCGTTTTTTATTTACACGCACTTCACCTTTTCGAATGATTCTATAGATCAGACTTTTAGGCACGTTTTTAAGTTGATTACGCATGAAATTATCTATGCGTTGTCCTGCCATATCAGCATCAATATCGACAAACTGGACTTTCGTTTTTATCTCATTCATGGCGCACATTCTATCATTCAAATTGAGTTTTTATCACTCTTTACTTATTTCATCTTATCTAACGTCGATATACGGCAATTAATGTCGAATGAGTCTCGTGAACGTAGCCTGTGTATAAATATTGGGATTAAAATTGGACAAAATTAGAGCAACCTTATAAAAACTATTATTTATCAAAAAGATAGCTTTTTCGAAATTTTAACTACTTTCAAATATTTTGCCTGTTTATAACAAAGCAGATTGCTGTATTTTCACCGCACTGCTATAGTCACACCTGCTATGGGTAATTTGAATGCATTTCGCAATTTTTCTGATTATCCAGCAGCAATAAGCTAAATGAGTAGAAGAGTTTTATTATTCGATGCAGCGTATGGCGTAAGACGTTGAGAATAAAGCTTACTTGTCGCTCTACTCATCGTTCACTGATGTTGAGTATTCACCACCAAAGTTGTGGATCAGGACCTATTCATTTAGTTCCTGATGACTGGAGTGTCCGAGAGCATCCCTTCCAGCCGTGAGGCTGCACTTATTAAGTCATGGGATCTGACACCATCGGTATCGAAGCCAAGCGGCATATGTAATTAAAATAAAGAATAATCAACGAGAAATTAAAAAATGAAAAGAATGTTAATCAACGCAACTCAAAAAGAAGAGTTGCGTGTCGCTTTGGTCGATGGACAGCGACTTTTCGATCTTGATATCGAAAGCCCTGGCCATGAATCGAAAAAAGCAAATATCTATAAAGGCAAAATCACACGTATAGAACCAAGTTTAGAAGCTGCATTTGTTGACTACGGTGCAGAAAGACATGGTTTTCTTCCTCTTAAAGAAGTTGCTCGCGATTACTTCCCTAAAGGGTACACTTACCAAGGTCGTCCAAGCATTAAAGAAGTGCTTACTGAAGGCCAAGAAGTCATTGTACAAGTTGAAAAAGAAGAACGCGGCAATAAAGGAGCAGCACTAACGACATTTGTCTCGCTTGCGGGTAGTTATTTAGTTCTGATGCCAAACAATCCTAGAGCCGGTGGTATTTCTCGCCGTATCGAAGGTGATGAGCGTACAGAACTTAAATCAGCACTAAATACTTTAGAACTCCCTCAAGGTATGGGCTTAATCGTTCGTACTGCAGGTGTAGGCAAAAGTGCTGAAGAACTAGAGTGGGATCTGAACGTATTACTTAATCATTGGAACGCGATAACGGAAGCCGCAGGCACAACCCCTGCTCCATTCCTAATCCACCAAGAAAGTAACGTTATTGTACGAGCGATTCGTGATTATTTACGCCGTGACATTGGTGAAATACTAATAGACAGCGCCACTATCTACGAACGCGCCAGACAACATATTCAACTTATTCGTCCTGATTTTCTTAACCGTGTTAAGAAATATGATGGCGAAGTTCCGCTATTTAGTCACTATCAAATAGAGACCCAAATAGAGTCAGCCTTCCAACGTAACGTGAGTTTGCCTTCTGGCGGTTCAATCGTTATCGACCCAACTGAAGCGCTAACCTCTATTGATATCAACTCCGCTCGTGCAACGAAGGGCAGTGATATCGAAGAAACAGCACTAAACACTAACCTAGAAGCCGCCGATGAAATTGCTCGTCAGTTGCGTCTGCGTGATCTTGGTGGGTTGGTGGTTATCGACTTTATTGATATGACACCTGTTCGTAACCAACGTGAAGTTGAAAATCGATTACGTGAAGCCGTTCGTTTGGACCGCGCACGCGTTCAAATCGGACGTATTTCTCGTTTCGGTTTGTTAGAGATGTCTCGTCAACGTTTGAGCCCGTCTCTAGCAGAAGCAAGTCACCATATTTGTCCACGTTGTACCGGTACGGGCGTGGTTCGTGATAATGAATCACTTGCATTGTCTGTACTTAGACTTATTGAAGAAGAAGCGCTAAAAGACAACAGCTCTCAAGTTGTTGCTGTTGTCCCAGTCGCAATTGCTTCCTATCTTCTTAATGAAAAACGTCGTTCTGTTAATACCATTGAATCTTCACAGAATGTAAGGGTAATCATTGTTCCAAACTCCGACATGGAAACCCCTCATTTTGAGGTGGTCCGTGTACGTGGTGGCGAAGAACACGACATTCTTTCATACCTGGTTCCTAAGAAATTAGAAGCAATGAAAGAAGCAGAAGCAACAGAGCCTTCTGAAGCAGACATTACACCGAAGAAGATTGAAGAACCCGCGCTAAAAGGTTTTGCTGCGCCGGCTCCTCAACCTACACCTTCAGCACCAACGCCAGCTAAAGCAGAAACTCCCGCTAAAGCTGAAACGAACGAACCTGGTGTTGTTTCACGTCTGTTCAAGGCACTGACAAGTTTCTTCTCTACCCCTGTGGAAGAAGAAAAAGAAGAGAAACCTGCTGAGCAACCTCAGAACAATCGTAATACTCGTAATAATCGCAATAATCGCAATGACAACCGTCGTCGCAATCCTCGTGATGGTAATCGTGATCAACAAGGCACCCGCGATCAAAACAAAAATCGTAACAAGCCTGTTCGCAATGACCAGCAAGAAGAACAAGCAGAGACTAAACCAAATCAACGCAGAGATAACCGACGTCCTAAGCAAGACAAAAAGGTTATCAAGTCTAACGCTAAAGTCGCAGAGCAAGGCCAACAAATTGCTGCTGAAGCACAAGTTGAGGTTGCTGTTCCTGTTGTAGAGGAGAAGCAAACACAGGTTATTAAGCAACGTCGTCAACGTCGTCAGCTTAAGAAGCAGGTTAGAGTTAAAGACCAACAAGATACTGCCGCTCAACAAGAGAAAGTGACTCAAGTTGAAGCGAAGGTAGAGCAAGACGTTAAGGTGGCTCAAGAGGTTGTTGAGGCTAACATGCCCGTTGTTGCTGAAGGCGAAAACAAAGAAGAGACGAAACGCCGTAACCGTCGTACTCCTCGTCATTTACGTGCCAGTGGACAACGTCGCCGTCGTGGTCGTGACCGCAGACCTAACCCTTTCCGCCTACGTAAAGGTGGGGTTGCCTCTCCTGAAATGGCAATGGGTAAAGTGATGCCTAAGTACGATCTTGCGAAGCCAAGATATAAAGAAAGAACACGCATTACGCCTGAAGTAGAGCAAATCGCTCTGAATGGTTTCGCGTGCCCTGAAATGGCAATGGGTAAAGTCATTATCCTTCGCGATATTGTTGAAGACAAAGCGCCTACGATTGAAACTGCACCAGTTATTGAGCAAGCACCAATCGAAGCACCTGTTCAAAACGAAGCTGCTCCAGCGAACGATATAGCAGAAACAATCGTCACTGATGCACCTATTCAGAAGACGACTGAAATAGAAGCACCCGTTGTCGAAGAGTCAGTTGTTGAAACGGCGATGATGGAAACTCCGGTCACTGTAGAGCCAATCGTTGAAGCAGAGGCTGTGGAAACATCAGTCGTTGAAGAACCCATTGTTGAAGCATCTGTGATTGAAACGCCAGTCGTTGAAGATAATGCGGCGCCAGTGGAAGTGGCTACTCAGCAAACTGAAGTTGAAGTTAAGCAAAAGGCGGTTGTCGTCGCGAAAACTAAAGCGACCACTAAAAAGCTAAAAGCTCATGCAACATCAGTAATGACGAAAGCACCTGGACCTCAAGATATTAAAGAGATTGAAGTCAAGGCAGCGCCATTAAAAGAAGCGCGCTATAAACCTAAAGGTGCAGGTAGCCAATCAGCGACCAGTCAAGCATCGTCAGGTATGTCTAAGACACTGTAGTTTGTTTATATTACAACCTTAGCGTCCGTTGCTAGATAAAGCATAAATAAAAAGGTAAGACTTCAAAAGTCTTACCTTTTTTATTGTTTTTTGGTCCTACACTTGCGTGCCATAAAGCGTCTGATACAACCCTTCTTTTTGAACAAGCTCATGATGATTCCCAGATTGAATAACTTTTCCATCTTCCAGTACATAGATCAAATCAGCTTGTTTTACAGCCGATAATCGATGCGCTACTATCAACGTTGTTTTACCATCGAGAAACGTATTCAAGGCATAGTGTAAAGCAGATTCTGTCGACGTATCTAACGCCGATGTAGCTTCATCCAGCACCACGAAATCAGGGTTAACCAATACCATTCTTGCTATCGCTAAACGCTGTCTTTGCCCCCCCGACAACTTAACACCTTGGCGGCCGAGTTCGGAACTCAATTGTTCTGGTAGCGCAATCACAAACTCATACAGTTGAGCAACCTTAAGCGCGCTCCAAAGTTCTTCATCACTGTAATTCTCACCCAAAGTAAGGTTTTCTCTTAAGCTATCGTTGAAGATCATAGGATGCTGTAACACAACAGCTAACCTATCTCTTAAGCTTTCATAACCGACATCCTCTATAGGATGACCATTGATTAAAATATCCCCGCTGGTTTTTTGATAAATACCAAGCAACAGCTGAATTAGTGTCGATTTACCCCCTCCAGACGCACCGACCAAAGCAACTCGTTTTCCTCTAGGAATACATAAGCTCAGGTCATCGATAACCCGTCTTTCTGAGTCATAGGCAAATTCAATGTTCTTAAACTCTATATCAAACGACTGGTTTTTCTCAAAAGGAACAAGTTTTGGTAGGTATACCTTCTCCTCTTCCAGCATTAATAAACCATTTAAACGCTTCATTGCTGCTGATGCACTAAACCAAGAATATTGTATGCTAAGCAAATCCTGTATAGGTGAAAGCAGATACCAAAGGTAACCAAAGACGGCAAATATTTGGCCCACAGTAAGATCCCCCATCAGCACCATCACCATCGCTACTGCTCGAAATATTTCAAAACCAACGAGAAATAATAAAAAAGAAATTCGATTAGCTGCATCTGATTGCCACGCATAATTATCAGCGTCTTGCCTGATGCCATCGGCATCTTGCATTAATCTTTCTAGGTATTCTCGCTCTCGATTTGACGCTCTCAACTGATACAGGCCATCCAGTGTTTCGACTAATCGTTGCTGAAACCTTTCAAAGGAATGATTCTCTTTTTTCTTTAGTTCTTTTACTTTATGCCCCATCTTTTTGGACAACAGTACAATGACTGGATTAAGTAAAATGATGAAAAGCGCCAGTTTCCAATCTAACCAAAACAAGACCATCGAAATTCCGATAATCGATAGAATACTGACCACAAATCGACTCATAGTCGAACCGATAAACTTATCAACAGTTTCGATATCCGTGACGAGATAAGAAGTCAGAGCCCCACTTCCCCTCTCTTCGTACTGACGCATATTGATTTTGCCGAGTTTTTCTAAAAGTCTTTTTCGTAATGTGCAAGTGAGCGACTTAGACACTAAAGTAAACTGACGAGCTTGTAATATATTCAGCCCCTGACTGACTAGGCGCATCATAATAATAAGCAGTAAAACCATCGCTATGTAGCCTTGAGGACTATGTAATGATGGTGGTATTAATCGATTAAGGAATGCAATGCCAGAACCTGGTTGTTGCAGCAGTACTTCATCGACTAACAATGGAAGCATTAAAGGTATCGGTACACTGATAACCGCAGCCAAAACAGCAACACAATTTGCCACAACCAGTTTCTTCTTATGTTGTATGGCATGGCCATATAGCCATTCTATATTGATTTCTTTTATTGCTTGATTTGACACTATTTGATCCAAATTTAAAAAAACCGCCTTTTAGTGCAAAGGCGGCTTTTGGTTAAAAGAGTATAAGATAAGGGAAACCTAGAATTGGTAATCCACCGCTACACCCCAATTACGCCCAGGTTGCGATTTTATATCTTTGTTAAAGCTGTTCGTCGCTGTTCGTCCAGCGATGTCATCGTATAACCAATACTTTTTATCCAAAACATTAAACAAACCTGCTGATACTCTTACATCTTGGGCAGGTTGATAATACGTCGTAAAATCGACTAACGTATAACCCGAGACATTTTCATTATCATCCGTTTGCCAATCATTTTTAGCCGCAACCATTTTTACATTCAGCGCTGCACCATAAACATCTCTATCCAAACCCAAACCGATAACGCCAGTTAACGGTGCAACTGAATCTAATGCGTCACCTGTTTTCTTATCTTCGCCGTCTAAATAGGAAACACTGACACGGCTATACATCCCTTGAGGGGCGGCAAACATCTGGTCAAGGTAAATGGTTGAACTAAATTCAACACCATATATTTCAACCTCATCAAGATTCTTTTTGGTAATAACATCTTTACCGCCTCGTTCGCCCGTAACCTCTTGAGTAATAAAGTCTGTGTAATCATTGTAGAACATCGCGAACTCAAAGCGCGCTGAACTATTTTCACCACGTAATCCAAGCTCATAGGCCGTACTTCTTTCCGCTTTTAAGTCGGGGTTTGCTTCTATAATCGCCCCTTGATTATAGAAGTAATACAGATCGTAGACGGTTGGTGCTTTAAAGCCTTGGCTCACTTGACCAAATAACGAAAGTTGATCATTCAAATGATAAACCGATCCAAGCTTCCCTGTCACTGCACTGTCGCTATTTTTTGCATATTCTGTTGTATAGCCCGAGTCAGTACTTGGGTCAGCAGAAAAAGAATCAAAACGAAGGCCGGCGGTGACGATTAAGCGCTCTTGCATAAAGAAAGCCTGATCTTGAACAAATACACCCCACTGAATGACATTCGCATCAGGAATCCCCGTGCTTCCGGGCGTAACAGTGCCAAAATCATATTTATAGTCTGTATTGTCTAACGCAAAATCATTATTTAAAAACATAGCCCCATAGGTAAACTCATGTGCATTGCCATCAATCATCGTAATTTTAGACAATTGGGTATCCACCTGAATCGATTTGTCTGAAGCGTCTCGCTCCCGCATACGTTGACCAGAAAAGCCCGTCGTATCATAGTTTTTCGACAATGAACTCGAATCTTGATAATTGATTGACCAATCTAAAGAGTCCGCGAGCAATGCATTCATAAACATTTGATGCTCTAAACCGATACGAAAACGCTCATTTACATCCTTGTTATAACTATCAGTGTAGGTAAACCCCGGCATAATGCTATAACCGTTATAGTTCAATTCGTCTTCATCGTACTGCTGATTATAGTATTCAACTGTGAGGCCGATTCGATTGTCTTGATTGACTTGATAAAAGGCTTTTCCAAGAAGATTGCCTAGCTCTTTGTCTGCTGGGTTCGCAGCACCACGATCAGGGCCTTCAATCGCATCACCTGAACCGTGCGTTTCAGTTTCATGTCCATTGGCATAGGTTGCCATCAATAAGGTTTCGAGCTTATCCTTGCGCATCGCCCAGTTAACCGTTGTTTTAAATTCATCACTCGCCGAGGCGTAACCACTTTTTATACCAAATCGATGTTCGTCACCCGATGTGGTGAGGTAGTCTTGAGGAGATTTGGTACGCATTAATACGACACCACCCAAGGCATCAGAACCATATAGGGTAGAAGAAGGGCCTTTATTCACCTCTATTGATTGCAGTGTATCGACTTCAATCGTATTAGGGTATTTACGCTGTTCGCTTGAACCAGGGTTATAAGGCGTTGGTTGTTGAACACCATCCACCATCATTTTAACTCGGCTCTCCTCAACACCTCTGATATTGACACCTGAAACACCAAAACGACCCGAACCTTGAGCATCAACCCCGGGGGTATATTGAAACACCTCTTTCAAATCATTCACTACATTTTTGTTCATATCCTCTACGGAAATCACTTCGATCGAGGACGATACATCTTTCTTACTTTGTTCCGTACGTGTCCCCGAAACCACTACTTCGTCAAGAGAGTATATTTCTGCATTCGTCGTTGCTGGTAGCGAAAGCACACCCGCTATCGCCACCGCTATTCTTGTTTTATTAAGCATTTTTCATTCCTTTATCCATTTTTTAGGCGAACAAACTCACAGACGAGTTCTGATGTCTCATCCGGTCCTTTATATTTATCTGATTATTTTTTGATATTTAAATCGCGTACGATGATGCAGCTCTATTTATTATTTATATGGCCTCCATCTAAATGAACGATATCCACTCTATCACTTCCAGAGATATCAAACGCTTTGCCAAAACCTTTCACAAAACGCCCTTTTTCTGGGATAAGTTGATACATGTGGAAATCGCCTAGTTTGCTCAAATTACTAACAATTTCTCCAAATCGTTGTTCAAGTGCACTGATCGCCGTTAGCCAAGAATCAGACTCTCTGTGAACGAGATTTGCTTTGGTATCAAAACTCAAACGCTTTCGAGCATAGATACTTTTGCAATCTTGTTCGTCCTCTATCATCATGATTGAAACCTGTTGATGATTTTTTATATTCTGCCCATGCTTAGCGATATCACTGATTAAGATGTAGTAACCGTCAGGCAAATAAACAAATGGTGTATAACTGACATGCGGACGACCGCCATGGGTAAGTGTGGCTAATTGCAGTGTTTTTTGATGCTGGCGAAACTCTAAAATATCATTTCCAATCCGATTCTGTATTCGGAGTTGTTTATTTTCCATTGCTCAGATCCCTCTGTAAGCTTCTAAATAATTCTATTTGACCTGATAATATCTGGCGTTTTTTATCTCTACCTAAGTAGACTTTAAATACACAGTTTCCCGCTTGTTCATAGAAACCGATGAAATGGCTTTCCATTCCGCGAAATGGCTTAGACACAAGCGCAACGTCAGTAACAAGATCAATTTTCAAATGGCCATTCAATTCACCCTCTCTCCTGCCCATAAGGTTATAGTAACCATGCGAGATCTTCCCTTTAGGAAACGGGGCTTTAACCTCAAAAATTGACCCGTGGGAATGAACGATAGTGGTCACATTCCCCCAAGATGGTAATGCCTGCAAAATAGTGTTGGTACAACCTCCGTCAAACGAATAAACATAATGACTCGGCAGCGCTAGTGTCGCTTCTCCTTCCGATACCTCCAATTTACTTGCCATCTCCGCGACGGAAATGTTCGGTTCTTGTTCATTAAGTTCAAATATCCTTTTTCTGATCTCTTCTATTGGGCAAGATAGATTCATTGTTTTCTCTCCAGACTACGCAGCACGTACTAAATTATGATTATTTTCGATGACTTCAATAAGATTTTGAGCCAATGTGACGGACCAAAACTGCCCCGCGACCGTTAAAGTAAGGTATTCTTTTTCTAGGTTAACGAGACCATTGTTTTGCCATGCGTTAAACAAGGGTAGTAGCGCCTCAAATAACGTTTCACCATAGAGCGAGTCAAGGCGGTGTTTTGCTAATACACCTTGATCAAAAGCCGATTTTATTTCTGCACTAATACCTCGGGTAATGGGGGCCTCAAACGCCATCCCTGTTGGAAACTTCTGGTTGGTCACCGCCTCAATATAAGCGCCCATATCTCTCGTATGCATCATCTGAATCCCACCAACATTCCCTCCTGCGCCCGCACCTAGAGGTAATACTTCTGCGGTTGTTTTTGCCAGACTGTTATAAATACTTCTTTCTCTGTTAGAAGAAGCCCAATGGTTTACGCTCAATCTCTTCTGGTGATGTTGCCCCATGAATTGAACACCAAGTTGATACATTCTGGCTTTCAATGCGGTATCAGCAGGTGCGGGTAATTTACCTTTTTCGACCAGTTGAGCCATCGGGAATCCCTTCATTTCAATCAGCTGATATAAGTCGACTCCATGAGCCCCTGATACCACGTAGTCATTCAGGTCTTGTTCCCAAATATCTAATGTTTGATGAGGCAACCCATAAAGAAGATCAAGAACAATAGGCGCGGCGTTATAACGGACCAACTCTTGAACTCTGTTTAGTACGTATTCTCTATCATCCAGTCGCTTTGCTGCTCGTCTAACTTTTGAGTTAAATGATTGGATACCAAAAGAAAAACGATTGAATCCACCTTCTAACGCACGCTCGAATTTTTCTGAGTTAAACCCGTTCAATCTACCTTCAAGCGTAAGTTCACAATCCGATGTTAATGGGAATAAACGTCTAATTGTTTTGCCTAATATTTCTAGCTGCTCAGCACTCAAATCTGTGGGTGTACCTCCACCTATATATACCGCGTGAAACGGTTGCGATTGCGTCCAAACGAATTGAGATTTCCAATGAAGCTCTGCTATTAGCGCCTGGAAATAATTCTCTATCAAATTTTTGCTAGAGGCATATTGGAAAAAATTACAGAACGTACAACGAACTCGGCAGAAGGGAATGTGTACATACAGGCAACGAGAACGATTATTTTCCCCCTGCTGTTTTAACCTATGTGTTAACTCAAACTGAACGTTTGCTTCACTAATGGGCGTAGATTGCCCTCCTGCATGAGCACCAGTTTTTCTAACAAATGCCGTGCTTATCGGGTCAGGAGAATGGCATCCAACCAAATTAACATCGTCTAAATCAATAATCATGAGTGAGCATTAACCTTACTAAATATCTTATTTTAAAGCGTTCTTCGATTTCTAAGAATACTACCGTCAATTTCTACAAATGTAAATACGAATTGATCTCATTCGTATTTACATTTACAATCTACTCGGAAATTGATTATCTAGATGTAATGACATCATTCTAAGGGTCTACTTTGAACGGTAAACGATATGTGATATTTGGAAGTGTTTCTCTTGCACTGCATAGCCTTATGTTATTGGCTCAGCCGGCACAGAATGCGTTGACTGTCTCTCTGGATTCGACAACAGCAAACATGCATTTGCAATTCGTCGCGGCGCCTAAAAAAGCAGTGTCTATCCCACAGGAGAAACACGTTGAACCGCAAAATTCGCAGCCGACTATTGTCGAAAAACAAGAGCACTCGGTAAAAAAGGATACTGAATTAAAGAAACCTAGTGATCAAAAAAAACCAATCGTTCCTAACAAACCAATAGCAGAAACGGTGACAACCAAAAACAAAATGACGAAGAGTAGTGATACTAAAAATGAACGAGCGTTAACGGTTGATAAAAAACCAACCATTAAAGAAACGACAACCTCAACACGGGCTGACATACCGAGCAAACCCGTAGAGAGTGCCGTAAGTACACCTAGAGCATCCACACCCAAGCTCATAAAAAAGCCAACCTTTAAAGCAAGGCCAACTCCTGTCAGCTATCCACGCGTAGCAAAAAGACGCGGTCAACAAGGCAAAGTACTGATAGAGGTTTGGATCGACGATAAAGGGAAACAGATCAAGCAGTTTATCGTCGATTCTTCTGGTTTTTCGACGTTAGACGGTGCCGCATTAACCGCGATATCAAACTGGAAATTCGACGTTTCAACCGACCGGGGTCATGCTATCGCTCATCGAGTACAGATACCCGTAAACTTTAAATTGGATAGATAAATGAACACCTTAACGACGATTCATAGCCAGTTGGGCTTGATGGCTTTGCCGCTAACTCTACTCTCACTCCTAACGCTAATGCTGTTAATAGAACGCATTGTTTTTCTCAGTATAAATAGCAGAACATCCAGCCTTTACCTGATTCGAAAAATTAGAAGCATCGATATAAACAATAACGACGCACTCAATGAACTGATCCAAGAACAATCGGCGAAAAAAAATACATTATCAAAAGGGATCGCGCTGCTCCTCACACACAAAAACTTTGCTCAATCCTTAAGAGAACAAACCGTGAGTATTTGGTTAGCTAACATTCGCCAAGAGTACACATCAGGGTTGCGTTTTCTTTCAATTATCGGAGCAATCAGCCCTTTAATCGGCCTACTTGGTACAGTGCTCGGGTTAATAGAAATGTTTAAAGACCTTGCGGTGACAACGGGTCCTATTGCGCCTTCTTCACTGGCTAAAGGCCTAGGTCTTGCGATGTCGACTACCGCCGCCGGATTGATCATTGCGGTCCCCGCTATTTTGGGTAGTCAAATCCTTCAGTTATGGGCGGGACGTTCTATCGCAAAAATAGAACATGCATTGAATCATTGCAGCCTTTACCTCGAAGGCATCTCGTTAGAAAAATCGACCGCTGAAGTCATCCATTGCCAATCGTCTACCAAGTTGCACAGCACCACAAAGCCAACCAATGAATGTAAGGTCAGGACCGTATGATCACTTCAGGCGATCAACAACAAAATGCATTAACACCAGATTTAACCCCACTACTAGACCTTATTTTTATCGTTTTAGTATTCCTATTATTGTCGACCAACATTCAGATTAAAACGATGGAAGTGAACCTTCCTCAGACGCTAGACCACGAAATACTGGAAAGCCCTGATAAAGAAGTCATTACTATCAATATACACGCAAAGGATTCTCTTTGGGCTATAGAAGGAAATCGGTACTCGGATTGGGCTCGATTCACGCACGACCTTATGTCAGTAATCAAAAAACACCCGAACAAAACACTTGTCATCGCCGCGGATAAGTCCGCATCCGTAGAAGCCATGCTAAAGCTTTTGGCTTTTTTACAAAAAAACCAAATCAACGCCACCAATATAATTATGGATAACCAAGAATCATGAGAGTCTATTTAATCGGTTTGAGCTTACTTTTGTCCCATTTATCAGCTGCAGCGGAGGAGCGAATTATCAGTGCAGGTTCTGTTGTCACTGAATTAATTTATGCTCTTGGAGCCGAGCAACAACTTATTGCGGTAGATTCTACGAGTAAACATTTATTAACTGGCAGTAGCATCCCTCAGGTTGGCTACCACAGAAAGTTATCTTCTGAAGGATTATTGGCTCTGAATCCGAGCTATCTAATCGGTTCTAATGAAATGGGGCCTGATACAACATTAGCTCAGCTAAGATCAAGCAATGTGAACGTTTTGGTTGTCCCTTCAGGCGATTCAATCGAAGATTTATTTCATCGAATTGATATTCTTGCAGAACTCACAGATACAATCCATAGAGCGGTAAAACTGAAGCAAACGGTAAAACAAGATGTCGATAACTTGAATTCAACCGAATTGACACGCAGCCCTAAAGTCATCTTTTTAATGCTAAAAAAAGGCCGACCTGCTACGGTGGGTGGTAGAGAGACGACGGTCGATAAGATCATTGCATTGTCCGGCGCAACTAACCCAGCAAACAAAGCTGTGCGCTCTTATAAACCGCTTTCTATAGAGTCCGTAGTCGCATTGCAACCTGACTATATATTGGTTAGCGAACGTGCATGGAATAACCTTGAAGGCTATGACGGTATATTGGCTACTTTCCCTTTATTGGCCGCCACACCAGCGGGCCAACCGGGAAAAATCATATCTATTCCAAGCCATGCATTAATCGGTGGATTTGGTATAGCAAGCATTCGACTTGCTCAAAAGCTGCATGGTAAGTTCAAACAAAACGAATAATAAAACTATCGAGACGACATAATACAAAATGAATAATATGATCTCAGGGCGAATTTCCGTCCGATTATTAACACCTATAGGATTATCACTTCTATTTATCGCTGTGATTGCTTCGGTGTCCATAGGGCCGATGGATATTAGTTTTATAGACAGCATGCTCGCTATTCTGCCGGGACACTTCTCGTCGCAAAGCGCTGATGCAGCCTATATCGAATTAATTATTCAGCAGATCAGGTTACCAAGAACCTTGTTGGCTGTCGCGGTTGGCGCGATCTTGGCGTTATGTGGCACAGTAATGCAGGGCCTGTTCCGAAACCCTCTTGCCGACCCTGGGATTATTGGTGTGTCCGCTGGCGCCGCTTTAGGTGCGGCAATTGCCATCGTCCTTTTCGGAAGCCTTGCTGAACAATATCCCGGTCTATTATTATTTGGAACCGTGCCTTTATTATCTTTTATAGGCGGCACCATCACAACTCTACTTGTCTATCGTCTAGGGACCTCTCCAACAGGAACGTCTGTAACTATGATGCTTTTAGCGGGAGTCGCCATCAGTGCTCTAGCGGGAGCTGGCCTCGGTTTGATGAACTATTTTGCGGATGATAAAGCATTAAGAGATCTCTCCTTATGGACAATGGGGTCACTGGCCGGAGCAAACTTACAAGGTTTGGGCATGGCTTTTTCAAGTCTAATTATTCTCTTTATACTTTTTTATCGTGATGCAAATAAACTCAATGTTTTGCTACTAGGTGAGCCAGAGGCCAAACATATGGGCATAGAAACTCAAGCGCTAAAACGCCGACTTATTTTGCTTACCGCCGCAGGTGTCGGCGTGACAGTGTCTCTTGCAGGAATGATCGGTTTTATCGGATTAATCGTGCCTCATTTAGGTCGAATGGTCACCGGCCCCAACCATCGCACACTGCTCCCTCTCTCAATGATAATTGGGGCCTTATTATTACTCGTTGCCGATATGCTCGCCAGAACGGTAGTCGCACCACTCGATATGCCAGTAGGTATTGTTACTGCGTTAATTGGTTCTCCTTTCTTTATCTGGTTATTGGTGAAACAAAAGGGGCGCATTTAATGACGACAACCGCGATTTCTCTCAAAAATTTACATCTCAAGCTTGGTGGGAAAACTATTCTAGATGACGTCTCCGTTGATTTTCATACATCGGAGTTAACTATCTTATTAGGACCTAACGGAACCGGAAAGAGCAGTTTATTGAAACTGATCACTAAGGAGTGGCCTCTTAAAGGTAAAGTAAGTTATTTCGGCATCGACTCCGACAGTTGGAAAGCATCCACATTAGCAAGGCACATGGGCGTATTACCCCAGTCCAGTACACTCTCTTTTAATTTTTCTGTTAAAGAGGTCATTGAACTTGGAGGATTAACCTTACGTGCATCGCAGAAAGAGATTGCGTCTATCGCAGAACAATATATGCGAGAAACCGATGTGCTTCATCTCGCTGACCGTCTATACCCTAGCCTATCTGGTGGTGAAAAACAGCGTGTACATTTAGCGAGAGTATTGACCCAATTGGCACAGAGCCAAGACAAAAAAGTATTACTTTTGGATGAACCTACTTCTGCTCTGGATTTGTCACACCAACATAAAACGTTACAGCTAGCAAAATCATTAACCGATGAAGGGGCATCTGTCATCACCGTTATTCAC
The DNA here is from genome assembly GCF_042465995.1 of Vibrio frigidus. NCBI lineage: Bacteria > Pseudomonadati > Pseudomonadota > Gammaproteobacteria > Vibrionales > Vibrionaceae > Vibrio > Vibrio frigidus. Next base: position 218,140 of record NZ_JBCDMC010000004.1, on the reverse strand, counting down.
GACTTAAACCTTGCTGCGCAATATGCCGACCGAGTATTGATTTTGAATGAAGGTAAACTTGTCGCCGATGGGACGCCATGGGAAACCCTAACAAAGGAAAACATTGCAGATGTCTACCATTGGCCTGTACAAGTTGTCCCGCATCCTGAACGGGGCCACCCCATCATCTTGACATGATAAAAAACGCCTCTGCTACGATGACGGTCAACAACAAGTTGTATGACCCAGGAATTGTTAAAAAATCATTAATTTCCGGGGTCAAAATAACAATTATTCTTGAAGTCAGTCACACTATTCTGTACGATTCGCCAGTCAAATTAGAATCCGATCACAATTGCATTTAAAGCACGCTTCTTGCTTAACCATTTGGCTTTAGTCGCAATATAGATTGGTACCACTTTATCTATCCGCAAATATACTGAGCTAAAATGTTTGAATTTCCACAATTTTCAGGGCAATCCATTAAAAATGATACGCTCTCGGGCCTTACTGTTGCTCTCGCCCTTGTGCCTGAAGCAGTCGCCTTCGCTTTTGTTGCCGGTGTTGACCCTATGGTTGGCCTTTATGCTGCCTTTATTGTTGGGTTAATCACATCTATCTTCGGCGGTCGTCCAGGTATGATCTCTGGCGCAACAGGCGCAATGGCCGTTGTTATGGTGAGCCTCGTTGCCACTCATGGTGTGCAATACCTATTCGCAGCAATACTACTTGCTGGTGTTTTACAGGTTTCCGCTGGTATATTCCGTTTGGGTAAATTTATCCGTATGGTGCCGCATCCCGTTATGATCGGTTTTGTAAATGGCCTTGCTATCGTTATTTTCTTAGCCCAGCTTGGTCAATTTAAAGCCCCCAACATTGATGGTGTGATGAGTTGGCTACCCGTCGACCAAATGTCCATCATGGCAGGGCTTATTCTGCTGACGATGGCAATTATTCATTTCCTGCCTAAGTTCACTACAGCAGTACCTTCGTCTTTAGTGGCGATTGTTTCTGTTACCTTATTAGTGCAACTTTTTGGTCTAGATACACGCACCGTTGTCGATTTCCTTAGGTCCATGTCAGGTGATGAAGCGGCAACGCTAGCAGGAAGCTTACCAAGCTTCTCAATCCCAATGGTTCCGTTCAACTTGGAAACACTTCAAGTTATTCTGCCTTACGCGATTATTCTAGCCGCAGTAGGCTTAATTGAGTCACTACTAACGTTAACCGTCATTGATGAAATGACGAATACCCGTGGTCAAGCCAACCGTGAATGTGTCGGTCAAGGTATTGCGAATATGACTTGCTCGGTATTTGGTGCGATGGGTGGTTGTGCGATGATTGGTCAGTCGATGATCAACGTTAACTCGGGCGGTCGTGGTCGACTTTCCGGGATCATGGCAGCATTAGCCCTACTGTTCTTTATATTGTTCGGCTCTTCATTAATTGAGATGATCCCATTATCAGCGCTTGTTGGTGTTATGTTTATGGTGGTTATCGGTACATTTGAGTGGGCAACGTTTAAGCTTGCTCGTCGCGTTCCGAAACAAGATTTCTTCGTTATTGTGTTGGTTACTATTGTTACGGTATTGACAGATTTAGCGGTAGCGGTAGCCGTTGGCGTTATTGCCTCTGCACTCATGTTTGCATGGCAACACGCGAAGCATATCTACGCGAGCAGCCGTCTAAATGAAGAAGGTTCAAAAGAATATCATATCAATGGTCCTATCTTCTTTGGGTCAGCAGCGAACTTCTTAGAGATATTTGACTCGAAAAATGACCCTGTTGATGTCATCGTGGATTTTGCTAATTCACGTGTCGCAGACCACTCGGCTATCGAAGCCATTGAAACAATTGCAGAGCGTTATACTTCAGTAGGCAAAACATTGCACTTGCGTCACTTAAGCCCTGATTGCCGTAACCTACTTGAAAAAGCAGGTAGCCTTGTAGAAATTAACGTAAAAGAAGATCCAAGCTACAAAGTAGCGACGGATTTATTGGCCGGTTAATTTACTCATCATTCGCTAAACATCAAAAAGCCCAGCGCCTATTACGCTGGGCTTTTTTACATTAATCACCGGTTAATTAAAGTTTCTTCAATAACCCTACGCTTGCTTCTTCGATTAAATCTAACACCAGCTCAAAACCACTTCCTCCGCCATAGAACGGGTCGGGAATTTCATTGTATTCAGACTCAGAGTGGCTGAGAAACAGACTGATCTTATGGGTATATTCTGTGGGACACATACCAAGCAGGTTACTCATATTGTCCATATCGGCAGCCAAAATAAGATCAAAGTATTCAAAATCTTTTTCTGTCACTTGGCGAGCGACAATATTGTCAAACGAGTAGCCCCTAAACTCCCCAGCCGTCCTCGCTCGATGATCAGGTTTATCTCCCGAGTGAAAATCAAGTGTTCCAGCAGAGTCAACCTCAACTGACAATTTCATCTTTTCGGCTGTCGCTCTCAATACGGCTTCACCTGTAGGGGAGCGACATATATTACCCATGCAGACCACGAGAATTTTCTTCATACTACCCTCCATAAATTAAGGTTTTTCCGTTGCCCTTATTCCTTTATCATAGTCGTTAACTCAGCATAATTAAAAGGGATACCATGAGTTCTAATCAATCAAAAGATGACCGATATAAAGCACGCCAAGAAAAGGTGAAGCAACATATCGATGAAAAGATAGAAAAAGCTCAAATAGAGAAAGGATTGCTGCTAGTTATTACTGGAAACGGTAAAGGTAAAACCACCGCTGGATTTGGTACTATCGCGCGCGCGGTTGGGCACGATTTAACCTGTTCTGTTGCTCAATTCATTAAAGGAACATGGGACAATGGCGAGAAAAATCTGCTCGAAAAGCTTGGGGTTGAATTTCAGGTGATGGCAACCGGGTTTACTTGGAATACCCAAGATAAAGAAACCGACACAATAGCCGCTCAAAGAGTCTGGCAAGAGTGTAAGCGCATGCTCAAAGATGATTCCATTGATGTCATTCTATTCGACGAACTCACTTACATGGTGACATATGGCTACATCGACCTTGATGAAGTGTTAGATGCTCTCCAGTCACGACCTAAAATGCAATCTGTTGTTATCACTGGCAGAGCGGCCCATCGCTCATTAATAGAGCTTGCAGACACGGTGTCTGAGGTTAAGAACGTAAAGCACGCCTTTGAATCAGGCGTAAAAGCGTTACGTGGCGTTGATTGGTAAACCTGTTGCCGTTTTTATTGTTTGGTTAACATCGGCCGAGTTTTTGGCCCTTCAAGGGTGGATAATAAAAAAGCCAACAGATTGATGATCATTCTCAATCGTTGGCTTTTTACTTAAATTACCGTTTCAAATTGCATTTATAGAGAATTAATTAAACAACCCTTTTAGCAACTTATCAGCAAGCTCTTTTGTCTTACCATCTTTTATCTTATCACCTAGAACGCGATTTAGTTCTTTCTCGGCTTTTTTCTCTAGCTCTTTCTTTTTCTCAGATTCTAGTTGTTTCCACAACTGGTCGAACTCAATTTTATACTTAGGATCTAACCACTTATTGTAAACACGAACAGGAATAGTGATGTCTTTCAAGTCATTGATATCTTTACCGCCTTGTCCTTTTAAGCTACCAACAACAGACGTATTTAGTAAGAAATCCATCGTCTCTTTAATGTAGTTCGCGTTCCCTTCACCATGGATTCGCAGCAGAGGCGATGAAATAGCCAAGTCATTCGTCGTCATCACACCTTGGTTCAGCTTCAACGTTGCTTTCATGGCGCTAAAGTCCGTTTTCTTCTCTTCTTTCTCTGGCTCATCCACCTTTTGGCCTTTGATCTTGGCATAGTTAACACGGATAAGTTGGGCTACATTTACGCCGTTAACGGCGCCATCAGCAAAATTGATTTTCACAGTGCCCGCAAGATTTTGCTTGATGCCTGTTGGTGTTAAACTTTTACCTTTAACGTCCACATCAATATTACCCGTGCCTTCTAACATATCGTTATCTGCCACATCTTTAAGTAACGATTGAACCTTAACGCCTTTGATCTGCTTTTTAGCCCAGTAACTTGCTGGTGTTTTTCGTGCATCTAACTGAGCGGAAGCCTTTATCGAACCCTGATATAGGTTAGAAGTAAACGAGTTAAGGTCCGCAACGCCACGATTTACCGTAAAGCTTGTCACAACAGCCTGCATCTTCGCATTGCTCGCTTTAAATCTGTCAATGGTGATTTTACCCTTCACATCCAAGGTCTTAAGGGCACTTAAATCTGGTTCAACTTCTTTCTGCACCCCACTGGATGTTGAAGCGGTTGACGTTTCGGTTGTTGCTGTTTTTTCAGTTGCAGATTTGTCTGTCGGTGATGATTTGTTCAAGCCTAAGAACTCATCTAAATCTATATTAGGGCTATGCAAGTTAAACCGAATCTGAGGGATATCCGTTAGCTTAACGGTACTTTTGCCGTCCAATTGAATCGCATTTAAGTTTAGCTTCTGTAGATCAAGAGATATAAGCGACTGCTTTATATCGAAACCAAACTCAGACTGACCCGTTACCTTCATTGGAGACTGAGGTAAAGTGTCACCGATAAAGGTTGAATTCAAGTCCATATTTTTAAGTAGCACCTGGCTAATCTCTTTATCAATAAACAGAGCAGAGGTCAGTTTTAGATCAATATCTAAGTCTGCAGCACGGCCTTTCACGCTCACTGAAAGTGGATTTTCTTTATCGAAGGCAAATGTACTCAGTTCAATTTTAGCTGCTGAAATCGTCGTCGAAGGATCACTAAAAGTAGAATCTAGTACTATGTCTCGTAATTCGTATGTCGCAAGGTCTTGCAAGAGCTTAAGTTCTGCTTGCCCTTCAGCTGAGAAGTTTTGCTGATTATTCTTGCCTTTCGCCGCGAATGTGGCCGTTGTCCATTGTCCAAAAGCGAATTCAGATACCGTTAAACCCACATCATATAGCTTGGTATAAGAACCTGTAGAGTCATCTTGTATTTCAAGCAGTGCATTAGTGATCGATACACCCGCAAGGTTGATTGTCCATGACGTCTGTTGCTCTGAAGGTACCGAAGGCGTAGTTTCCGATGTAGTTGGAGTGGATGAAGCCGTCGAATCAACAGGCTTCCCCTTATTTGACTGTGTTAGCGCATCAAGGTTACTCGCCCCGTCTTTTTTCGTTTCAAGATGGATTTCCGCGCCATCGAGAGACACATTCCCAATGTATAGCTCTTTGCTGAACAGAGGCATAACGGAAACATCGACACCAATACCTTCAATTTTCAATAGATTTTCATTTTTGAACCCTTCAGGGTTCTTAAGTTCTGTTTTTCCCAAACTTAACCCTAAAGACGGAAAAAGCTGCCAACCGATATCTCCATCTATTACAAGGTCCATTCCTGTCTGTTTTTTAGTCTGTTCAACAATCAGTGGCTTAAACTGATTAGGGTTAACAAACAAAAGCAATGCGGCTATCGCCAAGATAATAATCAGAACTGGGATGCCAACAATTAATAGAAGTTTTTTCATTCACTTTTCCTTTGCAAAAAAATGAGGCAGCAGCCTCGTCCTAGCAATAATAAATTATAGGTATAACAATATTGTTTTCTTAAGACAGAAAATGGCACATAAAGTGCCATTTATTCAACTACATATTATCATTTTAATGCAATAAGCCTGTTAACTGCTCATTATCTTAAAATTAAGAAGTCAGCAACTTACCAATATGAGCTTTCAATACATCAATAGCGATTCTGTTTTTTCCACCACGAGGAACGATGATATCTGCATATTGTTTCGATGGTTCAATAAACTGCATAAACATAGGTCGAACCGTCTTTTGATATTGTTTCAAAACTGATTCCATCGTTCTGCCACGCTCTTGCACATCGCGAGTCACTCGTCGAAGTAAGCATATGTCTAATGGCGTATCCATGAAGATAGAAGCATGCATTAAACTACGTAACCTTGGCTCTGTTAATAGCAAAATGCCTTCTAAAATAATTACTTTTTTCGGGGTAAACTTTGTTGTTTGCTTTACACGAGTATGCTCGGTATAGCTATATTCAGGAATCTCAACCGTTTCCCCTTTCATCAACGCTTCTAAGTGATCGCACAGCAAGTCATGATCGAGAGCATTCGGATGGTCATAGTTTGTTTTTACTCGATCCTCCATACTCAAGTCGCTTTGATCTTGATAGTAGCAATCCTCTGTTATCACACCAATTTGGTGATCGCCGACCTTGGCTTTCAATTCATTATAAATTGTACTTGCGATTAAACTCTTTCCGGACGCAGACGCGCCAGCAATACCTACGATGACGCAATTATTATTTTCAGACATGATCTACACTTGGGACAATGGAATAAACCGTATAATTATAGAGATTACTCTGGCCAGATACTAGGATTTGTATCAAGAGAATGCAGCTATACGATAATAAAGAAGCAAAACCGTACAGCTACCTATCAAAATTACTTAATTTTATTTACAAACGTCGCTTTAACTTAGATTTGTAAAAGGAATGCTTTTTGGTTTCGCACTCCCCGACCAATACATGCTGCTCGCTATTTTTTCCGCCAGTTGCAGGTATATTTGGGCGTGCTCACTATCTGGACGTGAATAAACGGTCGGTTTACCAGTATCGATATCTTCACGCATCGAAATATGCAGTGGTATCTGAGCCAATAAACTCGCACCAAACTCTTGTGCCACTTTTACTGCTCCATTTTGACCGAATATATGCTCTTTTTCACCACAATGGCTACAGATGTGATAACTCATATTCTCAATAACCCCAATGACAGGAACATCGACTTTCTCAAACATTGCCAACCCTTTGCGGACATCGGCTAATGCGAGATCTTGCGGTGTGGTAACAATCACAGCGCCGGTAACTGGGATACTCTGTGAAAGCGTCAGTTGGACATCACCCGTGCCTGGAGGCATATCGATAACAAGATAGTCTAGTGGTGGCCAATCGGTCTCATTCAACAGCTGTGCTAGCGCCTTAGAAGCCATTGGTCCGCGCCAAATAGCCGCCTCTGCCTTATCAACCAAATAGCCTATCGAATTGGTGTAAATACCACATGACTCAACCGGGATCATGAATTGGTTATCACGAACTTCCGGTGACTCATCTTCTTTACCAAGCATCATTGGTACCGATGGCCCATAGATATCAGCATCAAGTAAACCCACTTGGGCGCCTTGGGTACTTAAAGCCAACGCTAGGTTTACCGCCGTAGTTGACTTACCGACGCCTCCTTTCGCTGAGGTGACGGCGATGATGTTCTTTATGTTAGAGAGCTCCGATTTAACCACTGTTTCCAATGCGGCAACATTGATAGAAATGGACACTCTTTGCGCATCAACATCTTGGTTCTCAACCCAACGAATGAGTGAACGATGTAAATCTAATGAATAGAATGGTAATTCTATGCTCACGCTGCCATTTTTTAGCCGCTTTACAATGGACGAGTCTTCGGCCCAACGTTCGATGAGCAGAGGATGCTGAAATTGATTTAGCCAACCGACAAGTTCTTCTTTTGAATCGAATATAGACATGCATTTGCTCCTAGTAATACCCATCATGACAAACAAATTATTCGTTCTATTTGGATATCGAATTGAATTTTATTCATTTCTTACATGCTAACACTCGAACCTCCACAGCTAAACCCCAAAAACTTCGTGGAATAAATGTTTACATTCTTGGAGTAAAGCCTTGTATAAGGTAGTATTACAACCTGATTTTTATCTCCTAATTAAAGTGAATTATTAAGTATGGCAACTGATCCAAGAAAACTTTTGGTAACTTGTGCCCTTCCGTACGCTAACGGTTCAATCCACCTTGGTCATATGCTTGAGCATATCCAAGCAGATATCTGGGTTCGATACCAAAGGCTACGAGGCAACACAGTAAACTTCATCTGTGCTGACGATGCTCATGGCACACCAATCATGCTAAAAGCACAGCAGATGGGAATATCACCAGAAGAAATGATCGCTGCTGTAAGTGAAGAGCATCAAAAAGATTTTGCTGGCTTCGATATTAGCTTTGACAATTATCACAGTACTCATAGCGATGAGAACCGCGAGTTAGCAGGTTTGATATACACTCGACTTAAAGAGAGTGGCTTCATTTCTAGTCGAACTATTTCTCAGTTATTTGACCCTGAAAAAGAGATGTTCCTACCAGACCGTTTCGTAAAGGGAACCTGTCCGAAGTGTAAATCTGAAGACCAATATGGCGACAACTGCGATAACTGTGGCGAAACCTACAGCCCAACAGATTTGATAAACCCGAAATCAGCGGTATCTGGCGCGACTCCAGTGATGAAAGATTCTGAACACTTCTTTTTTGATCTGCCACAGTTTGAAAGCATGCTTAAAACGTGGACTCGTTCTGGTTCTCTTCAAACTGAAACCGCCAATAAAATGCAAGAGTGGTTTGAATCTGGACTGAAACAGTGGGATATCTCTCGCGATGCACCTTATTTTGGATTTGAAATTCCAGGTGAAAAGAACAAATTTTTCTATGTCTGGCTTGATGCTCCAATCGGTTATATGGGTTCATTTAAGAATCTGTGTGATAAAAGAGATGACCTTAACTTTGATGAGTATTGGGCCGAAGATAGCACGACCGAGCTTTATCACTTTATCGGTAAAGACATCGTCTATTTCCACAGCCTTTTCTGGCCTGCGATGCTAGACGGAGCAGGGTTCCGTAAGCCGAATAATGTATTCGTACACGGTTATGTCACAGTTAATGGTGCGAAAATGTCCAAGTCAAAAGGGACGTTTATTAAAGCAGCGACTTACCTGAAGCACTTAGACCCTGAATGTTTACGTTATTATTATGCCGCTAAGTTAAATAACCGTATTGATGATCTAGACCTTAACTTAGACGATTTCACACAGCGAGTTAACGCAGATGTCGTCAATAAGATTGTTAATCTAGCGTCACGAAATGCAGGCTTTATTACCAAGCGATTTGAAGGAAAATTGTCCGCTCAATTTGCAGAACCTGAATTGTACGCTGAGTTTGTCGCTGCTGCTGAGAAAATCGCGGGGTTATATGAATCACGTGAGTTTAGTCGTGCTATTCGAGAAATAACCGCGCTAGCAGATAAAGCCAATCAATATGTGGACGAAAAGGCCCCTTGGGTCGTGGCTAAAACAGAAGGTCAAGACCAAGAATTGCAAGATATCTGTTCTGTTGGTATCAACTTATTCCGCGTGCTTATTACGTATCTCAAACCTGTGATGCCGGACCTAGCCGCAAGAACAGAGGCGTTCTTAAACCAAGAACTGACTTGGGATGGCATTGCTGAACCTCTTGTTGACCATGACATCACAAAATTTAAAGCCTTATTCAATCGTATCGACCCTAAAAATGTTGAGGCGATGACCGAGGCGTCAAAAGAAGACGCCGCCGCGGAACAAGCAGCGAAAGAAAAAGCAGCCGCACCTGAGACCGAGCTCAGCAAAGACCCCGTCGCCGATGAGATAGAATTTGATGATTTTGCTAAAGTTGATCTACGAATCGCTAAGATAGTGTCTTGCGAAGCCGTACCAAAAGCCAACAAATTACTCAAGCTTGAGCTTGATATTGGTGGGGAGACGCGTCAAGTATTCGCAGGTATCAAGTCGGCTTATAAGCCTGAAGACCTTATCGGAAAACATACTGTTATGGTGGCGAACCTAAAACCACGTAAGATGAAATTCGGTATGTCAGAAGGTATGGTTTTAGCCGCAGGGCCGGGTGGAAATGACCTTTGGATATTAGAGCCGCATGAAGGTGCTCAACCAGGCATGCGTGTGATGTAATACCATCACTGGTTAATTGACATTGGTTAGCTAGTTAAATTTAACTACTCGTAAAAAGAGGTAGCCCATTTCCGGACTGCCTCTTTTTTTAGTTACGAAACTACGTATTTTTCTTGACCACAAACTTATATCAATCTAAGTAAATTTGTGACCAATATTAATGCTCGCCTACAGATCGTTATTCGTAAAATAATTCTATTGCTCTTATATAACGGTTTCCTGCGTATTGTTGAACATGAAACCGAATTTTTTCGACAGTATTAATATTGGAAATAGTTTTACCAGAGGTATTCATACCAACGGTGCCATCATTCCCTACTATCTCATATGATGTAGAATCATCTTTGTACTCCCATATGATTTTTTGTAGATTTAGTTGATACTCCACAGCTTGGAAACCAGATCGTCGAACATAACCTTGAATTTTATTCAGTTTTGTTAGGTCTATATGAGCACTCACAAAATTACCATTTGTCCCACCGGCTAATAATCCACCGTTTTCATAGACGCCATCAAGAATGGTATTCATATGTAGGTCAATTCCACCATTTGCCAAGTCGGTAACCAGTATCTCTACGCCACATTGCAGCGTATTACTGTACTCAATTTCACTTGGACACGGTCCTAAACTATTATTACCGGTACCAATAATGCCGCTTTTAAATTGATTGATGACGGTGATCGTCATTACTTTTGACTGGTTATTTCCATCGATATCGGTAGCTTTTACCGTAATGTCGTAAACATTATTTTTGTCACTGTCTAGTGGGTTTTCATAATCCATTGCCACCATACTGACTGCGCCTGTTGAGCTATTAATATCGACGTTTTTCGAATCGTCACCGCTTACTGACCATGTAATAGTGCCAAAGCCACCACTGAGTGACGGAATGGTTGATGTGAAGGCATTACCTTCCTCCACAGAACCATTCACGACATCCATTATCAACTCTGGTTTGTTTATAATAAATATATCCTTGGTTGCGATGAGCTTGTTGGTATGGTTGACCGTTTTAATAGTTGCCGTTCCCTCAGAATTCCCTTCTGCTTGGTCACCAATCAAGGTCACATAAGCATCACCGGCAGTAATAGACCATGTTAACGGTTTATTATAAGGATACTTGAGACCCAGAGAGGTTTCGAAAGATGCGCTGAGTGTGGAGCTAACATCGATATAGACGCGCTCATTATCTATCGACAAACTGACTGGCGTCATGTCAACACAAGAAACATAACCTAATGCGTTTTGGACGCTAGTTTGTGTGCTTAACGCCGGAAGACCGAAGGAATGGAAGGTGTACATATAGGTATTATCACCTGATACACTTTGCGTAAAATACGCTTTGCCAATTGGCCACTGCTTTTTGGTCTCACTCCATAGTTTATTTGTCGTCTCTTGTGTTACAAAGGCTTCCATCTCCTGCACATTAGGCAGTCGCCCTCCTTTAGATTTACAAATCGCATCAGCGATATCATACGTCACGAGCGCCATAACAAAACCTTCGGGGCCAGTGGCTTTCGTTTCTTTGTAACTCCCCGTATAAGCAAAGCCTGAATACTGCGCTTCAACAAAGGAAATAGGTGGCAAAAATAAGGTTTTGTCTACTGAGATAGGTGAAAACATATTGTTAACATTTATCTTTACAATACCGGTGGTATACCCACCATGATGGTCGGTAATCGTCACAGAGACATAATAAACACCCTCAAGATTAACCTTAAAATCAAATTTGGTTGGACTAGAAGGATCAGAAGCGGCGCTACTCAAGATAATGTTAAACCCTCTGTAGCCAATAATTTGAAGTGACTGTCCGCTGTCAGGATCTGAGATATAAGGCGCGACATCAATAGTGCCAGTCAATTCACTCTTTTCAAGATTGATACTCATCGTGCCGCTATACTCAAAATCAGTGAACACAGGATGAACATTGGCCGTCTGTGTCGAAGTCGTAATATCAATGACACCCAAATAAACCGACCCATCAGATGCAGTTAGGGAATAGATCAATCGCGTGATGCCCGCATTACCACCAGAAAATATAATGGTGTTATCCGTTGTATCAACACTGGCTACGCCAGTACCGAGTACCGTCACAGCCACATTTAGCTCGGCACCTGATGGGAAACTCGACCCAAGATCGTCTTCAATATCTATTACAAGTTCACCCGAGTCTGCGACAACGGAAAGAATAGGGAGAAGACTTGAACTTGTCACCGAAGCACCTTCAGGTTGAACAACAATATAGGCGTGTGCCGATGCCTTTGTATCTATTGAATCTGCTAGAGCTGCATCGGAATAAGGCGTGTCTGAATGTGTAGATGATCGGCTAAGCGAAGAGATTGGAGCACTAACTGAGTACTCATAAACACATACGCCACCAACGTGTGCGTTGAATTGCATTTCATCATCGGTAAAACTGACGTCATTACAATAGAGGCTATCGCTACCCACCACTTTAACATCATGTATTTTTACCGAGCCACCATCTGAACGAAATACACGCTGTCCAATGGGAATAGAGGTTTCATAATCTTGTAAAAGTTCAACAAAAATATCTTCGGCATAGATCTGCGTACTTGGAGAGGTAATCGTCGATCCACCTCCCAAGCTGGAACTTTGATCGCTACTGTCTGACCCACCATTACAACCAACGAGCAAAGTTAAGCCCACATATAAGCATACCAATGGTAACCACTTACATCGACTTAGTATGAATCTATCTACGCACATATTTGCCCCAATTAACCGACTAAAATCAGCCTAGCATCTTAGTTAATCGCTTTGTTTTAGCCATAGCATCGAGAGGGCATTAAAATTATAAAAATGCTAATTTCATGCTTTAAGGTACAGGTAACACCTGCTCTGAGGAAAGCGAAGAAGAGAGAACATATTATTTTGTAGCAAACCGTTAAGTGCCTTTGCTATAGATGAGTAAAGACACATTTAAATCTATCAACGTTATCGACCATATCGTAGATTAGCGACCTAACACACCGTATAGTCTAGAACAACGATGTCTTGGATTATCTTCCTAAAATGAACCTTAAGGGCATCATGCTCTCGATGAGTAAGATAAATATTGCGAGCACTTTCGCCCGTAAATGTCATCACAATCGCTAAATCGTAGGCCTTATTTTTACCTTCTGGGCTATTATTCATACCCCACTCTACGGCCTCAATACCGGCGATCTTAGTCGGAATATCGATAAAAGCCTGCTTTGCTACCTCAATGTCATTGGTCGTGGCTTCTGGTTTCATTTCCACCAGCATTAGATGACGAATCATTTTTCTCTCATTTCCTTATATCCTTTACTCTTCTCCGGCTGAAGGAACAGTCTTGTTACGCTTCAGGTATAATGTTTAATTGCCATAATTCTAGTTCTTCACCTTCTTCGTCGATTATCAATTTTTTATATGAAAAACCATTTTTTCGAACGACACTTAACGACGCTTTGTTGTCTGAGGAAATCGATGCAACGACCGTATTAACTAAGCCAGAGTCAAATGCTATTTGGGACATCTGTTGCACGGCAAAAGTAGCAGACCCCAACCCTCTTGCTTCAGGAGCTACATTGTAGCCAATCTCGATTTGGTTGTTCTTAGGCAGACCTTTAAATCCACAACATCCAATTATGTGTGATGCTTTTTGCATAAAATAAGGCAATGCCCAAAGCTCCTCTACCGCGTTGTGACAAAGATAAAGAGAACGATTCAAAACATGAGTTGGTGGAACTGAACCTTCAATAAAGATCAAATCTTTACAGCTTGTATCATGTTGGAATAGCGATTCAATCTGAAATCTATTCAATTGGATAAGTTTTATCATATTCTAACTGGCTCTTGTTATGCTCTAGGGTACTTCATTATTTTTTCTTGTGCGTTCTGGATGTACTGGGCAGTATAGCGGCCAATAAAATTCCGATGAAAGCACCTATAGCGATACCCATACCATGGTTATCAAACAGAAATTCACCAAATGTAACGCCTAATCCAGCGCCAAGCGCAATACCCAGACCCATTCTATTATTCTTGGTCATACACCCTCCATTCTTTGCCTCAATACGAGTAATACCGTAGCATTTAGTCAAACTAATTTCATAAGAAAAAGTATCATCCAAAATTTTCATTTCCGTTACCAAGGTTGAGAGTTCGTCTATAGTGAAAATGCACTCTAAAGCCGCGTTGGAAAAAGGTGAAACTTCTGAGCGGTTATTCTCCCTACCGGATTGGAAAGAGTCACCACTATTCACACCATAAGAACGAGCAGTACTCGCCTTAACAGAAGAAATTACACAGATCTCCAATTACGGTGTCAGCGATAGCACATATAGGCAACTGACTAAGTACTTTGAACAAGCACAAATTGCTTAGGTGAGGTTAGCATTATACCAACGTTTAATTGGCTCAGGTATTCCAAACACACGTAGATTACCCGCTAACACCAAGGTGACACCAAATGCCGATAGCCATGTCCATTCATAGCTTTCAAATAATGTAGATAATGATAGTGCAACGAGAGGGAATAGAACCGTACAATAGGCGGCCTTCGCGGCGCCGATCCTCCCCACCAAAGCTAGGTAAGTATTAAACCCAATGACTGACCCAATGATGGCGAGGTAAGCCAGTGCTGAAAGATACATTGGCGTCATAGTAATACCCAGAGGTAACCCGAACATTAGAGCGATAGCAAATAAATAAACTGAACCATAGCCCATAGCCCATGCAGTAGTTGGTAGCAATGGCATCTTCTTTTTTTGAGCTTGTGCAGAGACCATATTGCCTACTGAAAACAGACACGTCCCTACAAAGCTAAGAAGTAAACCTAACAAAATTGTCCAGTCCATCTCAGTACCTAAAAATTGAGAGACAAAAAGAAGGACAACGCCAATAAACCCCATCAATGCGCCTTGTAAAAACGGACCCGATGGGCGATGACTTTCCAAAACCCAGAGATTAAGGGCATTCAAAATGGGCGCGAGTGAGAACACAACTGCATTCAACCCACTAGGCAGATATTGTGTTGCAGCATAAAAGCAAAGAAAGTTGTTCGAAAATAAACATAGACCCAATAACGCCGCGATTTTATGATTTTCTATAGACAGTTTTGGTAATGCATTACGAAAAATCAAAATGGAAAATAAAATGATCGAAGCAAGACCAAATCTCCACGCCACAGACACCACAACAGGTGTATCACCAAGTTGATATGAAATAGCCAACCAAGTCGACCCCCATATAAAGACCGTTATAGTGTATAAAATGCTGTTCATCGTTTTACTAACCTTAGTTAAATTATTATCGTACCGATTCATCGTATCGGTCTGAAGTTAGGTATGCGTTTAGATTCCTGTTATTTTTATAGATTCTTGCGGTTTTCTTTTTTCATCTGTTTTTATAGAGAGCCCCAACCTGTATATTAAATTACAGATAGGTCAAGGAGTGTTGATGTACAAGGGATTGCCTTTAAGGCCAAAAAGCAAACAGGTCTTCAATGTGTTGACAAAAAATACCGCGACTCTGCATAAGGAGTTATGGCTAGACAATGGCATGGGGTCGGCTGTCTGGAGTAATAGTCATGGCAAGGCTAGTTATGACAAACCTGAACACCATACGTTAAGCTACTATTTGGAAGGCGGTCAAAATACCCAACGAATTATGAGTTCAGGTAACGCATTTGGAGGTGCAGATAAGTTGTGTTTAATGCCGAAAGGTCACCGGTCGAGTTGGTCGTTTTCCGATCCTTTTCGTTTTTTTCATTTCTATTTTGAACAAGATCATCTACGTAATTTTTCTGAACAGGTATTCGACAAAGAAGGTCGTCATATAGAATTAAAAGAACTTACCTATGTTGATGACCCATTTACTAATCAGCTGATCCGTGAGTCCATGCTAAAACTTAATTGGGAAAGTCCAACAGATAAACTGATGGTGTCTCATTTACAACAAGTATTGCTGCTTCATCTCGTTCGTCAGCATTGCCACCAACCAATAAAAACACCACTCAGCACCAGTGGTTTATCGCCTATAAATCAACAACGAGCAATAGATTTTATTGAAGAAAATGTGTCGCACTCTTTCACATTAAGTGGTTTGGCTAAACTCACTCAATTAAGTGATTTTCACTTCGCTAGAATGTTCAAAATAAGCTTTGGATGTTCCCCACATCAATATGTTCTATCTCGCCGTATTGTGTTGGCTAAACAATTACTTTCTCGTCAGACGATGTCTTTAATCGATATCGCGTTCGCATGTGGCTTTTCATCGCAACAACACCTATCTCAGCAATTCAAATTACGAGTTGGAATAACGCCCGCCGCGTATCGGCGAGAGCAATGCAAATAAACCAGAAATACGTCACTCTAGAGCGTACTCAATGATATATATCATCACCTGTAGCCTCATCTATCGCGCCACTACACTAACTCACTAAATCTCTCAAAAAGAAAATCCAAAAATAGTCTAATCCGTTTTGGTTGATATTTTTTGCTTACATACACAGCATGCAAGTCGGCACTTGACGCCAAAGTCGATGCACTGAAATTGGTCATATACCCATTGAGTACAACAACAAGACGCTGTTTATTAATATCATCTTGTACATCTAAAAGTGATTTAAGTGCTATCCCCGCGCCATCCAACGCCCATTGTCTAATGACCTCACCATCATCTGAGAATCTTTTTGCAACAACGGTCATTGACTCCTTTGTGTTTTGCTCCCGGAAGTGCCATGTCTTCAATTCTTCTCCATTGCGAACCATTGCTAGACAGTTATGATTGATCAGATCCTGTGGCTTTATAGGGGTTCCATGTTCAGCGAGATAAGCTGGTGACGCGCACAGAACTCTTTGGCTTGGTGATAGCCTTCTGGATATGAGGCTACTATCATCAAGCTCACCATAGCGAATGACAATATCGATACCAGATTCTGCAATATTTGATATATGGTCACTCAAGTACAGGTATGGCACGACCTCTGGATACTTTTCCGAGAACTCAGACAATATTTTCAAAATATATTGCTTTCCAATATCCTTCGGCGCAACTATTTTTAGTGGACCTTTAACATCATTAACGCCGTTTTGTATAAGATTCTCTATATCGCCTACACTATCGAGTATTTCTAGGCACGCCTTATGATAAAGCGCTCCCTCGTCCGTTAGCGACAAATGCCTTGTGCTCCGATTAAGAAATTTTACACCATACCGTTCTTCGAGCGCCTGAAGTCTTGCCGTCATCGTAGCTGGAGAAAGACCAAGACCTCGTCCAGCAACCGCTAACCCTTGATACTTAACGATGCTGACGAACATTTCCATATCAGAAAATTTATCCACCTCTGCCCCCATTATTCAGTTAAATAGAATTATAATTTCATATATTACTCAATTATCAAAATGAAGCGAATTATTATAATGTGAATAATTAAGCAGGTAACAGCACAAATTGTGAGTTTCTAAGAAACAATTTGTATTTAATTACTCAATAAAAGAGAACGACATGAGCAAATTATTCCAGAACACAACCCTAAAGAACTTGGACCTACAAAACTGTGTCGTGATGGCTCCGATGACGCGGGCCCGATCTAGCCAACCGGGGAATGTTCCAAATGAAATGATGGCCACATATTACGAACAACGTGCTACCGCTGGGTTGATCATTTCTGAAGCAACTCAAATTTCAGACGACTCACAAGGGTATTCATTTACACCTGGCGTTTATACTGATGACCAAGTGAATGGTTGGCAACGGGTAACAAGAGCAGCACAAAAACAAGGAGCGGCAATGTTCTGTCAGCTATGGCATGTAGGCCGTGTTTCTCACCCAACATTTCAAAAAGGAGAACGACCTATCGCGCCGTCTGCCTTAGCGCCAGTAGAGACGAAGGTTTGGATTTCCGATATCGAAGGCAACGGCAATATGGTTGAATGTATCCAACCACGTGAGATGAATAAAGCAGATATAGACCGAGTAATTAAAGACTTTGCCTACTCTGCACAACGTGCTGTGGAAGCCGGTTTCAATGGCGTTGAGATTCATGGCGGTAATGGCTATCTGATCGACCAATTTCTTCGTACAAACTCAAACAAACGCACCGACAATTATGGTGGCACCCGAACGAATCGAATTCGATTTCTTCTAGACGTTGTTGACGCCGTAATTGATGCGATTGGCGCAGATAAAGTTGGTGTCCGACTTGCACCATTCATTACATTTAAGGATATGGATTGTCCAGACATCGTGCCTACCATCTTAGAGGTGTCAAAAGAGCTACAAGCACGTGATATTGCTTACCTGCATTTATCAGAAGCGGATTGGGACGATGCACCCGTCATTCCTGAAAGTTTCCGCATAAAATTGCGGGAAAACTTTATTAACACCATTATTGTTGCTGGCAGTTATACACAAGAACGCGCTGATGAAATGCTGGATAAAGGCTACGCTGATCTTATTGCTTTCGGTCGTCCATTCGTTTCGAATCCAGATCTCATCTCGCGCTTAAAGAATGGAGATGAGCTCGCAGATCTGAATGCGGCAACTTTATTTGGTGGCAACGAATTGGGCTACATTGATTATCCAATATTAGATGAACATCAGTAAGTTCTATTACCCCTCACGAGGTTAATGCTAAGAGACGAATGGAAACTGATGAATTCGATAACCGAAGTTATCCATCTGATCTTAGATTGAAAGCCTAAGCCGGTTCGACTACCTCTCTATTTAGGTGTATCTTCAAGCAAAATCGGTACATTAAGGTAGAGACAATGAGTGGAACTAAACGCGCCAATATACATCCAGGGTTAGAAGTGCAAATAGTACTTAAAAAAGATCAACGTAGCGGTACACTAACCTCAGGGATTGTGAAGGATCTCTTAACCAAATCACCAAACCACTCTCACGGCATTAAAGTTCGTTTAGAAAATGGGGATGTCGGTCGAGTGAAAGTCATATCAAATGCAGCAAGTTTAGAATCATAATCCATCGTTAATTGATGGCGTTGAACCCAAATCAACCACACGTTGATTTGGGTTCAATTAAGATTATTTCAAAGGGTCTTCTTCTGGCAGTGCGTTGTGCATCCACAGTGCTATTCGCTTTTTAATATTTTGCCCATCTAATTTATCGGCAGGCAGAGGGGTAATTTGACGCACTTTGACTAAGAATAAGTAAAGCGCTTTAATCTTAATTGATTGAGATGCACTTGGGCTAGTAAGTTCGTATCCCTGCATTTCGGCAATCTTACTACCAACTTCCAGAGCTTTTTTGAGTAGTTTATCTTCATTTTTTATCTTAGCTATTTTCGACATAGGATTCCCATCGTTCACACTAAACCGTTCAGTTAGTATATATCAAACAAGGTACACAACTTCCCGAGCTTGAATACTCTCTAATGTATAATGAAAAGTACCACCTTTTTTGTATTCAAACCAACCACCATTGACAACACCTACCCAACTTCACGTTTATATGTGATGCAAGAAGTGAAGAAGAACCCTTATTGCTTTCTATTGATAGCGACGACGTTTTCAAGAGAATTATTACTCTCAATAACTTGCTCTAGAGGTTTTGGTTTGGAGAAATAGTATCCTTGAAGAAAGTTACATCCCATATCAAATAAAGCATCCGCCTGCTCACGCGTTTCGACACCTTCTGCAACCACTAAGATATCAAGAGTGCGGGCCATTTTGATTATCGCTTCAATAAAGGTTCTATCTTGATGATTAAACTCTATATCGTCCACAAATGCCTTATCAATTTTTAGAATATCAACCGGAAAATGCTTTAGATAACTCAAACTTGAGTAACCTGTACCAAAATCGTCTATCGCAATTAAAATACCAAACTTTTTTAAACGACTTAACACTTTCAAACTCTCGTCGGGATTTAGCATCAAACTTGTCTCTGTAATTTCAAAGATAAATTTATCTGGTTTCACACTCTCTTCACGCATGATGCTAATTGTGTTTTCAACAAAGTTGGGTTTGGATAGTTGAACGGCACTAATATTGACAGATAACTTTCCAAAAACACCAGACAACAAAGACATAGATTGGCACGCCTGCCGCAGCAACATATAGCCCATATCAACAATGATTTGGGTCTCTTCTGCAATCGGGATAAACTTGTCAGGAGCAGTCATGACACCGTCTGATGAGATCCAGCGGCACAGCCCTTCAGCATAAACGACACGTTGATTACCCGCTTCAACAATTGGTTGATAGAAAAACACAATCTCTTTATTCTCTACCGCATATCTAAGTTTTTGCTCTAAATGTAATCGCTCAGTTAGCTCTACTTCCATTTTCCGGGAATAAAGACTGAACGCGTTACGTCCAAGATTTTTGGCCCGATACATTGCGACATCAGCTCTACGAAGCAAGGTTTCAGGATCTTTCGCATCTCGTGGGCACGATGATACACCCACGCTCCCCGTTATTCTAAACTCACGGTCCCTTACTATTATTGGGGTCGCTATGCTCACCAAAAATTCAGTACACCATTTTGATAATTGAACCAAATTAAGGTCACCTTCCAAAATAATGACGAACTCATCACCACCTATTCGTGAAACGGTATCGGTTTCTCTTGTGACTGATTTGATTCTTTTAGCAATGCATTTTAATACATCGTCACCAAAGCTATGACCTAAGGAATCGTTGATAGTCTTAAAGTTATCTAAATCCAAAAACAGCAAAGAAAAGCCAATTTTATGTCTGTTGTAATTCGCACATGCTATGGTTAACCGATCCATTAATAACACTCGATTGGGTAAATCTGTGAGCATATCGTGTTGTGCGAGATAGGACATTCTTTCAGATATTGCCCGCGTTTCGGTGACATCTTGAAAAACCATTACCGCGCCACGAACATTCCCTTGTTTATCAATTATCGGTGAAACAGAATCTTGAATCAGGAATTTGTCGCCAGTCGTGCTTTTCAAATAGGCGGTCTCAGGGATCCCCATACGACAATTATTTTCGATCGCTAGTTCCGCTGGATTGTATAAAGACTTACCAGAACTGTCGGCATAGAGGTGAACCACATCTTCAAACGGTTTACCTTTTGCATCAGCAAACATCACTCCAGTTAGCAATTCAGCGACTGGATTCAGATACGTAATATACCCATGTTCGTCTGTCGCGATCATGCCGTCGCCCATGGATTGAAGTGTAATTTCTAGTAACTCTTTCTCTTCATACAATTGTTTCGTTAGAATTTTCTCCTTAGATACGTCATATAATACCGCATAAGATCGACTCTCAGATTCATCTTTAATGAGTATTGCGGATAATTCGATATCTAATGTTTCATTGTCAGATCTAACGAATTCGTAATTAACCTTATCAATTCGTCCTGTTTTAAAAAACTGTGGGAGGGTCTCATTGATGGCTATCTCCGCAGAAGCTCGAGTCAAAAAATCACTGGATTTTTTACCAATGACGTCGTCTCTGTTATAACCAAGTAACTCCAACCATTTATCACTGACAGCAACAATCACACCTTCATTATTAATTGAATGCATTGCTGCGGGTGTTTTTTCATACAATTGTGTTGCTTTAAACGAGACACTTTCTAATGTTCTGTTATCGATTCTTGCTTTCCTCAATGTGATTGAGTAAAGCAATGAACAGAGAATAATCATCAATAGATAACCATAAAGATAAACCAGATCATTGCTTTTAGAGTACGGAAACTGCTCGAAATAAATTAAAACGGGGATGAGTAAACTCAGATTAAATATGGTAAATGAGAGCCTGAAAAATGACTTGGACGCAATAAGGATAAGTAATATAAGCACAATGACAAATGGTTCGGTCGAGTATCTACTCGCGGTATATGTCACAATAATTGAAATGGCAAAATATAATAACGAAGTTGGTGTCAAAGATAACTCAAGTATCTTTTTCCTATCAAAAGCCATTAGGCACAATGATATTGGTAGAATACTCACACTTCCTAACATACTGCTTATTGTCCAATGAAACCAAAGTGAAGGAATACTGACTTGCCCCATTAGGAAAAAAACGAAAGAACTGACTATTGCACCTATTGTTGGCGGAATAAAACACACGTAGATTAGAACTTTTAAGAATTCATGTCTCGATTCAAGTGCTTTGTTGATATTACAATGATACTTACATAAATAAGCCACTAACATAACCTCTATTATGTTAGAAGGAAGGTAGGCCATGGTCTGAATAAAGCTAAAAGAATGAGGTAAATTCGCGGACAAATTTGCTAGCACTAAAGTAATCGAAAGTGAGCCCCAATGCTTAACAAGTTGTGTCGTTAATAAAAGGCCATAAACGACATTTGGGTACCAAATCAATGCAATAGAATGGCTATCTCTCGTTAATAATATTGAAAGGCTCGCTAAGAAATAGTAAAGAACAAAAGCGAATACGTGCCATTTAATTCTATCTAGATTATCCATTCGAACCCCTAACAATATATTCAAAAAGTAGCCATTGATGTCCTTTTTATACTTTAAACATACTTATCGCATCACTTAGGCGATTCGCCATGACTTGTAGGGAATCCGCTGTTCTCACGTTCTCTTGAACATCCTCAGCTGTACTTGCCGCTAAGTCATTAACATTCACGACATTTTCATTGATCTCTGCTGCTACACTCGACTGTTCTTCTGCTGCCGTTGCAATTTGATTGTTCATGTCTTGAATAGTACGTATCTCACGTTCAATCAATACAAGGGCACTACTCGCTTCATCCGATTTGCTTAATGTTAGTTCTGCACTTCTCGAGTTCTCACTCATTAAGCTCACGGATTGAGAAGCTTGCTCTTGAAGAACCTGTATCATCGATTGTATTTCATTGGTACTTTCTTGTGTTTTTGTTGCCAGAGTACGAACTTCATCGGCAACAACGGCAAAGCCTCTACCATGCTCACCCGCTCTCGCTGCCTCAATAGCGGCATTCAAAGCCAATAGGTTTGTTTGATCGGCTATCCCGCGGATAACATCCAATATGCCGCCAACATTTTTTGTTTCATTTTGCACGTTAGTGATAGCAGAATGGACGCGACTAATATCACTGACCAACTGATTTATATCTTTATTCATTTCACTTACCACGTGCAAGCCTCTCCCTGACTTGTCGCTTGCGTCATTCGATGAATTTGATGCTTCAACTGCGTTTTGAGCCACTTCAGAAACGGTTGCCGTCATTTCATTCATCGCTGTTGCTACCTGCTCTAATTGCATCATCTGAGATTTAGAAGAGTTATCTACTTTAGTCGATGAACTCCCTAACTGGTTCGATAAATCTAATAGTTGATTAGACGACTGATTAATGTCAAAAATAATTTCTTTAAAATTATTTGCCATTACTAATGTGGAACGATAGACACCCACACTATTATTATCTAATTGAGGAACGTTGGTTAAATCGCCATTAGCAATGGTATTTACAAGTTCTTCTATCTCTTTGGGTTCCCCACCAATAGGTTTCTTTATTATTCTAGGCATTACAACTGAAATAATAACCCCTAAAACAACCGCTATTAAGGCAACGACTATAATAATAGTCAACCCAGTTTCAGTATCGCTTTGAACTTTGGGCCCTAATGTATCTTGATCTTTTTTAACCGATAATTTTACTTTCTCAATCTGCTGTGCAACACGAGGTCCTATTGTATTTAAGGTATTTTCAATATAGTCATTTCTTTGCGTTATAACCAATTCCACATTATTAAATGCGGCCACATACAAAGTATGCCCTTTATTAATACTTTCTAGTAACTCTATTCTCGTTTTATTATTTAATCTTTTATCCAGCTCTTCTAAAAATAAAGGCATTTTTTCCGTTAACTCATTCTTTGCTCTTTCCGCATCTTCAGAATTGTTGGAAACCAAAAATTTATTCACATATAGGCGAGCAAGCAATAAGTGCTCTTGCAGTTGTGCCGCTAGAAATGCAGCCTCGTTATCCTTGTCCTCATATGCTGATACAATAATACTTGACAACGCCTCCCGCATTTCCAAGCCATTAGGATTAAGCTCTTCTTCAACTATCTGATTTCTTTGATTGAAAAGGCTACGAACCTGTTCAAATCCTTCTTCATAGTCTCTAATCTCAGAAACTATGCTACTCACAGCGGCCGCTCTTTCTGGCTGTTGAATTTCCTTTTTAGCCTCATCTAAAAATTCTTTCATCTTGTTACGACGTTCATTGTATTGTGTAACAGACTCATCAGACTGTGTATTAATATAGCTAAGGACTGACAACCTCATTGTCAACATATTGGCTTGAACGCGCCCAACAAGGTTTGTATCTCTTGCTAACCCTCTATAATCCACAAAACCATCGTGCGTCCTATTGAATCCGACGTATGACGCTATAGATATAACTGATAATAAGAGCAATATAAGCCCAAAAGAGACATACAGTTGAGTATTAAGCTTCAACTTACTTATCATAAAAACCTTCTTAATATTGTTGGTATTGAACTTTACAATTATTTAACCTTTGATTAAAGATTAAACCAAAAATATTAAAAATAACACACCAAATCCCAAATATATTCTCAGATGATATCATTTCTTGCTGATACGTTAGACATCACAAGGGACGGTAGACGTCGCTATCAATTTTGGGATGCGGGCATTGAAGCACCTCTATCACCTCAAGATGTTTACAATAGGCCACTTAACAAAAAAGGCGCACCAACTGTTGTTGGTGCGCCTTTATATTAGTAATAACTGGTTAACGACGTTATCTATTCGTGGTAAACGTTAACTAGTGTTGGTTGATACGCTCAGCTATAAATTGTGCTTTTGCACCATACACAATCTGTATTCCGTTTGAGCCAACCTTAATAACGCCCATTGCTCCGATATCTGATAATCCTTTTTCATTAATTAACGATGTATCTTTAACTTCAAGGCGAAGTCTCGTGATGCACGATGTGACGGATGTTAGGTTGTCGTGGCCACCGACGAAATCAAGCGTTAATTTGGTAAGCTGTTCATCACTTAGGGTAATTTCTTCTTTTATTTCATCAGTGCGACCGGGTGTTTGCACATCAAATTTCCGAATCACGAAACGGAAGACGAAGTAGTACATAAACGCCATTGGTACACCAACAAACACTGCTGCGAGGTAGTTTGTCTCGAAACCATTAAATGAAGGGATGATACCCAAAGTAATATAATCGATAAACCCAGCAGAAAATGATTTGGCTAGGTGAGCGTCAAGTAAATACATAAACATGTACGCAAAACCGGTACTGACGGCATTAAAAATGTATAGCAGTGGGGATACAAAGATAAAGGTGAATTCAACAGGTTCGGTTATACCTGTGATAAAACAAGTGAGGGCAGCGGAGAATAAGATACCAGCCGCGTACTTTCTGTTTTGTGTTTTAGCTTCATGATACATCGCTAGACAGGCTGCTGGTAAAGCAAATAGCATCAGAGGGAACTCACCTTGCATGAATTTCCCTGCACCCTGATAGGTATCAGAGCTAAAGTCTTTTACACCTTCCGCAAACATTTTGAACCAAATTGTCTGATCACCATTAATGACAGCCCCTGCTTCATTCGTATATTCACCAAATGAAAACCAGAATGAAGGGTACCAAATGTGATGAAGACCAAGAGGAATCAACGCCCTTTCTGTGAAACCAAAAATGAAGGTAGAAAGTGCTTGGTTATCACCATTTACGATATTTGATAGTGCATCAATCCCTGCCTGAACATGCATCCATATACTCGGTAGAATAAGACCAAGTAAAAAAGCACTAACTGCGGTAACAATAGGGACAAATCTCTTTCCAGAAAAGAAGCCTAAAAAAGCAGGGAGCTGGATTTGGTGAAAACGGTTATACATGGTTGCCGCAAGAATACCGGCAATTAACCCACCAAAAACACCCATTTGAAGGCTAGGAATACCTAACACCAAGGCGTAAGCTCCTCCAGCGAGCGCCATTTCCTGAGTTACCCCAGCATGAACACCAATTGTCATGTTCATAACCAGCATCGCGACGACGGCGGCCAATCCTGCAATACCAGATTCTTTCGTTAGACCTACTGCGGCGCCGACGGCAAATAATAAAGGTAGATTGCTAAAAATAACATCACCGGCACCAACCATTAACGGAATATCTAATTTGTCCCCGAACGCCAACAAAAGTCCAGCGGCTGGCAATATCGAGATAGGTAACATTAGCGCCCGACCAACGGTTGAGAGCTTTGTTATGCCTTTCTTCAGAATAGAGAATAAAGACGTACCTTGTTTCGGCAACGTCGAAGTTTTTGTGCTCATAAGAATACCTCATAGCTATGTTATATATGGAAGATGAATCTCTTCCATATATAAGCTACAGAGTTTGGTATCGCTTAAGGTTAAATAATGTTGGCTTTTTGTAAGTGTTCTATTACAAATAGAATACAGTTAATTGTATCCAGAGCGGCTACTTGATATAGCAATTAATCGAGAGATCAACTGCTCAGGCGTTTTCGTAGAATCATTAAAGAAGCGATAAAGCTCTTCAATTATGGCGTTCTGAACAATAGGAGCGACGGCCATCGAGTCAGTCATACTGGGAACTAGAGCGTCATTTCTTTCAGATATATCGAAGTCTCGTCGAGATTGTTGCGAACAGATATTGAAGTCATTTAGTGGTATATCTCCTCGGGCAGGAATGGACCCTTTCTTTTTACTAAATTCTTTCTGGAATAAAACGCTAGACAACGTTTTGCCAAGGCCATCAGTCTCTGATTTTTGAAACCCAAAACTCTGGTTAAATATGACAAAGCTATCCATATTGTATATATAAACCCCCTCTGTTTGAGGCGATACAAAGCAAGAAATATGATCGGGTATTTGCGCATCATCAGAGATTAATTCACCTATAACCCAGTCACCCAATATTTGAAAAGCAGCTTCATTATTTATTAACTCATTGGTTGCTTCATCCCAACGTTGCTTAGTCAGGCTACCTTTAGTGATATCCCCTATTTGACGAAACACATTAAGGATATCGACCATTTCTTGACTATTTAATGCCTCAGGAGACATCTCTACTAACGCTTTTTGATAGTAATCTTGACCTCCTATTCCGAGAGCAATGTTTTCAAACAACATAGATATCTGCCATGGTGAGTTCCCCAACGCAAGCGGTTTAATCTCTTTTGTTTTGAGAACTTTTAACGCTGCAATAAACTCCGACCACGTTTGTGGCACTTCTAAACCCGCCTTCGCCAATACCAAGTTATTAACCCACATCCAATTTACGCGATGGATTGTAATGGGCACAGCAACATAATGCCCTTCAAACTTATTGATGCTGCGTGCCGTGGGCAGCATTACTTCATCCCACTTTTCAACTTGAGCGACGGTGTCTAATGAGGATAAAAACCCCAGTTTAGCCCATGACTTAATCGCCATGCCTTCAATTTGCGCAAGCGTTGGAGGGTTTCCGGCTATCGCCCTTGCTTGCAATACCGCCATAGCGGTATCGCCGCCGCCCCCTTTGACCGGTGTACTCTTCCATATGTGGTCTTGAGCGACTAATGCATCTTCCATCACTTTTAGCGCGGCGACTTCTCCCTTTGATGTCCACCAGTGAAGGAATTCTACTTCCTTAGATTGCGACTCAAAACTGAGTAGCGCGATACAAATCATTAATAATTTCATTCTTAATCTCTACTTAGTGTTAAGCAGACCTCAAAAGTTTGACTTTCTGGTTGGTTAATGAGTACAACATCTCCACCGTGGGCCCTAGCGATACTCCGTGCGATGGTTAAACCTAACCCACTGCCACTGCTGTCAGAGGCTTCTCTAAAATAGGGTTCAAATACCTTCTCCGTTAGTTTTTTATCGATTCCCGGCCCTTTATCAACAAATGAAATAACGACTTCTTCGGAGCTATCTTTCACTGTAATTGAAACGGATTTTCCATATTTAATGCCGTTATCTACGAGGTTCTGAATACAGCGTTTAATGGCTAAAGGTTTGCCGTAATACAGTTTTATATTGGGCCCATATACCGTTACCTTTTTCGCATAACGATTATATAATTCTGTACTCATTCCCAGTATTTCTATTATGTCTATCGCCTCAATTTCTTCATGGATATCCGTATCCCGAATACACTGAAGCGCCCCCTTTACCATCAGATCGATTTCATTTGTGAGTTTTTCAAATTTCGCTCGCGTATCATCATCATCTAGCATTTCTGTCCGCAATTTCAAGCATGCTAATGGCGTTTTTAAATCATGCGAAATAGCGCCAAATAACATTTCTCGTTCTCGTAAATACGATTTCACACGACGATTCATTTTGTTAAAAGCGTGCACCGCGGCCTTAAGTTCCGAACTTCCTTCTTCCTTGACTTCAGGAATAGAAAGCTTGTTACCCATTAACGTTGCGGCTTTGGCAAGGTTTTTGATTGGTCTGAGTTCTGATCGAACAACAAGCCAGGTAAAAACAAGCAATACGATGGCGGATAATGCCAAAAAGAAAAGCTGCTTACTGTCCATAAAGGAACTTTCAAGATTGACATAAGGGGCCGGTAATACCGCCGCCAAATAGAACCATTCTTGCGGCGACACTTCAATTTGAATGACTAATATCGGCGGACTAATTTCACCAAAAGATAAGCTATAGTGAGCCCAAAGTAGTGGTAACTCGTCTATGCTGATACCGGTACTAAATACCTTAAGCTCCTCTCTGGTAGTAAACTCAACAACAATGTTATTATCGCTACCAAGCTCCTGATTCAATATCCTTTTCGCTTCATTTAGTACGAGTTGCTTTCTTGAAGAATCCGCTATTGGAACGACCGGAAGTTCCCGGTTATTTAGCGACACGAAGAATCGCGTACCTCCCATACTTCTCAATTGGTCGAGTACGAGATGTCGATAATCCAGAGGAAGTGTACTAAAAAAAGAGATGGTGGATGAGGCACTTAACACTAAGCTGCGTACCGTGCTTTTTAACCCCTGCTCTTCATTCTCAGAGCTGTGAGAAAACCATATTAAACCGGCAAGTAATTGTGATGCGATGATAACAATGAGTAGCATAGTGCTGGTACGTGCGGCTAAAGATTGAGGGACAAACCTCTTAAATTTCATGCAATGTTTCCACCGCTAGCATATAACCTTTATTACGAACGGTAATGATGGTATTTCTCTGTTTATCATCTAAGTGGTGGCGTAACCGGCTGATCTGTACATCAATCCCTCTTTCTAGCGGTTCAGAATCTCGCCCCCATATCGCCTGTGCAATGGCGTCTCTAGAAAGTATCTCATTGGGCTGACGTAAAAAAAGAGCGAGCAGAGAAAAGTCCGCACCAGAAAGCTGTTTTGCTGGTTTATCATGGCACAATAATTGTCGAGTTATTGTATCTAACGTCCAACCAGAAAAGGTGACTTTTCTAGCAAATGGGGCTTCTGGGCTGTGGGTCGCCCGCCTTAAGATAGCTTTTATTCTCGCAAGAAGCTCCCGGGGGCTAAACGACTTGGTGATATAATCATCGGCGCCCATTTCTAATCCTGCGACACGATCAGCCTCTTCTGTTACTGCTGTTAGCATGATAATTGGCACACTAGAATTACGTCGAATTTGTGAGCACAACGTAAATCCATCATCTCCAGGCATCATGATATCCAGTATTATCAAATTTGGCTCATGGGTTTCGAGTACCCTCCACATATCTTCACCATCGCTAGCCGTGAGTACAGTGAAATTGCTACGCCCCAAGTATTCACTAAGAGCATCTCTTAACTCCTTGTTATCATCGACGACCAATATAGTTTTATTGTTCAATTCTAAGCGCCTTTACTTAATAACGATTTCAATGATAATTTCGATCTTAACTATGTATCCATTTGACAATAATCACAATAGTCGTGTTCTCTATTTAGCCACTTTTCCTTGTTCTTTTTGTAAGTAATCACTTACAAATTAATTACCAATAGCAACCTTCGCCAATACCCAATGAATTAATATCAATCGTGATCAATTTACGGACAACATTAATAATTATCGAGTTCGCACAGATATCAAACATATCGTTATTAACTAATTAAATTAAAAGGTTGAAGGGTACTAAACATGAGGCTGATTCCGCTTGAAAGTAGTTCAGATGTGGGTATTTGGAGTGCTCACCACATAGCAAAAAGAATAAAAGCATTTGAGCCAACAGAGGATGACCCATTTGTACTTGGGTTACCGACTGGTAGTACACCATTGTCTACCTACCAAGAGTTGGTAAAACTGCACAAACAAGGAGAGATTAGTTTTAATAATGTGGTTACTTTTAATATGGATGAATACGTAGGAATTAACCCTGAACACCCCGAGTCTTATCGTTCTTTTATGTATAAGCATTTTTTTGACCATATCGACATCCAAGAAAAAAATATCAACCTTCTTAACGGTAATGCCAAAGATTTAGTCAAAGAATGTAAAGATTATGAAGAAAAAATAGTGTCGTATGGAAAAATACATTTGTTCATGGGTGGTGTGGGTAGTGATGGTCATATTGCCTTTAATGAACCCGCGTCTTCTCTTTCATCTCGAACACGAGTAAAAGTGCTCACAGAGGAAACTCGTCGAGCAAACTCTCGATTTTTTAACAACGCGATTGATCAGGTGCCTAAAAACGCGATGACGATCGGTGTCGGAACGCTACTAGATGCAAAAGAGGTGATGATACTTGCCATTGGTCATGGTAAGTCGCAAGCCGTACAAGCCGCTGTTGAAGGCGCAATAAACCACCTTTGGACAGTAAGTGCTCTTCAACTGCATCCAAAAGCTGTCATTGTCTGTGATGAAGAAGCCACTTATGATCTCAAAGTAAAAACCTTGAAATATTTTACAGAATTAGAACAGAACAACGCAGGATAGCGCCTATTTAACCCTTTCCTTTACGACCACACTCATTCCTTCGCCGTCTATATTTAGTGTGGTCGTACGCCAAACACACATTTTTCGACCTTTGTACCTAGCGTGTAGAACCGTTCATCGCTTTATTCGCGTAACAATGACAATAACAGCAATGACACATTCAAATTGAAGCGTGTCCTCCCTCTATTACTCTCTTTTATTCTATTTAGCCTCACCATCCCGGTGCGGCTCGCACCATTTTACACACAAAACTCAGAGTAATAGTTCGTAACAAATTGAATTTAAAGTATTTTACATATGGCACTATCCCTGCTTACTACTTAAGAGCCAAAACAAATTAGAGGGGGCTTTTATGTTTGTATTCATCGCTGTTTTATTATCGCTTTTTATCTGTTTAGTCATGCTATATATATCTTCAAAGCGTAAATCAAGTTACCAACAAAAATATGAGCTCATCACTGATTTGAGAAACCTCATAACGTTATATCGGCAACATCGAAGTGTTAGTCATTATCTACTCTACTACGGTACCCCCAAAAGCAATGAAGTTCTTCTGCTAGAAAAAGGCATGTCGTCCACAATAAAGGCACTAATTAGCAAAGCCCATTTCGACAATAAACCCCTCTATCGAATATTGAGTTCAAAGATAACCCAATTGATTGATGAATGGGAACATATGACGATCAGTCAGAATCAGATGAATCACGGGAGAGGAATTCGGCACTGCGTATTTTTGATTGACGAGGTCATTCTTGCGTGGCTAGTCGAGTCTCAACGCGTTGACTTAGTAGATGAATATAACCTGAGCTGGCATCAGATAAATGATAGCTTGGAATCATTGACTCAATTAAGAGTAGCAATTCAAGATGTAAATACAGACGACGGCATTGTAAAGCTAAAACCTCACGCTAAATTAATGGTCAGTCGACTCAATCAACTCGCACTTATTAATCCTTTAGCCGTTGCTTCACCTGCCTGTTCACTACTTTGCAGACAGCTAGAAGACATATCCGAATCAAAGGAACTCGAATTCACTCAAGAACAACTTTATAAAATGTCGACAGAGGCATCGCTTATCATCTTCAACACCTATGATTTTCTGCTCTCAAACATTGCTGAATCTATCTATGTGCCTTTACCTACACTCGTGGTTTCTATTTAGCCTCGTTAATAATAAAATGCGCGTTTAATCTATACTGAAAGTATAATATAAATACGGTCTGTATTTTTATTGGATAACACAATGTGTCGATTAAATAAGCTATCAGAATTCTCTAAACCGCTCTTAATTTGTTGACATATAGGTTACAAATCTTCACGAAAAACCTCTAGAATGTGCCTGACTACCTTCTACGAGAACAATTAGATGCGCCGATTCACCTTCGCCCTCTGTTTTATATTGTTGTTTCCCGCAGTGGTCTACGCCAAAAATTTAGAGAGTAAATGGCAATCCCTATATCAACAAAGCTGGCACACTTCTCCGCTCACTGTCTCGCAACAAGCGTTAAGTCAGTACCCTATCAAGCTATTAATCGACAGCTCACGCTATCCAAATTTCAAACAATTCCGTTGGCAAGACATCGCATTACTGTCTTCAATAAAGCGAAACTGTCAGGCTTATGAGACGGAAAACACAAACTTGTCCGATGCGATAGCGTTTGAACTGGCGCTGTGCAACGGAAAGACTCTGGATTATGGCTGGTTTTCCACACACTCCTTATTGCATGTCGCCGGAGGAAGTTTTGCTGATCGTTATCTCGAAAGGTTCCCATCGGAATACAATAAAATCAAAGACTATCTGACTATAGCGAACCCACAACATCCGCTCTATCCAACGCTTTCAAACTTGTCATCGGAAGGGCGACAGGCTCTGCTCGATGGTTACCGCGCATGGCAGGAAGGAGACACATTGTGGCTTAGTGGAGAACAAGGATGGAAGGCAATTACATCCTCAAATTGGTTACCTATAGCGGGCAGAATGAACATCACTCTTCAGGGTGATAGTTGCGTACTTCGATACAGTAACCTATGTATTAATGAGCGAACTGAATACCAAACAATATTACGTACTCTGATAGCAACCTTATTGATGATATTAATCACAGTTTTAGTTAGAGGGAGGTACTTAAAGCGTAAACAGGGAGAAGAGAAGAAATTCATTTTACAGTTGCTTACGCACGAACTCCGAACGCCAATCACCAGTATTGGACTCACAGTCGAAATGTTCCGAGACGAGTATGATAATCTTTCTAAGGAAGTTCAAAGTGCGGTATGGCGCTTAATATCCGACTATCAGAGGCTGTCTCAGTTGACTGAAAACAGCAAAATCTATTTAAGTTCGGATAAGTCACAACCTTTGTTAAAACAAAGAGCATCGCTAGAAGAGTGGCTCAGCTATATATGTACAAAACATCGTGTGACTTATGAACTTGATCAAGATATTGAACTTAATCAGCCCTATTACTGGCTATCAATTTGTCTCGATAACCT
This sequence comes from Vibrio frigidus, assembly GCF_042465995.1. Taxonomy (NCBI): domain Bacteria; kingdom Pseudomonadati; phylum Pseudomonadota; class Gammaproteobacteria; order Vibrionales; family Vibrionaceae; genus Vibrio; species Vibrio frigidus. The sequence continues at coordinate 184,971 of NZ_JBCDMC010000004.1, read as the reverse complement.
AATTAAGAATGCTAAGCAGCATGGTGAAGGCGATATTACTGTCAGAGCAAAACTGACGGATAAATTAATCATTGAAGTAATAGACTGTGGGGAATTCCCATCTCCACTACATCAGTTTATCTCTCGCTTAAAACCAAAGAACAATGATACCAATATGGGCATTGGATTGAGTATCGTAGAGCATCTTATGAAAAAAGCAGATGGGAAATTGATCATTTTACGCAACCCTACTCGATGTATTCTGGAGCTTCCATATGAACACAATTCTGCTGATTGAAGATGATGCGTTATTGGGACAAGGCTTAATTGTTTTCTTTCAGACAAAAGGATACCAATGCCTTTGGGCACAAAGCACCTCTTCTGCTGAATCGTTATGGTTTAAAGCTGATCTCGTTATCCTAGATCGTCAGTTGGATGATGGCGACAGCTTACAGCATCTCCCCCACTGGCTTTTACTAAAAGCACTTCCCGTTATTGTACTGACTGCCAAAGTTGATGTTAACCAACGAATCGAAGGTCTGATGGCTGGCGCTAAAGATTATATGACTAAACCTTTCTCTAACGAAGAGCTACTAGCACGAGTAGTCACTCAGCTCCGCCCTCTCGGCATTTGCAATCTCCATTACTCTAAGATCAAGATTCATATGGCTGAACGCCAAGCTCTCTCAGAAGACACGCTAGTAGCGCTAAAACCAAAGGAGTTTAAGCTACTGGTTCTGTTTGTACAGAATCAGGGCCGTGTTTTTCACCGAGATGAACTACTAAACAAAATATGGGGTTATCAAGCATTCCCAAGTACACGCACGGTGGACAATCACGTGTTGCGCCTGCGTCAGAAATTGCCTCTATTGAAAATAGAAACACATCGGGGTGTAGGTTATCGCTTAATTGAGGAAAAAAATTGAACATCAGACCACTCTTTTTTATTATTGCCATCGCTTTTCCTAGCGTATCTCAAGCCGCTTGGTTCACAGATACTCCATTACAGCGTACCTATCAGGCACTTATTGACCAGCAACCAATATTGGCATGGCAGGAGCTAAAAATTGCACTGAATCAGAATCAGCTAGACAGTCAATTTTGGGTCCCAGTAAAACAAGAGGTCCTTAGCCAAACTGAATGTGGCCAAGACCTATCAAATGACTTCAATTCTATTTCGAACATTCAGGTTAGTTTTATTCGCCGTTTTGGCCTCTCATCACAAGGCTATCAACTCAAGATATCTTCAAGGAGAAACACCTCCGATCAAGATATTGCTCTGGTGTCTCCTAGCGGCAAAAGGCTACTCAGTGGAAAGCTCATCGCACACGCCCAGTATCAAGAAATTGAAACTGAAGAAATGCTTCTTAAACCACCGTCTGGAGTGTATCAATTAGAGATTGGTCAAAACAGCTATCCAATTATCGCTTCTATGGACAATAACAAGCGCTGGCTTAAGCTGGAACACAAACTTCATTCTCCAAGTATACTGATCACACCACCAAGAAACGTAATAGGCTGCCCAGAGGTAAACGCAAGTTGGCAATGGTTTGATGAACAATACAACATGCTAGGAAACAGAGTACCAATTCAAAATAGTAACCTTTCGGTGCCAAAGGAAAGTCCATACTCGTACAAGGCAAAACATCTGAGCGCCGCTGTTGAGTTAACAGAATATCAGAATGGTACTAAAATTAATTATATTCAAAGAGTTGCAATTCCATTCTCCCCAGAAAATGAAGCCAAACAATAATGGATACAAATAGGTGACAAACCATGAGCAGAAATTAGATGTAATAGCTGAAAACGTTATTCATGGAGTCTAAAAATGCTTAATAAAAGTACAAAGTCTAATCAGAGTTTCCTCTTCGCCATATCGCTAACCTTGCTTTCAACAGCAACACATGCAACGGTCGTAAAGTTAAACTCCCCTAATAATCATGTCACCATTTCTCCTCAAAGCTTTGAAATTAAGTGGAATAATCTGATGGTTAATTCACCCTCTCTCAGAGTGAATAACCAAGATCAAACACTCACTGATCTTAAGGTTAATTCTGTTACTAATGCAAGTTGGTTGCTGAGCCCCAGTAAAATATCCGTCAATGCAACGTTACAAAAGAATGCGCTCACCGTCAGCTTTGCTGCCTCGTCTGATATGAAAATCAAACGAAATCAGCCTGTTGTTTTAGAGTGGTTCAATCTAGATGAAGAGCGTACAGATACGTTATTTCTTCCTTTCAGTGAGGGGATGCGCGTTCCTGTGAAAGATGAAGTTTGGGCCAGCTACTTAATGACTAATTATTCTGGTGCTAATACCACTCAAGATCTAAAAATGCCTTTTTGGACCGCACAACAAGAAAATGCATATATCAGTTACCAACTAATTGAAGCGACGAACAATCAACTTAACTTCTTAAATTCAAAATCTAAAGTGGACATGTATGCAGCGCATCGCTTTACTGTTTTAAATCAGCTACAACCATTTACAGTGCGTATTACAATTGGAGATAACTGGCTTGACGGCGCAAAAAGCTATCGTCAGTGGAGAGTTGAAAATAACATTTCTGATCCACTCTCCCAAAAAGTCCAACGTAATCCAAACGTAAGAAAACTAATAGGTGCAAGTCAAGTCTACCTATTCGGCAAGGATCTTATCAGTACTGAGGATGTGATTGACTGGTGGGGCCTAAAAGGCTGGTACCTCCAACAAACCAAACTCTCTCTACCAAAAGAAGCAAAAAAAGAACTTCAACCCTTGTCTAAAGGTAAGGACTGGTTCAGCCAGTATCATAAACAGCTATTACTCGATTCGATTAGCACTTCTTTAAGCATTAAATATAAAGTACCTAACCCTACGCTGTCGGATAATACTATTGCTTCTCAGTATCTGGCGGCTCAAAACAGAAAAAGCTGGCTTGAAGAAAACGCCTCACCTTTTTTAAAACCTTCCGAAAGTTGGGGGCAAGCCTTGTCATTAGATATGATCACTAGCTTAAAAAAAGCAGGTCTCGATAAATTATGGTTGGGTTTTGATAACTGGATGCCCGCTTTTTATCAGCCTGACGTGGTAGATATGGCTAAGCGCGCAGGATACTTGGTTGCGACTTACGACTCATACAATACTGCCATTCCCGCCGGAACAAATGATGGTTGGTTAACCGCTAACCTACCCGAATCAATGCGCAATAAGTGTGCAATTGAGCTCGCCGACAAAAGTAAGAAAAAAGGGTTCAGAGGAAATGGTTATTACCTAAATCCTAACTGTCATCTGGGTTACGTAAAGAAACGCGTTCTTGATATAGTAAAGTATGGTCATTTCAATAGTTTATTTATTGATGTTGATGCTACAGCCATGAGTAGAGAAGACTATCGAGATAAAAGTACAGAGACTGACATGCTTGATGCTTTCAACGAAAGAATGGAATGGATATCTAAACAGGATCAACTGGTACTTGGGTCTGAAGATGGTAACAGCCTCACAACTCGAGGAATCGCATTTGCTCATGGGCTAGAGTCTGTTGGATTTGGTTGGACAGATAAGGACATGAAGTCAAACCGGCAGTCACCATATTACCTCGGCCGTTGGTATCCAGATCACAAGCCCGATTTTTTCTTCAAACCAGCAAAGGTGAAAGAACCGTACAAATCTCTGCTCTTTTCTCCTCAGTATAGAGTTCCGCTATATCAAACGGTATTCCACGATGAAGTGATTAACAGCCATCACTGGCATACCGACAGTCTCAAGTTTACCGACGTAAAAGCTTATAGAGACCTAACGGCCATGCTTTACAATACACCGTCAATGGTCCATCTCACTAGAGACGAGGCGTCGTCGAATCAAAGCTCACGGGTTCAAGCCTTAAAGCACTATCAGGATGGTTTTCAACCCATTCACGAACAGCTTTGGGACAAAAAATTAATCGACTTTAATTGGCTTGATAAGAGGGGACATATCCAACAGACCAGCTTTGATGATGGTAGTAAAATAGTTGCAAATTTCTCAAACAATCTATTTAAAAAGAATGGCGTTGAGGTAGAACCATTATCGATAAAGGCAATCCTCAGTAACGGTAACGTCGTTCTGTGGCGTTCAATAACCGAGTAAAAACCGCCACATTAAATAAGAGCCGCACACGCTGCTCATATTTAATGTCCAATCAACCTCACCACTCAGACAACTATTAAAATCGAGATATTACAGGGAATTTTACTATCAGGTGAATATTAACCGAAGATTCAATTAAGACCATATCTCATGATTCAATTTGCAAATAGTGAATGTAAAAACTACGCTTTTATGACGTGCTACACCTCAACCTCAACTACGTAAGGATCAATACCATGACACTTAAGACTCTGGGATTAATAGTGATTTTTTGCATAACATCAACCGCTTATGCAGAAAATGGATTAATAAGTGTCAAGAGCACATTCGATGTTAATACCACGACGGATCGATTGGAAAACGCTTTGACAGCAAAAGGAATGACTGTTTTCTCACGTATACGCCATTCTGATGCAGCTATGAAAATTGGCGTCACCATTCGCCCTACTCAACTTCTTATTTTTGGTAACCCAAAGGTAGGTTCCCCTTTAATCGCCTGCAAACAAAGCATTGCGATTGACTTGCCTCAAAAAGCGCTCATTAGTCAAGACGAAAACAATGTCGTTTGGCTTACCTATAACGATCCAAAATACCTCGCTACACGCCATAACATTTCAGAATGCAAAGATAACGTTATGAAAATCGAAAAAGCGTTGGCTAATTTTGCTCAGAAAGCAACGCAACCTTAATGTCCATAAGATCGCGCTTATCATTGATATCAAGGTTTAGTCTCGACATCAATGCCTTGAATCAAGAGAGCGCCGATGTAAAAAAACACAGCGATCCCATTTGGGACTTCAGCTTCGGCCGTATACGTGTAGATATTGAGGCTATTCATCACCAACATCTTTGGACATGTTAATACCCGTTATTACGAAACCAACGTCCTGATACAGTTTTAGAGCGCGCTTGTTTTGATATGCCACTCTTAGCTTTATCTGCTTAATACCAACAGAATGTAATTGTCTTTCTAACGCTGACATTGCTTGCTTACCAAGTCCTTTGCCTCTGTACTCATCAGCAATGAAAAAATCGTAAATAAAGGTCGATCCATCCGCAGTATTGATTGAGTGCCATAGATACCCAACTAAGCATGGCGTTCCGTTAATATCGGCATCAATACATAGCAATGATTGATTATTATTATCTAACCCTGTGGGGAAGTTTTTATTTAAATCTTTTTTGGCTAGTTCAATGGAGACATCCATCGAATGACCATAATTGAGCGCAATTTCTTGACTATAATCGTCAATGAAATACTCGCAATATACCGGGTATTCCTCTTGGCGCATTTCCCTAAGTACCACCATTTTTCTTTCCTTATACGATGAACATTTTTGCACAAAAAGATTCTAGTGTTTTCGTTACCAATTTAAAACTGATACCAAATATCTTTGACGACAGGCAACACCGATCCCACCAACAGAAGCGACATCGTGATGTTAAACCAACGTAAGTAAGCAGCATTATCTAAGAATTGACGTAATATGGACCCAAACATCAACCAGATACCAACACAAGGGAAAGAAACAATAAAAAAGGTGGTTGCTATCGTCATATTCTGTGAGAAAAAGCTTTCTCCAATTGTGGTAAATGCTGATATAGCCCCAATGGATACGACCCAAGCTTTAGCATTCACCCATTGAAACAAAGCACCTTTTATGAACCCTATCGGCTTAACTTGCTGGTTAGTTACCCCTACGTTACTGGACCTAGCAATCAACCACGCCAAATAAAGCAAGTAGGCGGTACCAACAACTTTAATGATCAAACTTAATTGAGGGAATAATGTAAATAACTGACCAAAACCTAGCCCGACCAACAATAACATCGCCGTAAAACCGACACAAATCCCTATAAGCAATGGCATACTTCTGCGTATACCAAAGTTAAGCCCAGACGTCATCACCATGATGTTATTTGGACCTGGTGTTACAGAGGATGAAATTGCAAATAATACAACAGATATCAAGTAATCCAAGTTCTGTCTCCCTTAGTGCTATTGATGTAATTCCGAAGGGTTCTTAAACCAAGATTTGCCTTCCATATCGCCGACAACTAAATAATATATTGAACGATTGGTTTTTATATTGAACGATCATTTTTAGTTTGTCAAAAAAATCGATCGTATTATATAATGAACAAGTTATTCATAGAAAAGACGTCCATTCATCATGACCAAAAATAAACCACCTATCGCACAAATCGCCACAACATTGAATGCTGAAAGACGGCGTTCAAATCTCAGCATCGCCGAAGTTGCCCGACGTGCAAATATCGCCAAGTCAACCTTATCGCAGTTAGAAAATGGGGTCGGTAATCCAAGTATCGAAACGTTATGGTCCATCTGTGTGGTACTGGATATTCCCTTCTCGCGTCTAATCGAGACACCAAAACCAAAGACCAATATCATTCGCCAAGGTGAGGGAGTATCTGTACTTACTGAACGCAAAGACTATCAAGCGACTCTGCTGGCTGCATGTCCACCTAATAGCCGCCGTGATATCTACTGGATCGAAGTTAGCCCAGGAGAACCTGTTCACTCTAAGCCTCACAACTCTGGAGTGATAGAACACGTAATCATCACCAAGGGACGAGCCAATCTTGGTTTAATATCAGAACCTTACGAGCTCAACGAAGGAGACTATATTTGCTACCCCGGAGACTTGCCACACGTTTTTGAAGCGCTTCAAGAAGGCACGTCAGCCATTTTAATTTCGGAATACCGTTGAGCCATTTAAAAGCTAAGAATTTTTTCAGATTGAGCGACATCAAATAACAACGATGATTTCCAAATTATTTATCTTGACTATTCACTCTCTGCAAATACAATGCGCATACGAAACATGTATGGAACATATATAAAATGGGTATTGTGAAAATTTCCGAAGAACTTCATGAAGAGATAAGAAAAGCAAGTTCTGTTATGTCACGCTCTATCAATTCACAAGCTGAATTCTGGATAAAAATTGGTATGTTAGCCGAGCTTCATCCACAACTGTCATTCAATCAAATAGTCGCAGATCTTATGAAGTCAGCCGATGTATCGGCAGCGAAAATAACGGTAGTAGAAGGAAGTACCAATGAATAAGAGCGTCAATATAAAATCTGCTTCTGAAATTGAACTGATGCGCAATGCTGGGAAATTACTTGCGCAGGTCTTTCATATGTTGGACTCATATGTAAAACCGGGCGTATCAACCATGGATATTAACAACAAAGTTGAACACTTTATTGTTAATGAGCTGAACGCTAGACCAGCAAGCAAAGGTCAATATGACTATCAGTATGTTTTAAACTCGTCGATTAATGAAGTCGTGTGTCATGGTGTACCCAACACAAATCAATTATTAAAAATCAAAGACATTATTAACCTAGATATTACTTTGGAAAAAGAAGGGTTTATTGCTGACTCTAGCAAAATGTATGTCATGTCAGAAGCCTCACCTTTGGCTAAAAAGTTGGTTGACGTCACGTATGACGCTATGTGGGCTGGAATTAAACAAGTCAAACCTGGCGCTAGACTTGGAGATATAGGTCATGCAATCCAGAAACACGCTGAGAGCTATGGCTACAGTATCGTAAAAGAATACTGCGGCCACGGTATTGGTCGAGAAATGCATGAAGAGCCACACGTGCTTCATTACGGATCACGAGGAAAAGGTCTTAAGCTAGAAGAAGGGATGGTGTTTACGATAGAGCCGATGATTAACCAAGGTACTGCAAAAATCAAAACAAAAAAAGATGGTTGGACCGTCATTACACGGGACAGAAAATTATCAGCTCAATCAGAACATACTATATTGGTTACAACATCTGGATATGAAGTACTTACACTTCGCAAAGATGAGAAACACAATCATCACTAGTTCATAACCCATTAATAGGCGTAAACACAGGGGGTATGGTTTATTACTGCCTAAGTAAGGTGAAGTGATAAACACTTACTTTTCATGTATTAATAAGTAGAGCCATCCTTATGTAGGACAGACCAAGACCCATTTATTTCTTGAGTTAACGCTAAATCATCGTCCGGATACGTAACGCTTTCGTTAGGGCTTCTATCACCAACTTCGATAAATATGACATCCTCTGACGTATTGTTCACTAGTTGATGCCCGACACCACTATTGGCTTTAAAACCCATACAGTCGCCAGGGTTCATTTGAATTTCATCTTCACCATAAATGAGCGTTGGGTTGCCCGCAATGACATAGATAAACTCATCCTGCATTATGTGGTGATGCTTTAGTGCAGACATCGAATTTGGCGCTAAAACCGTATAATTCACACCAAAGTTTTCTAACTGAAAAAAGTCACCTAACTTTCGCTTAGTACGATCCTTTACTCTATCGGCAAACGGTTCCGGATAAATTGATTTCGACATATTTACTGGAACGAGCTCAACGTTTATTGGGGGTATTTTTTTCATTCTTTTCACTCTCTATACAAGTAACAACGTAACTATCGATATGAACACACTTTGCCAAATACATACTCAGTATTTATCGCGATGATATTTATTGCAAATAACAACCTTCATCTAGTCAATTTATAATGAAGAAAAACAAGTTTATTTGAATTTAAAATGACAGGCACTTTACTGATTTTAATCATTTTATTACATCATCGCTTCCGGTAGTGCGTATACTAATAGACAACAAATAAATACAGCAGAGTAAGATAAAATGAATAATCGCACACTAGGTGGACTTTTTCTTCTCAGTTCACTCACTTTAGTCGGCTGCTCAACTTCCGAGAATATACCTAAAAGCACCTCATCTTCCAGTCCAACTGTTAGCACCAGCGCAAACACGATCGCCACTTGGGTAGACGCTAATATTTTGGCACCCGAAGGGCTTTCCTTAGCACAAGATAAAGTAGGTTACTTAACAGGTAGCGCCGATCTGAATGGCGATGGCATCGCCGAACATATCGTCTTAATGCAAGATCTCTATTTCTGTGGCAGCGGTGGTTGTACCGCTGTCATGTTCGATAATGAGGGCAACGTCATCAACCGAATGACTGTGGTGAAAACCCCTGTCGTTTTGGCAGACAGTTATCGCAACGGTTGGCAAGACTTTATAGTATGGAGCAATGGCGCTCATCGCTTAATGAGCTACAACGGCGAATCCTACCCTAGCAACCCTTCACTCGAACCAACCGTGAACAGAAACGCAAATAGGCAATCGGCTATCGCTAACGTAATGGCGACAGAACTTTATCAGCAAGATGGCTACGGCATTATGCCTTCAGAAGCAAAAGAGCTATGGACACCTGCCAACGTTTACCATTTCACTTTTAAACATTATGGTGATCCAGATAATATTTACCAAGCGGTAGTAGATATGACGAATGGCGATGTTGATATTGAGGCCGTTGAGTTACCGCAATAGCTCATCATCTTATGGTTGGAATATCCGCACTTGAGAAGAGCGATTGCTAGCAATGATTATGGAGCAAAAAAGGAATAAAAAATGAGTCGAGTTTATCCTCTAACAATAATCACGAGCCTACTAATCAGTTCTCATGCACTGGCTTTAACACGCTCTGATATAATCTTAACAAATGCAATAATTTACGGTCACGAGAATGCCAATACGATCGTCATTCGCGATGGTAACATTGCTTTTGTCGGTCAAAAACAATCAACGGATGCATATCGTAATAAAAACACGACCATTCTCGATCTTGAACAAGCCTATGTATTACCGGGTTTTATTGATAATCACAACCATGTATTTGAGGCGGCTTCAGAAGTCGGCGGTAATTGCGAACTAGGCATGGATGCATCACTTGAAGAACAGATCCCCTATCTAACCGCATGTAAAAAATTCGAATCGGATAGCTGGCTGATAGGGTATGGCTTTTCTTTAGAGGCCATCTTGAATGAGGACGGTCATAGCACGCCATTAGAAGTAATTGATCGCATTTTCCCGACACAACCTGTCATACTTATGGAGCAAACCTCACACTCAATGTGGGTTAACTCCGCAGCGCTCAATTTAGCGGGTATCACCAAAAATTCTCCCGAGCCCCAGGGCGGAAAGTTTCTTAAAGACAAAAACAGCGGTGAACTAAACGGCATTCTATTTGATAACGCAGGCGATATCATCATGGAGATGGCTTGGAATAACTTAGAGAATCGGTTCGACCAGAGCTACCAAGGTTTAATGATTGGTCTTGAAGAAGCTTCAGCACATGGCATTACCACCATAGGTGATGGGCGGCTTTATTGGAAACGCGGATGGTATGACGTATGGCAACAAGCCGAGAAAAACGGTGACTTAACCGCCCGTGTTTCTCTGCGTCCTTGGATCTACCCTACCGACTCGATGGCACCCCAATTGGCATTTTTGAAGAAAATACAATCGAACGATAATTCGCGTTTATTATTAGTAGACCAAGTAAAAATGTATAGCGATGGCATCATTATAAATGGCACGGCGAAAACGTTAGCACCATATTTAGACACCTATATTCCAGACGATCCTTATGGCATCAACTATATTCCACCACATCAAATGAAAACTTGGTTGGATGCACTGAATAACATTGGTTACAGCGCCCATATCCATGCCATTGGTGACGGTGCGGTTCGTGAATCATTGAATGCCATCGAGCATGCTCGCAATCAAGGTTCTAAAAAACCATATACGCTTACGCATGTCGAATTAGTGAACTCAAAAGACGTTCCTCGTTTCGCAAAACTCGAGGTGACCGCCGATTTCCAAGTAGGTTCTGAATACGTAGCACTACATGACCACCAATGGGCCGAAGCCTTCATAGGAGTTAAACGGACACATTCATTGATGAACCCAAAAGCCATATTCAATACAGGTGCTAATGTTACGTTAAGTAGTGATTGGAATGTAAATGAAATCAACCCATTAGTTGGCATTGCAAATAGCCTAAAAATGGATAGTACGGGCTTGCCGAACGTGTATTCCGCGATAAATGCCTACACAATTAATGCGGCCAAAAGTTTAGGGATCAATGATATTACCGGTTCGATAGCCGTTGGAAAATCAGCCGACTTAGTCGTTTTAGAGAAAGATATTACCCGTTTACCGGTCAATGATATCGCGAAGACAGAAATCCTAATGACAATATTACAAGGTGATATCGTCTTTGGTTCAGAATCACTGCCTAAATCGGAAATATAATCCCAATATGCATTTATGCCCCAAAACTAACTTATTGGCATAGTTTCTAGACGTTCGATTAAAACACCATAGCGTGATCAACGAGGAATCGACCGTTTTTGTGTATTAACACAATCTCAGCGACAAACTCGCCTTCGGCTTTTGTGCAGAATTGTTTCCAAATAATTGCCTCCGAATCAGGCCTTCTGAATACGGTTACGGACTCTCTATACTTCCAAAAACCTTTCTCAGACTGGTATCTAGCACACACTCATAAAATAAACTTATTGTTAACTATTTTTAACTCTAGTTATTGCTCATAAAAAGCGTGATAGTTGTCGTTGTTGTTATCTGGGAACATATCTATCATCGATTGGCTTTTACTCAACACTCGTTAACTCAGGGCTGTGAGACTCTATTGCTCTAGCTGGTTTTTGAAAGTAGTCACCTTGCATATATAACGTTCCGAATTCACGTAGAAATTCAGCTTGCTCCTTTGTCTCAACACCTTCAGCCACAACGTCAAAATCAAGAATTCGAGCTAACTTGATAATTGTCCTATATATTCCATTACTTTTCTTATCTCTTAGCGCATCGACTAAGAAAGAACGATCGATTTTCAACCTATCAACGTGTAAATGTTTTAAGCGATATAACGACGAGTAGCCAATACCAAAATCATCAATCATAATTTTGATACCGGACTCTCTTAGTTGTTTAATTTTACGAGTCGACCCTTCAAAGTTTGTTATTATCGAACTTTCGGTAATCTCAAGCTCTAGGTTTGCTGGGTCAAAGTCGTATTTTTTGGTTAATGCCTCGACGCTTGTGACGAACTCTGGCTCAAGAAACTGCTTGGCGGATACGTTAATAGCTAAAAATTGAAGGTTTTTAAGCAAGGTTTTACTTTCTTTAAATGTTGTTTTCATTACCCATCGCGAAATAATATGGCTCAATCCAGTCTCTTCCCCTAACTCAATAATCACTTCAGGGTTCACCATCTGGCCATCTAACTTCCAGCGCATCAATGCCTCATAACCTTGTATTACACTAAACTCATTATAAATGGGCTGGTAAGCCATATATAATTCATCATTCTTTAATGCATGCTTAAGGCTTAAAGATAACTTATTCCGTTCAGTAATTTTTTCGCCTAGATTTTTCGTATAAAAACAAACGTTGCCAGTCCCAATGCGTTTGGCCTCATACATTGCTATATCTGCTGCGCCAAGCAAACTTTGAGAAGAATCACCGTCTTGAGGATAGATGGCAACACCTATACTAAAATTCGTACTTACTGCGTTATTTCCTAATAGAAAAACATCATCTTGACACCGCTGAATGCGTTCAACCAAAGACACTAAATCCGAATCCTTCCCGGAAATTTTAGCAACAATCAAAAACTCATCACCACCTAGTCGGGCAACAATCTCATCGCCTTTACTATACTGATTCAGTTTTTGACTAACCAACATTATCAATTGGTCACCAGCATCATGACCATATCTATCATTGATGCCTTTAAAATTATCAAAGTCTAAGAAGATCACAGCAACACTATGCGAAAAGCAACTCGCTTTAGCCAGTTGTTGCTCAAGATAGTACATTGCCAAATTTCGATTAGGCAGTTCGGTTAAGGCGTCATAGTACGCGCTACGAGTAATATCCTGATTAAGTGTTCGGATGTCCAATAATCGCCTTGCACCATAAATAATCGAAACAATAGCAACCCATAAAACACCGAATATGATTTCATCAAGTTCCCACTCTTCATAGTCTCGTGTGAAATTATAAAACGATTCTACTAACTCAGTATTTGACGAAGAGGACAAAAAAATTAGAAATATGACAATAAAACTACCAATCAAAAACTCATCGCGTGCTCGTTTTTTGATTCGAATACTTGTTGGTGTTTCTAGTAACTTATTGTCTTTCCCCATGCCCTACCCCTATGCCTAAGAAACACTAGAAGATTACACTCCAACAATATACATCTAATTTATACAAATTATATATTAGTCAATAAGAAGACTTTACACAAACTGATGAATACCCCATCAACACACTTCTAAGAATTTGGTCGACCACTACCAACAAATGTATAGTGATGGACAACTAAAAAAGCCAACAGATCGAGACCTGTTGGCTTTTCAAATTCTAAAACAAAAGGATATCAGTCGTTGTTGTTATCGCGGGTGTCGAAATGATAATCAACATTTACGATCGCGCGGTAAGAGATTTCACCGCGAGCTTCAGAGAACTCTTCAATCGTCACAACCGTGTCGTCCAACTTAAGATTAGAGACGGTATTTTCTCCAATGGGTGCCAATTTGAAGCGCAATTCGGTATGACTCGCCGCTTCCAACGCATCTACGTAATCAAAACCCGCCTCATACGCGGCGGCTTTAGAAGCGAAACCGGCTGTTGATAGATTTGCTTCGCTATAAACCGTTTGAGTACCTGCAAAGGCGGTTGCGCTAACGAATAGAGTTGCGGCTAGAACTGTTAATTTTTTCATCTGATTTACCCTTAAAGTGTCTGTTAAAAATGAGTGACTACTTGTTGGGGTAACGGCCCCTCTCACTCGATAACGCTATTATTCATTATTTATATGTGACGTACATCACACATATTCACCATTCATTATGGGCAATTTAGCATCAATAACATGAAATTTTTTAAAGGTTAGTGTAGTTAAAGAAGAAAATTTGAACGTACTACCTTACAGCGAATGAATATATATAATCATCATATCGCTTATTTCCAATGCTATATGCTGCGGGATCAATTCTAGTAAGTGAAAAACCACACTTTATTAACACCCTTTCTGAACCAGTATTCCCTTTAGTTACAATAGCTTGATACCGACGAATATCGAGAGAGTTAGAAGCCCAATGAATCAATGAACTTAAAGACTCGGTTCCATAACCTTTTCCGTGAAACTCAGGCAAAAGCAGGTAACCGACTTCAGCGACACCTTCTATCAATTGAAACCCCGTAATACCAATTCTACTACCTGAAGACTTTTCTCTGATCACTAAACATAACCAGTTTTCAGAGTCTATGTCCCAATCAAGTAATCGAGACTCAAATTTGGCTTTGATTTCTTGTAAGCTTGGCGGATCAAAACATAAGCTAATGACCGCTGGTTTAGTGTGTAATAGATGGAATAGATCTCCATCCTTTTTCGTTATCTGAACCATCTCGAGACGCTCTGAAACTAACTGCATTTTTATCCTCATAACCTATTCATTAGACATATAAGGTCATATCAACCAAACATAGACGTTTTTGCTTATAACTATCACGTATCTATTTTTCGATACTCACTTGGCGTCATCTTTGTTACCCGAAAAAACTCTCGGTTAAAATTTGATTTAGTTTGAAACCCTGAATTCATAAACACCTGAGTAATCGTATTACCAGTATAGGTAAGCTCTTGTTTTGCATGCTCAATTCTATATTCATTAATCAATTTCGATATGTTCTTTCTATGAACCATATTCACTGCGATTGAAATCTGTTTAGCCGGAATACCCAGCTTCCTAGACAACTTTGAGAGGGTTAAATCTGGGTCTAGGTAGATGGCCTTATCTCGAATTTTTTTGTCTAATAACTCTACTATTTCATTAATCCTGTCATCTGAAATTAGTGGAGGATATGTTTTTTTATCGTCTATACCGCTGAGTTTCGATGTTGTTTCAGTTAAAGGCGTATTAACGCCAACAATCACCACAGCAAACGACAACACGGGCAACAATATTAGGTGACCAACCGTCAAAATATATTGTGAATATCGACCTTGGTTGACAGAAAAATCCAGAGATAACAACATATCGATCAGGGCCGAAAACAATAACATCCAACCAGCGACTTTCTCCGCTCTTTTTACACCTTCCCAATTACTCAACGTAACGTTAATCAGCGATGTATCTTGAAAAGAGTACCGAACCAACGTTATGCCATAAAACAGGTACGTACCAGAAAGAAAACCATCGAGAGGTAAACCCAAAACCGGTTGAGTTATGACACTAACGATCACCAGTGTTGGTCCCAATAAGTGCACATATGAAATGGCATTAAAACCGGAGCTCGCACGGGTAAAAGTGTACCAAGCAAAAACAGGAATAAGAGAGGCTAATATTGGTTGAGCGTAATTAAATGCAGCCACATCAAATGTCCATCGCAATCCAACCATTGTTGTTGTAGATGCACACAGAGCTAAAAAAAGGCACACCGTTTTCGCTTGCTTCCCAATCCGCACATACAAAAGCACAGCAAGTAAAGTAAGCATCATAGAAACAACAAAAGGAACGGGAATCGCCAACATAAATAGTCCTGATTAAGCAAAGTAGATTCAACAATAACCTATCAACAGCATATCCGTTTGAATCCGCACACTAAAGCATTCTGTAACAAATACTGGTTTCAGTACGTCCTTAAACCTGTTTAAGGACGTTTTTAGACTCCATCTGCACCAAGATAATGTCATTCAGCGATATTAAGAAAGGTGGACGAATGGTATTTAACTTAATTGCGTTTTATCTAAATGCTTGGAGGCACTATTTTGATTTCTCAGGTTGCTCGTCCAGACAAGAATTCTGGATGTTCATGTTGGCTCATTGTTGTGTGACTTTAGTATTTATATCGGTAGACATTTGGCTGAAAAATTCAGGCTGGTTAGATGTGTCTTATAGCATCGTTAGTTTGATTCCTATGTTGGCGATAATACTTCGGCGCTTACACGATATCGGGCGTTCTGGTTGGTGGAGTTGGGTGTTTATTATCCCTGCTATCGGCCCTTTCTGGCTGATCTACTTATTAAGCCAGAAAAGCACGTCAGCTTATTGCAATGGAAGGAGGACAGAATGAAATCACTTGCTACTTTACTTACCTTAATAAGTGCATTCGCTATCGCTCAGGCAACCGAAATAAGAAACTTACCAGAAGGAACAATGGGAATACTAACTGTCAAGAATATGACCGAAGGCCAACTACTTTGGATGAAAGGACGGGTTGGAGAAGGAAAATATACAAGTGTCGATGCACAAAATCGCCATTGCTCAATTACAGTACCAATAGCGATTGGCGGATTTACTGATACTCGATTGGGCGTTCACTCGGTACAAGGGCTAACGATTGCTATCATTAACCAGGAGCTAAGCGATGCTCTTATGAGTGGGCAACGTATTCATAGCGAAGACTGGATAATTAAAGCAGCAATGGGAGCTGGGCCTATAGATGGTTATATCATTAGTGGTCTAGAACCTACTGAACAGTTTATATTAAATTCGCGAAGGCGCTGGATATCTTGGTTGTTAGATGACTCACCTAGATTAACCTGTTTGTAAATATCACAGATAAGAAAGCGCCATGGTGAATGACTGATGAGAAAAGCAATGCATCACCACTAGTGTCAACTGGCATTTCTCCCTGTTTACACTAATGATTGTGCACAATCGTCCAATTTAAGAATCTACAAATTCTCTCAATTGTGTCATAGATGTTTCGCTAACGATTACACCGTCAATATAGTACGTAATTGATTGCCCACGTCTTACGCCAGTTAGCATTGACACATCACCATTGTTGTATGTGATCTTCATCTCTAATGTATTATCGTCCACTTGTTTCATTACACCTGTATCAATAAACCGTAAATTAGTCAGTGGTTCTACTGGAGCATCCGTCAATGAAGAGTCCAGATCATCATTTATTTTGAAATCTGTATCTACTTTTGAATCAAATATATGCGGGCTTCCATTGAGTGGGTTTTTTCCTGTCCAAAACTCAAGTGAATTAAATATTAAGTAATCGACAGCTACTGATATACCATAAACAGGCGCCATTAATATATTCAACCCCCCTCGAGCATATCGATTGTCCACAACTTCCACATTAAATTTCATTACACTTGCGGTTACTGCATTACTACCTACACATCCTGTTATGCCAACTAATGAAGACGCCACTGCAGTTGCTATAACAATTTTTTTATACTTATTATTCATTATAATTCCTTTTAATCAGTTACTTGCATGTGTTATTTCCAAAAACTGCACAATTAAATTCACCTTAAGGGATTTCATCAGCAGTTTAGAGCGTTTCAGTAAAACATAGACGTACCTCTCTATATCCTTACATATTAACAAAGGCTCATATTTAACTTAGGTTAGATAACCGATCTCTGCAAATGTAAGGAACCCATCAATGTGTACCATTTCGTAATGACTTACGTGAAGGTCACACCCTGAAATAGGCAGAACTTCTATCAGGGCAGATACTTTGAAGGAATTCGTATAGCCCTTTCCCTTAAAAAAGCTAACTATACCAATCGATATAATCTTTACATAACCTTACATTTATAGTGGTTAATTGGGTGTATAATTTGGTTGAGAAGTTGACAAAGGAGAAAACCATGAATCGCTATTTTCTATCGATATTACTAGGTTGTCTCACTATTTCTCTGTCAGTTGATGCTATCGGAAGAGGAAATGGAGGAATGGGTATGTCCCAGATGCCTGTATTTTCTGATTTTGATACAAATCAAGACGGACTAATATCTGAGGAAGAGTTCGATTACTTTCAGAAAACAAGGCAAGAGCAGCGTAAATCTGAAGGTCGTCTCTTAAAAAATTCATTCAACAGTGATGATATGTTTGAGCGTATCGACTCTAATGATAATGCATTTATTGACGCAGATGAATTTCAATCTCATCGAGGTGCTATGAGAAATCCCAAATCATAGGTCTCATCGAAGAGAGGTGATATCTACTGCCTCTCTTTTTCATTGTCATCTCTCTATGCAGCAGAATAATTTTCCGTGTTGCCTCGTAATCGACTCATTGATCTGAACCAGTCGTTTTTGTCATATGGGACCTCGCTATTTCTTAGTTAGTATGTAGCGTTGTCGATTGACAGATATTTTTTATTGGACAGCTAAGACATCTAGCTTTTGATTTGAGGCAAAAGGCCTTGGCGTGTTCAACCATGAGGCCATGAAAGTAGGCGTACTTCGAGCCGTCATCTGTTATCGCATTTTCTATCTTAGCTTTAAACTCATCATAATCTTTTGGAACGTTAAGCCCTACTCTAGAAAATATTCGACGGGTATAAGCATCGATAACAAAAGATGATTTTCCAATGGCATAGACCAGAATAGAGTCTGCGGTTTCGCCACCAATGCCTTTTATCGCTAGAAGTTCATCTCTCAAATTTTGTTTGTCTTGTCTGCGTACCTTTTGGATGTCGAATTGATAGTGCTGATACCATTTCGTCATTGCTATAAGTTTGGTTGCTTTCTGGTTGTAGTAACCGCTAGGCTTAATTAATTCTGCAAGTGAACTTTCCGACATCGCCAATATCTTTTTAGGACAGAGTTGACCTTCTAGATTAGTTAATGCTTTTTCTACATTTTTCCAGTTGGTATTCTGAGTCAGAATGGCCCCCACCATTACCTCGTAAGGATTGTCTGAATGCCACCAAGAAAACTCACCGTAATGTTCGGCTAATCGCTGAAATACCGTATTTATCTGCTCCAAATCAATCAGCCTGATCTTAATATCTAACCCTAAGGCGTATCCCATCAGCTTGCGATTACTACCGATAACTCGGTGGCAAGGGATGATAATCGGCAATGGGTTTTTATTATTCGCCATGCCGACGGCTCGGCTCGCTTTTCCATTACCTGTCTTTTCTGCAACATCTTTATAGCTTTCTGTCTGAGCATACGGAATGGTTGTTAGAGCTTGCCATACCTTTTTTTGAAACTCGGTTCCTTGAGGCGATAGTTTAAGATCGAAATGACAACGAATACCGCTAAGATATTCGTTCAATTGTCGTCGTACATCATCAAAGTTATCCGGGTTATGCTGCCAATCTGATGGAATTGAAAGATCTTTACTTCCGTTATCTATGCAAAGATGTGTCAGCCCATTTTTATCGCCAGCAACTATAACGCTGCCAATACGGCATTCAAATCTGTCAAAAAACATTGTAGTCGATCCTTAATGTCATCTGTTGCGGAACCGGAGAAACAACCCATCACCATAAAGAAGCCGTTAGATGCGATATTCCGCCTAACGAAGGCACTTCTTAAAACTTGTTATATTTAGCAATCAAAGCTCGGGTACTAATACTCAATTTATTATTTTTTTTGAACCATACACTCGGCTTACGTACATCAGACTTATCAGTTTCAATGTTGGCTTAATAAGCCGTTGTTATAGCTTGAAAGACAAGGATAAAAGACCAATGAACACACATACGGTTTATAACGTGAATTACCTCTCCCTTTATACGTTTCTTCTGTATTTCAGGTAAACTACACGTATTACTAAGTATATATAATTTATCGACGCAACGATGGTCATGTCTCAAATGGATGCCTTTTAAGTTGATAACATTTAAACTGAATATATTAAGTAAGTTGATAACCTCGGTTGACTAAAGATTAAAGGAATTTTTTATGGCGATTACATATGAGTTAGTTCGAGACGCAATAATTAATAAAAAGCAGATTTTTGCCACCTACCAAGGGCACGAAAAAGAAATGTGTCCTCACGTTATAGGGAAAAAAAATGGACGACAGCAGGTCTTGTGTTATCAATTTGGTGGTACTGACAGCAAGGGAATCGTGGCTGGTGATTGGAAATGCATCCAAATTGCACTATTAGCAAATGTTAGAACAGTAAATGGCCAATGGCACACTGATAACACTCGTTCTAGACCTCAGAATTGTGTTGATTTAATCGATGTTGAAGTTTCATTGTAAAAACTGGCAACCACCAATTCCCGAGTAAATGGGTTTACACTGAAAGGCAGAACTTTTCGTGTTGATGCTATTCGAAATGAGGACTAGAAAGTAAATATGACAACGTTAGGAATAGTAAATGCGGTTTTGGTTGGTAAAACAGTGCCATTTGCTAAAGGATCGCAAAGCGCAATAAATAAAAAACCAACGACTGGGCGCCAACAAGTTTCAGCATTAGGTTTAACTGATGATGAACAAGGCGATCCGCGTTTTCACGGAGGGGTAGAAAAAGCACTTCATATCTATCCGACCGAACACTACCCAGAGTGGCGTAAAGAGCTCGGAAAAAATCCTGTCCTTAAAACTGTCGGAGCTTTTGGGGAAAACATTAGTTCAATCGGTCTAAATGAATATACCATTTGTCTGGAAGACAAAATTCGTATTGGGTCAACGCTTCTTGAAGTATCACAAGGACGAATGCCGTGCTGGAAATTAAACGTAAGATTTGAGCAGCCGGATATGTCGCTTAGACTACAGAACACACTACGAACTGGTTGGTATTTTAGAGTATTAGAAACAGGCGAGTTAGGCGAAGGTGACGAAATTATTCTCTGTGATCGACCTTATCCAGATTGGCCCCTATCCAGAATAATGAGGCTAATTTTTGAAGGCTGCCTAGAGGAACAAGAACTCCGACAACTGTTAACTTTGCCTCTCGTTGACTCGTGGAGAAGGCTAGTCGAATGTCGTTTAGACAAGCACTTGGTCGAGGATTGGTCTTTACGGTTATTGGGCTCAAAGAAGTAAACTTACTTCTTTCTTTAAAATAAAACGAACTAGAACCATGCCAACTGTCACGGTTCTAGACATTTGATATAGTTTATCTTCTTATCCTTTTACTACCGAATAACGTCGTAAATGCTCCCCAGGGCAAAGAGCTAAATAAATAATTTGATGGGCAAGTTTTCGTATATCAACTTGGCCGTCATCGCTATACTCACAGATATGAACACCGGACGAACAAGCCTAGTGCCATACGCAATGACAAACTTACTGCCAATGACAGAACCTACTATCTGCCCTGCTCCCATAATCAAACCCATTGTGTAGTCTACATGTCCTAATGCAATAAAAAGTATCAGTGACGCCATGTTTCCAACAAGATTTAGCGGTTTAGTAGCCATTGTCGCTTGTTTAATGGTGTAACCCAGTAATATCACAAATGCCAACATCCAGAATGACCCCGTTCCGGGACCAAAAAAACCATTATAAAAACCAATAAACAGTCCGTTTAATACCATAAAATTGGACATAGATAACTTAGCTTCGGACGCATCCGTTGATTTAAGCTTTTTTGAGGTTATCGAATAAATCGTGATGCCCGCCATCATGAATGGCAACAGTACTTCTAACGATTCTTTATCAACAAGACTCACGGCAATGGAACCTGCTATCGCACCTATTGAAGTAAAAATAATCCCTAATACTATTCCTTCCATAACCAATTGTTTGCTGAAAATAAACATAAGTGACGCCGTCAACTCTCCAATTACGGCTTGAAGCTTATTCGTGCCGAGTGCAACCATTGGAGGCATTCCAAGTAACAATAAGCTCGGTATCGTAATAAGCCCACCGCCACCCGCTATTGCATCGACAATACCTGCAACCACAGCAATGGTGAACAGAAAGTAATAGACCCATTCAACACTGTGAACGTTTAACAAATGTTCCATTTCGTATCTCGCATGACGTTTTTGTTTTGATATTTTACAAGCGAGCAAGATAAAGTTAAATTAACGACGACTAACTTTATGATTAAGGTTCAACCTAATGGTGTCATCTCAAGATATTGAGTTTTTTATTACCATTGCAGCGAGTCGTTCGTTAGCTGCTGCCGCTAGAAAAATGAATGTCACTCCACCGAGTGTTTCTCAACGGTTGCAAAACATTGAAGGTAAACTCGGAGTTAAACTGGTAGAAAGAAACGCTCGCTCAATATCGTTGACCAATGAGGGGGAGATCTTTGCTAGAAAGGGACAACAGATCTTATTGGAATTAGAACACCTACAACAAGATATTTCGGACAAGAAGTTAGCCATTTCTGGTGATTTAAAGTTAGTTTCGCCCATTGGCTTTGGAGAGCAGCACATTGGCCCAATCGCGGCGGAGTTTCAAAACCAATACCCGTTGACAAAAATTGAACTTAGCCTCTCTGATATCCCTAAATGGTCAGTACACAATAGTCCCGATATCATGTTTTACATTGGTCAATTGGATGATTCTTCCCTTAAAAGAGTTGTTTTGGCCAAAAATAGAAGGTTTTTACTGGCTTCTCCTAGTTATATCCAATCCGCACAACCATTGAAAACACCTACAGACTTAGGAAATCATCGATGTATTGCGCTTAGAGAGAATAATGAAGATGCCACTATGTGGCGATTCACTGAAACAACGACTGGTCACGTGAAAAATGTCAGAATCTCTCCCGTTTTATCAAGTAACGTCAGTCAAGTAACAAAGGATTGGTGCGTTGCTGGGCAAGGGATCATTCAACGTTCTGAGTGGGATGTACAGCAAGAGCTTGAGAGCAGAAAGCTGGTACAAGTCCTCCCTTCATACGAACTCGCTAGCGCAGACATCGTCGCACTCTTATCTTCAGAGCGCTTTAACCGTTCAAGAAAAGTCACCGCTTTCCTTGATTTTATGCAAAAACGGTTACCTGATAGATTAGAATATAAGTAACCTAAGACGGACAGCTTTGTTGCTTGCATCTACTGTCGTTATCCCTTTAAATACCTAACCTGTTACCCCCACTTTATGGACCATAACATGTATCTTGTATTGTATTGTCACAACATAGGTATGACGGATTTCTCATTTTTTGAAACTGAAGATTTCGATAGAGAAGAAGGTTACATCGTTCGAGGTAAATGGCCGAACCAGCAGGCTTTTAGGGACTATTTAAAAACAGAATTCGGTGACATGGCCGAGTTTCATGTTCTCGATTTAATCGCCAAAGGTCAAGGAGCAGAAAGTTACTCACAATCAGATTTAATGCAGTTAGTTTTGTCTTTATCATTAAAAAAACCGTGAGAGAATATCTGCTGTAGATGACATTGCCCTATATGCGGAAAATATTACTCGTTGATTAAGCAAAATCCATTACCGAAAGGGTCAGCACAATGAGCAATAGAACCCCACTCACCGCTCTCTCCTCCCTCATGCGAACCACCCAATTCTAGTATTTTTGAAACACGTTCATTCACATTAGTACAAAGAAAATCCAAATGAACTGGAGTCCAATGGCGTTCATAATCACGGACAACATTACTCGATACAAGTGGCTTTGACCCGACTTGTTTTTCTTGCAGATATATCTCGGCATTCTCAACAGAAAGAACAACCATAATCGCCCCTTGGTCCCGAACCTTTTTACAACCAAGTGCTTCAACATAGAAAGTCTCTGCGTTCTTTAAATCTGATACATCAATGCTCACTGAAATTTTTATCATCATAAAAACTCTGGCCATGGATAGAACCAATAGACTAGATTGTAACTGTACGTATGTACAGTTACTTGAACGAGACAAATTTAAGCAGTGCGTCTTGAAAGCCAACTAATAGTTGGCCCAATCTGACGAGTGCGGAGCATAAATTACAGTCATTGTTTATACGACAAACTGACTCACTAGTGCACTTAAGTCCTGTGCTTTGGAGTTAAGTTCTCCGCTTGCTACCCTGTTCATATTCGCTACGTCTGCCGTTTCACTACTGGTATCCGAGATAACGACAACCCTTTGAGATATCTCCCTTCCTACCTGACTCTGCTCTTCGGTAGCGGTTGCTATCAATGCATTCATATCCATAATGGTCGCTATAGCGGTTAAAATTTCTTGTAAGGCAGAACCCGCTTGCGTTGCTTGTTCAACCGTCAGTTCACTCTGGCTGTTACTATTATTCATCGCGGAAACGGCTTCCGTTGTTGAAACTTTAAGTTCACCGATAACTTCACTAATCTCACGCGTACTTTGCTGAGTTCGACTGGCTAACTGTCGAACCTCATCCGCCACGACCGCAAACCCTCTACCTTGTTCTCCCGCTCTTGCCGCTTCAATAGCAGCGTTCAAGGCCAACAGGTTCGTCTGCTCTGCAATTTCCTCAATCACATTAAGAGATGTAGAGATATTGACTACATTGCTTTCCAGTTTTCCCATAGAAATCGCGGCATCAGTAATGATTTTTGCTAGTGATTCAACCGACACGACGGCAGTATCAACCGTGGTCACCGCTTCTGTCGCTTTATCTTCTGCAATATGGGCGGCCTCGGCTGCATTAACAGCATTACTTGAAATTTCTTGAGCTGTTGACGTCATCTCTGTCATCGCGGTGGCAACTTGTTCGGTTTCTTCTCGTTGTTGCATAGATAACGTATCGACTTTGTCTGCCCGGCCTCGCATATTTAACGTTTCTTCGCCGATATCGGTACTTACGTGCGTAACATTTTTGATAATAGATTGGAGGTTGGACACAAATATATTGAAGTTATCACTTAATTTAGCGAATTCTGGAACCTTAAATTGGTCCATACGAGCAGTTAAGTCACCTTTACCGTTAGCAAAATCAGCGATCGATGAATCAAATTGATAAAGAGGCTTAAGAATGGTTCTCGTCACAAAAAAAGCGAACATGGCTGAAACCAATATTGTTACTACACCGATGATTACTATGGTCGTGAAGCTCTCGGCAGTCTGCTCATTGGTCATGGCGCTCATATTAGAGACTGTTTCTTCTACATCATCCAAATAGAAACCCGTTCCTATGACGAGATCCCATTCTGGCTCATATACAGAGAAGCTCATCTTTTCCAAAGGTTCATTTTGTCCAGCTTTAGGAAAATAATAAGACGTATATCCTTCACCGTTTTTTGCGTCGTTTATGATGTCCTGTATAAAGGAATTACCGTTGGAATCTTTGCTATTCCAAAAAGAATCCCCGAGACCTTTAGAACTACTGCCACTAAATACTCGAACCCCTTTGCTTGTATAACCAAAGAAGTAACCCGTTTGTCCATATTTGATTTTTGAAAGCTCTTCGACAACTTTCTCTATAGGTGCATTACTCTCTTTAAGAGGTAATAGAGTAGAATCAACAATTTCTATATATGCCTTCAGTTGATCTCTTTGCATTTCAAGCATCTGAGAACGAACCATTTTCATTTGGGAATTACTTAGTTCCGTCATTTTCAGATAGGTTTCTAGCATCATGCCCGCGGCAAGAAGTAGTAATGGAACAATAGACAGCAGGTATAAACGCGCTTTGATAGATAGGGTAGGCATTGTAAGCTCCTTTAAAAGATTCAAGAAGCCAATCAGACGCATAGATTATTATTTTTATAGTTATTATTGTTGTTATTCTATTAATTTATATAGCACAAAAATCAACTACTTTCTACGAAGAAACTTAACATGTGCGCAACCATTACTTCACGAAAAAGCTTATAGTGAGAAGACATAATCTCGTTACCCTTAACATTTTCACTCGCGTTATTGGGGGATAACAAAAGTTCAATATGTCGAATATATGGTATGGTTTGTTTACTTTCTAAATATGTTGCGTTTTGTTTGAACTGCACGATACAAACTGACGATTATCTAAAAGGCCATTCAATATGTTAATAACATTTAACTGTATCGCTTATGCTAACGTTACTATGTTTGGTGATGTTGGGTTGCAAATGCTAAAAATGCTCGGCCACAGCGGCACGGTTCCGGGGGCCATATTAGCCGCAGACATTCCAGCGGCACTAACCCAGTTAAAAGCGGCCATTAAAATCGAAAAAACGACCGTCACTCCCAATGAAGAAGAAGACGACTTCTCTGATACACCTGTCAATTTAGCTAATCGAGCTTTTCCTTTAATAGAACTATTCACTGCTGCTAATAAAGAAAAATGCAACGTGATGTGGGATTACACAGACGCGACATCGTAAAGTGACACAGTCGACTTATTCTACTGTGTCATAAATAAAATGCTCGCACAGGTAGAATAAGAGTTACGCCATTTGTAAGGCCTGCATTGTGCAAGGTTGTGCAAGGAAGGTTAACAGCGGCTTACCTCTAATATCTCACCACGTTTTATTGACTGCATTAATAATATGAAACGTCCATTCAACCAAGCGCTATTCGACCTTTCAAAATCCCTATTCTAGCTTCTTGTTTGATCTATACGTGAAATGACAAAAAGCCAACAGACCGTAGCCTGTTGGCGTTTCAAATTCCAAAACAGCGTAATATTAGTCGTTGTTGTTATCGCGGGAGTCGAAATGATAATCAACATTCACGATAGCGCGGTAAGAGATTTCACCACGAGCTTCAGAGAACTCCTCAATAGTAACAATCGCGTCATCTAATTGAATGTTCGACACTGAATTTTCACCAATGGGGGCTAGTTTAAATTGTAATTCAGAGTTGGTTGCTGTCTCTAACGCATCAACGTAATCAAAACCTGCTTCATACGCGGCCGCTTTCGAGGCAAAACCAGCTGTTGATAAATTCGTTTCGCTGTAGACCGTTTGAGTACCTGCAAATGCCGTTGCGCTCATCAGTAATGTTGCTGCTAGAACCGTTAATTTTTTCATTTTATTTACCCTTAAAGTGTCTGTTAATAATGAGTGACAACTTGTTGGGGTAACAGCCCCTCTCACTCGATGACGCTATTATTCACTTTTTATATGTGATGTTCATCACATATAAATGCCATTCATTATGGGAAATTTAGCATCAATAGCGTGAAAGTATTATGAGAGATACATTTTGAATCGGAAGACTAGCGAGGTACACACCTTAATCCTTAAGTGTGTGCCTCGCTAGTTTGTTGCAATGTTATGCATTATTAACTATTTCTTCAGCAATGGCTCGGGCTGGTTTATGGCGAATGAAATAAGCTAGAGCAATGATAAAGGTCAAGCATTCTCCAATGGGCAGCGCGATGACAAATCGATTATCGTCAAATAACACAAACAATAAGATCAACAGCGACGCAGGAAAAATAAGGCTACGAGACAACGAAACGATACCGGACTGGAATGGCAAGTGAATAGCGGTGAGGTAACCGGATATTGTCATGTTAGCACCGGCGAATATAAATACGGGCCAAACGTAATAAACGAATTCAATCGCCATTGCTACTGTCCCTTCGGTACCTCGATCATCTAGGAACATATAGATGAGTGATTCGTTAAACAACAACAAAATCAGAATAGTTAATATACTGACTAAGCTGGTCATAAAAAACGTAATCTTTAAGAATTCTCTTAGCCGCTGTGCATTTTGTGCCCCGAAATTTTGACTTATCATCACCTGTGCAGTATCAGCAATTGAGAAATAAACCATAAAACCAATCATCAACAGATAATTCAGTACCGTGATGGCGGCGACACCTTCAACGCCGGCGCGGGAGATCAGCATCAAGTTGAAAATAAAAGCGATAATGCCGCCGGAGATTTCATTAATAAACTCAGACAAACCGTTATAGGCGGCTTGAAAAACTTCCGACCAATTTTTTTGCCACAAAGAGAAACGTAGCTTTCGCTTACGGCTCAAAAAATACATTAATAACGTCAATAACGGCAATAGCTGTGACAAACCAGTGGCCCAAGCAGCGCCACTTAAGCCCCAATTGAACACCGCTATAAATAGGTAGTCCAGACCCACATTAAGTATGGCACCAATCACTAAGGCGGTAGCGGCAAGTGAGGGGAATCCGTCAAGCCTAACAAAGAAGTACAGTACAATAGTCATCAGTTGTGCCAATAGAAAAGGCATAACAACGCGATAGTACTCGCTCATTAACGGCGCTAATGTTTCACCAGCCCCAAGCAAGCGAAACAGGAAAGGCTCAAGCACTAGACCAATCGAGATAATAACAATCGCATAAAATACGACAGCAATCAGGGTTTTACTAAATATCGCGGAAGCGGCCGATCTATTTTTTTCCCCCAGATATTTTCCCGCTCTTACCGACCCACCAATTGACAACATCAAACCAACGCCAAATAGCACCGACAGTATTGGGATGATCAGATTGACAGCAGCCAGAGCAGGTACACCAACAAAATTACCGATAAAGATACCATCGACAAGAGAGGCAGAACTCATAGCCAGCATGCCGACTATAGAGGGCAGTAAATACTTTAAAAACGTGGTCAAGATTGGCCCATCGAGGGCACTGTCTTGTTGACTGGATGTAGCTTCCATTAAGGACTCAAATTGATGAAAAACGCAAAATTCAGGGTAACAAACATTAATAGCGAACAGCAACAGTCACTGATTGATAATATTAGCCATGCGAGCAATGTCATTCAGTTGTAGATACTAGCCTGTCAAAGGTAACGCTCTAGTTATAGTGTTTTAACGTTACTCGTTATTACACGGTTACTCGCGTGAAGTAAGAGCAAGTTTTAATCCTAATAAGGTAAAACTACCTGCAAATATTCGTTGCACGATAGTACTTACCTTCTCGGAATGAATAATATAATTCCGAACGCTCGTCGCCAAAATGCCATATATAACAAAAACAAAAAATGTCATGACCATAAAAATCGCGCCGAGCAACAGCATATAATTCGTAGGATCCGACACTTGGGTAGGGATAAATTGGGGCAAAAACGCAAGGAAAAAAATAGTCAGTTTAGGATTTAAAATATTTATTAAAAAGCCTTTAAACGCGACAGCAACTAGGCTTTGTCTATCTTGACCTTCATTTAAAGTTAATGAACCACTTGCTCGCAGCATAGACCAAGATAGAAACAGTAGATACGCGACCCCTATGATTTTTATCACTTGAAAAGCTAACGCACTGGTATGGATGATAATCGCTAACCCCATGATACTTGCAATCAAAGACGGAACGATGCCAAGAGTGCACCCAAAAGCAGCAAAAACACTCGCCTTTTTCCCTGAAAACAATCCAGTTGCAATCGTATAGAGAACCCCGGTTCCGGGAATCAAGACAACCACTAAAGAGGTAATTAGAAACTCAATACTTATCATAGGACACTCTGTTTAAATGTTCATATTGCAGTTTATTGAACTTACCACTGCCTCATTATTTCTTTCAAACAACTATAGTCAGTCGTCAATAAGAACACAACTTGATCTCTAATCGCCCAAATTGTGTTTTATATGAATTGATGGAATAACGGCAACTTCATAGAATAAATATTGAATCATGATATTGTCTTTTCAACGTATTCTTCGACTCGAGGCCAACATGAGTGATATAACCCGGCATAGGTTAGAAAAAGCCCTATTATTTATCGAACAGAATTTAGAGTCGAAAATTTCCGCAGAGCAAATTGCCCTACACGCGAATCTATCCAACTTTCATTTTCAACGAATGTTTAGTGCGTATCTAGGCGAGTCTGTTAGTCAGTACGTATTGCACCGCCGTTTAGAGCGAGCAGCGAGTAACCTATTGACCCAAAACGAATTCGGAATACTCGATATAGCTCTGAAATCGGGGTTTGAAACCCATAGTGCATTTTCTCGAGCATTCCGGCAGCATTTTGCAATCAGCCCAAGTAATTTTCGTACACAGTCAAAACACGCCAAATTGGGCCCAGATGAATCACGACCTTTTTTGAGTACCGTCGCGGCAAAGAATTTAACACCAAAGGTCGAGATTAAATCTTTGCCTGATCTTTTCTATCATTACAAGACGACAAAAGGCACGGTAAACGGGACATTTCTCACGCAAGTACAACAAGATGTGTCTTGCGAATTTCAACGCCTAAGTCAAGAACCACTGCTCTATGGGTTGATTAGTGCATTCCCTGCAAGCCCTCAAAGCCTCAACGACGATCATGTCCTCGTCTTATACGGGGCTCTTTTTCATGAACCGAGAACGCATTTACAGACGTCAGACTGCCTTAAAATAGAATCAGGCTTGTGGGCCATATTTGAACATAAAGGGCATTATGATTATCTATATCAAACATGGAATCATGCTTTTCGTGCTTGGTTATCAAATTCAGCTTACGAGCTAAGAGATACTCTGCCTTTTGAACTCTATTTAACCTCTCCGGCTGAAACACCCCCAAAAGATTGGCTAACACATATCTATATACCGATAAAAACAGCAGAGGTTGAACAGCATGAATAGTTGAATACTGTTGCAATTAGGCATGGACATTAAACAAGGAGCTATCTATGCCTATTCATCATTTATCTGCAGTTCAAGCCTGTAAAAAGCTAAAACAAGGCACTCAAACACCACAAAAAATCAAAACACATCTGTTAAACCGAATAACCCAATTGGATGAAGAACTTGGTGCTTTCATATACCAAGATCAGACGCAAGTATGTGAGAACGCTTCTCTCCTTGCAGGTCTGCCCATCAGCTTCAAAGACCAGTTCCATATCAAAGACCTACCTTGTAGTTTCGGTCTCGATCAAGCAACACGATGCGAAACCACTGCGCCAGTTGCAGAAAAACTGTTTCAACAAGGTGCTAATTTGTTAGGGAAAACAAGTCTCCCTCCTTTAGCTATGGATTTTCAAACAAACAATAAGATTCGTGGTTATTGCAAAAACCCTTGGAATCATGAATATACCAGCGGCGGCAGCAGTGGCGGCGGATGCACTGCAATCGCATCAGGAATGAGCTTTATTGATATCGGAACCGACCTCTCTGGTTCGTTACGAATCCCAGCAAGCTTTTGTGGTGTCTATAGCTTGTTACCTAGTGAAGGCGCTCTGAGCAGCATCGGGATACTGGTAGAACCTAAATTATCCCTACCACATTTTGCTCGTCCTGGGCCGATCGCTAGAGCACCCCAAGATCTTGCTTTAATCTGGCAAGCGCTGAAAGGTGAAAATAGACCAAATATTGCCGAGCACTTGAATTTGGCTTATTGGCATCAAGCAGACGACTTTCCGCTGGACACAGATATCAAGGATCGGATAGATCAAGCCGTAAGCCGTTGGCAGCAAGCTGGACATCAATGCGAGTACTCAAAACCTAAGCATTTCAGTTTCACCGAGTGTTGGCGAATTTTTGGAAACATCATGGGGTCTGAAACGTCTGCTCTAATGAATCCTTTTATTCGATGGATCAGTATATTCTCTGGAAAGGATAGCCGAAAACGATCGCCTAACTTTCTCAACAATGTAATTCAAGGTTATCGCAGAAGCCCGAGTGAATATTCTAATGCTCTTAAAAAACGAGACGATGTCATCCATGACTGCCAAGCGTTTTTTAAACAATTTGATGCTTGGGTATTACCTGTAACATGTTGCCTTGCTTTCAAACATATGCCACCAACTCTAGAGCGAGGGCCGAGTAGAGACTATAAAGCACCATTGATAGTCAATGGCTTAGAGGTGAACTACTTTGATGCGTTGACAGCCTATACCACCCCAATCAGCCTGATAGGTCATCCCGTCGTTACAATGCCGATAGGTTTAGACAGAAATGGGCTACCTATTGGCATTCAGCTTGTTGGTAAAATGAATGGCGAGGCCGAATTACTGTTGATTGCTGAAGTACTGTCCAAACATATTACGATGCCAAGCTGTCCTGCATTCGAAAATGACAATGGTAAATCAAGCTAAGTAGAGGTTACGCTACATGTGTACAGTTATAATGACCAATAAGAATAAGGGTATATATGCAATACGATATCGACATAAAGTCTGAGCATAAGTCGTTGTTTGTCTTCACTAGAAAAATACTGATCGAGCACTATCGGCTGATAGAAACGAGAAAACAGCGGATAACCAGTTATTCAGATGCTAATGGTGGAATCTGCCATATGAGAACGACAAAGAATGGTGTTGACATAGGGTTTCTAAAAGGAGTGCACATGATGGACACGTATAAAATGCTAACAGGATCAGGGAAAGTTATGAGGGTTCTTTCTATGGATTCTCCAGACGTTGACTGCATAAGCTATTATCTTGACCAAGCGATTAAAATAAACTCACCGTTACTCTAGCTCAAGGGTATCTCCACTTTAACCATCATTAAGGGGTAGATAAATAAAACTCTACCCCTAGATTACGAAAGTACATTGTAACTATCGCTAGAATAATACTGTCCAACTCTAACCGCATACGAATGCGATGTTAGTCGACGGATAGGTATTCTTCTCTAATGATCTTTCCATTCTTCCAAGTTTGAATATGTTTACCTGTGAATTCATTTACTTGGGACTGGGCATCTGTCATTTTATAGTGGAAAGTAAGCTCTGCAGTATTCTCAGATATAAGCGTTGATATGAGAGAAACGTCAAAATGTTCGACTGATTCAATAAAGCCCTTTTGCTTGTCATAGGATTCTTTCATCGACGACGCGAAAACTGAGCCATTATTCAGCATAACGACGTTCTCATCATAATATTTTTCACATAATTCTAATACAAGACCCGCCTGATTCATCCGTACAAAATCATCTATCAATTTTTGCATATCTCAATCTCCCATAGTAGAACACAACGTTACCTATACGGCGTATATCCTTTCGGCTCTTTTACACGATTAGACGTTCTTGCAACCAATCAGAAATATCAGAGATTTGCTCTGCACACACGTTATGTTGCATCACATACTGCTTATACCTTGGTTCAAAACCAATATTAACGAGTGCCTTTAGCGCTTGTTCGCCCAATACAGGGGAAACAACCGGATCTAGGCTACCATGCATGATATTGATGCTAATTTTCTTATTGCTGTCATGTATTTGAATCGTGTCTTTAGTGGCAAAATAAGTCGACATCACTAATAACCCCGCTAATGGTTGGCTATAGGTTAATGTGGCTTGATAAGCAACCGCCCCACCCTGAGAAAACCCAGCGATGATAATACGGCTAGCGTCAATTCCTCGTTCAACTTCTCGGTCGATTAACGCCTGAACGGCACTTGCTGAGATATCTAATTGTTGTAAGTCTACCTTTCGTTCAATGCTCATATCCAGGATATCGTACCACGCAGGCATAATCATACCGCCGTTAATCGTCACGGGTATCGAGGGAGAATGAGGGAATACAAAACGAATCGCTAAATTCTTTGGGAGGTTTAATTCCGCGACTATGGGTTCGAAATCGTGACCATCGGCCCCTAAACCATGCAACCAAATTACAGAAGCCGTTGCCTTAGTGTTTGGCTCCACTTCAACGCTCGACAAGTAGTTCATAAATAATATCTCGTATGTGTCCGTAGGTAATACAGTATGGATCTGGCCATAATCTATGATTTATTAATTATTGTGATTAAGGCTATTGTCGTGTGATAGAGACACTTTGGCTTGGAAATGAAACCTCCATAACTAAGCAATCTTCCTCACAAAGGAACGGTCCATGCACTTCACCAGGAGGGCGACTTGCAAAGTGTCCTGCTTCTAGCCATTGTTGAAAAGCGGCATCATAAAGCCGACCTGAAATAATATATATTTCCTCGGGATAATCATGAGATTTACCACCAAATTCTTTTGTGTCTGCGCCAGCTCTAAAGCGGGTTAGCCGCGTATAATCACCTGTTATCTCATCGTGAGCAAGGGTAAGTTGCTCTAACATTCCAGAGCTACCTTCTATAGACTCCCACCGATTGCTGTTTTCAGTAACGAGCACGTTCCAATATGTTGTTGTACTTTTCGACATTGCGATCTCTCTATATCACATAACATTTGAATAATGGCATGGTCGTTAAATTGGTTTATGTTCTCTCTATTATTCCGTAGCGTCGTGTATCGTCTCTTTAGTATCATTCCAAATTGTAGATGAATCTTCTTTTACACCATCCCATGTATTCGAACATCCAATAAGGAAGAACGTAATTACAACAGCAACAAGTGATGCCTTCATTTTATTTACCTCAACGTCTGTATTGCCTTGTATCATACAAAAAAAGGAGAAAGTTGACATCCCTTTCTCCCTGTCAAATTTAGGCGTATATATCAAATTTCCAGACGAGATAGGCCATCGATTTACCCGGTTCTACTCTTGGTTAAGGTACTTACCCATAGATTGAGACATGACCTCGTCTCTGGTATCACCAATAGAATTCCAAATCAATTCAGCCAAATCAGGCCTGAGTTGAACAAATTGGCTACTGAACACCAGATAATAGTCTTTTTTTATAATAGCAGGCATCACTTTTTCGACATTAGACCAACGTTTATTTTCGAGAAGCGTCTTAATCATGTTGTCTTGGATTGCAATGGCAGAAATTCGATTATTGCATAACATATCTAACAATTGTGGCGTGGTTCTTACTTCATCCACCCTGATATTTTTGGTCTTCAATTCTTTAACAATTGAGAACCCTAAATGAGCTCCAACAACTTTATTGTTCGAGTCAATAAGACTTGTTCCATCCCAATCAAATGGCTGGTCTTCTAGTTTATAAAAGTAATATTCTAAGGTCGCCATTCGTTTGCTGCGATCGGGTATATCGTCGACCATAGGGTAGCGAGCGTATAGAGCGCGCTGAGCGTTGTAGGAAAAAATAAAACCACCGTCTACTTTTCCTTCTTTAATGTACTCCAATACCCTTTTGCCTGGCAGACGAACAAATTCAACCTCTATACCAAGGGTATTAACAGATTGATTGATTACATCTAACGACAAACCAGGAGGATCGAATACCTTATGACCATTACCTAGCTGGAATGGATAGGACTCAATATCTGAATAGGCGAGTCTAAGCGTAACAGGGGCTGCTAGACTATAGGGAAAATAAGCTAGGCTTAGAAAAATGCCGAGTAGGGAATATGTTATTTTCATATACAATTCCTTCTATTCAACGATACATACCTTCGCAGCCACATCGTTAAAATTCCAGTGCTAACATGCTGACATAATTTCATGCTAATTTTTCATATTTATGACAGGTAAGGAGAAACCAACGAACACCATTACATACCCTCATGATCAATATTTTGACCATAGTCTCTTTTCAGCGTAATCACGACTAACTTAACGTAAGTTATTCCTTGGTTGTCTCTAAATCTGAGACGTAATTTTTTGGCATAAGCAATCAGCTAACTGATGCGATGCAATATTTCTTGATACTATTTTGCTGTCCAACTTACCTTTTTCTACCACTTGTACCCAATCATCTATCATCGCCTCAAAGCCTTTACTGGTTAACATTGGTGTCCAATCTTTGAGAGTAAGTTTCGTTTGAGTACTTTCTTGCCATACACAACCTTGATAGAAAGAATCAAATCTATACGATTTCCCTGCATAGTCTGCTGTCACTATTTCGTTCGTCGTTCCGTGTTGTCTGTTCATTGAGGCATGCAACAATATTCCATTTTGCTGCCACTGAATATCCAGCCGTGCCAATAAACCATCTCGAGATTGATGAGTTACATAGGCATCAAAAAGATCAGATTTCGCATTCAAATTAATGCTATCTAAAGGGTGAATAAAATCATCAAATATAAAATCTCTTATATTTCCTAACTGATTATATCGGTTTTTTTCCCAACGTAGTGACGATAATTGTTCATGATTAGAATCATTCTGTATGCCAATTAAATGCTGATTATAGAGGGGGATATGACGCCGATTAAACCCAATGTAGAGAGGTTGAGCCTTTTGCTCCGCTATATCATAAAGTTTCTCACAATGCTCAACACTATTGGCCAAAGGCTTGTCGACAAAGGTAGCGATACTTTGCTTTAAAAAAAATTGCGCTATTTCTGGATGAACGACCGTTGCAGCATGAATCATCACAGCGTCAACGTTAAATCGAATCAATTCTTTATAATCTGTACAATATTCAGTGACTCGATACTTATTCGCTAAAGAAGATAATACCTTCGAGTTTCTTGTACAAAACACCAGTTCAATGTCAGGCTTTTGCGCTAAAACTGGCAGATATGCTTTTTGTGCAATATCACCCATTCCAATTATGCCAATCTTCATCTTAATACATCCATTTCGACCATCAATTAAAGCTAGTATGTATTGATGTTCTTAATAGGTAAAGCAATAGCAATATCATCTATTTTTTATCTTCAGATGGCACAAAGAATGAACAAACTACCCGATTTTAACCTTAGAAACCACGCAGGTCTAATGCCACAACGTCTCCCAACCAGTATGCATTGATCGTATGGTCCGCTAAACTTTTTCCCCACTTTAGTGCATAACTCAGATGCAAAATGCAATGTATCTTCGTCAAAATATACATGTGAATGGTATTGCTGATGAACATTGATGGATCTTTTTAGGTTATCCATGTCGCTTACATCTAATTTTACATGTTGAGTGAAGCCTAACACCCTACTATTCCGGCAAAGATGTTAGGTTATCTTGGTCTAATAATAACTTTTAGTTTGGGCTCTGGTTGAAATAATTACCGCGTAAACATTTGCAATTACTCTATATTAATACGTAGAGCAATGACGTCTGGAAGCGTTTCATTTCCTAGATATTTCGATAAGTACGCCGTTGCCATCTGTGACCAAAAAGTCTCTTCCCCATAAAGCTTTGTCATCTCTTAAACAAAGCAAGCTACCTGTTGGTAGATAAATGGGCTGTATTTCGACCGTGTTGCCATTCGGACGGATCGTACAAGCGTTATTCGCATAAAACGCACTAAATACATGCTCATCCGAGTCGAATAGAGTCAACGATTGCCCAGAATTAACGGCAGAAACCTTAGCTTGTGTGTCCACCTCACGAACCATAATGTTGAGATCTTCAATCGCCTCATTTTTTAATGTGGCGTAGGTTTTGTCACCACCAGAGAAACGCGCGATATCTAACGGTTTATTCAATGTATAAGAATGGTTATGGGATTGACTCTTATGCTCTAGTGTCATGCCATTACCAGACAAGAGAACCAAAGTGCGGTGTAACCCGCTAAAGTCCGAAAACAGTCCGTTGTCTACGACACGCGCTTGGCTAATACGAAAGCGTAGTCCGTTTTGATCGTCACTGCGTTGGATTTCAAATGTTTTACCAAGGCCATTTTTCCATGGCATACATTTGTATTCACTCTTCGTAATTATTTGAAAATTAGGCATCAAACATCTCTTTATTTTGAATGGCGATAACGCCGACATACACTTCAGAACCTAAGGTGTCAGAAGCTGGGGTGTATGTCGCGTTTATGTAACCTGTCAGGTTTCAGCATTTGGCGTTAATAAATCAAACGATAACCTATGGCTTTCTTGACCATTTAAAATAATCGATAATTCGTGAGCACCAGTGTAGAATTTTCTCGTCGTTATGATTTTAAAGTTTTGTTTTCTGTTTATATCATAACTACGGTTAGGCTCTACTTCGCGCTCACTAATTTTGAACACTTTTTTAGAAAGTTCACCATTATTCTTCTTATAATAGAGCCCATATTCGAGCCTTAACATTTGGGTCTTTTTACCCGTATTCACAATAGTAAAAGAGAATGCCAACTGGTCACCAATATAAACAGTGGGCGTCAATATCTGAAAATTAGACATCTCGATATCCCGGCTATCAAACCCAAACAATTCAAGAACCTCTGGCACACCTTGTTTCAACATCGTTCTGCAAGCATGCTTGATAAGGGCATCTGTGGACTTGTTTTGACCATGCCATTCTTTAGCCAACTGAATCACTGTCGCCGCATTATCTTTAGAGATATCGTTAAGGTTATTCGCCACACTGCGCCTGACGATTTCACATGGATCATTCTTTAGATTTCTTAGGATTGACAATATTGGTGCCGGATCGATTTTAAAACTAGGCAGAGCCATCGCCCAAGGCAACCTAGGCCTTGAGCCTTCACTCGCTAGCCTTCTCACCATGTTATTTTCGTGTACGGTCCATTGCTGCATCTGCGCGAGCATTCGCTCTTCGTATTTTATGATGAACGGTCTTACTGCAAATTCGCAACTGGTAAATTGAGTGACGACTTCAAACGCTGAAATAGCATGCTCATAATTATCGAGTCCATACATCGAAATGTATTCAGGTAGAAACATATATTCAATGCTTTCTTCCTTCATACCTGCAGCACGTAAATTCTCGATCAATTGTTTTAGCATCGAGCTAGACTCAACAAAGTCATCAGAGAGAAAATGGTGCAATACCTTAGCCGTGTGAGTCATCCTTTGCTTCAGTTCATAGCCAGCGAATTCATTGCTGAATATCAACTGCATAAACTCATCTTTATCAAAGACAGGAATGGTCAATGCTAAAGTCTCAGAGAATTTGTTATAAAATGATGCTGAATATATGTCTTTAAATAGGTTACTCATAACGTCCTGTTTCATTTAAGTTAAAGGCACTAGTAAGTTTGGGTTACGTTCACTCTGTCCGCTTCAAGAGCCCGACAACCCAAAGATACGGTGGCATTCAGAACTATCTAGTAGCCGAATGAGAATACGGTCTACTCCCTCTCCAGTGCCTTCTAATGGCTCTTGCAGTGGATGTTGGCGATACAACTGCCCGTAGGCATTATCTGCAAATTCATCCAGTGGTTGCGTTTCTAATTCAGCCTTGTCTTTCATATTTTTCAAATGAGTACCGGTAAACTTTAGTTGATTGGGGTCAAGCCAACCTTCTTTCATAAAACCAGAGGCTTTACGTTCACAGCGACAAGGGTTAGAAAGATCAACCAACCCACATTTATTTTGCATGAAACTATGTAAATCTCGGCGTGCACGAGATAATTTTTGTCTGAAATTACCGGGGGTAATAGCAAGTATATCGGCAGCAATCGGTGCGCTAGCTTCAAATATATCAGCGAGAATATAAACCAATCGTTGCTCTCTAGTTAAGCACAACAACATGCCTAACATACAACCAACTTTAGCTTCTTCAATAATTAACACACGATCGGGCTCATCCTCTATTGTCAGTTGTAAATCCTCGTTCTCAATAGCATCTAGGTCATCTCCATAGGCTTCAAAACCTGAAAAAACACTTTCTATCGGGCCTCTTTTGCTATCCAAAAAACAGTTCGTCACAATCCGGTATGCCCAAGTACGGAAGGAGGAACGACCTTCAAATTGAGCGATTCTAGTAACAATCTTGAGCAACGCTTCTTGCGTAATATCTTGCGCATTTTGAGGGTTAAGAACCATGCGGACAGCAATATTATATATCCATCCCTGATGACGACGGATCAATGCTTCCAACGCTTGCTTATCCCCCGCAGCAGCAGCAATAGCGAGCTCTCCATCTTCTTGATTATAATGAGTTTCAGCGGTAAAAGGGTTGTATGTCATTCTGTTTCCCCATCTTGTTCATACACAGTAAAGAAATCAAACAACCTTATTTCAGCCGTATTTTGGAAGAAAGCTTGATGCTCTGGCATTAACATTATTTTTGCCGCGGTTTCTTCAGCAGCTTGCTGAGATGACCATGCAATAAAATCAATATAGTCTCCCCCTGTGTTCACTGGAGATAATGCCATGCCCGCATATAGGTTTGAACTGTTTTCTAATTCTAGATAAACGGCTGAACGAGACTCTTCCTGTATTGCTATCTCTTTTACCGAATAGGCCGCTAATTCAATCACGGCCTCAGGTCGCATGAATGATTCTAACCCAATAATAGATGACGCTGATTGAAAATAGCCAAAGAGCTCTAATTCTTGATCCCTACCTGAAAATGAATCACGGACAGATTTGGTTGTCCGAGTGACATTGATTTCTTCCCACAGACTAATGTCCGCAAATAAAAAAGGGTCAGCCAAAGATTGCAAATGAATACTGCGAATGAAGCCTGGTAGCGCTTTTACATCCTCAGCTAAATGTCGAGATAATTTTGGATGTTGTACTGATGGCTCAACCCGATATATTACAACCTCCACAAACGGGGTGACTTGAGGTGCGGCTACTGCAGCCTCCATAACGGCAAGAGATAGACCCATTGTAGCGATAGTTTTTTTCATTGTTTTCCCTATATTTTTCTTAAGATCACCTAAAAGATTTAGGCTCTATAGGGTTAGACGCAGTACAAGAAAGGATTGTTACAGTTTGCCGATGATTTTATGAAATTATTTATCTCTGCTGTCTATTTATCTCTGTTTTCTATTTATCAAATGATGTTAGTGACATCCAGAAAAAAACCAGCGCACACCAGCACTGGTTTTCCAATTTATAGTCGAATTAAATACGTAATCTATATTACTTTGTATCTAAGAACTGAACCGCTTTATCAGTGAAATCAGTAAAGACGCCGTCAACGCCTACTTTGAAGTAAAACACATCTAACATGTCATCAAAGTTTTTTGCG
Source organism: Vibrio frigidus (assembly GCF_042465995.1). Lineage (NCBI taxonomy): Bacteria > Pseudomonadati > Pseudomonadota > Gammaproteobacteria > Vibrionales > Vibrionaceae > Vibrio > Vibrio frigidus. The sequence goes on along the minus strand of NZ_JBCDMC010000004.1, from coordinate 144,757 downwards.
TAGGAAGGAATACGACCTTGATCCGCTCTGAACGTATAAGGATGCACTTCTAACCCTGCCGCTTTGGCTTCGGTCATTAATGGTTTAACAATGATATTGTCATTGGTCGACTTGTCGTCAACCAGCATCGGTTTCCATGGTCCAATACCATCCGCATACTTTGCCACTTCTGCCATAGCACCTGGCATGAACATCCAATCATAGTCATAAGGCGTGACTTTTCCTTCCTTATCAACAACCATGGTTTCATTCCAACTGGTTTCTGCTAAAAGCTGCACAACTTTCAGATCGATATCCATCTTCGGCATCAGCACCTCAGCGATACGCTTGGTTTCGATAGGGTCAAAACACTGAACATAAACCATGTCGTCTTTGCTGTCGTAACCATACGCCTTAAGCGTTTCTAGCACGGCCAATGAAATGTCTTTCCCTTCCTTTTTATGAAGCCATGGTGCTTTGATTTCCGGATAAATACCGACGCTACGCTTAGTGGATTTATTAAGCCCCTGAATGAGTTCAATGGCCTCCTCAAAGGTAGCTACTTGGAAGTTTGACTGCCACAATGGGAAGCGATCTGGAAAGCCTGCTTTTGAAAGATCCTGCACTTGATCAGGGTCTGAATTATCCGGTATTTTGAATCCTTCTGTCACACGCAAAGTTTTGATTTCGGCTAACGTAAAATCAATAGCGTACCAACGCTTTACTCCATCAATTGTGCGAGATCGTTTTGGGTATTTACTCATTACATCGGTCGTGCGATCCAAGGTATGATCATGCAGAACAACCAGTTTATTATCTTTGGTCATCACCACATCTTGTTCTATATAATCGGCCCCCATAAAATAGGCAGCAGAATACGCCTCAAGGGTATGTTCAGGAAGGTAGCCACTTGCACCTCGGTGCGCTATAACAAGTTTATCTGAATTGGCAAACACCGATCCCGCAATGGAAGCCAGTATCGCGGCAGTAATAAGTTGTTTCTTCATTCTTTCGTCCTTTTTTGTAATCACTATTTTTATATCTAATAAACAAAACGGATTTATTACTTCCTGTCAAAACTGACGCAAACAACGACCAACCTAAAATGAATCGAACATTCGATTCTCACTACCCAAAAGCCTCTTACATAAGAGGATAAAAACAGCAAAGCAATACCATTCATGATTTTACACCTAGGAAACGAACATAAAATCAAATATTTTCGAGCAAATAATGCTCAAATGAACATTTAGTTACCGTGACAAAGTCCTAATAAATGGTTTTATGTGGCGTAAACAGGAAATCAATGGAAGCAGTATCACCATATATATTAGTATGTTAAATGAATTTATAACCAACTAGATTATAGAAATGACAAAGTAGTATCGCTTGAAGTCTAAAATAGTCGACGTGTGATTTACCTATAAAACATAGCATAGCCGCCAATACGAGCATTAAACGAAACCTCCTTGTGCGGCCAATTCTTAGGCAATAGAGTTCATCATCTCTTTAATCTTAATTGCCGATTTGCTGATTGCCGCGTTCAATGTTGGTAGATAGGTTTGACGCTTTTACAACCCTGCTCTTTCCTTATCTAACAGTGTTCGTTTGCGTTCCAAACCCCATCGATATCCTCCCAAAGAACCGTCACTCCTTAAGACACGGTGACACGGAATTAATACGCCGATAGGGTTTTTTCCGCAAGCAGTTCCTACCGCGCGGACCGCTTTAGGGTTATCGATTTGTTCTGCGACTTCACCATAACTCACTACATCGCCTTCTTTGATGCTGAGTAAAAAATGCCACACTTTTATCTGAAATGCCGTCCCTCTAATATCGAGAGGTATATCAGGTCTAGGGATGCCTTGATTGACATGGTTGTCTAATGCATCCATCCAATTATCTAACTCCAGTGCATTTTGTGCCGCAGACAGGATCAGTTCTGCGTTTGGAAATTCTTTGGACAACAGAGAAAGCAAAAAATGTCCATCGTCACCAAACTGCACAGAACAAACTCCCTTGTCTGTGGCAGCCATCATCATGTAACCAAAAGCCGTTTTTCGACAAGCATAATGAATAACTTCGCCGCCTCCACCCGCACGATAAACCTTGGGTGTCATTCCAATATTACGTGCAGCCTCACCGTATATTCGACTTATAGAACCAAACCCTGAGGAATATATTGCATCGGTTACATTATTTCCCTCTTTTAGCGAACGCTTGAATCTACGCATTCGAATCGCGTCCTGATAGTGTCTTGGGGATACGCCAAATACATTTTTGAATACCCTCTGTAATCTGGACGGAGAAAGACCCGCTATGTCGCCTAGTTGCAACAGTGTTATTTTATCTTCTATATGCTCTTCAATATAACGAACCACTTCGACAATCTTTTCTGTTTTTGCATTTTTTCCTGCAGGATAGCAACGTTTACAAGGCCGATATCCCGCTTGAATGGCAGATTCAATATCAGGTAAAAACCTTATATTTTCTGGATGAGCAGATTTGCTCGAACATGAGGGCATGCAAAACACACCGGTCGTAATAACACCATAGTAGAATTGTCCATCATAGGACTTATCTCGGCTTTCTATTGCCTTTTTCATCAGGTTTTCAGACGGCATTGCCATGGCTGCACTCTCTTTATAGCGAATAACAAAACCATATCACCATATTTTCATTTACGCTTCTATCTGATTCTTGCCGAACAATGTTAGATAGCACATTAAGAAGAGAAATGAATATGACGCAATATTCGGATGTTTTCGTCATTCAGGGTCAACTAGTATGAATTTACACATACCAATACAAAATGGAATCAACGATGACATCTTCTATCACTCATGCTATGAATTCGAAAGTATGGTTCATGCTCATTTTACTGTCTATCTTATGGGGCGGGTCGTTCTTTTTCGTTGGCATAGCGGTGAATGAACTGTCTCCGCTTACCATCGTCACTCTTAGAGTGGGTATTGCTGCGGGAACATTGTGGGCTATCGCACTGATGATTGGACTTCGTCCACCAAAAAATCTAAAAGTATGGGGCGCTTTTTTGACGATGGGATTATTAAACAATGTTGTCCCATTTGTTCTTATCGTATGGGGACAAACTCAGATTGCATCTGGACTGGCATCGATACTCAATGCAGCGACACCTATATTTACAGTCGTCGTTGCCGGGCTATTGTTGGCAGATGAACGTCCAACGCCACTCAAGTTATATGGTGTTAGCCTTGGTTTTATCGGAGTCGTGATGATGATAGGCGTGCCAACGTTGAATGGTGGAAGCAATCTACTTGCTCAACTTGCTATTGTTGCGGCCACCTTATCTTATGCCTTTGCAGGGGTGTATGGCCGAAGGTTTAAAAGTTTGGGTTTAAATCCAGTGGTAACGGCAGCAGGACAAGTCACCGCCTCAACAACTGGTATTGCTGCCTATCGCTTTAACTATTGACGGTCCAATTGAATTATTGAGCACCAGTACTAAGACATTGGCCGCCATTACAGGGCTTGCCGTTTTTTCAACTGCTATTGCTTATGTTCTCTATTTCAAGATACTTGAACTGGCGGGAGCAACAAACGTATTACTGGTAACGTTGCTCGTTCCTGTCTCCGCCGTTCTACTTGGCACATTGTTTCTCAACGAATCATTGGCGTTGATTCACTTTTTAGGCATGTTATTGATTGCACTCGGATTATCAGTTATTGATGGCCGCCTATGGCTTCACGTCAAAAATGCGCTTGCTTAGTATCCATTCCACTAAATAACTGGTCAGACGAAATATGTTCGATGGATCGGACATATAAACAAAAAGGGACATCCACAAATCATAGGTGAATATCCCTTCTATTTTTGCTCTTATTTTAAGGCGCAAATACCAAAAAATAAGAGAATATCGCTAATAACATTTTACGTTTTTCGTCTAATACTAAATCTTGAAACGGTTAACGATCGCGACTAATTGATTGTTCACTTCAGCAACATCTTCAGCATCCTTCAAAGACCGTTGACCGTTCTTGTCTAGTTCATTAACAATCTCGCTAATCGACGTCATGTTTTTACTTAGTTCTTGCGTGACACAGCTTTGTTCCTCTGCGGCAGTTGCAATTTGTGTACTAAGATCATGGATATCATCCACATAATTGCTCATCGTTTCTAGGCTGACCGCAACCTCTCCTGCTCCATCAGCAGTATCCTGACAACGAGATTTGGTATTGGCCATTGAACTCACTACCGCATCGGTTCCTTTCATCAGGCTGTCTAAAGCCGATTCAACTTCTTGCGTGCTGTCTTTCGTTCTACTTGCTAGGTTTCGGACTTCATCAGCTACGACAGCGAATCCACGGCCTTGTTCACCTGCTCGTGCTGCTTCAATAGCCGCATTCAAAGCCAGTAAGTTTGTTTGCTCCGCAATTTCACTAATGACACTCAAAATACCATTAATACTGTGTGTCTCTTTGTTCATGTTCTGCACATTGTCAGCAGATACATCAACATCCGCGATTAAACCCGAAACAGTGTCCTGAGATAGCGTCGCAATTCGTTTAGATTCAACACTCGTCGCATTCGCTTTTTCGGTTAAACTGGCCGTGTTTGCCGCATCACTTGCCATTGAATCTGCTGTCGCATTCATTTCTTCAATAGCGGTAACGACCTGCTCTGTCTCAGAAACATGACTCTGTAAGATATTACTATTTGTTTCAGACTGTTCCCTCATTCTCCCTACATTAGATTGCAACGTAGTGGTTACTTCCCGAATTTCGAGCATCATATTTTGTAAATTTCCGATGAACTTATTAATACCCTGAGAAATATCTCCAAGTTCGTCGTTCGTTTCTACTGTTAGTCGCTGTGTTAAGTCTGCATCACCACTAGAAAGGTTCGCAATAGTTTTTCTTAATACCAAAATAGGCTTATACAATATTTGAATCAGCAGATAACTTAATATCAAACTCAGAATGACGGCAATCACCGATACATAAATAGCCTTGTTTCTCGACTCTTCAAGTTTAGCAAATGCAACCGACTTATCTAGGCCAACAGCAAAGTACCAATCTTTGTCGCCTGCATTAATTCGATGAGTAAACAGAACTTTCTCTTGCCCATTCAATTCGTATTCAGTTACAGAGCTCTCTTTGGTCACCGCGTCAAGCGCTGCATCCTTAAACCATGCGAATTCAGTTCCTTTTTGACCAGCCTTAATCGCGGAAGATGACGAAGCCAAAAACATGGTGTCGTGATTTAAGATAACAGCGGTTGCACCAGGAATATCATTAGACTGCTTAACCAAGGCATTCAAAAAATCAAGTTTCATATCTACCGAGATAGTTCCACCTTTGATTTTTTCTATAATCGTTAACCAATACACATCTCCATCTCGATATGGTTCTGTTACCGTTGTCCCTGAAGAGTTTCTGCCGTCTTGATACCAAGAACTCTGTGTCACATCACCATCAAACTTGTTATTTGGCCAACTGTCCGTGATCTGATTCCAATAAGCATCACCAGATTCAAAGGCCAATACTGCACTATTTAAATTCATCGCGTTTGCTAAGAAAAATGTTTGGTCAATTATCTCTTGTTCGCTACCTTCAAATTTTTTGTTTTTGTAGAGTTTCGCTAGCTTATTAATGCCGCCCACTTTTTCATTAATTAGAGTCTCGATAACTCCAGATTTTGCTTCAACGTAGTTTTTACTTTCGTTGATAACGCTCTCCGTTAGCGCCTCTTTTTCTTGAAGATAAAGAACAAAACTTACCCCAGATACAGAGAGCCCAACCAAGAGCATTACGGATACAAGCAACAGTTTTTTAAGACCCAGCTGTTTGAAATTCAACATATACACCCTACTTCATAATCATTTAACACTCGGAAAAAACCGCGTTCATTTTTTGCTAATTGTAATTAGAATATCGGCAGCTACACCATTTTCCTTAACATTATTTTTACATGGACTGGTATCGAATAACATCTGGTTTCACTTAGCGTCTAAGTGAAAATTCCGAACTGAAGGGGATGTCGCATTAATTTTCTTTAAGATCAAAAAAGGTCGTCAAAAGAGTTCAACCTAACCCCCTTAAACGACCTTTTGAAATTCACAGGTAAATTTATTTCTGAAGCTGTTCTTTTGCTGCTTCTACTTTTGAAAAATCTAACCCTAACTCATTGACTGCTTCTTTAAGCAAAGCGGGGTTTTGCATCACCTGACCCATCAAAAACTGAAGCTTATCCTGAGGTAAACCCAGTTGACCGATTGATGCCATTGCCGCTAGAGGGTTTTGTGTCAGCACTTCAAAAAGTTCACGGATCTGTTCGTCGCTAATATTATTCTCTTTCAACATTGCAAGAATTGGGTTCATCACACTACCTTTTAAACACTAAATGAAATAGACAGACAGTCTAGCATTTGACTCAATATGATGACACTCAGAACCGCGGTTTATAAGTGCTTTTCTATATATAACTTCACATCGTTCAATCGAGTAATGACATTGGGTTCACCTTGAAAACTAACGAGGACACACACCTCAAAAATTGTATTACATTGAAATCTATAGTGACAAAAAAGCCAACAGACCGAGACCTGTTGGCTTTTCAAATTCTAAAACTACATGATATTAGTCGTTATTGTTATCGCGGGCGTCGAAATGATAATCAACATTGACGATAGCGCGGTAAGAGATTTCACCGCGAGCTTCAGAGAACTCTTCAATCGTCACAGCTGTGTCGTCCAGCGTAAGGTTAGAGACTGTATTTTCTCCGATGGGTGCCAATTTGAAACGTAATTCAGAATGGTTCGCCGTTTCCAATGCATCAACGTAATCAAACCCAGCTTCATACGCGGCCGCTTTAGAAGCGAAACTGGCTGTTGACAGGTTTGCTTCGCTATATACCGTTTGAGTACCTGCAAATGACGTTGTGCTGATTAGGAGAGTTGCGGCTAGAACAGTTAATTTTTTCATCTTATTTACCCTTAGAGTGTCTGTTAAAAATGAGTGACTACTTGTTGGGGTAACGGCCCCTTTCACTCGATGACGCTATTATTCACTATTCATATGTGATGTACATCACACATATTCGCCATTCATCATGGACGATTTAGCATCAATAGAATGAAAGTTTTAAAACAGAGGTGTTTTGTGACAAACTAACGAGGACACACACCTCAAAAATTGTATTACATTGAAATCTATAGTGACAAAAAAGCCAACAGACCGAGACCTGTTGGCTTTTCAAATTCTAAAACTACATGATATTAGTCGTTATTGTTATCGCGGGCGTCGAAATGATAATCAACATTGACGATAGCGCGGTAAGAGATTTCACCGCGAGCTTCAGAGAACTCTTCAATCGTCACAGCTGTGTCGTCCAGCGTAAGGTTAGAGACTGTATTTTCTCCGATGGGTGCCAATTTGAAACGTAATTCAGAATGGTTCGCCGTTTCCAATGCATCAACGTAATCAAACCCAGCTTCATACGCGGCCGCTTTAGAAGCGAAACTGGCTGTTGACAGGTTTGCTTCGCTATATACCGTTTGAGTACCTGCAAATGACGTTGTGCTGATTAGGAGAGTTGCGGCTAGAACAGTTAATTTTTTCATCTTATTTACCCTTAGAGTGTCTGTTAAAAATGAGTGACTACTTGTTGGGGTAACGGCCCCTTTCACTCGATGACGCTATTATTCACTATTCATATGTGATGTACATCACACATATTCGCCATTCATCATGGACGATTTAGCATCAATAGAATGAAAGTTTTAAAACAGAGGTGTTTTGTGACAAAAGCTAACAAGGAGATACATCTTGAAATCTGAGGTGTATGTCTTCGTTTGATCTTCTTCTCGTTCGTTCCCTTTTATATACTGGATTTACTAAAATAGTACTTAAATAATTGGTAGAAGCGACTGACATGTATTGGTTTTTCATTTCTATACTGATGTAAAAAATAAAAGTGCCAGGCTCTTCCTTGAATCTCAGGTAATACTCTAATAATCCGTTCGTCAGAAAGCGCTGGTTGAATTAAGAATTCAGGAAATAATGCGACACCCATATCATTCAACACCATCTCCAGTACGGTTGTTAGCGTGTTTGCTTTCGCACTATGTTCGACATTTATAAATAATTTATTCACGTGTTTATGATTAAATAACTGCAACTTGTCGTGCTGCCAAGGAGTCGCTATAAATTTGTGTTCACTTAATTGTTCTATGTTCTTTATATCCCCATATTGTTTAATGTATCGAGGTGATGCACAAAATATTTCTGATACTTTCCCTATTGATAATGCGCGATAGTTACAGTCGGGTATGTCACCACCAAAAATCGCTGCGTCTAAATTGTGCTCTATCAAGTCCTGCCATTTTCCTGTCACAACCACTTCTAGTTTTATTTTGGGAAACTCCAAGCTCAATTGTCTCAATACAGGAATGATAAAACTTTTTTCAAAAAAAGGAGGAATGGAAACTTTGAAGCTACCGCTAGGTTGGACTTTTGCACTATCGAGCTCAGTTAGCGTCATACTCAGTTGTTCACTCAATAATTCACTGCGTGCCAGTAACGTTTCCCCTACTGCAGTCAGTACAACGCCGCGAGTATTACGTATCAATAACTGCTGCCCCGTCGATTCCTCTAAGCGCTTTATTTGCTGACTAACGGCTGACTTACTTAAACCTAATTTTTTAGCTGCCGCTGTAAAAGAGCGTCGATTGGCCACTTCGACGAAAATCAAGAGTAAAGGAGCCAATTTCACACTGTTCATATTATTAAACAACACGTTCATTTTGAAGTTATTGTTTAATATTCGCTAAACTCTTAGGCTGTGTCAACTCAATCAAACAAGGCCATAGTGCAAATGAAAAGTTTAGTTATAGTCGACCTGACACCGATAGATAAAAAACAGATCTCAGAATACAGCGCGCAAGCGGCAGAAACATTGAAACCTTTTAATGGTCAATTTATTGCCAAAGGTGAAGTAGAAGTGTTACATGGTGAAGCGATTCACCCAATGAAAGCCATCATCCAGTTTCCAGACAAAGAAAGTGCACAAAACTGGTATAACAGCGCTGCATACCAAGCCATTATCCCGCTACGTGAGAAAGGTATGCAAAGTCAATTTCATTTAGTGTAAGGCGATTTTTAGATCAGCAATGTATTCCCTTCATCTAAGAAAATACATTGCTGAAGCAAGCTAACTGTTGTTCAGTCCGAGGTGTGTGTCCTCGTTAGTTACTTACTTTATACATAACGGTTTTATGAAACAGAACTGCTATTTATAGGTGTTTTTCTACATCTAACTTCACATCGTTCAATCGAGTAATGACATTGGGTTCACCTTGCATAAAGTCGAAGGGTTTGTCATTTAATGCACACACGGTTCCAACCGCTTTGCCTTTATGCATAATTGGAACACCGTAATAGACACCTAATCCAAATTCAACTAAGTCTGCGTTGCCTTTCCACTCTTCATCGTGAGAAGCATCTGAGACTAACAACGGTTTTTCCGTATCAACGACACGTTCACAATACAGTTCATGGCAGCCTTTTTGGTTGCTTTTAGGCCCTGCATCACCCGCGCTATAAATAGGTTGTTCGTTAGCAGCAAACACGACCATTGTCTCTGGCGTCGACTCCATGACCAACAATGAATGCAACTGATATTGCTGAGCAATTTTATTGAGTTCTAAGGTCAATACCTCGCGATACTCGACTAACTTTTGAAATCCCATATTAACCTCTATAAGTAAACTAACTACACTAGGCTTTTTTGACGAGAAGGCGATGCGTCAATGTACCTTCTGTTTTCACATCACGGACAAATAGCAACATGCCACAGCTCCACACAATACACGCCATACCAAACAACAAACCACCATCATTGCCAACCACATCACCCATCGCGTTAAATTCTGGCATTACGACGCCTAGCGGTGTAAACAGATGGAAAACAATCGCACCAGTCATAATACCCACACTCATTGCAGCACCAAAACCGTGTAAACGAGTAAGCAGAAGAGTTGCCGCAATCAACTCAGCAAAACCAATTAGGTAGCCACCGTAAACGCCAAACCATTCAATACCCGACCACTCACCTAGAGTGCCAAAAATATGCTCAGTCTCGTAAGAGCCCGAAAACTTAAAGAACAATGACTGAACAAATACAAATACGATAAATGCTGATGGAATATGCTTTAGCGGAACAAACTTCATTTAATGGATTCCTTGTTATTTAATTAGATTTGGCCAGTTTTGGTCCGCCGTCGATATATGACCTGCACGGTCTTCGTCCCAACGCCTCTTCACGCCAGCATCGTAATTTAAATAAAGCTTACCATCGACAATTGCCCATAAATTCGGCTCGGCAGAAGCAAAATCGTTTTTGGCAGAAATCGCCCATGCACAGTAACCACCGTATTGTGGGGCGTAGCTTTCTGGGTCTGCTTTAAACTTACTTAGATTCTCTTCTGAAGAAAAATACCAGTCAGCACCTTTGTACTCTACTTGCCATTGGCTATCGCCTTTAACAGGTTGGCCTTTCGTAAAATATGCCACGGTGTCATAACCACTTACCGCTTTGTTGCTGAACGTTCCTGTGTAGATCTCGTCAGCGGCGAATGAAGGGAAACTTACGAGCATAATTAATAGGGCGAATAACTTCTTCATTTGAAGACTCCTGATTTGAAAACCGACGTTATGTTGATCGTCGGTAGATTGATAATTCATTTATTGTTTAGCAGAAGACACGACAACTGAGATAAAAATTTCAGTTGTCGTCTTATTTTTTCTATTAAAGGGGCTGAAGGACTAACGAGGAGATACATCTGGATATCTGAGGTGTATTTCCTCGTTAGTTTAAGTATTTGTTTTAAACTGTGCTACTGCATGGTCCATATCTTTTGCTTGCGCTTGTACACTATCAACCTCTTCAAGGCATTGTTTAGCCGACACCATATTGTCATCTGAAATCATTTGCAGCTCCGTAATGGACTCATTGACTTGATTCATTACAATTCCTTGCTCTTCAATGGCCGAAGCGATACGTTCTGAGTTACTTTGAATATTACTCATGTCGGTGATGATCTGGGAAAAACTTTTATCTAAGGTTTGTGAAAATTGCTTGGTTTCTTCGCCTTGTTTATTACAGGTTTCAATATCAGCAACCACTGCCGACATCTGACTTTGAATTGCTGTCACTACCGACGTAATTTCTTGAGTTGAATCATGAGTGCGGCTGGCAAGATTGCGGACTTCATCAGCAACCACAGCAAAACCACGTCCTTGATCCCCTGCTCGTGCAGCCTCAATAGCGGCATTCAGAGCCAATAGGTTTGTTTGTTCTGCTATGCCCTGAATCATCTCTACGGCTCCTCCTATTTGAGCAACACGCTGGTCTAGTGAACTTATTGATGCCTGACTGCGAGATAGCGTTGATGATAATTCGTTAATATTATCAACCGTTGCACTTACCCCTTCTCGACCTTCATTAGCATTATAAGACGCTTGTTGAACGCCTTCAGTTGCAACGGCTGTACTTTCCGAAATCTCGCCAATAGTCGATACCATCTGTTGAACAGATGTCGCCATTGAGCTCGTATGTTGAGCTTGAATATTGAACTGTTCGATCACACCTTGAAGTTGACTATGCATACTTTCAGTACTGCTATAGAGCCCTTTGGCTTTAATCTGAGAGCCAGAAACCAACTCTCCGATGTTCGCCAACAAATTGTTGAAGTACCGACCCAACACTGCCAACTCATTTTTGCCAGAAATATCAATTCGCATCGCCATGTTGTTAGTTTCTAAAATCATTTGAATCGTCTTTAGCAGTTTGTTCATGATGATGTTTATAGACCAAACTATTTGGACAATCACTAATACAATGACAAGGATGATGACACTTGTAATGCCCCATTGAATTGTTGTCAGGCGTTTTTCATAACTGCTAACGCCAGATTGCAATGCTGTAGCGGCTTGCTCGAACTGTTCTTCAATTTGATGCGATGCTTGCCGAACTTCTCCCATCAAACCCTGATCATGTTGAAGACCAATAATTTGAATTTGATTAATCACTTCCTGACTGGCTGTAATCAGCGCTGGAAAACTAAAATCTTGTAATATTTGAGGTTCAAAACGGCCTTGTTTAACCGCATTATCGAAGTTATTTAGAGCCAACCCTCCTTTTGCAGAAGTTGAGTCCATGGTTTTCTCATATTCAGAGTGATATTCTCCTAACAATCCTTGATCTCTTTTTAACCCCAAAGCTTGCGAAGCAGAAACTAAAGAAGAGAACTTATTTATATATATATCAAGGTCAGAACTTAAACGATCTGGGTAGGCAATATCGTAGTCTAAAAGAGTGGCTGCAATGTTTTGATTAATGTCCACAAACAGTGCAGCATTGTCTTGGAATTTAGATAAATACTTGGCATCTTTCCGCAACAAAAAATCTTTTTCGTTACGACGTAAATTAAGTAACCTAACCTCAAGCTCAGAGAGTTGAGTTTTTGCATTCGCTAGCTCTCCAACGGAACCGGAGAAACTAATCGAAATACCAAGAATAGCTGCAATGCCAAGGATAGAGGTAAACCCAAGGATGACTAAACGAGATTTGATATCCATAATTCGCATTTTCTGATGAAATTTGTAGGAGTATAGTTACAATATTAATTACCTGTAAGCCAATCTCCGCTATTTAGATTGCGACTTTGGTTCAGCATAATAATTTTATCTTGTTTAACAACATCAACAATTAAATCAAATTCTGTTTAAAACCACCCCTTGTGGTTATCTCTATCTTCGTGCTTTTTTGGTTTTCAAGCATTCATATAAGATCGCTTATTAGAGGTAAAGTAATTTACGTTGCTTTGCGATACTATGACTTCATTTCAATCTCAGAACTCTGGTTAAATATCTCGATGAACCCTTTGCAATCCCTATTTATAATCGAAGATGACGCAAAGCTTCGCTTAATGTTGGAAGAGTATTTCATTAAACAAGATTTCGAAGTGACCGCATTTGAAGATGGTACAAACGCAATTGATGCCATTGTCGAACAACAACCCGATATCCTTTTACTTGACCTTATGTTGCCTGGTATGGACGGTCTGACAATTTGTAGACAGATCCGAGCCAAGTATTCAGGTAAAGTTTTAATGTTGACGGCAAGTGATGACGATTTTGACCATGTGGCGGCACTTGAGATTGGTGCCGACGACTTTGTAAATAAACCGATCAAACCGAGAGTCTTGTTAGCACGTATTCGTATGTTGCTCAGGCGTAACTCGGCAGTTGGACAAACAGCCAAAGTGGCGTCGAAGTCGACGAATACTTTAGCCTATGGTCAACTAAGCCTGAACCAGGCACGTAAAATTTGCTCACTTGATGGCGTTCAGGTCATCATGCCTGACAGTGATTTCGACCTGTTATGGATACTGGCAAGTTCTCCTGATGAAGTATTGTCACGGGAAGTGCTAACACTGGCATTAAGAGGTATAGAGTACGATGGCCTAGACCGTACTATAGACAACAAAATAGTTAACCTGCGAAAAAAACTTGGCGATAACTCTTCTACACCTAAGCGCATCATCACAGTAAGAGGCAAAGGGTATTTGTTCGTACCAGATAGTTAAAAGAAAACGTGAGGATAATGATGTATGCGCCGGTTCTATTTAGAGGCATTTTTCGGCTTATTGGTGTTGTTCTTCGCGAGTATCATTGCGTATGACACCATAGTTAATCAACTCAATACCGACAATGAGTATGTACTTGAAGATCTGGAAGGCGCCGCATTTCGAGACATGCTAATGACAATCTCGGATAGTCAGGGACAAGATAAAGCCCTCATTGTCCTAAGCGATTATGTCAACAATACCATCAAGACTCTCACCGAATTTCCTCGTTCAGACGTTCCTGATGAAGTAAAAAACCATTTGAATAATGACAGAGCGTATCCGTTTACTTATTACGATGATGAACGGGACTTCTGGTTTATGCTCTCATCTCTCGACACTGTCTATCATATTCAACCTGATGAAGAATCGTACCTTCGTAAAGCGATTGAATTTGATGATGTTATTCTTCTTGGCTTTATCTTAGGCGGTTTTTTTATTTACACATCCTGCATGATCTGGTTTCTCAGTCGCAGAATCAACTCACTTGAACTTGCCACCATGAAATTTGCCCAAGGTGATTTTAATTTCAGAGCACCTACAAGCAGTAGACATAGAGTGGGTTCGCTCAACGAGAGTTTTAATTACATGGCGAACAAAATCTCTTACTTAATTACGAGCAACCGCTCACTGACTAATTCGGTCGCGCACGATTTAAGAACGCCGATTTTCAGGATTCAATGGCAAGCTGAGATGCTACAAGACGAGAACTTAACTCAGCAACAGCACGAGAAAATCGCCAGTATTATCGAAGATACCGAAGAGATGGAACAGATGGTCGATGACCTGCTTTACTTCGCCAAAGTTGAACGTCCAGATTCTGTATTGAACATAGAAAGACTTGAATGTAACCCTTACCTCAAAGGTATAGTAAGCAAATTACCGAAAAAAAACACAGTGATAGTGGACCTTCGCATTGCTGAAGATTTTTTTGTCGAAGCCGATGGAGCCTTACTCAAACGTGCCATCAATAATTTGCTCTCTAATGCTCTGCGGTATGCAGAGCAGAACATTCAGTTGTCCGCGACGATGGAAAATGAAGAAGTGGTGTTTATTGTCGAAGACGACGGTCCGGGGATACCTAGCGATCACTGGGTTTCCATTTTCGACCCTTTCTATAGTGCGGACCCATCCCGAAACAAAGCCAACACGGGATTCGGTTTAGGCTTGGCAATTGTTAAACTTATCACTGAACGACATGGTGGTCAGGTGGAAGTTGGAGACAGTATATTGGGTGGTGCGAAATTTACTCTGCGGCTCGATTGTTTGTCGGATGAGTCTGACAAACAGTGACAGATGATTGACAAGGTCAATATATTGTCAGGCCAACTTATTCTGTACAGTGTTCATAACCAGTTAACACAAGGACAAAATTATGAAACAACTGACCATTCTTATCTCTACTCTTGTTGCCGCTACTGCAGTACATGCGGCCGGTGATACATACATTCGAAACGGTAACATCTATACCAAAGAAAACAGCTGGATTGCTGAGTTAGGTGCTGCGGGTGCAAGTGATTTGTTTAAGGATCAAAAACACAACGCAACCCTACTGGGCAATTTTGGTTACCAGGGTGAAGACTTCAATGCGACACTGCAAAGCATTAACTACCGTTTCCTTGGTAACACTGGTGACATGTTCAACATGAGTGGCTACATAGGCACATCTGGTCTGGCATACGACCAAGATACATCAAATTTTTTGAAAGGAATGGACAAACGTAAAGCCAGTTTGGATCTGGGTATCAATGCTGACTTTGCGCTATCTCAAGGTACAATTTCTACGTACTTCCAACAAGACGTGACAGACACATACGATGGTTACTTGGCAGGTGTGACATATTTCCTTCCAATGAGTGTTGGACGTATGGATCTGGTTCCATTTGCAGGTTTGACATACCAGAGTGAAGATTACGTGGATTACTACTTCGGTGTAAAAAATAAAGAAGCGACTCAAACACGCAAGGCCTACAAAGGTAGCGCTGATATCTCTTACAACCTTGGTTACAAGCTAATTATGCCAATCAGTGATAGATGGGAACTAACGCAAACAACGGCTTACACTCATCTTGGTGACAAAATATCCGATTCGCCAATTGTAGACAGTGCCAATCAGTGGGTAGTTGGTGCAACAGCCGCATATCGTTTCTGATAACACATAAGACTCAATCAAAATACGTAATGACAAAAAAGCCAACGGACCGAGACCTGTTGGCTTTTCAAATTCTAAAAAAACGAGATATTAGTCGTTGTTGTTATCGCGGGCATCGAAATGATAATCAACATTGACGATAGCGCGGTAAGAGATTTCGCCGCGAGCTTCAGAAAACTCTTCAATCGTCACCGTTGTGTCGTCCAGCATAAGATTAGAGACCGTATTTTCTCCGATGGGTGCCAGTTTGAAACGTAACTCAGAATGGCTCGCCGTTTCCAATGCATCAACATAGTCAAACCCTGCTTCATACGCGGCGGCTTTAGAAACAAAACCAGCTGTTGATAGATTTGCTTCGCTATAAACCGTTTGAGTACCCGCAAATGCCGTTGCGCTGATTAGGAGAGTTGCTGCTAGAACTGTTAATTTTTTCATCTTATTTACCCTTAAAGTGTCTGTTAAAAATGAGTGACTACTTGTTGGGGTAACGGCCCCTTTCACTCGATGACGCTATTATTCACTATTCATATGTGATGTACATCACACATATTTGCCATTCATCATGGACGATTTAGCATCAATAGGATGAAAGTTTTAAAGGCAATAGGTTTTGCGGTGGAAGTTAACGGGAACATACGCATTGAAACCTGAGGCGTATGTCCTCGTGAGTTCTGTCAACGTTTACATTCGGATAAACCCTTATCCAGCACACAACATCGTTTCAGTCTGTGCTTTATACTCAAGAAGTATCAGTGTGACATCACCTCTACCAAACCATCTGGGCTCGGTAATTATCTAGTCGTGAAGTATTCACTCGATTATAAACCCACAGAGGATGCCATTATGAAATATGAACATACGATAGGAATTTTTGCCGTTGCGATTGTTGCCACCGCATTTGGTGTCCTTACTGTCATCTCTGGTGGTTCCGTCTTATTTATTGAAGAGAAGGCCCAAGCAGCTGGTCACTATGTTCCGTTTGTCGTTTGGTTCAATTTTTTGGCAGGATTTATTTATGTTATAGCGGGCATAGGGATAGGGTTTCGTCAACGTTGGGTGGTATGGATGTCAGCTAGTATTGCCATTCTAACTGTTTTAATTTTGGGGTTATTAGGATTGCACATTATGAATGGAGAAGAATACGAACTTCGCACCGTTCTTGCTCTTATTTTTCGAGCGATGGTTTGGGCTAGCGTCGCATTATTTTCGTATCGTAGGCTGAGTTAGCTAAAAATAGCGGATTACTTTTATAACACTAACGAGGACATACGCCTTGAAATTAGAGGTGTGTGTCCTCGCTAGTTTCTCGTTAGTTTTTCTTAACTTCAGGCAGCAGCAACGATCACTCGTTTGAATTCATTATGCATGCATAGGCAACAAAAAATGCGGGCTCTTGATATTGCTTTAGACCTGTCTCTTTAAACGGTACCGCAAGTGGGTTTCGTTTCAAACGCTCTTTAATTTCGCTAGCCGCAACGACATCGACCGAAAGATCTTCGATCAATTGGATGGCCGCTTCCAACTTAAAACCGACCGCACCACCAGCAAACTTACCTTTTGCTTGGCGTTGGCGGATCACCACACGATCAATCTTGTAATCTTGCATCAATTTAGCGAACGAAAACTGAAAGTCTTTCATTTTTTGAGTGTCGTTTGCATCGCCTATGGATACCTTAGCCACTCGGCAATCGGGAATAGTAAACACCCCATCGGATAGTGATAGCAGGCTTACAATCGCGTCATTTCCACTAATTTCAACACCACAAATATTCATTTCATTACCTTGTCTTTGATGAACCTGCGATTATACGGTGCGTTGTCACGATGCACCAGTGCGAGGTTTGATTCTGTCAATTAGGGTGGCACGTAAATGACGAGCGCACCCACCTCAAAACGCTACTCTCCATAATAACCGAGCATCATCATAGTGAAATGACAAACGGGTTTACCTTCTATAACTATCCACTCATAAGATTCGATTTTAAACCGTGTATTCGGCGGAAAATTTACTTCAAATGTATCAGGGTTCAGCGAAAAATCGGTGATATCTGCTCCACCTGGCCACTCATCGTATTCTTCTGGAGGCTTGCAAGTAATTAGCACCCCTCTTTGCCAAACTTTCGCTCCATTTAAGTCGTTTGAAAAACTCCATGGTGTTTTGAGTGTAATAATAGAGCCCGGTTTCAACATGTCATCTAAAGCATCTTCAAACGGATAAGTAAGTGGTTCTGTAATCGGTCCTGCGTTGCCCGGATACTCACGCAGTGAAGGGGCAAAATCTTTTAATGTATTACCCGATATTGCCATGCCTCCTCGATACAAAAGTGGGTATTCTTTTGATGACACTTTAGGTAATTTAAGGAGTGCATTAATCTGAAGTGTGGTCTCGGCAATGGCATATTTTTGAATTTGTGTGGCGACAGGTTCAAGTTGTTTACGAACGTCTTCTTCTGATTTTGCTGGTTTCATCAAGAACATGTTCATGAAATTAGCATCTTTTGCTGTACAGCTAGGATAATCACACGCCCAAATCGTTTCTGCCAATGAACCAAGATCTAAAGGGAAACCTTTTATTGCGCTATACGCAAATTGGTTAAACGCATCTGTCCGAATAAAATCTGGACTGGTCCAGTCATATAAGCACATGGCAAAATCAAAGCCGTTAGGATCACCTGGGTAATTTTGTTTACCTAACATCTTTAATTCTTCAATTGATTTAGTCGTGCCCGATGGAGGGTTCTGATAAGGCACTATTTTCTTATCCATCATTTCCTTAAATAAGGCCACAACTTCGGGAGTCACAGCAGGCAATGCTTGTAGCTGCCCTGAGGTGTTATTTCCGTGACCAGTTGCCAGAAATGAACCATCGTTTTCAATCACAAATTCAATATTTCCTTGATCACCGTACCAATAACGCTGCCCATTCAAATCGAGAGCCCAGTAGTGTTCACCATCAGGTTGATGCCCTATATCATTAATGTCGACAAAACCCAGACCATTGATCATCAGGCGAAAACTCCCCCCTTTTTCTCCTCTTGCCTCACCCAATGGCAGACCATCACAGACGTAATAACATGTTGTGCGTTTCGAATTTACTTTTACAGATGAAATAGACCACATAACTACTTCCTTTATTAATCTACGCGCCCCCTTCACCGATCCATTGTTGGATACTTAGGAAACCAAGCAACCTAGATAGCAGGAATCCATCACAAATGAGGAAAATGGCGCGAACCAAAAAAAGCTGATATTAGCGCATACAAAGGCAAAACGAAGAATAAATCTACTAAAAAAGCTTAATGAGGACATATATTTCGAAATATGATATGTAAGTCCTTAGTTGTTCTACCAAGTGAACTAGGCAATACTCAAGGTTCCAGCATTTCTGTTTTAATGAGAAAGCAGCCTTCATTAATAAGGCTGCTTTGCACTTGCGGGAACATCATGTTCCTGAAGCAATCATATTAAAATATACTGAAACTTGAGGTATGTAATGAGACTGTCACCTCTTCCTTGGTATCGAAATGTGCCGTGATTAAGGTTACTCAGAATCAACAACAAAGGTAATCATATATGTCCTCTGTAACTCTCATATTTTTATTTTTCCTTAAATAAAACCTCTAAGAGCGATTGGATAAGATGACACCCGTTATTGTGAGACCTATCCCGCATAGAATAACTATTGATAACGGCTCATCAAAGATTGCAACGGCAAGTAAAGCGGTTAATCCCGGTGAAATAGAACCTATAATCGAGGATCTGTCAGAGCCCAATTGATTCACGGCATACGAGTAACCAATCGTCGCCAGAATACCAACGCCCAGCCCTTGAACTAATACAAATGGGAGCGCTTCTTGAAAAGAAAAAGAACCAAAATGGGTTGTGACTAACTCAAAATAGATTAATCCCAACGTAATGAAAAATGATAAGTAGGAGAGGATAATTGCTACCGTAACCGGGTTCAGACCTGCACGCTTTAACCCCATTGTGTATCCAGCCCAAATCACAGCAGCGCTCAGCAAATAAAAGATACCTCCCGTTATATCACTTGAAGTATTGATGGTGCGATCTAAGACCATTGTTACAATGCCTGCAAGTATGAGAGACAATGAAAAGACTTGAGTCATTGAGATCTTTTGACGATAAAAAACGTAAGAGAGCAAAGCAACAAAAAACGGTGGAGTCCCCGCCAATACTGTTCCAACATAAGCGGCAGGTGTCGTTTTTGCCCCCAAAGAAGCCAAAAAAAGAAATGGTACTCCTCCAAGTAAAATCAATAGTACATCTGAGAAACGGATTTTTTTTATTGCCTTCAGATGAGAAGGAACCAACGGAGCCAAAAGTATTAAAGGCACAGCAAACCTTATCAACGCGACGTCGGCGATACTGAGAGGTGAGGCACCTATAGCACGAACGGTAAGTGAAAATCCCGACCAAATCAGCAAAACCATAATCATAACTATATACCCATTTTTTAATGGTGATATATCGTTGAGACTCAATTTACTCGTTTCTGACTGAATAACCTTTTCCATTTACAAAAAACCTGCTTTCTTGAATCTGTTATCAGATTATCCATCAAAATTGACGCATTTATTAGGCAATCATTTTGATAAAATTGGCCATCATTAGCTAATTCAACTACATTATATTTAATTATTGCTTTAAATCGCCAAGGATCGAGTATGGATAGAATAGATCGTCATATGCTGGAAGTGCTTCAAAAAGAGGGGCGTCTTTCTACAGCTGAATTGTCAGAGCGAGTTGGGCTCTCTCCTTCTCCTTGTGCAAGACGTTTAAAGCGCCTTGAGGATGAAGGTTATATTGAGGATTATCAGGCGAATTTGAACAAAGGTCGAGTAGGAATAGCGATGACTTTTTTTGTTGAAGTGAGCCTAAGCAATCACCAGGAAGAGTCGATTAAAAATTTTGAATATGTGCTTTCTGACATGAAAGAGGTTATCAATGGGCATATCGTTTCTGGAGGATATGACTACCTGTTAGAAGTTGCCACACCAGACTTGGCAGGTTATGAGGCATTTACAAGGAAGTTACATAAAATAATCAGCGTAAAAGATATCCATACTCATTTATCAGTAAGACAAGTCACGACTAAAAAGTCATTGCCAATATATCTTTAACGCTGTAATCACAATAGATATTTTAATTCGCTAAAACAAAAAAGGGTATAAACGAGTTTACTTAAAATTTCGTTCAATTCATTTTTGGACAAATGTGAGTCAGTAACTTTGTTAGTTTAGGGACTCATGGATTAAATTAGGTAGAGTAAAGTAACGCCCTGTTAAGTTGCAGACAGACGCAATGCTTAGCCTGAAGCAACGCGTCGATTACACCAAACTAAACATGCCACACGTTGTCTGCCTGCTTAAACAGTCTGTTATGCGACTTTTATCACTTTATCTCATTCATTTTGTAGTCACCGACGGCCTTAGTATATAAAAGCAATCAAGATGGCTGAAAACAATATGCCCGAGAAAAAGCTAGGCGTATGGAAACTTCGCTGCTTAGCACTAACACACACTACTTCAGGCTCTTCTTGGTATGTTTTAATTGCGAGTTCTTTTACATAGTTATTTTGCATATTAAGCTTCCTTTTTGTCATTAAAGAAAGCTTAATACCTCAAGTTAAGTTGAAGTAAAGTGAAAATGTACTTAAGTCTCAACTTATTTATCTGTCTCTAAAAATAGCCACATCTGATTATATTAACTGTCGCATAACAATTCAATACCGTGCAGCACGGACCTAGCCATTCAATACACCTACCAACACATCCATAAATAACTGAATAATATAGCTTTATAGAAATATAATTCTACCTTTCTAAGGTAAAGTCGTGTTAGCACATATTGCCCATCATCCTCCGCGTGTTATCCGATTTTTTTTCATTTTGTACTGATTGATCAAGGTTTAAAAGAGGGTTTAAAATAGTATTCATGCATATGTAACCCTCCTCGAATTCTATTAAACACCCAATAAACTGTATGAGTATACAGATTGAAGGTATGACTATGGCCGGTAGGTTATGACAAGTAGCTTACTGAAACTTGAGGCGTGTGTCCTTAATGACATCCTTAATGACACACTCAATGACAAAAAGCCAACATACCGAGATCTATTGGCTTTTAAATGGTTAAAACAGCGTGGTATTAGTCGTTGTTGTTATCACGGGCATCGAAGTGATAATCAACATTGACGATAGCGCGGTAAGATATTTCACCACGAGCTTCAGAGAACTCTTCAATCGTCACGACCGTGTCGTCCAACTTAAGATTGGAGACGGTATTTTCTCCAATGGGTGCCAATTTAAAGCGCAATTCAGAATGGGTCGCTGTTTCCAATGCATCAACGTAATCAAAACCTGCTTCATATGCGGCGGCTTTAGAATTAAAACTGGCTGTTGATAGGTTTGCTTCACTATAAACCGTTTGAGTACCTGCAAATGCCGTTGTGCTGATTAGGAAAGTTGCGGCTAGAGCTGTTAATTTATTCATTTTATTTACCCTTAAAGTGTCTGTTAAAAATGAGTGACTACTTGTTGGGGTAACTGCCCCTTTCACTCGATGACGCTATTATTCACGATTTATATGTGATGCGCATCACACATATTTGCCATTCATCATGGACAATTTAGCATCAATAAAATGAAAGTTTTAAAGGAGAGGAGTTCAGTGACAGAAGCTAACAATGACTTACGTGAACATGAGGTGTGTGTCCTCAGTTATTTCTGAGGTGTGTGTCCTCAGTTATTTCTTGAGGTGTGTGTCCTCAGTTATTTCTCAGTTATTTAGTACTCTTCTGTCTTTGTTCATTTTGAAAGAAGTAATCAGATAGGAAGTCTATAAAAGAACGAATACTCTGAGGTTGGTGTTCAACATCTTTATAAATCAGATACATTGGCAATTTAGCGGGTTGATACTGCCCCAATACTATTTTTAGCGTATTTGACTTCAGTTCTTCTTCTATCATCCATCTAGGCATTGCAGTCACACCCTGACCAAGCTTTGCCATCTTCACCAACATTTCAGGATTATCACTCCTAATACACTCATGTACTTTTAATTTCAACTCGTCTGTTCCGTCACTAAATCGCCACAAATTTGATGGTTTCGATAAAGCATAAGTAAGGCACTTATGCTGCTCCAAATCACTTACTTTGACAATAGGTGGATGGTTGGCTAAATAATTAGGAGATGCAAAATAGACAAGTTCATTGTCCATTAACCACTTGGCTTTTAATCCAGAATCTTTGAGGTAGGTTGCTCGAATTGCAATATCAATATCATCCTCGACTAAATTAATAAACTTGTCTGACACTGACACATCAACGGTTAAGTTTGGATTCAAGTTCATAAAATCATTGAGTGCAAAAGAAAGTAATCGCACGCTAAATCCACTGGGTACTGAAAGTTTCAATGTACCCGTTACAAATGTTTGCTCTTGCCTTAGTTGAGATTCGAATGTACTTAACTCTTCAGTCAACTTTGTTGCTAACTTCAAATATTGTTTCCCACTATTTGTAAGACTGATTGCGCGAGCATGGCGGTGAAATAAAGTGATGCCAATATCTTGCTCTAACCAAGCAATCTTCTTACTAACAGCACTTTGAGTGATATTTAGTTCATTTGCAGCAGCAGTGAATGTCCCATGGAAAGCAACACGGATAAAAACTGTTAGGCATTGGATCTTATTCACTAGCATTCCTTTTTGGAATCATAATAAGTCAAATAATAGTCTACTAATAACGTAATTGGAATGCTTAAATGACCATACTAAATTGATGAGGAGATAAAGTTATGTGGATTATTCAAGCGGTGCTAATTGCATTTTTTCTGTTTGCAAGTTCCATTAAAATATTGGGATGGGTTAAGGTCATATTTGAACCGCAGTTAGCTTTCTTTCATAAGTATGGCCTCAATCGAGCTTCAATGGTTGTTGTTGGGCTAATTGAAGCTACTGGTGCGATAGGAATGCTAGTGGGTATGATTACGGAAGAATTATTACTAAGCGCTATAGGTGCGGGTTTAATTACATTGACTTCTGTCGGAGCAATGTACTTCCATTTCAGATTCGATACTTGGAAAGATGCCATTCCTTCGATGTTAACATTATTGCTTTCTCTGCCGTTGCTTTCACCATTACTAGAAATGATTATCAACCGCTAACATGAGAAAAAGCAGGCCAAGTTCACTCAACAACTACAATAACAATAATACTACAGGGAACTGGTACGGGCTTTATATGCTAAATCGCCAATCCACAAAGAATAATGTGTAAACGAAAAAGCCTAAAAACTAACCTATACTTTTAACCTCGACCGCTGATAAATATAGGAAGTAATTTTATGGAAACTCAACTTTTTAAACCATCAGCACTCGCTTACAAGCGTGTGACTGGCCCCTATGGTGAAAATTATGAATTACCTTGTGAGCAGTTGTACCAATGGTCCGAGGAAAAGGGAGTGGCGGATAGCCAATGGATATTTGTTTACAGAGATGATCCTCAGGTAACATCCCCACAGGATTGCAGAACGGATATATGTTTGTTAGTTCCAGATGACACTGAGATTACCGGTATCGTGAGTAAAGCGCATTTTGATGGAGGGCGGTATGCATTTATTCGGAAAGTTATTAATGATAAATCTGAGTATCCGTTGATGTGGCAGCAATTACTTAGAGAAGCGGGAAAGCAGTTCGAGTGGGATGATGATCGAACTTGTGTCTGTTTTGAGCTTTATCATAGCTATGATATGGAAACGCACATAGCGGATGTGAGTTTTTGTATTGCAGTGAAGTAAGTAGCGCGATTATTGACTGGTGATAAGACAACTATACTGTTCATTCTTAGTAAATGTCGATTTATAAAGTATCCACGATATTAAATATCATTCAAAAGACACTTATTATCGTGGTACTTACTCAATACAGATAACCGTTAGTATTGATGTGCAGGTAAATCTCTTTTTTCATAAGCATCTGCAAATGAATGATTTTTATCACGATGCTTGGCTTCATCCATACGGATCCTCAAAATGACGTCGTATAACGTTGCGTCTGTTGAAAGCTGGTAATAGTCGATAGCAATTTGAGGGGCTGTAATATTTTCGACCTCTCCGTCATCAATTTTACCAAGATACTCCGTATAGCTTTTACAAGCCTCTTCTTCAAAATAACCGACGACTCTGTGAGCAATTTTTGAGGACAATAGGTAAATTACAGTGTAAACCAATATAAATACACCTTGGCCAATAAGAACCAGAGCTCTTTCAATCCAGCTCGGTTTAGCAACATCCAAAAATATCATTAAATGCATTCTTTCATTTTCTGCTTCATCTAATAATTCTCGGATCCAACCTTCATCGTCTTTCATGCGCCTTAAAGCTTTCATATGGTTGAACATACCAGCGACCATGCCGGGAACAGCAGCGATGGTTTCTAAAATGACAGCACGCTTGGCATACTTGCTTCCGTAGAAAATGTTGAGCGTAAACTTCAGTATCTGAGTGATTTTATAGGCCACTTTCTCAGAAATTTTGGTGGCTGGTTTATGACTTAATTCAAAATGTGACATAGGAAACACCTCTTATTCTCAATAACAACTTCAAGATACAGTTTTTTTGGAAAAAAACTCAATTATTTTTTAATTTATCAAATTTATTTGTAAGTAAGTATGTTTCAAAGGCAGTGTAAAGACGCGTTGAATTACGCCTTTTTGTATTGGTGTCATTAGAAGGATTCACCTTGTTAAAAATATATTGCACACAATGTACTTGTGTTTTCCCTTTTGTTTGAATTATACTTGCGGAAAATAAATTGCACGCAATTTAATTGCTAGCTATTAATATATTTATTACCGTATTCAATCTGAAGGACATCATCATGACAACTCTATATACAACGAAAGCAACAGCATCAGCAGGACGTAATGGTCAAGTAACTACAGATGACAACATGCTTGATCTCGCATTGAGCTACCCAAAAGAAATGGGTGGAACGGGCGAAGCAACTAACCCAGAACAACTATTTGCCGCGGGCTACTCTGCATGTTTCTCAAATGCGATCATTCACGTAGCTCGTGAAATGAAAATCAAATTAGCTCAAGCACCTGTTACGGCTGAAGTTGGTATAGGTCCAAACCAAACAGGCGGTTTTGCATTAACAGTTGCGCTGGCTGTAACGTTAGAGTTAGAAGAAGAACAAGCACAGCAATTAGTCAAAACAGCACACCAAGTTTGTCCTTACTCAAATGCAGTTAAAGGTAATATTGATGTAAAAATCACTGTGAATGACAAAGCATTATAATTAGTTCGTTTTTATCACTGTAATTAGGAACAAATAACGTGAATACTCTATTGTTGACCGCTGGCCGCGTACTTTTAGCATTGTACTTTTTGGTTCCAGGCATTATGAAATTTGTGTCGTGGGATATGCATATCCAATTGATGGAAAAGCATGATATGCCATTCGTTCCTGTGTTATTGGGGCTTGCTGGTATCTTTCAGATTGGCGCAGCCGCTTTATTAATTGCAAACCGATTTACATGGCTTGTTGCGTTGTTGCTAGCAGGGTTAGTGCTAGTGATTAATGTATCGTTGCATGATTTTTGGAATTATTCAGGCTTAGAAGGGGCGCATGAAATGCAAAACTTCATTAAGAACTTGGGTATACTTGCTGGTCTTTTGGTTCTATCTGGTTGTTCAGCACCTGAGCGCTTCAAGGCAAAGTCGTAGTCACTGGAGCTATCGCTTAAGTTCCTGATATCGATATCTAAAAAAAGCCACGTCTAAAAAACGTGGCTTTACATATTCATCCCATGGCGACAATCTCAAGCGTAACTTCCTACGCTTAAATATCTTAACCTACACCTCTATACTCCATCATTGTGTTTCTATAGCTACGTCTAATAGTGAAGATATCTACTTTAAGTGGCTTCAAGAAATAAATGAATCGCTTGGTGATCACAGTTTGCAGATGATCTCATCAACACACTTCTGGACAAATGCGAGTCAGTTATATTACTAAGTTAGAATGTAACGGATTAGGTGAAATATGGGAAGGCAAAACTTACAGCAAGCACGCCACTTTTTTGCGTCGCCTTGACTGTTTTTGTTATGGGAATTATTTCTGCCCATATAAGAACGCAGCAGCAGCCACACCCATTTCTTTATAGTCATGCCCTACGCCCTCTACCAATTTTAGCTGCCAATGAAAAGGGGTCTTAGCTGATTTTGCCATCTTACGACTATGACTATAAAAATATTTACCACGCTCAAAACGTCCAAAACCTTGCGCATCTGCGCCTGGAGTATGAAGCATGGTACCTAGCTTTTCGATTTTATCATCAAATTCACCAAGCAAAATCACTAGCTTATTAGTAAATGACCTATGGGTTTTTTTTGAGATACCGAAGTCCCCCCCATGCCAAATGGAAATCTAACAGATGCATCCGGTAAAGTATAAAACCCTGAATTAGCTGCTACGATTCAAATAGTTAATCTAAGTTTAAACTCTCTGTGAACTCTGAAGGCTCTAACAACATTATAAGCCCCAGCCAAACGAACCAAATGGTCTGACTTAAACCAAATATTTCTGTCAGTATGTCAGCAGGGTAAATGGTGAAAATTCCAGCAAGTCCGACAAATAAACCTAGGTAGTTTAACTTTTTAGATAGAACATTGTTTTTTAAAGCTGCGATACTTAACAATAGAACCCACAGGCCTCCCACTATCTCGTTTCCACCACCTATCCCTTCCGCTACAGAGTCAACGGCTAACCAGACTGACCTAGCTTGCTCTGGCTCTTTTTCTGAGAGTTCGATAACTGTTTTTAACCCTATATTTGCGATCATTCCACTCGCAATGACAAGACCAACCCATATAAAACCGAATACTGAGGCAGTTTTTGAAAGCGCCGGAGCATAGCCTTTCAAATGCTCATGAAGGGCAAGCACTAACAAAGCTAAAAAAATTCCAAATACTACGTACAGAAAAATATTTAGGATAGTTAAGGTAACTTGATTTTCCTTTAGAAAAGCTAATTGCTGTGCAACACCAACCTCCGTAGGAAAGTCCCAAAAAGCACCAAAGAAGATAAAAGCCGACATGTATAAAATAGCCTCTAATAGTGCGGCAACACCACCCAATTTTTGAAGAACAATCACTGTAGAATTTCCTTGTATATTATGTTGACTTTTACTTTGAAAGCCACCAACATTTTCTTGCCGCGCTGTTGCAACTGTACAAGACTGAGTCTAATTCTCGCAGTTATAGGCGTTTAAGTCGTCCGAGACTATAAGGACGGACACATTTTCGTATTTTAATAGAGCGAGAGTCAGTACAATCATTTCGCTTTATCACAAACGAAAACATAAATGAGAGGAAGTGGTCTTGGAAGATCTTGTTGTGCTTGCAGTTGCAATGATAACACTTGGGCAAATTGGCTTTTGTCTGCCTCAATTCTTATTTCGCGCGTCCCTTATCCGAACCTATTTCCCTCTTGCGATTTTCTTTGTTGCTAGTGGTGTTATCACGCTAGGACCCGTAGTTTTTTTATTAACTCCATCATGGGACACGATTTATATCGCGTCAATATTTCCGGCATGGCTTCTCCTTGGCCCGACGTTTTGGCTTTATGTAGAAGGACTCACATCAGAGATACCTTGGCGCATGCAACCTAGGCACGCTATTCAGTTCGTTCCCTTCATCTTGGGCCTAACTGTCGCGGGATTAATAATTAGTTTACCGCTGGAAATGCGTAAGGCTATATTTAGTGATGGCGCGGATATTGATGCCGGATTTTCACTTGTTGTAGTCGTAAGTATGTTTTTGGCAATGTTACTTTGGGCTGTGCAGTCTGGATACTATGTTATCCGGATAATCATTCGACTCTCTAAATACAGGAAGCAACTGAAGGACTTGTTCGCTAGCAATGAACAGCGAGAACTAGGTTGGTTGAGTTGGCTGTTGTTTATAATCGCAGGCACTTGGTTCTTTGCCTTTACAAGCTTGATGTCAACATTAGCTCAAGACGATTCTTTGTTTGGATATAGGTTTGGTTTTACATTATTACTGATTCTGGTTTGGACATTGGCTTATTGGGGACTACGACAAAAACCTGGTTTTGAAGGGCGATATATAAATGATAAATCTGATGTATCTACACCTGTGAACTCAGATTCAGCCATTGATAGAAAATACGAGCGCTCTGCCCTTAGTACAGAGCAGGCTCAGCGTATTGCAGAGAAAATTAACGCTACTATGGCGCAAGAACAACTACATTTGGATTCAAGCCTAACGTTGCATAAGCTTGCGCGGCATGTTGCTATTTCCCCGAACTATATATCCCAAACATTAAATGAAACCATGGGAACAAACTTTTTCGATTTTGTAAATAAGTGCCGCATTGAAACAGCTAAGCCAAAAATAATCGCTAATGAAGATACCGTGTTAAACATCGCTCTGGAAGTTGGTTTTAATGCGCGTTCCTCTTTTTATAAAGTATTTAAAAAGGAAACAGGCAAAACTCCCACTGAATTTCGCAAGTCGCACCCTACTCAAACAAACGCGAATGTCGAGTAAAGGCCAGTAATGACAGCTCTCTTTGATATCTTCGCTGTTGTTTGTGTATTTGTATTTAGTATGTCCTTTATGGAAAAACTATCTTTATCAAATAGCTGCCCAGCGACCATTTCTAGTCCTTGATTCTTCGTGCGCTCAACTGAAACTCAGGGTCAGCGGGCCGTTTACCGGCACATAGCTGGCACTTATTTAATTTTCATCCCACAATGAGGCAAATTTGACACACAGCTTTTTTTCAATAAACCACGCTAGTCTGATTTATAAGGAACACTAATATGCAGAATCATATAAAAGGAATGTTCTTCAACATTGTCCACGCATTACTACTTATGATCTTCATGGTCACAATCAAGATCCGCTTCCGTTACTCCATCTACTTCACTTCTATGAGACAACCTCTTCTGTTCTTCACCCATTTTATGAGCGGCCCATAACAATCCAATAACAGGCACCATGAAAACTGCTTTTAACATTATCAAATCAAACATCATTTGAGATGCCAATTAAAGTTGCCCTAGAGTTGTCAATCGAGATTTAATTGTGCACCCGCTTTAAGTAGATTCCCTTTTTCAAGGGAATGACGCTATTGTTGGCTTTGGCATAGCGCGCCAACTCGCACATTTCGAAGCAAAAATACCCATCATCACCACACACAACAAAGCCCCTTTCCAAAAAGAAAAGAGGCTTCGTTTTTTTACTTATTAATCACTCCATCCAAAAGAGCCATGGTGGCTTTATCAGATGAAGTGCACTCACTCTTACTTTTTCCTATACTTACACATAATCTTCATTGGGGTGTTGGTATAGGTGGAAGAAGAATGGCCCGCTGTACTCAGAGTAAACTGTCCATATTTGTAATAATAGATCTTATTCCCAGTATCATGCATCAGAACTGGCATTTTAAATCCGGGGGCTCCTTCATCAAACGTTGCTTGTAATACATGCCTTGGCGGCGGATTACTAGTTAATTCAGATAGGCTAACTTGCCATAAATCAATACTCTCATTTTTCGCTCTGTCACAATACGGAGCATTAAACTCTGGACCATAGGCGTCGGTGTACCATAGCTCGGGGGTGTAGTTACCCCTACCCTCCCCAGAATAACCCCCGTCACCAAGCTGGTTAACCGTAATCGTCATGTATTTACCGCCAACATTACCATCAGCATCAGTGGCCCTTAACTGAATATAGTAGGTGTTGTTATTACCATAGTCGACTGGGTTGTCATAGTTTCTTGGCACCATGGTCACCACACCCGTAGAGCTGTTGATGCTCACATGGCTTGCATCACTGCCGCTTACAGACCACGTGACTTTACCAATATTGCCACTGACGGTTGGCGTTTTTGAGGTAAATGCAGTCCCTTCATCAACCGATTCGTTTTGAATATTACCCAAGGTAATGGTTGAACTCTCTTTAACATCCTTAACGGTAATCGTGAACGCTTTGTCTGTGTTATTTCCGTCGTTGTCGGTCGCTCTTAACGTAATGTTATAAACATTATTATTACCATTATCCTCCGGAACTTCATAATTCCTCCCGATCATCGTCACCACACCCGTCGAGCTATTTATAGTCACCTTGCCCGCATCGTTACCTCTTACCGACCATGTAATTGCACCATTCCCACCCGTAGCGGTTGGCTTAGGTGACGTAAACGCCGTATTCTCATTAATGCTTCGGTTGGAAACATTGCCAATAATAATCGTTGCGTTTTCATCGACATTCAGAACCGTAATGTTGGCTGACGTCGACTCGCTATTACCATCAGAATCGCTGGCCGTCACTGTTACCTTATAAGTGTTGCTTCCATCACTAGAAACCGGATTTTCAAAGTCTTTTGCCCCCATTTTCACCACACCGGTTGAACTATTAATAGTCACTTGGTTGGCGTCGCTACCACTTACCGACCAAGTAATCACACTAACGCCCCCCGTCGCCGTTGGGATAGGTGATGTAAAGCTGTTATTTTCATTAACCGTACGATCCGCCACGTTGTCTAGGACAATGGTCGAGACTTCTTTCACATTATTAACGGTGATCGTCATTGCTTTTGACGCACTTTCATTACTTGATGTGGCTGTTGCTGTAACGTTAAAGCTATAGTCATTATCGCCGTTATCATCGTCTGGGTATTCGTAATTACGAGCAATCATCGATACCACACCGGTAGACGTGTTAATGGTCACCAATGCTGCGTCAGTCCCCGTAACACGCCACGTTACCTGTTGGTTAGCAGTAGGTCTAGCCGAGGTAAACGGAACATTTTCATTCACGATGCCATTCACAACATCGGTAATCAACACCGGTTGGTCTGTCACCGGAATCGCTTTAGTTGCGCTAAGGTCATTGGTGTAGTTGATTGTTTTAAAATTGGTTATACCCTCTGACACGCCGGTAACTTGATTAATATTTTCCAAGGTCACATACGCCTGGCCAGAGGTGATAGACCATGTTAACGGTTTTTCGTAAGGGTATTTAAGACCAAATGAAGTCTCGAAAGACGCGGTAAGCGTGTCGGTCACATCAATATAGATGCTGTCATTGTCTATCGACAAACTGAATGGCGTCATGTCAACACAAGACACATAACCAAGCGCATTTTGGACGCTGGTTTCCGTGCTTAACGCAGGAAGGCCCGCGTTACTAAAGGTGACCATGGTGACGTTATTACCGGATGTACTTTGGGTAAAATACGGTTTTCCAATTGGCCATTGCTTTTTGCTGGTACTCCATAAATTATCTGTCTTCTCTTGTTCAACAAATGCTTCCATCTGTTGTTCAGTAGGTAGTAGCCCACCTTTTGATTTACAGATCGCATCAGCAATATCATACGTCATCAACGCCATCTCAAAATCTTTAGGCCCTGTTGCGGTGGTTTCTTTATAGCTGCCTGTATAGGCAAAACCAGAATATTGCGCTTCCACAAAGGAAATAGGCGGTAAAAACATCATGTTATTTACCGTGATAGGCGCGAACATGTTTTTGGCATTTATCTCGACAAGACCGGTGGTATAACCGCCATGGTGGTCGCTAATGGTCACAGAAACGTAGTACACACCCGCAAGCTTCACCTTAAAATCAAACTTTGTTAGGCTAGACGGTTCGGAAGCCGGTGCTGTTAGGCTAATATTAAACCCTCTGTAGTCAATAATTTGAGGCGACTGTCCACTGTCAGGGTCTGAAATATAAGGTGCGACATCAATTGTGCCCGTCAATTCGCTCTGTTCAAGGTTAATGCTAATTGACCCGTTAAATTCAAAATCCGTGAACACGGGGTTTGAATTGGCACCCGGTGTCGAGATACTGATATCAATAACCCCTAAATAGACAGAACCGTCCGTTCCGGTCAAAGAATAAATCAATCGAGTCACGCCCGTATTACCGCCAGAGAACGTGATTGTTTTATCCGTCGTATTGACACTGGCTACGCCAGCGCCGAGTACCGTCACGGCAACATCAATCGTGGCCCCCGTAGGAAAACTGGACCCAAGCTTGTCTTCAATATCGATCACTAGGTCGGCGCTACCTGCCACCATAGAAATAATAGGAAGAGGGCTTGAACTTTTCAACGCAACGTCTTTAGGCTGAACCACAATATAGGCGTGAGCTGATACCTTAGAATTGACCTCTGTATCATCGGAACGGGGCGAATCTGAACCAACCGCATCTGAATGTGTCGATGATAAGCCAGATGATGACGTGACGGCGTTAACCGAGTATTCATAAACACATACGCCACTGGTGCGCGAGCTAACATAAATCTCATCATTGGTGAAACTGACGTCGTTGCAATGGAGGTTATTATTATCCACCAACTTAACATCGTCTAATTGAACGGGTTTGCCGTCTGAACGGAATGCGCGCTGTTCAATAGGAATAAGAACGTCATTATCTTGTATGATATTAACAAAAATATCTTCCGCATAAATCTGGGGGCTTACTGGGGTAACAATAAGATCCCCTTCCGAACCGGAAGAGTCGTCACCACTGTCCGACCCACCATTACAACCGACAGCAAACGACATAAAGCCAATTAAGAATATTGACCCCAACCATTTTGCTCGACTTAACATCAATTTATTTCCCAACACGCATTCACCCATTTAAGATTTATACAATTAGTTTCATTCTAAATAATTAAAATCTTTTCGGTATAGCAGGGAAATAAAATTAAGCAGACTATATGCTAAGCACGCCAAATAAATATAACGGAGAGCAAATACGCACAGTATTTCTCGTTCTTATGTTCCGCGTGGGAATGCAGATATGAGTTAATATACATGAATTTATTTTTGGCGATTGCAGAGGTGACTATCATATTAATAATTATTTTTATGATAAATGCTAATAAAAAACGCCTAGTTAAGTAGACGTTTTTTATTATATGGCGACAAACGAAGCAAGGTTACTTCATTAATGATCGTCTTCCGTAAAATTGGATGGCAAAGATGTTTTCATCTCATTCCAGATCTGGCCACTTTCTAATCCATAGTTACGGATGAGTAAAGGCAGCTCTTCTTTTGCTCCACTTTCGCAGTTTTGCAAAAGTTCACGATAGAATTTTAATGCCAACTCTCTCGATTCTGAGTGTGAAAAATAGAAGTTACCTACTCGGTTATACAATTTCTTCAAACCGTTGAATATAAGCCCATATATTTGATTTCCCGAGTGGAAAGCCAATCGTTGAAAAAGCATATAGTCATAAAAATTAAATGTTTTTGCTATCAATAATGCTTGGCGCAGTTCTGGATTTTTTTCACCATCATCTTTAACCGCTTGTACGATCTTGTCACCATAAGGAGAGGCAGCAATAAACGCTTCCCAACTTTCTGCGGCAAGCAAGCTCTCACATGATTCGATTACGCCTTTAATCGTTTTTTCTGAACTTTCTTTATTTGCTTTAAACGCATAGCGCATAAAAATAGGGCTAATATTAGAACGAGCCGCTAATAAATCTTCTACAATACTGTTGGCATTGTCAGAATCCAGCGTCATCAATGTATCCAAAATATGCAGACTGGATGTCTCCATAAACTGATTCACTTTCGTTGGTTTCCCATGCTGAATGGTCAACCATCCGTCTCTTGCGAGGCGCTGTAAAACTTCACGCAAAGTCGTCCTAGTTACTCCGATGAGTTCTGACAATTCGCGTTCCGCTGGTAAGATCGACCCCGGCGCAAAGCGACCATTCCAAATACTTTCGATTATGTATTTCTCAGCAAAACCTGCTGGACTTTTTGCCCGTATAACCATGTTGTAGTTTGTCCGATTCATTATTGTTAGGTCGAATGACTCATCATACCACTACTTGCACTCTGAGCGAAATCTGGTAGCCGTACCTAGCCAACGACTTTAACTTTACGTTAACACTTAAGCAAATACACATTAACAAGTCGTTGGCTCTAAGTTTTGTTCGAAAACGTTTTCGTTATCACAAAACAAGCAGTTTCTTGTAAAATTATTGTCCGTCAACTTTACAAAGTCGATTTAATATCTCGTTGTAAAATATAGTGATTATATAAAAAATTTCCTCTTTTATACCTGCAATTCAACATATCAATAAAATTGTAAAAATTCGTAACTTACATGCTATGCTGTGCGAGGTTTTGGACTGACGATTTCATCCCCATTGTGGGATAACGTATTAGTTATTATTGCACTATTGTGTAAGGTTATCTAATGAAAGGTCTCCCAGTTCAGGATAGGAAGTGCTTGTAATAGTTAGCGGTTTTTTATTGGTGTGGAAACAACCCCATTCACCCAAAAATACATCGCCGTTAACCGTACATTTATAGTTACCGATACAAGCATAGAAGAATATTTATTAACTTGTAAGAGTATTAACATGCCGATTTCACTCGGGAACGCTTTGATCAAAAACTTCCTTGGCAAAGCGCCAGACTGGTACAAACTAGCCATTATTTCTTTTCTCGTCGTCAATCCAATCGTATTTTTTTATGTCGACCCCTTTGTAGCGGGTTGGATGCTTGTCGTTGAATTCATATTCACACTAGCGATGGCTCTAAAGTGTTACCCTCTCCAGCCGGGTGGTTTGCTTGCTATTGAAGCGGTCGCAATTGGCATGACGTCACCTCAAATGGTGATGCATGAATTGGAAAATAATTTAGAGGTATTGTTGCTACTTATCTTTATGGTTGCAGGTATCTATTTTATGAAACAGTTATTGCTGTTCATATTCACCAAGATACTGTTAGGTATACGCTCAAAAGTACTGCTTTCTATGGCGTTCTGTTTCACCGCCGCTTTCTTGTCCGCATTCTTAGATGCACTAACGGTTATCGCCGTTGTTATTAGTGTCGCGATTGGATTTTACTCTATCTATCACAAGGTTGCTTCAGGTAAAGGAACCCAAACGTCACACGATCATACAACAGATGACCATTTCTCTGAATTGACCCGTGACGATTTAGAAAACTACCGTTCATTCTTACGTTCACTGCTTATGCATGCAGGTGTTGGTACGGCTTTAGGTGGTGTAACTACCATGGTGGGTGAACCACAAAACCTTATCATCGCTGATCAGGCTGGGTGGATGTTTGGTGAATTTATTGTACGGATGCTACCGGTAACCTTACCTGTGTTTATCTGTGGCTTGATCACCTGTGCGCTTGTCGAAAAGTTCAAAGTCTTTGGCTACGGTACGGAATTACCAACCCATGTACGCACTATCCTTAACGACTATGACCAAGCTGAGAAGAAGAAACGTACGAAACAAGACATGGCTAAGCTTTATGTGCAGGGTATCATTGCTGTTTGGCTCATCGTTGGATTGGCACTGCACCTAGCATCCGTTGGTTTGATTGGCTTGTCTGTTATCATTCTAGCCACTGCGTTTACTGGTGTTATTGAAGAGCACTCACTTGGGAAAGCATTCGAAGAGGCATTGCCTTTCACCGCATTACTTGCGGTATTCTTCTCTATCGTGGCGGTTATTATTGACCAGCATTTGTTTGGTCCAATTATCGACGGCGTATTGGCAATGGAAGGAAGTCGACAGCTAAGCATGTTCTATCTTGCAAATGGTGTGCTCTCTATGGTGTCCGATAACGTATTTGTTGGTACTGTATACATAAACGAAGTGAAGACAGCATTAGACAACGCTGTTATTACCCGTGACCAGTTCGACCTATTGGCCGTTGCTATCAATACAGGTACAAACCTACCTTCTGTTGCAACGCCAAACGGGCAAGCGGCATTCTTGTTCTTGCTGACGTCGGCTCTAGCCCCACTCGTACGATTGTCATACGGACGTATGGTCATCATGGCATTCCCTTACACAATCGTACTTGCGATAGTCGGTTTGGTCGGCATTACATTCTTGTTAGAACCAATGACGGCATGGATGTACGATATGGGTTGGCTGACACACCATATCGCCGATGCTATTGGCGCTGCGGCGACAACGGGTCATTAATAATTATTATTGACCATTGAACTTATTCGGTATAAAAAGCTCTGATGATTCAGAGCTTTTGTTATTTAGGATGTTATAAAGTGAACCCTCTTTCTTCTCTCCATGCTTTCTCTCGCACTCGACTTTCTTGGCTGCTACTTTTCTGCTTCGTTGTTTTTTTTAACGCCTGTGCTTACACCTTTCAACACGCTATGAAGCTCGACCCATGTGTTATGTGTATCTACGAACGTGTGGCAATGATTAGCATTGGTGTCGCGGCATTATTGGGCGCTATCGCCCCTCAGGTACTCGTCATTCGTTGGGTGGGCATTTTGGCTTGGGCCTTAACATCATTAAAAGGTTTGATGTTGGCTTTGGAACACGTTAGCTACCAAAACAATATATTCGCTACCTGTTCACCCCTTGTTTTTCCAGAATGGGCTCCGCTTAACCAATGGTTGCCTGCCTTTTTTGAAGCGACAGGTGATTGCAGCGAAATTGTATGGCAATTCTTAACGCTCTCTATGCCGCAATGGTTGGTTATCATCTTTGCCGCGAGTTTGGTTGTTGCAATGGTTGTTGCTATTTCTCAGTTCTTTAAGGTTAAGTAACATCATCGGTACCGTATTTTCGCGAAAACCAACGTCATCCCCATGAAAATGGGGATCTAAACCCACTAAGATTCCCGTTTGCACAAGAATGACGAAGCATTTAGGCACGAACCAAACAGCATCACACTTCTGTAGGGATGACGGAGGCTGTCAGGATGGATGTCGAAGGTTTTGAAGATAACAAGCGTACAGCCTTACTTACAACAACACTGCTTAAATTTTTTGCCACTCCCACATGGGCAAGGATCATTTCGCCCTATTCCTTTGTAAGGATTTACACTCTGTCCTTTTTGACCCACCATCAGTTCATCCGCGGCCAAAGCGACTTCGGTTATCATGATGTCGAGTTGAGGCAATAGATCCTGCAATTTGGGTGGCTGTTCTATGCCTGATGCCTTCATCTGCTGTTGGGTTTGCTCTTCATCTATCGCTAGCATGAACGTCGTTAGCAACGCTTGCAGCATGCGTAGTGTACTGTCTAATATCTCCACCTCTTGGTATTGCGCTTCTACGATTGGCCATACCGCCATAAAACCTTCCGACAAGTCAGCAAGTTGCTCTGCTGTTAATTCCGACAGTGAGTATTCACTTCTGCGTAAGACATTATGTTGAGCATTAATATGGGGGACTAAGAGGTTATCTGATTCTTCTTGCTCTACGCCGACAGCACCGCACCAGTGTTCAGGTTCTAATGGTTTCACGGTCAAATTAGACGCTAAAATAGCACCCTCTAGAAAATAACAAGATTCGCCTTGCCAATCTTTCGGTAGTTCGATGGTTTTCATAACAATTTTTCATGGTTTGTTTTCGTTGCGTAAGAGTATCTGAAAATGACGAAATTAATAAGGTGCAGTCGTGATAAACCCGTATATAGATTATGTAGATGTATGGGTGAATACCAGATAGAATGCCGGCTCATTTATTATCGGTAAATTGGATATATGCGTGTAATTCTGGGCCCTATGGAGGGCGTACTAGACCATTTAATGCGAGAAATGCTGACAGATATCAATGACTATGATCTCTGCGTTACGGAGTTTGTTCGTGTTATTAATCGAAAATTGCCTGAACACGTATTTACTCGCTTGTGCCCAGAACTAGAAACCGATTCATCGACAAAATCTGGCACACCAATCCATATCCAATTACTTGGCCAAGAACCCAATTGGATGGCAGAAAATGCTGTTCAAGCTGAAAGCTTGGGCGCAAGAGGCATTGACCTAAATTTTGGTTGCCCTGCTAGATTAGTCAATCGAAGCAGAGGCGGCGCAGCACTTCTCAAAGATCCAGAACAGATCTATAAAATAGTGAAGGCGTGTCGCGAGTCAGTATCGAATACCATTTCTGTCAGTGCCAAAATTCGGCTTGGTTGGGAAAACCCAGAGGATTGCTTTGAAATTGTTGATGCTATTGAACAAGCAGGCGCAAACGAAGTAACCATTCACGCCCGTACCAAAATGGGTGGCTATAAGGCCAGTGAGATAAAATGGGACTATATTAAGCAAGTCAAAGAACGAAGCACGATCCCTATCATCGCTAACGGTGAGATCTGGAACTATCAAGACGGTCAAGATTGTATTGAAACGACCGGTATAGATTCACTGATGGTATGTCGTGGTGCGTTTAACATTCCCAATCTAGGCAACGTGGTTAAATTCAATCATCAACCAATGTCATGGGAAGAAGTGGTGATGCTGCTACTCAAATATTCTCAATATGAAATGAAGGGCGACAAAGGCCTTTACTATCCAAATAGGGTTAAACAATGGCTTAGTTATCTTCGCAATGAATATGACCAAGCCGATACCTTATTTAGAGAAGTGAGAACCTTTAAGACTGCCTCTCCTATCATTTCTTGTATCGAAAAGTACCAATCTGAATTAGGTTAGCAACGACACCTTTATTATTTCACACTGCCACTGTGTCATAGACAGCGTAAACTCGCCGTGTTTAATCTCGTGCGAGTTATCGTCAAAATAACATTGTGCTTTGGCGTTTTCGATACCCAATTTCCAAGCGGGTATCCTGCACTCATTGTCGGCAAAGCTAAGAACGATAATGGATATCTCTGCACCAAGTTTGCGAGCATAAACGATATGCTCATCCGAATCGCTTAGTATCTCAAATGCGCCTTTCTGCCACTCGATGTTCTCTTTACGAGCGTTAATCAGACCTTTATAGAATGGCAACCAGCTAGACGTCGCGACGCGTTCCCATGGAAAACAACGACGATTATCTGGATCAAGCTCACCTTCCAAACCCACTTCTGTTCCATAATACAAGCATGGCGTCCCAACAAATGTCAGTAGCATAACCGCTGCCATCCGCATCTTTTGTTCGTCACCCTCCAACATGGTTAAAAAACGTGTCGTGTCATGGCTGTCCAGCTGATTGAGCTGCGTAAGCTGATTGGCCCAAGGTATCTTCGCGTTCGCCTCTGTTACCCAATGCGCAAAACCTGACGGCGTCAATGAAATAGGGTCGTAGGTGATATCTAATCCGGCAAGTAAGGCTCGTATAGGGTGAGCAAAGCCAAAGTAGTTCATCGATCCATCTTCTTGGTCCCCTTGAAGCCACTGCGTTGCCTCAAAGAAATGCTCGCCTAACACGTAGGTCTCTGAAGAGACAGATTTTGCTGCTTCACGAAACTGACGCACGTAGTATTCATTGTTCTTTGCGCCATCCCCTTCACCAAGCATATGGATCACATCAAATCGCCAACCATCTATCGCATAAGGTGCGCGCAACCAATGCTTAATTACCGACTGTTCAGATTGATAGATATAGCTTCTGACCTCTTCATTTTCGAAGTTCAATACTGGTAGGGTCGCCACCCCGTTCCAACCAAGGTAGTTTGTTGTTTCACCCTCAAATAGATAAAAATGTCGATACGGGGAATCAACGTTGTGGTAAGCACCTGCGTCGTACTTACCATTTTTATCAAACCAAGGGTGTTCTTCAGATGTGTGATTGAATACCGCATCTAGGACGATTTTCAAACCCCGGTTATGAACATCCTTACTTAAATCGGCAAAGTCTTGATTGGTTCCCAGATGAGGATCGACGTTTAGATAATCTGTCGTGTCGTATTTGTGGTTACTATTTGATTGAAATATTGGATTGAGATAAAGCGAGGTCACCCCAAGATCTTGCAGGTAATCCAGTTTGTCTTTTATTCCCTGTAAGTCGCCACCATAAAACTCAACGCTAGAAGCGCGCTGATAACGCCCAATCTCACTGCCCCACACTTTCGCGACCACATCTACCGTCCCACCTCGGATTTGATACTCACCGCTTTTTACGCTTATCTCCGGGTTACCGTTGTAAAAACGGTCGGGGAATATTTGATAAAATATTTGTTCGGAGACCCACTCAGGGGGTTGATGGTTCACGTTATATTTGAAGTGGTACTCTTTACTTGGAATTCGGGCTTGAACCCCTCTTGCATCCAGCCAAAATTGATGGTTACCCAAGATTAACTTGAATACATAGTGGGTCGTATCTCGGTCGCTGTTGGTTGGAATAGAGGCTTGCCATAAGACCAAACGCCCCTCTTTTCCCACCGGCTTCATTTCAACCAGAGACTCTTCGTTATCCGGTTCGTGACGAACCTGAACCTTGTCGAATGGAAGATCTTCTGTTTTTAGGGTAACAACCAGTACACTATTTTTG
Source organism: Vibrio frigidus (assembly GCF_042465995.1). Taxonomy (NCBI): domain Bacteria; kingdom Pseudomonadati; phylum Pseudomonadota; class Gammaproteobacteria; order Vibrionales; family Vibrionaceae; genus Vibrio; species Vibrio frigidus. The sequence goes on along the minus strand of NZ_JBCDMC010000004.1, from coordinate 103,664 downwards.
AACGGTGATCCGTTTTTGAAGAGCAACCCGTCCGTCGTTTGAACGTGGCATAAATAAGGGCGATTCATAGTCTGACTCAGCATTGGAGATTTGATGCCAGTCTAGACCATTAACTGTATTGAAAAATCCCCCTTCAGAAGAAGGGGGATCACATTTTTAGGGGTGAGAGAAAGGGCGTAGTCAGCTCAATAATAAACTGTCATCCGTTAACTCTTCTCCGCGCACTTTAGAGAACATCTCCAATAAATCTGGTACCGCCATGTTCGCCCTTTGATTGCCTTCAACATCCAATACAATCTTGCCTTGGTGAAGCATAATAGTTCTGTCTCCACAGGCTAATGCATCTTTCATTGAGTGCGTAACCATCATGACGGTTAGGTTAAATTCTTTCACTACCTTTTTGGTTAGGTCGAGAACAAATGCCGCCATTCTTGGATCTAATGCCGCGGTGTGCTCATCGAGCAACAATAGCTTGCTATCAGAAAGGGTTGCCATCACAAGGCTAACCGCTTGACGCTGCCCTCCAGAAAGCAAACCGATGTTATCGCTTAACCTGTCTTCTAGGCCTAGGCCTAAAATACTGATGCGTTCTTGGAATATTTTTCTACGCTTAGACGATATTGAATGATGCCAACCTCTGCGCTTTCCTCGCATATAAGCCAGAGCCATGTTTTCTTCAATCGTAAGGTCACCGCAGGTACCTGCAAGTGGATCCTGAAATACGCGCGCGCATTGGCTGGCACGTTGGTCAACGGATTGACGAGTCACGTCTAGATCATCGATACGAACCTTTCCGCCAACCATAGGCGTTTCACCCGTAACGGCACCGAGCAAGGTAGACTTTCCTGCACCGTTTGAGCCAATTACCGTCAAAAACTGGTGTTCTGGCACTTGAACTGAGACACTTCTCAACGCTTTGTTTTCTAAAACAGTTCCAGGATTAAAGGTAACCTGAATATCTTCTAAATGAATCATGCAACATCTCCTGATTCTTTGTCTGGCTTAGGTGCTGCAACGCCCTCAGTTGGCGTTAGCGCCTTTTTTGCCTTTAGATTTCCTTTCACTTTTGGTGCGATCAACGCCGCTGCGACCAATACTGCCGTGACTAAATTCAAGTCAGAAGCTTGCAAACCAAACATGCCTGAACTCAACGCAAATGCGACGGCAAGTCGATACAAAACTGAACCAATAATTACCGCAGTGACCGCTATCCAGATCTTTCTTCCCGGGATAAGTGTCTGCCCAAGAATAACGGCCGCTAAACCGACAACAATCGTCCCCGTACCCGAGGTTACATCAGCAAAGCTGTTGGTTTGGGCAAATAACGCGCCTGCGAACCCCACAAAGCCGTTTGATAACGCTAAACAGAAATAGGTATAGAAAGCCGTGCTTCCGCCCTGAGCTTTAACCATACGAGCATTCACACCGGTTGCGCGTAGCCCCAAGCCAAAATCACTGTTTAAAAGACGAACCACAAACCAAGCGGATAAAAGAACCAAGGTGCCAACCAATAGGGGTCGAATATACATCGAGTCCCCATATGCTTCGAATGGCGTCAAAATAGTATCCGAACCTAAAAGCGCGATGTTTGGTCGGCCCATTATTCGAATATTGATGGAGAAGGCTGCAATCATGGTCAATATTGAGGCTAGCAGATGCAAAATACCACAACGTACAGCTAAAAATGCCGTCACCCACCCTGTTGCACTTGCCGCAATGACGGCTAAAAATGTAGAAAGCCAAGGGTCTAATCCTGCAACAATACCTGTCGCGGCCACAGCAGCCCCCATAGGGAAACTACCATCCACAGTAAGATCAGGAAAGTCTAGTACCCTAAACGTCAGATAAACGCCTAAAGCAACGAGACCATAAATAAGCCCTATTTCTAGTGCTCCAAAAAATGCAAAAGCAGACATACATACTCCTTCTCTGCTTACACTAACGTTATCGTTCTTCGTCAGTATAAAAACTCTCGACCAACCTTGCATTGATTGGCCGAGAGGTATTTCTTAATCTTCACAACATCACAAACGTGCTGTGGTAGGGTTTACTTAATTTCCGTCGCGCGGTCTAGAACAGACTGTGGAATCGTAATACCAAGTTTATCCGCTGCTGTTTTATTCACGATAAGGTCAGAACCTTTTGCCACTTTCACTGGAAGGTCACCCGGATTAGCACCTTCAAGAATAGCAACGACATAATCCGCCGTTTGCACACCAATTTGGTAATAATCGAAGCCTAGCGCTGCGAAAGCACCACCTTCAATATAGGTTGTTGTTGCGCCAAATACTGGTGTGTTCGCTTGATTAGCCGCAATCGTCATGCCTTCAATAGCACTTGCTACTGTATTATCAATCATCGCATAGAGAACATCCGATTTAGCCGAGATAGCTTGAGTAGCACTCTGCACGTCTGCACTCTTAAGTGCTGTTGCTTCTATCAGCTCTAGTCCATTTGCCTCTAGACTTTCTTTTAGCAATTTCATTAAGCTTACAGAGTTAGATTCACCGGGGTTATAGACCACACCAACTGTTTTTGCATTTGGAAGCAATTCTTTGATTAACGCTACGTGCTGTGCAATTGGAGACAGGTCAGAAAGCCCAGTAATGTTTTTACCTGGTTTTTCTTCGTTGCTTACGAGTTTAGCCCCAACCGGATCCGTCACCGCTGTAAACACGATGGGAAGATCACGCGTTGCCGCTGCAAGCGCTTGAGCCGACGGCGTCGCAATACCGACTAATACATCCGGACGGTCACCAACAAATTGACGAGCGATTTGAACTGCGATAGCTGGATTACCCTGCGCCGTTTTAAAATCAAACTCGAGATTTTTTCCTTCTTCATACCCTTTCGCTTTTAGTCCATCCAAAAGACCCTGGCGAGTGGCATCCAATGCTGGATGCTCAACAATTTGAGAAACAGCAATTCTAGCTGTTTTCGCAATAACGCCTGTAGAAGCGAGTAGTGCTGCTCCGGCAATAACCGCAGTAGCAATAATTTGACTTGCCTTCATCTTAACTCCTTGATTAGCAATTTATTTGTTTCAATGTCGTACTTGAATTTTTTTATTTTTTAACTTGTACGTATTTCTTTACGCTACGTAAACATTTTTACCAGTTACAAGGCAGGAATGGAAGAAGAGTTTTTATTTATTGAGCTAATTAATAGAAATGAGGGGGTTGAGAAGCGACGCGCTCGAGCTTCGAAAAGAAGACTTGTCTATATTTTAAACCGCGCCGCGCTACTCGATGTTTAAAACCAACGCTCAAGCGCTGTCTTGTCCAGTTGCCTAAATGCACGATTTAAAAGTACGGCAAGTTCTTTATAACGGGGCTTAGCCTTGGCAGGCTCTAATGCGAATCCCGATTCTTGTATTTTTTGATGAAGCTCGCGATACCATCCAGCAAGGGCCGGTGGAAGTTTGGTATTGGAGCGATTACCTAACCACCATATACCTTGCAAAGGCAAACTGATTGCAAATAGTGCGACAACAACGGCCTGTGGCATTGCTTGCATGTTTTGAAAGCTCAATTGCATAAGTAGGCTGATCATCGCCACCGCCGGCATCACTTTAATACCAAAGCGAGTCGCTTTAATAATGCGGTGTTCTGGAAAAATGGGCGATAACTCCTTTCGCATCGGCCAGATATCCATATACTTTTGCCCGCTTCTTAGGCTATGGATTAGTCCAGGTTTCGTATTCATTTCGACCTCGCGCTAAAAAATATTTGAATTATTCAACATAATTTGTAAAAACATTGACTAAAATTAAAAATTGCTCGAATTTTTTTTGTTATCTTAGGCTATTATCGCTATCCTTTGCGCACCCTCAATGTCATTGTTGCTCTAATTTACAAAATAGGCAAATTTATGACGTTGCAAAGCAAGGAATGCTCGCATGGTCACAGAAGTTTGATCGTGTCTTTATTTATGGATAATGACGTTTTTTTGACCAAAGATAGTGCATGACCAGACGAGTCCGCTATCCTTGAGATTATTTTTCAACCAAACTGATATTTTCAGATGATTAACAGGTAGTCACTCATGTCTAAGCTAGTTTTAGTTTTAAACTGCGGTAGTTCTTCTCTTAAATTTGCTATCGTTGATGCCGATAATGGTAACGAGCATCTAACCGGCCTTGCAGAATGCCTTCACCTTCCAGACGCTCGTATCAAATGGAAGTTAGACGGTAAGCACGAAGCTCAACTTGGCGATTGTGCAGCACACGATGAAGCACTTTCATTTATCGTAGACACTATTCTTGCTTCTAAACCAGAACTTTCTGACGCTTTAGGTGCTATCGGCCATCGTGTTGTTCATGGTGGTGAGAAGTTTACGAAATCTGTATTGGTTGACGATTCAGTTACCCAAGGTATTGAAGACTGTTCAGCACTTGCTCCTCTTCATAACCCTGCGGCAATCGTAGGTATTAAAGCGGCTCAGAAAGCATTCCCAACACTACCAATGTCCGTCGTATTCGATACGGCTTACCACCAGACAATGCCTGAAGAAGCATTTCTATATGCATTGCCTTATGACCTTTATACAGAACACAGTATCCGTCGTTACGGTATGCACGGCACATCACACCTATATATCGCTCGCGAAGCTGCAGAGCGTCTAGGCAAGCCAGCCAGTGAACTTAACATTATCAACTGTCACCTAGGCAACGGCGCATCTGTATGTGCAATTAAAGATGGTAAGTCAGTAGACACGTCTATGGGGCTTACTCCTCTTGAAGGCCTTGTAATGGGCACACGCTGTGGTGATATCGACCCTGCGATCATTTTCCACTTACATGACACACTTGGTTACTCTTTAGATAAAATCAATACGATGCTAACGAAAGAGTCTGGCCTACAAGGTCTAACACAAGTGACGTCTGACTGCCGCTATGTTGAAGACAACTATTTAGAAAAAGCAGATGCTGCACGCGCCATGGGTGTGTTCTGTCACCGTTTAGCAAAATACATTGCAGGTTACACTGCAACACTTGATGGTCGTTTAGACGCAATCGTCTTTACTGGTGGCATAGGCGAAAACTCTAGCCCAATACGTGAACTCGTCCTAAACCGTTTAGGTGTATTTGGTATTGAAGTAGATAGCGAGAAAAACCTTAAAGCACGCTTTGGCGGCGAAGGGGTTATCACTACTGAAGAAAGCCGTATTCCTGCGATGGTCATCTCTACAAATGAAGAGTTGATTATTGCTGAAGACACTGCGCGACTAGCAGGTCTTTAAAAAATAAAACTGGCTAACAAACGTTAGCCAGTTTTGATCTGGGCCTCAGAAAATATCGACCGAATGCGTTACTCGCTATAATGATAGATAATTGCTGAGCCTTTTCTCTTAAAATCAGAGGTATTCTACGAATGTCCCGTACTATTATGCTTGTACCTATTAGCGCTGGAGTAGGTCTTACCAGTGTTAGCTTAGGTGTCATCCGCACAATGGAGCGTAAAGGTGTAAATGTTGCGTTCTTTAAGCCGATTGCTCAACCACGTCACGGTGGTAACCAACCCGATCTAACGTCATCTATTATCAACGCAAACAGCAATGTCAAAACGTCTCAACCGATCCCGATGCATGAGGCTGAGTCTCTTATCGGTAACGAAAAGATGGACGAATTACTTGAAACGATCGTTGGTCGTTACAATGATTTAAGTGACGCTGATGTTATCTTGATTGAAGGGTTAGTTCCGACTCGCAAGCACCCATTTGCAAACCAAGTAAACCAAGAAGTTGCAAAAACACTGGGTGCAGAGATTGTATTTGTTGCCACTCCAGGCACATACAATGCGTCTCAACTTAGAGAGCGTATTGAACTGGCGGTTTCTAACTTTGGTGGTACGAAGAACAAGAGTATCTCTGGTGTTATCGTTAATAAACTTAATGCCCCTGTCGATGATGCAGGCCGAACTCGCCCTGATCTTTCAGAAATTTTTGATGAAGCAGATGCGGCTAAGCAAGCAAACATCAAAACGATGGAGATCATAAGCACCAGCCCAATTCGTGTTTTAGGTTGCGTTCCTTGGAGCATTGATCTTATTGCCACTCGTGCTATCGATATGGCGAAACATCTTGATGCTGAGATCGTACACGAAGGTGATATGTACAACCGTCGTATCAAGAGCATTACTTTCTGTGCCCGTTCAGTTCCACATATGATTGAGCACTTTAAACCGGGTTCATTACTCGTCACGTCTGCCGATAGACCCGATGTTATCGTTGCGGCTGCACTTGCTGCAATGAATGGCGTTGAGATTGGTGCTTTACTATTGACTGGCGGCTATGACCTACCAGAACAAATTGTTAAGCTTTGTCGACGGGCATTTGATACTGGTCTGCCAATTTTTAAAGCACAAGGTAATACATGGCAAACATCGCTGAACCTACAAAGCTTTAGCTTAGAAGTACCAGCAGATGATAAAGATCGTATTGAATTTGTTAATGATCACGTTGCAAGCCACATTGATGGACCTTGGATTGATTCGTTGACTGAAGGTACTCAGGGTATTCGTCGCCTAAGTCCACCAGCATTCCGTTATCAGCTGACAGAGTTTGCACGCCGCGCAGCCAAACGTATCGTTCTTCCTGAAGGTGATGAACCACGTACCGTAAAAGCGGCCGCTATTTGTGCCGAACGTGGCATCGCAACTTGCGTACTTCTTGGTAACCCTAAAGAGATCCGCCACGTTGCTGAACAACAAGGTGTAGAACTTGGTGCCGGTGTTGAGATTATCGACACAGACGCTGTACGCGAAAAATACGTTGCTCGTCTTGTAGAATTGCGTTCTAAGAAAGGCATGACCGAAGTGGTTGCTCGTGCAAAACTGGAAGACTCTGTATTCTTGGGCACGATGATGCTAGAGAACAACGAAGTTGATGGCCTTGTATCTGGCGCTGTACACACAACAGCGAACACTATTGTTCCGCCATTCCAGATAATCAAAACGGCACCAGATGCTTCTATCGTATCTTCCGTATTCTTTATGCTGCTACCTGATCAGGTATTGGTTTATGGTGACTGTGCGATTAACCCAGATCCTACCGCTGAGCAACTGGCTGAAATTGCGATTCAGTCTGCTGATTCTGCTAGAGCATTTGGTATTGACCCTCGCGTTGCTATGATTTCATACTCAACGGGTGAATCTGGCAAAGGCGCAGATGTAGATAAAGTTCGTGAAGCGACTAAACTGGCTCAGGCGAAACGTCCTGACCTCGTTATTGATGGTCCACTTCAGTATGACGCTGCAATTATGGAAAATGTCGCCGCTTCTAAAGCGCCAAATTCTCCAGTAGCAGGTAAAGCAACTGTATTTGTATTCCCAGACCTCAATACTGGTAACACAACGTATAAAGCTGTACAGCGTTCTGCTGACCTAGTGTCTATTGGTCCAATGCTTCAAGGTATGCGTAAACCAGTCAATGATTTGTCTCGTGGTGCTCTAGTAGACGACATCGTTTACACCATCGCACTAACCGCGATTCAGGCTGACCAAGCTGATCAAGCTGAAAAAATCATTCAAGCTGAAAAAGCGTAGTACTCGCTGCAAATAAAAACCCCCAAAGATAATCTTCGGGGGTTTCTTTTTTTGTCACTGGCGGTAATACCAAATACATTAGTTAGTAAAATTGGTATAAAGTTACTTTACGCTTGTATACCGACGATAAGCCATGGTGCATTATCTACGGTTAGATCGCGTTCTAGGTGCCAAATATCCGTGATATCTTCTTCAATCGCTTCTACTGAATCCCGATATCGACCACTGAACTGAAGGCTAAGCTGCGCTTTAGACGCATCGTAATTTGCACGAACAATTTCCGCATCAACATACATAACATCCGTATGCTGATCACCCTCAAGTTTTGCTCTCTCCGACTTCAAATCATCAAACAAACTTGAAGACACGTACTCTTCAATTGTATTCAATTCATTATGATTCCATGCACCTTGAAGAATGCGGTAATGTTCACGAGACCCATTAATAAACGCCACCTGATCGAATCCTGGTGGGTAATTATGAGGAACATCGCTGTGCCCTGCAGACCCAAACCCCGTCGCAGGTTGAGCTTGTTCAAAGCTTTGATGAGTAGGCTGTTCTTTTTGGTAGTGATTTCCCGCGCCTGAGTACGCTTGCTGATTCATGCTTCCAGCCTTTGCACCCAACATGGCACGTAAAAACTTAAAGGCAAAGAACGCCACTAATCCTATGATAAGGATATCCATAAACTGGATACCTTCAAATGCGCCACCAAAAAATGCCGCTAATAAACCGCCGGCAAGAAGCCCGCCCATCAAACCACCCATTAAACCTCGTTTGCTACCGGCTGGATTCTGTGTCTGATCTTTTTTAACAGAACTCGTGTTGGTCTGACCCTTGTTTGTCGCGGGTGCTGTCTTGAACATCTTACCAAAAGACTTACCACCACCAAATCGTTTGGCTTCGGCAATCGGTGACGTGGTCACTGTAAACATGATGAGTGCGACCATAGCTAAGATACGTTTCATTTTTTCCCTTTTGTTTGTCTCACGAAACTCTTTTTATTGGATTAAATATTATAAAAATTTAACTTTATATTACCGCATGATATATGGATATCCCTTACATTTATATCCTTTGTGCAAGCTTGTGTGTATCGAAATATTGCAAAGCCCACATTACGACAAAATAGCACGCATTGTTCTTGACCTTTTTGGGGCTCCACATAGAATAATGAACAATGTTCATTTTATAGATCTTATTTAGTTACATAAATGGGAATGGCACAAAAAAGTATGGCACGCAGAAACGATCACACTCGCGAAGAATTGGTAGAATTAACTTTACAGAAGGTAAAGGAGTTCTTGGCGGATCAGCCCCATCATAATCTTAGTCTGAGAAAAATTGCTACTCAAATTGGTTATGTACCCAGTACTCTTGTCAATATATTCGGCAACTATAATTTATTGCTATTACAGGTTGTCGCTCAAACGGTTGACGAACTGCGAATAGAAGCTTCCACTGCACTTGAGAGCTCAAACAGCACTGAAGAAGCACTGTATAATCTCGCGTATTGTTACCATGACTTCGCTCAACAAAATCCCTACCGCTGGCAACTAATATTCCAACATACGATGAATGGTGAAAACCTACCCGATTGGCAGACAGAACGCATCGATAATATGACGAGTATGTTAGAAAAATTGATCGCTATTCTGTCTCCGACCAAGTCTGAATACGAGATTGTAGAGGCCAGTCGTGTCTTATGGGCAGGCGTTCATGGCATCACCGTGTTGAGTGTAGATGATAAGTTTTTCACGTCATCCCCTATCGACGGTAAAGCACTGATTAAAAACCTGCTTTCCAACTATTTACAGAATTGGCATAAAAATGAATAAGGTTTTGCATGTCTGAGCTAAACCCCTCTCCAACAAGCAGCAGTTCATTGCTGACTCAAAGACGTTTTTTACCCTATTTTATTACCCAATTCTTTGGTGCATTCAATGATAATATTTTTAAAAATGTCTTACTCATATTGGTCGCTTTCACCGCGAGTGGCACCCTCTCAATTTCTTCAAGCCTTTTTATAAATATTGCTGCGGGACTGTTTATTCTTCCTTTCTTTTTGTTCTCGGCAACCGCAGGTGAATTAGCTGACAAATATGATAAAGATTGGTTTATACGAAAAGTTAAGTTGGCAGAAATTGGCATTATGACTTTGGGCGCTATCGGCTTTATTACTCAAAGCTATGAGGTGTTGCTTCTATTGCTCTTTCTTATGGGTACCCAGTCTGCATTCTTTGGCCCGGTTAAATATGCATTATTGCCACAACACCTGAAAAGCGAAGAGCTTTTAACTGGCAATGCTTTGGTTGAAACCGGTACCTTTCTTGCTATTCTTTTGGGCACCTTAGCCGCAGGTATTATTGCCTCAAGCGATAATGCTACCCATGTCGCCGCTCTTTCGGTAATGCTTTTCTCTATAATTGGTTATATCGCGAGTCGATTTATCCCAACAACACCCGCCGCTAATCCAACGGCAAAGATACGTTGGCAGCCGATAAAGCAGACAAAACACACATTAAGCATTGCAAAAAAAGATAGTGTGACGCACAAGTCCATTTTAGCGATCAGTTGGTTTTGGTTTTTAGGCGCCAGTTACCTTACTCAATTTCCAAACTTTACCCAAATCTCTCTTCACGGCAGTGAAAGTGCGGTGTCTTTCCTTCTTGCTCTGTTTTCCGTCGGTATCGCCATAGGTTCACAACTATGTGATAAGTTGTCTAAAAACCGAATAGAGTATGGGCTCGTCCCTGTTGGAAGTATGGGCATTACTTTGTTTGGTATTTTGATGGCTTACTCGGTACCCGATAATCTACCGTCACTTACCTCTTTCGCAGACTTTGTTGGTTACAGAGAACTTTGGCCAACCTTTATTTATTTGGCTCTGTTAGGTATCTCTGGTGGGCTATTTATAGTGCCACTTTATACCGTGATGCAATTAAGAGCGAAAAAAACAGAATGCTCGCAGGTTATCGCCGCAAACAATATCTACAATGCGCTTTTCATGGTTGGTAGCGCCATACTTGGTATCGTATTGCTCGGCATTCTAGAGATGCCTATTCCTGAATTCTTCATCTTTCTTTCTGTCATTAACTTTGTCGTAGTGCTATACCTTTTTACACAGGTTCCTGTGTACGCGGTTCGATTTGTTGTATGGATAGTTACCCATATTATCTACCGGGTAAAGCATACTAACTTGCATCATCTGCCTAAAAACGGAGGTGCTTTATTGGTCTGTAACCATGTAAGTTATATGGATGCATTGTTGTTGAGTGCCGTCTGCCCTCGTTTAATACGATTTGTAATGGAAGAAGATTACGCTAATCTTAAACCACTTCGGCGCTTTTTATTTCGTGCTGGCGTTATCCCCGTTTCAGCGGCGAACAGCAGATCGATTCGCAAAGCGTTCAAAGAGGTTGAACAAGCACTGTCAGATGGTGAGATTGTCTGTATTTTCCCAGAAGGTCGATTAACTGGAGATGGTGAAATTCAACCCTTTATGCGTGGCATCGATATCATCATTAACCGCTCACCTGTCCCCGTCATTCCTTTGGCTTTAAAAGGTATGTGGGGAAGTTATTTTAGCCGACATAAAGGACGAGCCTTTAAAGGCTTCCCTAATCGGTTTAGGGCAAAGCTAGAGATAGAAGCAGGAAGGCCTGTTTCGCCAGAAGACGCCAACTCGGAATATATGCGTGAACAGGTGCAAAAGTTACGAGGAAGCTACAGATAGCTTTTTAGCCTGAAGGCCATTTTTGCCAAAATGACACTTTTCATCTAAACAGTACTTTGGTTTAGAGAGCATTTTCGTTTAATTAAACTTAACGGTTTGTTAAGTAAATTAAGACATACTAAACGTAAATATCACGTTATGATCATCGTGACTTTTACGTAATACGGCAGCAACAATGAACAGTAAAAAACTCCTTTTTTTCATCGCAGCAGCAATGTGCTTAACACCTTGGGTTTCTTCACCTACCGCTTTGGTTATAGGGTTTGTGCTATCGAGTTTGGGCTTTGTACCCCAAGACTTACCTGTCAGTAAGATAACCAAAAAGTTACTGGCTTACTCTATTGTGGGGTTAGGTTTTGGTATTCATTTTCAAGAAGCGCTTGCGGTGACTGGAGAGGGTATCGGCCTTATCGTTGTTTCCATTTTTGGTACATTAATCATAGGTACCTTGGTCGCAAAACAGATAGGTTTAAATAAGGAAGGCGCGTATCTGATCTCTGCCGGCACTTCTATCTGTGGTGGTAGCGCTATAGCGGCTGTTTCTCCTGCTATTAGGGCCTCTGATGAACAAACAGGCTTGGCCTTGGCGGTTGTCTTTGTTCTGAATTCTGTTGCGCTATTTGTATTCCCTTTAATCGGACACGCGCTTAATCTAGATCAGCATACATTTGGTACCTGGGCGGCTATCGCAATTCATGATACCTCTTCGGTGGTCGGTGCTGCTTCCGCTTATGGCGAAGAAGCCTTAAAAACGGCCACTACTTTAAAACTCGCACGAGCACTTTGGATTGTCCCCGTCGCATTTATTAGTGCCATGTTGTTTAAGAATGGCAGCAATAAAATAAGCATCCCTTTTTTTATTTTGTTTTATTGTGCGGCAATATTGATAAGCGATTACTTACCACAGTTTGAGGTTATATACGGAGGAATTTTTGCTATTGCAAAGCAAGCATTGGTGGTCTGCTTGTTTCTTATCGGTTCAAGTATTTCTCTGGAAAAACTGAAAGCGGCAGGTGCTAAGCCTCTATTGTTTGGTGTTTTCTTATGGGTAATGGTTTCAAGCTTATCACTTGCTTGGTTGACGCTGGCGTGAATACAGATAACCTACAATAGTCAAAAAGGCACCCAACTCAGCTAAAGACTTAACGACGCCTTGGCTAAATAGTGCGGTCGCAATTAACAGCACCGCTGTGGTAATCAACACAATCTTCATTATAAAAGCTCTCTAATAACTAATATGGTTATTATTGAGCTTTCTTATAAGAAAACAAAATTCAGTTTTGGACTAAGACATAACCAATTGGTTCGTTAAATGGCTTTTTTCCTGCTCACTTGAGAGCTTATAAACCACGCCTTTACCTTTGCCCTAGACAGTTTGATCGATGGCCCTTCTAATAGAGTTTCGGGCATAGCGATATATTCAACAGGCCATTTGAATTTTTCTAGTCGCTGTGACAAAAACTGCTCGACTTCTTTTTTCTCTAAAGCATGCTCGCATTGAATAATGGCGACTGGTCTTGCTCCATACTCTTGATCTTGTACTGGAAGTACCACCGCATTGTTGATCTTTGCATGTTGGGTTAAGACAAATTCGATCTCTTCACAATGGATATTTTCGCCACCTGAGATAAATAAGTTATCAACACGCCCGAGGATTCGTAATTGATCCCCTTCCCATTCGCCCAAATCTTTACTATCAAACCAATCATTATTAACAATTGGGGTTAATTTACCTCGATAAAAATACCCTGAAGCCAGCGTTTCTCCACCGACATATATTCGTTGTTTTTCCACTTTGAGAAGCCGATTAGGTAACAAGTAACCCACACCTAGGTGTTCATCCACTTGCTTAGCCATTACGGTAGAAGCTGATTCAGTCATACCATAACCTAGCCAGGTATCTATTCCTCGACGATTCGCTTCTTGTGCTAGCGCCAATGGGATGTGGCTTCCGCCCAATAACACTCGAGAAAGAGTGATCCGCTTTCCGCTGTCAATTAAACGTTTGAGTTGTGTAGGAACAAGGGAGGCATGAGTTGCCCCCTGAAGATCGGTAAAAAGATCCTTTCCCCCACCTATTTTTAGGCAAGCACCCACCGTTAACCATCGCCAGATAATGGCTAAACCTGATACATGGTACATCGGTAAGCTCAGTAACCACGTATCGTTGGGCTTAAAACCAAAGCGAGCCAACAACCCATGCGCGGAAGCTTCATGTTGTTTGTTCGTGTGTGCAACAGCTTTAGGTGCCCCTGTAGAACCGGAGGTAAATACAATGCTGACAAGGTTGTCTGGGTGAACATTTGCAGGGGTTGCTGAGTCTGACTCTACGCAACATCCGATAGATATCGGTAGAAACGAGTAGAGCGCACTGAGCGATGCTTTATCGACAAGTTTGTTGGTCCCTTTGCCAAACCAGACATGGTTACAACCTAACGTATCAAGCTTTTGTACCAGTGGTGTATTCGTACTCGGTGCGATAAGTGCAGGAAGCGCACCCAGATGAATACAAGCCAAGTAGGCAAGTACCAGTTCCATGCTGTTCTTAGAAACAAGAGCAACCACATCACCTTGACCGATATTTTGGCCACGCAGCGAAACCGTTACTCCGTTTAGCAAGGAGCGGAGATGAGCCCATGAGTACGTATTGTTTTCAAAAACCAACGCGCACTTGTCAGGCTCCCTTTCAGACCATCGTGATAACCAATTTTGTACGCTATTTTCCAATTGGTTATTCATTAAAGCCCGTTCCCAAAGTCTTTAATCTTATTACTTACTTTGCCAAACAATTTGTTGTTCGCTTAATGGAATAATAGGAAGGTCACATTGTGGCCATTTCACTTCAAGTTGAGCCCCAAATAGTTTAATTGTATCTAGGCCGGGCACAGACTCTGGTGTAAGCCATTGCGCAAGTCTAGCAAGTTGATTTAGACCCAAACTCGATTCTAAACTCGAACTGATCACGACCTTTATTCCATGACGATTGGCATCTTCAATAAGCGACTGGCAACGATAAACAGAACCAATTAACGTCGGCTTAACAATAATAACCTTCGCACCCGTCAGTTTTCCTAAATCAAAATCAGGCTCTGAAACGGCGTCCTGTAACGTTTCGTCCCACGCAATTGCAATGCCCGTTTTAATAGCAAAGGTAAAACTCTGACCCGGCTCTTTGCATGGTTCCTCCACAAACTCTATGCGATGGCGGCGGGACGAATTAATATAAGAAGCAAATTTTTCTGCCTTTTCTGGCGTCCAAGCACGGTTCGCATCTAAACGAACTCTAAGGTCGGGAATTGACTCCAAAAATAGGTTAACCAACATTCCATCACGGATAGGCTCATAGAGCCCTACTTTAATCTTGGTCACTTTTTTATCTAATGGAAGCGCATCTAAAATTGGTAACATTGCATCGGGATCACCCGTGCATAAAGGCGCACTGTCATAATTACCCGCCATTGGTAACTCGCTAGCAAGTTCGATCTCAGCAAAGGACAACCCACTCGCCACAGAAGGACATAGTTCATCATAAGCAAATGCATTGCCGTTAACCCAAAGCTCTAGTTGCGCCTGAGCCTGAATACCTGCCTGTTCGGTGGTTTCTTTACTGAAACCGACCAGTGGTGCAATTTCACCATATACCGTTTTGCCTTGCTCTGAGAGCTCGGCTATCCACCCGACTCTTTCTGTCAGCTTGCTGTCTCGGAGAATCACTCCACTGTCCATCGGGAGTTGGTATTTATATAGTTTAGCTTGACGCATGAAGGCCTCGGTATGGTGACATTGAAAAAGTTTGCAATCTAAAATCTACTCATAATGAAAACGAGTGTAATGAACGCCTTTATGTCGCCTAATTTTCAATTCAAAAACTAAGCGACGTAAAGCGCGGTTA
Source organism: Vibrio frigidus (assembly GCF_042465995.1). Taxonomy (NCBI): domain Bacteria; kingdom Pseudomonadati; phylum Pseudomonadota; class Gammaproteobacteria; order Vibrionales; family Vibrionaceae; genus Vibrio; species Vibrio frigidus. The sequence continues at coordinate 88,492 of NZ_JBCDMC010000004.1, read as the reverse complement.
AAAAACGAGATTATGGGTTTCTTGGGAATTTAGAAAAGTCTGGACGGCGTTTTTCATTAAACGAGTTACGCCCTTCCTGCCCTTCTTCTGTCATGTAGAACATCATCGTCGCATTACCTGCTAGCTCTTGAAGTCCCGCTTGACCATCACAGTCTGCATTTAACGCTGCTTTCAAACAGCGTAGAGCCATTGGGCTATGTTGTAGAACTTCACGACACCAACGAACGGTCTCTTTTTCAAGTTCGACCACAGGTACTACTGTGTTAACTAGGCCCATGTCCAATGCTTCTTGTGCATCGTAAAAACGGCAAAGGAACCAGATTTCACGAGCTTTTTTCTGACCAACAATGCGAGCCATATAAGACGCACCCCAGCCTCCATCAAAAGAACCGACTTTAGGGCCTGTTTGACCAAATTGAGCATTCTCAGCCGCAATCGTTAAATCACACATCATGTGCAGTACATGACCACCGCCAACAGCATAACCGGCAACCGCGGCGATGACTGGCTTAGGACAAGTACGAATTTGACGTTGAAAATCAAGAACATTGAGGTGATGTGTACCTTCTTCGTCTCTGTAACCACCGTAGTCACCACGAATTTTTTGGTCACCACCTGAACAGAAAGCATCTTCACCTAAACCAGTAAGAACGATGACACCAACCTTCTCGTCATAGCGAGCGTCGGCTAATGCTTTCATCATTTCATTAACGGTTTGAGGGCGAAAAGCGTTACGAACCTGAGGGCGTGCGATAGTGATCTTAGCGATACCATCAGCGGATTTATGATAATGAATATCTTCATACTCAGAACTACAATCAGCCCAAGTTACTGGTGCGTAAAGTTCTTCTTCTGTCATTCCAATTGTTCTTGCCATGTTTTGGTCCAATTTATTTTGTTGATCTTGCTAAAGCGTCTGCTCTAGCTGTATAAGTTTGGTTCGAATTAACTGTGCAAATTCTTCAGGTTGTTCCTTATGAACATTATGCCCTGCCTCTTTTATTGAAGTAAAAGATAGCTTACTTTGCTTGGCTAATTCAAAAAACTTCATGTCTTTTTCACCACATATGTAGTGAACAGGCTTACCAATGCGCACTATTTTATCCAACAGGTAAGGTTGATTGCCTAGGGACGTAGTAACTAACATTTCTGCAATCGCGCTCCCTTTATTGTGCGCTCTTCTCGCTATCAGTTCATCTCTTTGCTCGCGATTTAGAGAACTAAATACCGCTTGCTGGTACCAATCGCTTAAAACTTGTTCAATTGGTTCACACTTAAACCTTTCTGCCCAGCGCCTATCATTAATCCGACGTTGTTGCCGTTCATTCTCATCAATAAGTCCAAAATTACCTCCTTCGAGAAAATAACCAACGATATTTAGCCCATCAAAAGTGCCATTGGCTAATCCAAACATGGCCAGTCTTGCCCCTAAAGAGTAACCAACAATGATAATGGACCTATTTGATCCTACTTGAGACAAAATTGTGTTAAATATTAACTGGCAAGTATGAGAAAAACTGACAGGATGCCTATTGCAACTATAACCATGGCAAGGAAGGTCTACCGCCAAACACGGGTATTGATCAAGGCGATTAATCACCTCCTGCCAATCACTCCCATTGCCAAGTAAACCATGCAGAAAAACCAAAACAGGTTGCTCGCTATTGGTGCTCGGCTCTTGAAATTGGCTAATGTGCAGCATGGATTCTTTGTATTAAATTTTTAATATCATCAGAGGCTTGTCCTGAAGGTGTACGCATCTCAATGAGCAATGCGCCTTTACCTGAGTCAAGGTGTTCCGTTGCTACACCAATCAGCTCATTCATATTATCTGGATCGAGATATTTAAGGCCAAACTGTTTGGCTGCGTATTTGAATCGATAGCCATGAGGCATTTGGTATAATGCCGTTTTCTTTTCCTGTGGCACCGGCAAGAGATCAAATATAGCGCCACCATCGTTATTGGTCACCAAAATAATAATTGGCTCTATTGTATGGCTAAATAATGAAAGTGAGTTGAGGTCATAAAGCAGTGAGGTGTCGCCCAATAACGCCAGCATCGCTTCTTTATTGATTCGCTGAACTCCTGCCGCCGTGGCTACCAATCCATCGATACCCGATGCACCTCGGTTAGTATAGGCTCGGTTTCCAAGCAGAGCGGTGACCATATCCAACAACCTTACAACTAAGCTGTTACCAATAAATAAATCTTTCTTACCTACTATTTTAGGAATCGCGATAGCAACACCCAACTCAGAAAATTCATCACATTCAAGCGCTAGATTTTTTGCTTGTGAGGCGCACAACTTCAACTCATCTGCCCACGATTTATGACGGCTGATTAACGGTAACTTAAGCAACAACTGTTCATTCACCCACGCGACAATGCAAGAGCAGATATGTGTTTGGGGTAAATGGTCAGGATTTGATCGAGTTTCTTCATTATCGATCAGATAATATTTAGCAGCATAATGAGTACACTGCTTCTTAATAAATTCGTTTAACGTTTTGGATACTAACCTAGACCCAAACTGCAGAATAAGATCGCATTGTTCAAGCTTGGTTTTACCATTCGTTGTTCGTAACCAGAGATCATAATGCTGCCATTCACTCGATAAACCTGATTGAGGGTCGCACAATACTGGCCAACCTAAGGCAATAGCTAATGCCTTTGCTTTCTCTGCATCGGCAACATCAACATTACCGATTACGACTAAGCCCTTGTGCGTTTGCAGTGAAATCATATCATTGATATCACGACCATCCCTTCGAATCTGTCGAGTGTAAGGCGTATCCTTGCTTTTCCAAGCATCTACACTCAGTAAATAGTCATCGTAAATAGACTTGCCTACATCAGAATACAAAGGCTCTGGAAATGGGCAATTGATGTGAACTGCACCACCGGTGCGCTTCTGCTGATGCATCAGATTATCGACAGATGAGAGCAACCAAGTAATCGGTATGTTTTCAGTTGGACTTGGCAAATTAAGGCTGCCATTTACATGACTCGAGTAGATACCAACCTGATTTATCGCTTGGTTAGCACCACAATCGATCAACTCTGGTGGTCGATCAGCGGTTAATACCACCAGCTTCTCACCCGTGAGCTTAGCTTCTGCAATAGCTGGCAATAGATTCGCGACAGCCGTGCCTGAAGTGACGATGATAGCGACAGGAGACAGACTTGCTTTTGCCATACCTAAAGCAAGAAAACCTAAACCACGTTCGTCAAAATGAGTATGAATGGTGAGTTCTGGGTTGCTATCGGCTTCTAAGGTAAGCGGAGTAGAACGGGAGCCGGGGGCGATACAAACATGATGTACACCTAGTCTAACCAGCTCTTCTAACATCACTTCAGACCATATACGATTAAGCACGGCCTGATCTGTTTGGCGACTTAACGTATTTTGACTCATAGAGCGACTCCCACAGGTTTATTTTCTTCCAATAAACTCAACAAGGTTGCCATTTTTTTGTCGAGTTCTAACCACTCCACATCGGCTTGAGAACCTTTAACAATGCCAGCCCCAGAAAACAGATGCAGTTCATCACCACTGACCAGTGCACTTCTTATCGCGACACAAAATTCTGCCTTTTGGTGGCTGATATACCCCATAGAGCCGCTGTACCATCCACGAGAAAAAGGTTCATTCTCTTGAATGTAGTTAATCGCCTCTTCCCTTGGTAATCCAGCAACGGCCGCTGTTGGTTGTAATGCTGCGAGCAACTGCACACCATTTATTCCTTTTTTAAGGTGGGCATGGATCTCACGTTTTAAGTGCTGCACCTTTCTAAGGCGTATCAACTTTGCATTATTTTGCAACTCTATATCATCCGTGAATGGTGTTAACCTATCCACAATATCATCCACAACATATTGGTTTTCTACAATGTTTTTCTTGTCATGCGTCAGCCAGTTAGCAAACTCCAGATCTTGTTGAGCATTGTCGCCACGTCCAATAGTCCCTGCTAATGCTTCCGTTTCTAGCTCCTGTCCGTTGCGGCTATATAGCCTTTCAGGAGTGGAGCCGATAAAAGCTTGCTTGTCATTTAATGCGAATAAGAAATGAAAACTGTTTTTATTCTGTGCCCAACTTGATTTTAGTAGCTGCGCTGCAGAAATAAACCTATCGAGTTTAATAAGGCTTTTTCTCGCTAAAACAACTTTTTTAAATTGGTTCCGCTCAATCCTTTCTAAAACGTCTTCGATCTGACAACGCCATTTTTGCTCGCAAGGAACATGAACGATAGATTGGATTTGTGACGAGATAGGTAATAATGGCGTTACCTCAGCAGATAACATCGTTAACGCAGCGATAATCGCATCTTTATCATCCGCTAAATTCACGCAAAGCGACCAGTTGTCATCAAATCTAACCAGTTCAATTTGTGGGAGAAAGAAATACGCCGAAAGACCGCTACCGTCTTTTTCTGGTAGGTTGTCAAAAGACTTTCCACCCCAGATACGCTGATTCTCGCCCAAAATTGTATAGGCTGGTGCAGGCTCAGAAAAAGTGTGCACTTTTCCTAGTGCAACAACCTCTTCACGGGTATCGCGTGACTGCCAGTAAAATTTAGGAAAATGAGGCTGAACCTCAAGCCAATCAATACATGCTGCACTTGGTGCGCACGTCAAAGGTTGAGCAATTCTTATGTCTTGCTCTTTAGCGTTGGCGACCTGATTAACAAGTTCATCGATGGCTTGACTAAAATGAGACAAATCTACCTCTAAGTGTTTCATAGCAATATCTAATATTATGCACCGCACTCTATTTGCTGACTAGCTCCAAATCAAGTTAGATCCTCACTTTTGAGTGAGTCGTAAAGGAATATAGCCCAAAAGGAGTAACATCCTGTTAATTCATAACAGATTTTTATACTATGGAACGACAAAGTGGTGTAATTTGATAAAGTAAAATAAGAATTAAAGGGAATAGAACCATGTATAATATCGGGATGTCATCAAAACTCGATAATGTCTGCTACGACATTAGAGGACCAGTGCTCAAACATGCTAAACGCATGGAAGAAGAAGGTCATAATATTCTAAAGCTTAATATTGGAAATCCCGCCCCGTTTGGATTTGATGCCCCCGACGAAATTCTTGTTGATGTGATTCGCAACTTACCGACTTCCCAAGGTTACACCGATTCGAAAGGTATCTACTCCGCTCGTAAAGCCGTAGTGCAACATTATCAACGCCGCGGTATTCACAGCTTAGACGTAGAAGATGTCTATATTGGCAACGGTGTTTCAGAACTTATCGTTATGTCTTTGCAGGCGTTACTGAATAACGGTGATGAGCTTTTAGTACCCGCTCCAGATTACCCATTGTGGACAGCAGGTGTATCGCTTTCAGGCGGAACACCGGTTCACTACATATGCGATGAAGAATCTGATTGGTACCCTGATCTTGATGATATCAAAAAGAAAATCAACAAAAAGACACGCGGAATTGTTCTTATTAACCCAAATAACCCAACGGGTGCTGTCTATAGCCGAGATTTTTTACTCGAAGTGATAGAAATCGCTCGTCAAAACAATCTGATCATCTTTGCTGACGAGATCTACGATAAAGTCCTTTACGATGGAGCTACACATACCACCATGGCGAGCCTAGCCGATGATGTTTTAATGGTGACCTTCAACGGCTTATCTAAAGCCTATCGCGTATGCGGATTCCGTAGTGGCTGGATGTTCTTAACCGGTCCAAAACATCTCGCTAAAAGCTATATTGATGGTCTAGACATGCTCGCATCTATGCGTCTGTGTGCCAACGTGCCAATGCAGCACGCCATCCAGACAGCGTTAGGTGGTTACCAGAGTATTAATGAATTAATACTACCCGGTGGACGTTTACTAGAGCAAAGAGATAAAGCCTTCGATCTTATTACTCAAATACCGGGAATCACCTGTGTCAAACCAAAGGGCGCAATGTATCTGTTCCCTAAAATTGATACCAAAATGTACAACATTAAAGATGACCAAAAAATGGTTCTCGATTTCTTGGTCCAAGAAAAAGTACTCTTGGTACAAGGCACTGGCTTTAACTGGCCTAAGCCGGATCACTTTAGAATCGTCACCTTACCGCACGTCGAAGACTTAGAAATAGCCATTGGTCGATTTGAACGATTTTTAACTACCTATAGCCAATAAAAATATTTATGATTGAAGGCTCCTTATTGGGAGCCTTTTTCGTTTTAACTCAATTAAACGAGATATCTTTGGAACAGGACACACACCTGATTAGGATAAACATTGATACAAATATTAGAATGGAACACACACTAATTCTGTAACGGTTAAGGGAATCATCAATGAAACCACAGCAAAGTACATTCATGGCATGGGTAACTCGTATGCCTTTAATAAAACGCTGGGCATTAATGCACTGTTTTCAGGAAGAAAACGTCTCTGAACATTGCCATCAAGTATCGGTTATTGCCCATTTGTTGGTCGTCATCAAAAACAAACGTTATGGAGGAAACTTAAGTCCAGAGAAAGCGGCGGTGGTCGCTATTTATCATGAAATTTCAGAAACAAAACTTCAGGACATCAACTCCAAAACCAAATACCATAATCCGGAATTTACTGCTGCTTTCAAAAAGCTCGAAGATATTGCAGAACAAGAATGCCTAGAAACCTTACCCGAAGACCTACGTGACGAATTCTCTGATCTTCTTATCCAAAAAAATGTAGATGTTGAATACAAGGCGATTGTTAAAGCCGCCGATATCCTCTCTGCCTACATTAAAACCATGAATGAACTTAGATTTCATAATGACGAATTTTTACACGTAAAAGAAGGCCTTGACCCTCGTATAGAGCAACTTATTGAAACCATGCCCGAAGTAAAAGACTTTATGGATATATTTTGTGATAGCTGCACAACAACTTTGGATAAGATATCGGGTTAATTTTCATCAAGGACATACACCACAAGAACTATTAAAGAATGATGCTTTGATCTATCTGTGGCATTAATGTACCAAACACCTGAATAGTATCTTTAATTCGCATAATGTTTAACTTCAATTGTAATTTATTATATCTGGAGTTAATTATGACCACGGCCAGAAATCAACTCGTTTGCTTAGAATCAACTCAATATTATCATTGTGTATCACGCTGTGTACGGCGCTCTTTTCTTTGTGGCGAAGACTCAATATCGGGGAAAAGTTATGAGCATCGTAGAGGATGGATCGAAGAAAAAATCAAGACACTGGCATCGATATACTGTATTGATATTTGCGCTTATGCTGTGATGAGCAACCACTACCATCTAGTTTTGCATGTAGACGAAAATGAAGCCAAAACTCTTACTATGCATAAAGTGGTAGAACGTTGGTCCAAAGAACACAAACTCCCACCATTGATATTGAAATGGCAGCAAAATCAGCTGTTAAGTAAAGCAGAGAGCGAGATCTGTGAAAATATCATAGGAACTTGGCGTACTAGGTTATGCAATTTGAGTTGGTTCATGAAAGAGCTAAATTTTGATATCGCCTGTAGAGCCAATGAAGAAGACCATTGCAAAGGTCACTTTTGGGAAAGTCGATTTAAGAGTCAAGCTCTAATGGATGAGCAAGCTCTTATTGCGGCTATGGCTTATGTTGACCTAAACCCAATCAGAGCAGGAGTAAATAAGACGCTAGAAACGTCCGAATACACATCCATTAAGACGAGGTTAGAGGCATTAAATAATCAACAGGAAAAGGCTCTGGGGTTATCTGTTTTCATAGGCAACCCAAACAACGAAATGCTCAAAGGTATCCCGTTTAGACTTATAGATTATATAGAGTTAGTCGATTGGAGTGCAAGACAGCTTAGAGAAGATAAAGCAACGATTTCCGCAACACTACCCCCGATACTTAAACGACTTAATCTAACCCAGACTAATTGGTTGAGAGCTTGTACCAGTATTGAAAATAAACGAGTCACATTGGTTGGAAGTTATTCAGGTCTTAGAAAACATAATCACCTGAACAAACGAAAACGCACATGCGCTTTACAACTAGATATCAATTGATACAGCGCGCTAATCACACCACTACCACAACGCTTAATTCCTATGTAACCTAACTCGTCCAAAAAACCTTCATTTTTACTTGTTTTAACAAATAACGACAATACGTGCTGTTAGCCAGCTAAAACAAACTCAAATTAATGCTGCTACATGTTTGTACATATGATAAACGTGTAGGTTTTCTGCGGTGTATGTCCTTAAGAAAAAGGTATGGTCTGCGGTGTATGTCCTTGAGGGAAATGCCTTTACGCACTCTTTTTCCCTAGAAAAGCTAATTCAGCTTCTGTATCGAATGGGTTGTTAAAATCCGATACTAGATTGTTTATGTGCCACTCTTTTATATCCGCTTGAATCAGGACCAATTGGGATAACCCATATTGGCTAGTAGTAGCAAATTTATGTTGTGTACCAACAATGCCCGTCTCAACGCTTAGCGTTCTCCCACCGACATCAATTAATTTTTCTTTTAAACACTGGGAGAGCTCATAAACAGAAAGTGAAGACTCTATTCTGTACAGGTATCCCCCTTCAATTTTTTGCCTCGACCAATAATCAAGTTCATTAAAGTCGGTTGGCTGCTTTGAAGCGAATACCGCTCCGCTTTGGTATTCGCAACCGCAAATCGTAACGGGTGTATGTTTGAATTCAGGTTGGCCTGAAAAAGAATCAGTATGAGGTGAGATGAGGTCGCACGGTTTGCTATTTTTTGCGGTAATGCTATTCCAATGAATGGGAATGAAAAGATGTTGTAACGCCATATCGTCCGTAACTTCAACCTTAACCTGGCACTCTCCTACGGAGTTAGATACCTTAGCTAACTGTCCATTTTTGACACGAAATTCCGCCGCGGTAGTTGGATGAACCAACACATAGGGTTCTGGTCGATACTCGGACAATCGCGCGGATAGACCTGTTCGAGTCATCGTATGCCATTGATCTCTCGAACGTCCACTGTTCAACAGCAATGGAAATGCTCTACTGGTACTACTTTTTGGGAAAGCATGTTGAACCGGAATGAACCTCGCACGTTTATCAGCGGTAAAAAACTGAGCATTGGAAAAAAAACGTTGGTCAACAATCTCTGTCTGAAGCGTTTTTACTGGCCATTGTTGTGGTGCAAGACGGCTATAGCCTTCATCATCCAATTGGGTTAGTCCAATCAGGTCAAGATCTCGCTGACCAGCTCTATTTCCCTGCGTAGTTAGCTGAGCATGTTCACGAAACACTTCTCCCTCATGGCGATAATTGAACGCCTCTTGAAAGCCCATTTTCTGCCCTACTTGGCTTATTATCCACCAATCTGGTTTTGCCATACCAGGGCTTGGCAATAGTCGACGTTGACGAGATATCCGTCGTTCCGAATTGGTGACTGTCCCCGATTTTTCACTCCAACCTTGGGCGGGTAAAACCAGATCGGCAAGCCTTGTGGTTTCCGTGTCGGCAATACAGTCGGAGACGACGACAAACGGGCAGGTTTCTAATGCTAGTTTGATTTTTTCACTATCGGGTAGGCTAACAACAGGATTGGTTGCCATTATCCATACGGCCTTAATTTTTCCTTCTGCCATCGCGTCAAACATATCCACTGCTTTTAGTCCCGGTGTGGTTGCTAACGCGTCGGTTTGCCAGAACTGTTTTACCGTAGCGAGATGTTCTGGATTCTCAAACTCCATATGTGCGGCGAGAGTATTGGCTAACGCCCCTACTTCCCTACCCCCCATAGCATTCGGCTGCCCAGTCACTGAGAAAGGACCACTACCTACTTTACCTATTTTACCGGTAGCAAGGTGACAATTAATAATACTGTTTACCTTATCTGAGCCAAAACTCGATTGATTTACGCCTTGGGAATAGACAGTGACGACTTTTTTAGAGAGCGCAAACTGCCGATAAAAAGAGTCTAATTCCTCTCGTGTTAAACCGGTAGTCCGTTCGATATTTGTCTCTAATTTAGCCAACTCAAGTGCTTGAAAAAAACCGTTAGTGTGAGTATTAATAAAGGCAGAATCGAGGTGATCATGTTCGGATAAAAAACGGAGTAGACCATTAAAAAGAGCGACATCTGAGCCTGATTTAACCGCCAAATGTGCATCCGAAATCGAACATGTGTCCGTTTTTCGCGGATCGACCACAACAATTTTTAGCGATGGGTTGTTCTGTTTTGCTACTCTCAAACGTTGAAATAAAACCGGATGACACCACGATAAATTTGATCCAACAATCACTACAAGTTCTGATTTTTCGAGATCGTCATAACAGACAGGTACAGTATCCGATCCAAATGCTCGTTTGTGACCCACTACTGAAGAGGCCATACAAAGACGTGAGTTACTATCTATATTCCCTGTCCCCATAAATCCTTTTACAAGCTTATTGGCAACGTAATAATCTTCAGTAAGTAATTGTCCTGATACATAGAAAGCGACAGAATCCGGGCCATACGTTTCAATTGCCTGTGCAAATTTAGCCGCTACCAGAGATGTAGCCGTATCCCAATCCAATGACTTTCCACCTTCAACACTATTATCAATCGGAGTTAGTAAGCGACCATCTTGTATTACCGTGTCTCCAAGTGCGATACCTTTTGTGCAGAGTTTCCCGAAGTTAGCGGGGTGAGCTTTATCTCCGCGAACTTCCAATTCCCCAGATAATTTTGGTCGAGCTTCGATACCACAACCGACCCCACAATACGCACAAGTAGATTTAATCCAACCGTCATTAACCTGAGTCATCATCGCCCCTAACCTTAATAAAATTACTTACTATTAGTCATTACGTAGCAACATACGAACCAACTACACATATCGCGTTATTTTAAATTTTTTATTCTATATTATTAATAAGTTATACCAAACAATACCTCTAAAGTAGTAGTCCTATTTTTGTAATAGCAATACACTTTTCAGTATCTTTTGCACTACTACACAGCCTTTTGCACCATAACGAATCAATTCATAGAAAAAAAACAGATAACACGTCTATCAAATCAGACATGACAACTGAACTAATTGTTAATAACTATTTGTTTAATATGAATTAAAAATATTTATTAACAATTCCGCATCATTCGGGCACCCATATTGCAGTGGGCTATTCACAAGGTTCTAAGTTATGTATGAATTTAATGTGGGAGTCAGGATAATGAATAGACATTGCTCAAAAATAGGCACGGTAACACTCGTTGGAGCTGGCCCAGGCGACCCTGATTTGTTGACGGTAAAAGCCGCACGAGCGATTGAGCAAGCGGAGCTGATCATTTTCGACAATCTCGTCAGCGAAGCTATTCGGGCAACATTTCCTCAGCATGCTGAAACCCTTTATGTCGGAAAAGCGAAAGGTCTGCACAGCGCAACTCAAAACGACATAAACCAGCTTTTAGTCGAGCACGCTTTACAAGGTAAAAACATATGTCGCATTAAAGGTGGCGACTCATTTATCTTCGGCAGAGGTGGCGAAGAGATGCTACTACTTACTCAAAAAGGTATCCAAGTCAACGTGATACCCGGTATTACCGCCGCCTCAGGATGTGCTACTTACGCAAACATCCCCTTAACTCACCGTGGATTAGCACAAGGTTGTACATTCATTACCGCCCATGCCGACAAGCAACTTGATTTAAATTGGTCTGCATTAGCAAAACTCAATCAAACACTCGTTATTTATATGGGCTTAAGCAAATCCAGACTGATAAGCAACCGGCTGATTGAAGGAGGGTTACCAAGCAATACCCCTGCGGCCTTTATTGAGAATGGTTGCACTCCTAAGCAGCGAGTCTTTACTGGCGAACTTGGTGAGCTTGAGCAAATGATGCAGAACAATCAAATCCAATCACCGGCCTTGATTATCATCGGGAAAGTGGTCTCTATAAGCCAGCAAATACAATGGCTAGAACAGCGAACAGAACGGGTTATTGATGAAGATAACTCTGAAGAAAATTTAAAACTATCCGCGTAGTTTACAACATCGCAATAACGGTAAGTATTTAGTAATTTTTGAATCAGGAATGTAATTATGAGCAAGCAAAGAATTATCGTTGTAGGCAACGGAATGGTTGGCCACAAATTTATCGATACCCTCATTCAATCTGAGCGAAGAGACGTTGAGATCATCACTTTTTCCCAGGAGTCTCGCCTTGCATACGATCGAGTACAACTGACTTCCTATCTAACGGGTAAAACAGCACAAGATCTTGCGATGACAGACGAGTCTTATTACCAAGAAAACGGTGTCAGCTATGTCGTCAATGAAAAAGTGACCAAACTGAATACCGTTGATAAACAGGTTATTACTGCCAGTGGTCGCATTGAAGCTTACGACAAACTTGTCTTAGCAACAGGCTCTTACCCTTTTGTACCGCCTATTCCGGGTAATGACCAAGAGCACTGCTTTGTATACCGAACTATTGAAGACCTCGATGCTATAGAGCTATCAAGCAAGCAGAGTAAAATTGGTGTGGTTATTGGTGGTGGCCTACTTGGTCTTGAAGCGGCCAATGCGATTAAAAATCTCGGACTAGAAACACACGTTGTCGAATTTGCCCCAAGGTTGATGGCCATGCAACTTGACGATGGCGGCGGTGCGCTACTTCGCCGCAAGATCGAAGATATGGGTGTCATTGTTCATACTGAGAAAGCAACCACTGAGATTGTCGACGGTGAAACGGCTCGTTATCGTATGAATTTCGTCGATGGTACGCATGTAGAAACCGACATGATTGTTTTCTCCGCGGGTATTCGCCCACAAGATGAGCTCGCAAGAAGCGCTGACATAGACATAGGAGAACGTGGTGGAATCACGATCAACAATTTTTGCCAAACTAACTTAGAAGATGTCTACGCCATTGGTGAATGTGCACTTTGGCAAAATCAAATTTTTGGTCTGGTCGCCCCGGGTTACCAAATGGCCAAAGTCGCCGCGAATCATTTATTGGCAGAAGGTGGCCAAACTTCTCCGTTTCTTGGGGCAGATATGAGCACCAAGTTGAAATTGCTTGGTGTTGATGTGGCTAGTATCGGTGACGTACACGGTAAGACAGAAGGTGCACAATCTTTTACTTATAACGACGAAATAGAGCAAGTGTATAAACGCCTAATCATTTCAGAAGATGGGACAAAAATCGTTGGGGCCGTATTAGTGGGAGACGCCAATGCCTATGGCACTCTATTACAAATAAAACAAAACGACATGTCATTACCTTCAAATCCTTCTGTGTTGATTTTACCTAATGTTATTGATGATGGGTCACCGGCTATGGGTATCAATGCATTACCGGATACCGCGGTTATTTGTTCCTGCTTTGATGTCACCAAAGGCGATATCAAAGCAGCGGTGTCTTCTGGTTGCGTGACCATGGCCCAGCTTAAAGAAAGCACCAATGCATCAACGGGTTGTGGGGGTTGTGCGACACTGGCTAAGCAGGTCTTAGATAGTGAATTGGCTCAATTGGGTGTGGTCGTAAACAACAACCTTTGTGAACACTTCGCCTACTCTCGTCAGGAATTAAGCGATATTGTTCGAATTAACAAAATAAAAACATTTGACGCACTACTTGAAAGCCATGGTGGTGGTTTAGGTTGTGCTATCTGCAAACCAACAGTCGGTTCAATCCTTGCCTCTTTTTGGAACGACTATGTACTTGAAAATCGTCACATGGAGCTCCAAGACACGAACGATATTTACCTCGGTAACATGCAGAAAGATGGCACGTATTCTGTTGTGCCTCGTATCGCTGGCGGAGAAATCACACCGGATGGGTTAATAGTAATTGGCGAAGTTGCCAAAGAGTTTGACCTGTATACAAAAGTGACCGGAGGTCAACGTATCGACTTATTTGGTGCACAATTGAACGACCTACCTGCCATATGGACGAAACTGGTTGATGCTGGATTTGAAACTGGACACGCCTATGGAAAGTCTCTTCGAACGGTTAAATCTTGCGTTGGCAACACGTGGTGTCGTTACGGAGTCAAAGATAGCGTTGGCTTCGCTATTGACTTAGAAAACCGCTACAAGGGATTGCGCGCACCACACAAAATCAAGTTTGGGGTTTCTGGTTGTACTCGAGAGTGTGCAGAAGCTCAATCAAAAGATATCGGTATTATTGCGACAGAGAATGGTTGGAACCTTTATGTATGTGGTAATGGCGGCATGCGTCCACGCCATGCAGACTTGTTCGCAACAGACCTCGACGACAGTACACTAATTAAATATATCGACCGAGTATTGATGTTCTATATCCGTACAGCCGACCGTCTGCAACGCACATCCGTTTGGTTAGAAAACCTTGAAGGTGGTATCGGCTACCTCAAACAAGTGGTTATCGAAGACAAAATCGGTGTGTGTGATGAGCTTGAAAAAGAGATGGCCTATAGCGTTGCAAACTACCAGTGTGAATGGAAAACCACCTTAGCATCGCCACAAAAACTTAAACGATTCAGCCATTTTATTAATAGTGATCAACGAGACGAGAACCTTCAATTTGTTTCTTTACGTGCGCAGCGATTCCCAAAACCTGTCGTTGAACAAAAAATAGAGATAGTGGAAGTGGAATAACAACCATCATGCTAAGAAAGAATCCAAAATGTAAGGAATTGAGATATGAGTAACTGGAAATCTATTTGCAAAGAACAAGATCTCCCGCCAAATGTTGGTAGCTGCGCACTAGTAGACGATAAACACGTCGCAATTTTTAATTGCAAACGTACCAATAAGCTTTACGCAATAGCCAACTATGACCCAATTGGCAAAGCATCTATTTTATCCCGAGGCATTATTGGCTCGATTGAAGGCCAACCTTATGTCGCATCGCCATTGTATAAACAACATTTTCACCTAGTAACCGGAGAATGCCTAGAAGCGCCCGAATATCAACTTGAAACCTACCCAGTTCGATCCGTAAATGGCGAGATACAGGTTCAATTGCCGGGTTGTGTATAATTAATACCCATCTGTAAAATTAACTGACCCTTGATATGGTTGCCATGGTAGCGACATCAATGGGCAAAGAGGTTCGACATTGAGGCGTGATTTTTTTGTGCTTCAATGTCGACTGTCAGGCTACCTTCTCTTTAACAAGACACTTTTAACTCTCAATATTTCCTCTCGCCAGAGACTTTCTGTTGATATATAGCGCCAATACTGAAAAACTATTTCCTCATGGCAACAATACTCTTCAAGGTTATCTTCCTTATGCTTAATAACGTGAATCTTTCAGATATTCGATCTTTCGTGCTCATTGCTCAATTAGGTAATTTCACTAAGGCTGCAGAAGCACTGCAAGTCTCTCGATCACATGTATCACGACAAATTAGCGCACTAGAAGCTAAAATTGGCGTGAGCTTACTGACTAGAACGACCAGAACCCTGCGCTTAACTCAGGCTGGTGAAGCCTTTTTCGCACAATGTGAAGGAGCACTGAATGAAATTGACCAGGCGCTGATTGCTGCGGTTGATGATACCAATGATGTACGAGGGCTGATCCGAGTTAACTGCGTTGGCGGATACATTGGTGAAGAAATCATTGCACCCTACATTAGTGAATTCATGGCGTTGTATCCTGAGATCAATATACATCTTGATTTTAGTAGCCATCGAATTGACTTAATCGAAGACCAATTTGATATCGCTTTTCGTATGGGACAATTAGAAAATGCAGGGTTCGTAGCAAGAAAGCTCATGAATATCAATATGGTAACTTTAGCCAGTCCTAAATATGTACAAAATCATGGCTTACCTTTGCACCCCAAAGATCTTAACCAGCATAAATGTTTAACGGGTTCAGTGAAAAAATGGCGTTTTCTATCGTTAGATGATTCAACCCAACACTATGAGGTCACTATCGACGGCAATTTGTTGTGCAAAAATGGCAAAGTGTTGATAACAGGCGCACTACACAATAACGGGATTATTCGAGTGCCTGAAATGTATTGTAAGCATTCCATTGAGTCCGGTGAATTAGTCGAGATATTCCCCAATTGGAAGGTTCCAAATTCGCCTTTTTCTGCCATTTTCCATAAAGACAAATATCAACCCAAAAGACTTAGGGCCTTAATTGATTTTGTGTTAACAAAGTTTGAACACGATCATCACTAAAACGCCATCATCGTTCTTTGCCTAACCGACAAAAAATTGTTGCACACATGCAACAGTCTTTAAACCTACGCCCTATATATCAACAGTACCAAATGGCCTAATATAAGCCCATCACAACGAGGAACTTGTTGTTTCTCAATGTCTATTAACTCATTGCCTTGGAGCAAATCATGAAAAAATTAGTCGTTATTACAGGTGCAAGTTCTGGTATTGGTGAAGCAATTGCTCGTCGTTTAAGCAACTCAGGCCACCCGTTATTACTGATCGCACGCCGTATTGACCGTCTAGAAGCCCTTGGGTTACCTAATGCATTATGTGCAAAAGTAGATGTGACCGATAAAGCCTCTTTCGAAGCTGCTATAGCAAAAGCGGAAGCGATATATGGTCCAACAGATTGTATTGTTAACAATGCAGGCGTAATGCTATTGAGCGAATTAGATGTGCAAGACCCGGCAGAATGGAAAACCATGTTTGACGTCAACGTCATCGGCCTAATGAATGGCATGCAAGCGGTTCTCGCACCAATGAAAGCCCGTCAAAGTGGGACAATCATCAATATCAGTTCCATTGCTGGTCGCAAAACATTTCCCAACCATGCCGCGTATTGCGGAACAAAATTCGCGGTTCACGCCATTTCAGAAAATGTTCGTGAAGAAGTATCGAACTCAAATGTTCGTGTGACGACTATCGCTCCAGGCGCAGTAGAAACTGAATTGCTTTCTCATACTTCATCGACTGACATCATTGATGGATACCAAGACTGGAAAGAGTCTATGGGGGGCGCACTTCAAGCTGACGATATCGCTCGTTCTGTTGAATACGCTTATCAACAGCCACAAGGTGTATGTATTCGTGAAATCGTCATCTGCGCGACACGTCAACCAGCATAATTGAACAAAAGAACGTCATATATAAACGCTAAACATCATTATGGGTAATTATGCCCATAATGATTGGAAAGATGAGCACTGTTTTTCTATGGCTGAACTCATTACGATGCACCCATCAAATTGCTTAACGAGAAGCCGAACATGACTCACCAAATTATTACTGATCTCAACAGCCGTTACACGGCTAAAAAATACGATGAAGCAAAGCGCATTTCATCTGACGATATGACCGTTATAAAAGAGGCGATTCGTTTGTCTGCTTCTTCGATAAACGCTCAACCTTGGAAGTTTATTGTTATTGAAAGTGACAATGCTAAGCAACGTTTCCATGATTCATTTGAAAACAACTTCCAATTCAATCAACCACACGCTAAAGAAGCGTCACACACCGTATTGTTCGCCTACAACCCTCGTTTTACAAAAGACCAGTACCGTAAAGTAGTGGATATAGAAGTGAGCTCTGGTCACCTACCTGCAGAAATGTATGACAACATGCTAAACGGTGGTTTCACATTTGCAGAAATGAACACAGATGAAGCAGGCTTTAACGGTCATTGGACCAAAGCGCAGACATATATTGCTTTAGGTAATACTTTGCACACTCTTGCTCGTTTAGGTATCGACTCTACACCGATGGAAGGGGTTGATGCGCAACTTATTGGTGAAATATTTAAAGACGAACTGGATGGCTTTGTAGTAGATGTCGCTCTGGCGATGGGCTATCACAAAGATGTTGAAGACTATAATCACAGTCAGCCTAAAGCACGCCTTGCAACAACAGATGTCATCACCGTTCTATAACGATATCACTTATTTGAAAACGCTCAGGTTTATCTGATAAATGCCAGATAAACCTGAGCGTTTTTTGTTTCTAAGGATAAAAAAAAGCAAAGCGTTACCATCAATAATCGCCCCCCGATAACGAATGGTCCGCTTTGCCAATCTGCGCCTTAGCGCAATTACCTTTTGTTGTTATTTAAATATTTAAGGCGTCGACATAATGCTTTATTTTTTATTTCGTTACTTCGATGCCATTCATGTTTTTAAACATTTATTTTAAAAAATACTCTTCTGATAAGTTCTTCAATTTCATGTAGTTGAATAGCATTTAAAACACCACCCATAATGGCATTTAGTCGATATATGTTCCCTCTCTCATGGACTGAAAAACAGAACATTCTGAAATACAACCTTAAAAAAGCGTTTTCAATTGCTGATATAGTTCTTTATACGTTTCTCGCCTTTTCTCATAAAGATTATGTTTTTCTAAATCCGGTTCGTGGACTTGTACCAGCTCTGGCACAGGGCAAACATCGGCTATGTTGACGTTCTTTGCAGTGCCTAAACGCGCTAAACGCGCCGCACCAAGCGCAGGCCCTACTTCACCACCAGAACGATAAACCAATCTCATCCCAAAAATATCTGCAAGCATTTGACGCCAATAAGCACTTCTCGCACCACCACCAATAAGAGAAATTTCTTCCGGTATCAAATCGGTTGCATGAAGTGCATCCAACCCATCTTTGAAGGCAAACCCAACCCCTTCCAGAACAGCAAGTGCAAGCTCTGATTTAGTGGTTGAATGCGTCATTCCGAAGAATACTCCTTTGGCATTTGGATCATTATGAGGCGTTCGTTCACCAGATAAATAAGGTAAGAAAATAACCTTAGAGCCTACGTCCGCATTAGCTTGCACGTCTTCTAACATGACGCCAACGTCCGCTTGTCCTGTTAGTTTCGCAACCCAATCTAAACACGAAGCGGCACTTAAAGTGACCGACATAGAATGCCAGGTATTAGGCAATGCATGGCAGAAACTGTGTAATGCGGATTCAGGGTTAGATAAAAATCCATCGCTAACAGCAAAATAGACACCGGATGTCCCTAACGACAACATCGCTTGACCCGGTTCAATAATCCCTACGCCAACAGCACCTGCCGCATTGTCTCCTGCACCTGCTACAATAGGAACGCAAGGCATATTCCAACGCTGTGCCAACTCGTTTAACAACATACCCGTCACTTCGCAACCTTCATACAATGTGGGCATATGCTCTCTAGTAAGACCGGTCGCCTCAAGTAACGCATCGCACCAATCACGATGAGCAACGTCTAGCCACATTGTGCCCGCCGAATCCGACATATCTGAAGCGAAGTCACCAGACATCTTGTAACGTAGATAATCTTTAGGTAACAACACTTTATCTATCTTGCTAAATATTTCGGGCTCGTAATTTGCTACCCATTTCAATTTAGGTGCAGTGAACCCTGGCATCATAATATTTCCGGTAATGTCGCGACTATTTGGCACCAATGTTTCAAGCTGTAAACACTCCTCAAAACAACGACCATCATTCCATAAAATGGCAGGCCTTAACAACTCACCTTCTTTATCAAGCAAGGTCGCACCGTGCATTTGCCCTGATAACCCAATGGCTTTGACTTTAGTAAGATCCGTCTGCTTCTGCAGCTTTAACATGGCAGTATTGGTTGCATCCCACCAATCCTGAGCATTTTGTTCCGACCATAGATCTTTAGGCCGAGAAACGGTCAACGCCTCTGTTTGTGATGCAATAATGACGTCATTGTCGTCAAGGAGAATAACTTTAACTCCAGATGTACCCAAATCAATTCCAATATACATATGTTCTGCCTCTGTTTACGTTCACTCGATATAGCCGTCTTCACCGTTGTGATTATTCGCGTAGATTTTTGTTTAAAATAACGTTTTTCCTACACTCATCATGTTCTTGAAGCGAGGTTCCCTCAATTACGTTTTTTATTAGTTATGTTCTCTGATTTAACGAGTGAGTTGTAGATCACACGCTAATGAGAATTTGCTTGTTACACTCATCATCGTTTTCAATAACGGTAAAGATAACTTATGGATAAGCGCTTTAGAATTACACTGCTTTTTAATGCCAATAAAGTTTACGATCGTCAGGTCATTGAAGGCATTGGAGAATACCTGCAAGCTTCACAGTGCGAATGGGACATCTTTCTTGAAGAGGATTTCGTCACCCATCTCGATAACTTTGAAGCATGGAGAGGCGACGGAATTATTGCAGATTTTGATAATCCTGATGTAGTGGACAGACTCAAAGGCACCGATATTCCAGTTGTTGGCGTAGGCGGCTCCTATACTGAACCATCCCAATATCCCAATATCCCTTATGTGGCTACCGACAACAATGCGCTTGTAGAGCTGGCGTTTCAGCACCTGCGTGAAAAAGGATTAGAGAATTTTGCTTTATACGGAATTCCCACAAATTCAGGAAAACGGTGGGCACAAGAGCGTGAATTATCGTTTAAAAAGATCGTAGAAAGAGAAGGTTATAGCGGATCAATCTATCGCGGAAATGAAACCTCACCAGAGACTTGGCAATACGATATGAATCGCCTCGCAGATTGGTTACAGAGGTTACCTACCCCAACGGGTATTATTGCCGTTACCGATTCTCGCGCTCGTCATCTATTACAAGTATGCGAACAATTGAACATTATGGTCCCGGATAAAGTCTCCGTGATTGGCATAGACAATGAAGAGTTAGCCCGCTATTTAACAAGAGTATCCCTAAGCTCCGTCGGTCAAGGTTGCAAAGAGATGGGCTATCGTTCAGCGAAGATACTGCATAAACTGTTATTGGCAAAAGATAAAGAAAAACCCGTCAATCAAGTTCTTAAACATGCTCGGGTTTTGATTCCACCGACCAAGGTATTCGAAAGACAAAGCACTGACTTTCAAGCACTAAAAGACCCATATGTCATTCAGGCTATGCATTATATTCGTCACAATGCCTGCAAAGGTATTAAGGTTGATCAGGTACTCGGTTGTGTGGGTATTTCACGCTCTAATATGGAAGCGAGGTTTAGAGAAGAGCGAGGCCACTCCATTCATCAAGAGATTCATAATTCAAAACTAAAGAGGGCCTGCAACTTATTGGCGGAGACCACTCTCCCGATACTAGAGATCTCAGAGCTATCTGGTTACCCATCTTTACAATACATGTATACCGTATTTAAAAAGAACCTAGAGAAGACGCCAAAAGAATTTCGGGATAATGCAATAACAGCAGAATAAAAGAAATACGTTCCACTCTAAATTAAGTTAATATTATTCAATAGAAGGCCAAATGCTAATCACATTGGCCTTTATTTTTGGGAAAAAGAAAGAGTCGGTAGGAAAGAACCTATTAATACAAGAATATCGTATGGAATAAACCGCCTACCCACCCAAAGAAAAGAAATTGAGTGGAGAGGCGGTAAAAAGAGTTAAGGGTCGTTCACTCTTTCATTATAGATTATTAACGTTTTTGCTTGGTGGCACTATCCATCCAAACCGCAAGTAATAAGATTCCGCCTTTAACGATATATTGCCAAAAAGTCGGAACATCCATCATACTCATACCGTTATCAAGTGATGCCATAATAAAAGCACCAATAACCGCACCAATAACCGTACCGACACCACCCGCCATGCTAGTACCACCGATAACGCAAGCGGCAATCGCATCTAATTCAGCAATGTTCCCAGCAGATGGCGAACCAGCGCCCAATCGAGAACTCAAGATCAAGGCAGCAACCGCAACCAGAAGACCATTCATTGCGTATACAGATAATTTCGTTTTCTCTACGTTGATACCGGATAAACGACTCGCATCAATATTGCCGCCAATCGCATAGATACGACGACCGAACCGAGATTTCGTCGCGATGAAAGTCCCCACAATTAAGAAAAAGGTCAGCATTAATACTGGTGTTGGAACACCACGGTAATCATTCAATAAGAAAATAATCGTAAGCACTGCAATACCAATTAACGCACTTTTTGTTACCGTAGATTGAGTACTCGCAACCGCTAGGTTGTACTTCTTGCGCATTCCGTTGTGCTTTTTTTGCCAGGCAAAATACGCCGATAAACAGCCAATACCAATGATTAAACTAACCATATTCGGTAGATAGCTCTGACCGATAATAGACATGGCATCAGAGGTTGGTGCGACGGTTGTACCATCGGTAATACCAATTAAAATACCTCGGAACGCTAGCATCCCAGCTAAAGTAACGATGAACGAAGGCACTTTTCGATAAGCAACCCACCAACCATTCCACATACCCAATGCAAATCCGGCAACAAGCGTAATCACAATGGTGATCGGTAACGGCAGTCCAAACCAGACATCTAGAATAGCGGCAACGCCGCCCAACAACCCCATCATGGAGCCAACAGAAAGGTCGATTTCACCACTGATAATAACGAACACCATACCAATGGCAAGGATGCCTGTAATGGCTGTTTGTCTAAAAAGGTTAGATATATTACGTGGGGTCAGATAACTCCATTCCGTCATCACACTAAAGAACAACATAATAAACACGATAGCCGCAATCATAACGATTAGCTGTATATTCATGGTCTTAAGTTTCGCTATTACACTCATACCGTTCTCTTTTTTCAGTTCACTAGATTGCTCAATCATGCTGCTACTCCTTCTGATAAAGCACAATCCATAATAATTTCTTGAGTTAAATTTTCGTTGACCAAATCACCCTTGATAACACCTTCATGCATAACAAGAACTCGATCACTTATGCCCAATACTTCAGGCAGTTCAGAAGAAACCATAATGATACTAATGCCGCTCTTAACCAGTTTAAACATCAGTTTATAAATCTCATATTTCGCGCCAACATCGATGCCACGGGTGGGTTCATCAAGAATGAGAACGCTCGGGTTAACCATCAAAAATCGCGCTAAGATAGCCTTTTGTTGATTACCACCAGAAAGGTTTTTTATCGCCGTATCGGTATTCGGTGTCTTAACCGTCAGCTTTTTAACCGCCTCTTCAATTGCAATCGCCTCTAAGGTGTCATCAACCATACCGCCAACACTAAATTGATCGATGGCAGCCAATGATATGTTCTGGCCTACACTCATGATAGGAATGATACCGTTACGTTTTCGATCCTCCGGTACCATTGCAATTCCGGCCTCCAGGGCGTCACGACTGGTCGATGTTTTAAGTCGCTCTCCATTGAGAAAGAACTGCCCCTCATGCTTACCTAAATAACAACCGTATAAGCATTCCATCAATTCGGTTCGACCCGCGCCGACCAAGCCAGAAACGCCCAGTATCTCGCCTTTTCTTAAATTAAAACTGGCGTCGCGTACTTTAGGGATGCTGGAGTTCGCTTTATCCCACGCCTTCACATTCTTGACCTCGAGAACCACCTCACCAATGTCATGCTCTTCTCTTGGGAACAACTGCTTCATTTCGCGTCCCACCATCATAGTGATGATATCGTCGGTGGTCATATTACTCGCTTCTCGTGTACCAATATGCGTCCCATCACGAATCACACAGATGTGATCGGATATCGCTTTTACTTCGCCAAGCTTGTGGGATATGTAGATGCAACTTACACCGGAATCGCGTAGGTCTTTAACCAAGTCCAATAAAATTTCAGTTTCAGATTCGGTCAGTGGTGCTGTTGGTTCATCAAGCACAAGTAATTTAGCGTTTTTAGACATGGCCTTAGCAATCTCAACCAACTGTTGCTGCCCTACCCCTAAGTCGCCCACTTTTGTTTCTGGCGAAACAGACAACTTTACTTTCTCTAGCAAAGTTTCTGCTTCAAAATGCATAAGTTCATAATCCATCACACCATACTTACAAAGCTCAGAACCTAAAAAGAGGTTTTCTAAAATGCTTAGCTCTTTAACCATGGTTAGTTCTTGGTGGATTATTGCGATACCTAAGTCTTCGGTATCTGAAATGTTTTTGGGTTCTAATTTTTCGCCTTGATAAATAATTTCGCCTTGGTAATCACCATGAGGGTAGATACCACAAAGCACCTTCATCAATGTCGACTTTCCAGATCCATTCTCACCACACAGGGATAAAATTTGACCTTTTTCTAAGCGAATGCTTACCCCGTCTAACGCCTTAACAGGGCCAAAGCATTTTACGATACCGTGCATCTCTAGTAATGGAGAAGACATACAAATCACTCCTAATGGAAGAAGCGCTAAGGTAACCCTTAACGCCTAAGTCGATTATTGATAAACATCTTTTTCTGCGTGGAAACCATCGGCAATAACGGTTTGCTTAAGGTTTTTTGCATCAACTGCAATAGGGTCTAATAACCATGCGTCTACCTCTTTCATTCCATTGTTTAATTTAGAATTCATACGAGGCGCATCGTCATTAGCCAGAACAACCGCGATTTCTGCCGCTCGTTGAGCTAACGCGACGATAGGTTTGTAAACCGTCATTGTTTGCGTACCGTTTGCAATACGACGAACGGCGGCTAAATCAGCATCTTGACCAGAAATAAGTACTTTTCCTGCAAGGCCCTGTGCATCTAGTGCTTGAATCGCGCCACCCGCTGTTGAGTCATTAGAAGCCACAACCACGTCAATATTATTATCATTTGCTGTTAAAGCATTTTCCATTATTTTTAACGCGTTCTCAGCTAGCCAGAAGTCAACCCACTGGTCACCAACAACCTTGATATCGCCTGAATCAATGCTAGGTTGAAGAATATTCATCTGACCTTTACGGAATAACTTCGCGTTATTATCTGTTGGCGCGCCACCCATTAGGAAATAACGACCCGTTGGTTTAGCCGCTATTAGTGCTTTAGCCTGCATTTCACCTACTTTTTCGTTATCAAATGACAAGTAGAAATCGATATCAGCGTTACTAATTAGGCGATCATATGCCAGCACTTTAATACCATCTCGTTTAGCTTCTTTAATAACGTTTGAAAGTACTTCACCATTGGTTGGAATAATGACAAGCACATCAACACCGCGAGAAATCATATTCTCTATCTGTGAAATCTGAGTTTGCTCATTACCATTTGCGGATTGAACATAAATTTTGGCACCTAGTTTTTCGGCTGTCTCGACAAAAATATCTCTATCTTTCTGCCAACGCTCCAAACGTAAGTCATCGATAACCATACCGATTTTTACAGATTTTGCGAATACTGGCGCGCTGATTATTATTAACACTGCGCATATAAGGGTTATTATCTTTTTCATTCTACTGTCCTTTGTATCACGTTAGATGTAGGTAAAATCCACAAGTACTGGTGAATTTAACTAGACTTTAGAACAACTCGTTCTGGACTTCTTTTGGCAGATTTCTTTTTGTTTTTATGTTTTTTGGTTTTGTTAATCTATTGTGATCCAGCTTAAAAAAACAGACTAAATATAATATTGATAAATGAGCATCACACTTATATTTAATTAAAACATGTAATAAACACGTTAGATTACACCTATTAATGTCGTATACACGACCTTTCGCCGTTATTGGTACGGTTTTTTTAACTTTGATACTTTTACGACTTCGTCTTATATATTTTTACTGCCTTAGAGGTCACACTTCTAAAAATTTGCAATATTCATTATTCGTTTACCTTATTTCATTTTTACACAGCATACGCTAATCCTAATCAAAATAGTGCTAATACTGCCTATACGAACCGTTGCATTAAAAATGTATTTCTGATGAAGGTTCCCCGATAATTAATTCAAATTATCTTAATTCAGCATATCAACCCACCATTTATCAACCTAAAATCCTGTTCCTTTATTTATTTATACGCATTTTATAATACTTTGCTTATGTGATGAGGTTCAAATTGATAGCAACTGATAGATATTGTCAGTTTCTCTATGTCAATAAAATATGAACATTCTTATTAAATTTATCGATAAATATGGCCGATATTTTGAGAGGTAGCCCACACAAAACAAATAGCTGAATTTTACTATCAAATATCATAATTGAATGAATTCAGTAAAAAGCCAATGATTAACTGCGAACATGGTTCACTATTATATTGGAAATAAAAGCTATGACTGAATTCTTTAAAAATGTAAGTACAATTAAATTCGAAGGAAACGAAACATCGAATCCTCTCGCTTTCCGCCATTATGACAAAGATAAGATGATTCTCGGCAAGTCCATGAAAGATCACTTACGCTTTGCAGCATGTTATTGGCATAACTTCTGCTGGCCAGGGTCTGACGTTTTTGGCGCTGGCACATTTGATCGTCCATGGTTAAAAAGTGGCGACGCGCTAGAAATGGCAAGAATGAAAGCGGATGCCGCGTTTGAATTTTTCTCAAAATTAGATGTGCCGTATTACTGTTTCCACGATACTGACGTTGCACCTGAAGGTAATTCAATCAAGGAGTATGTAAACAATTTCGCGCAAATGGTAGACATACTAGAACAAAAACAGTCTGAGACTGGCCTAAAACTACTATGGGGTACGGCGAATGCCTTCTCTAATCCGCGCTATATGGCAGGAGCGGGGTCAAACCCTGACCCTAAAGTCTTTGCTTATGCTGCCACTCAAATATTCAATGCAATGGCTGCAACTAAGCGATTAGGTGGTGAGAATTATGTTCTTTGGGGTGGCCGAGAGGGTTATGAGACGTTACTAAACACCGACCTTCGCCAAGAACGCAAACAGCTCGGTCGTCTAATGCAAATGGTTGTTGAGCATAAACATAAAATTGGCTTTAAAGGCACTATCCTTATCGAGCCTAAACCTCAAGAGCCAACGAAGCATCAGTATGACTACGATACAGCCACCGTTTATGGCTTCTTAAAGCAGTTTGGCTTAGAGAATGAAGTCAAAATGAACATCGAGGCAAACCACGCTACATTGGCGGGACATAGCTTCCAACACGAAGTTGCAACCGCAACCTCTCTTGGACTTTTCGGTTCTATCGATGCAAACCGTGGTGACCCACAGTTAGGTTGGGATACAGACCAATTCCCAAATAGTGTGGAAGAAAATACCTTAATTGTGTATGAAATTCTAAAGGCTGGTGGATTCACAACCGGTGGTTTGAACTTTGATGCCCACGTTCGCCGTCCATCAATTAACGGTGAAGATTTGTTCCACGGCCACATTGGAGGCATGGATACAATGGCGCTTTCACTAGAGAAAGCCGCGGCTATGATAGAGAATGATGTTCTGTCTGAAAATATCGCTAAGCGTTATGCTGGATGGAACGATAACCTAGGTAAGAAGATACTTAGTGGTGATCTATCGCTAGAAGCATTGGCACAGTTTGCCGTTGACAATGATATTTCTCCAACAAAAGAGTCTGGCCGTCAAGAACACTTAGAAAATATTGTTAACCGCTATATCTTCAAATAACAATTAAATAGTACTCGCTAATATTTCCTTTTATTCTTCCCTCTTTGGGAAGAATAAGGGAGATCACATCTTCCTTTCTGATACGTAAGAATAAGCTGGTTTATTCGAAGCACTTCAAATAGTTATCACACTCCCTAGACTCGTTCATTATTTCAGCGCATTATTAAAATACCAATGGGGTTTTGCATGGAGTGATTATGGATGACAAGCAGCATGTACTTTGGCAACAACGTATAAACATTGAACATAAACTGAGGCGAAATGATCACCGTGATCCCTTTCAGCGAGACCGAGCAAGAATATTGCACTCGGCTGCGTTTCGTCGTTTGCAGGCCAAAACACAAGTACACGGCACTGGCGTCAACGACTTTCATCGCACTCGACTGACTCACTCATTAGAAGCCGCTCAAATTGGTTCGGGTATTCTGGCTCAAATTGAAAATAAGCAACCCGAGCTTTTACCTATATTGCCCTCTGCAAGTTTGATCGAATCACTCTGTTTAGCCCATGATATCGGTCACCCACCCTTCGGTCATGGTGGTGAAGTCGCACTCAACTATGCAATGAGAGAACACGGAGGGTTTGAAGGCAACGCTCAGACCTTTCGCATCGTCAGCCAACTAGAACCTTATACAAAGTCCCATGGCATGAACCTATCGAGACGAACCCTATTAGGACTTATGAAATATCCCGTGTTATTGAGTAAAGTTCGTTGTGAAATCCTCCCAGAGGCGGTTTCTCATCAACGTAGGCTAAAAGCGAAAGATTGGAGCCCCGCAAAAGGAATCTATAACTGTGATGAGATCGATTTCGATTGGGTTTTAGAACCATTATCCGCAAGTGATATGACCCTTTTTTCATCTCTGCGTGAACCGATTGTTGCACCTGACAAACACAATAAAACGCGTTTCAAATCATTAGATTGCTCCATTATGGAGATAGCCGATGATATCGCTTATGGTGTACATGATTTAGAAGATGCCATTGTTTTAGGGATGGTCAATCGCCAACAATGGCAGGAGTCAGCGGCTAGCCAATTGGCAGAATGCGGCGACCCGTGGTTTGAAGAAAACATAAACGATATTAGCGACATGCTGTTTTCTGGAGAGCACTATCTACGAAAAGATGCCATTGGCGGCATCGTCAATACGTTACTAACCAGCGCCCAAGTTGAGGCAGTGCCCAACACGCACTTTCATAATGAGTTGCTTAGCCATAATGCCTACCTAGAGCCGCATCTTGCCATCGCACTTGAGGTATTCAAAAGCTTTGTCAGTGAATTCGTTATCCAGATACCTGATGTGCAGATTATTGAGTACAAGGGCCAACAGATTATTATGGATCTATTTGAAGCGCTGAGTGCTGACCCTGAAAGGTTATTGCCGGAAGCGACTCGAAAAAAATGGCAACATGCCGACACTGCAAATGGTTCAGGTATGAGAGTTATTTCTGACTACATCGCTGCAATGACGGACGGGTATGCCCAGAAGCTTCATCAACAACTGTTTTCTGCTAATAACTAACTGAGGTCTAAGAAGGTGACGAATCATCACTGGTATAATTTTGCTGATAAACCCCTGCTGGAAGCTGTTGAATATAGAATTCGACCATAGCATTAAAGGCAACGATCAACGGTTCAAAATCGTGCTCTGGTTGTAGAATTTTAAGCGCTTGATATCCAGCTTCGACGGTAGAGAGGCTGTTTTTCTTCGGTGCTTTTCTAATTTTATAGTTACCATTCATGCTTTGCGGCAAGCGTAAACAAGGTAGCGCGTGTAGATTTTCCGAAAGTTGGTAGATCTTAAATGCCTTTTTCCACGTGCCGTCCAACAGAATAATTCTGATCTTATTATCCAAGCACCTATTTTCAGTCAACTTTGGCGATACTATTTCTGAATATTCAGAAGGAAAAAGCACAAACGTACTAACCTGATTTTCCGCTAACAAGTTGTTAAGCTGATTATGTTGTGAAAAGTCTTCTCCGACAAAGCAATGACTATTAGCAAGCGACAGGCTCAAGATTTTTGCGGTGCCTTTTGCCCGATTAACTTCAGTAGGGTGTTGAAGGATGATAAGCTCAATATTCGTGTTTATGGTTTTAATCCAAGAACAGATACAAGCCTTTTTCGCTTTACCACATTTTAAGCAATATCGAGACATTGATTGAAATTATCCTACTTTCTTATTTTAGTTACCGTTATAAGTGCTTTATTTCAGTTGCCTTACTTACAGAATCTCGTCGTATGGCATCACGAACTGATTCAGAACGGGCAATGGTGGCGGATCCTATCAGGAAACTTCACTCACACCAACACCATACACTTCTCTATGAATATAGCGGCGATGTGGGTGATTGCTTATCTGTTTAAACCCGCCGTTAAAAGTTTACTTGGTGCACTTCTATTTTTATCAACTTCTGTCGGACTAGGCTTACTTTTTTCGACTTTACATTCTTATGCAGGTCTATCAGGCGTATTACACGGTTTATTCGCCTTTTACGCACTCTCAGAAGCACTATATGGTCGTAAATCAAGTTGGTTGCTTGTTGTTGGTGTAATTATAAAGATCGCTCATGAACAGCTCTACGGCGCGTCAATAAGCACTGCCAAGCTAATCTCAGCTGAGGTTGCCATTGATGCACATTTGATAGGCGGTGTAACTGGCTTGTCTCTAGCTGCTGTGCTTTACGTATTGGTTAGGTTTACTACCCATTCCACCACATAACTGATCAGGCGAAATGTGTTCAATGCAGCGAACATAAATAGGCGTAGATGTAATGATACAGTAATCAATGGGCAGAGGAGCCCATTGTCAAGCGTACAAGATCATCTTGAATCGCCGACGCCACCTATCAAAATAGATGGCGTATTTCTGACTGCTACAATCTTATTCTCTTGCTGTTTTTCTCTATTGTAGAAGGTCCGATCCCTTTCACTTGCATCAAGTCTTCCGCTGATTGAAATGGTCCATGCTCATACCTGTAATCAATAATCAGCTGAGCTTTCTTTTCTCCAATTCCGAGTAAAAGTGTAGACAGCTCTTCAATGGTGCCAGTATTGATGTTGACCGTTATTTCGATACCTTCATATTTGTCGCCTACCACAGATGTTACTTGCTCTGTCAGTACTGGATTAGTCGACGATTTGATATCGGGTTCTGATGCAGAGGCGAGTGCCGTATACGAATATAAAGTGGCTAGGATAAAAACAGTAAATGGATTCATAGGAATTCCCTTGAGGTTAGTTAGGAACCCATATAATTAAAGATGCAGAGTATATTGTCTTTATCTTTGAACTAAAAATAGAACAGGCCGCAAAAGCGGCCTGTTTTTGTATCATTTCAATACATTTAATTACGGTTGAGAATCCACCACGTAGTACTCAATATCAGCCTCTTCACGCAGCGTACTCACGACTGCGGCGAGATCTTGCTGAGAACCAGTGCGAACTAACTGAGCCGCAATTTGAGTATTGAAACTATCGTCTTGGTTTACGTTGACTTGACTCAATTCAACAATAACGATGTTTCTTTCCAAGTCCGTCGTTTGAGCGTAAGTCTTATTGCCCTCTTCCGGCTTCGTCAATGCAAACACCGTTTGAGCAAGTGGTGAGCGACGGTCGATTGTTTCAATGTCACCAAACTCAAGGTCATTTGAACTAACGGCAGATTCATCACCCTCATTCAACGCTTGCATAACCGAGTTAGCAACGTCTAACGCTTTTTGTTCACCTTTAACGAGTTCTAACTCTGATTCGACTTGCGCTTTCACTTCATCAAATGGCAATACCGTTTCGTCTCGAGTATCTTCTACACGAACCACAATCACATGTTCTGGTGCAACTTCGATAACTTCTGAATTAAGTCCGTCATCTTTCACATCAGCACTAAGAATTGCTTGCATTACCGCAGGGGTAAGCAGAATTTCTGGCGCATCTACACGTGAAATGAAATCTGTGGTTTTGATTGGTTGATTGACCGCTTGAGCAGAATCGTCTAAAGAATCAGGGTACTCAAACGCGACTTTCTCTAATTCGGTTTGCATTGCATAGAAACGTTCTACTGCTTCTTGCCCAGAAATTTCGACTTTTATCTCGGCTTCAACATCAGCAAATGGTGTTGCTTCTGCACTTTTCAGGGCATCCAGTTTGATAATATGATAGCCAAATGCCGATTTAACTAACCCTGTTGTGTCACCCACATTTTGTAGAGCAAACGCGGCGATTTCAAAATCGGGGTCCATCACATCTTTTTCAATCCAACCGAGTGAACCACCCTCTTCTGAACTACCAATATCTTCAGATTTGGTTTTGGCTAACTCAACAAAATCAGCACCGGCATTAAGTTCATCAAGAATTGCCTGAGCTTTTGCCTCGTCATCACCTTGAACCAGAATATGGCTAAGTTGACGCTGCTCGATAGTGGAATACTTATCTAAATTGTCTTGATAGTAAGTTTGAGCTTGTTCTTCAGATACCGTCACCTGAGATTGAAGTTCTTGTGCAGACAACTCAACGTAGGCAACTTTGACTTGCTCTGGGCGAGTATAGTTACGTGAATTTTCGTTGTAATACGCTTGCAGCTCTTCGTCCGTAAACTCAACACCCTTAGCATACTCTTCGATACTTAATAGAATCGAACGAATATCTCGGGTTTGAGTTAACAATTGGCTCTGAGTAGCGACTTCACTTTCAAGTGAAAACTCGCTGCCTTGTAGGGCAAACAAAACCTGTTGACGCGTCAGGTCTCTGCGCAAGTACTCCGCAAAGCTATCTGCGTCGTAACCAGCACGGCGTAGCGTAGCAGCGTACACCTCTTGATCAAATTGACCGTCATTTTGGAATTCCGGCATATCAATTATCTGCTGGCGAATCTGCTTATCACTAATACGCAAACCTAAAGAGTCGGCATACTGTTCTAAAAGCAACTCATTTACCATGCGATCGAGAATTGATTTACGGAAAGACTGAACGTAAGTTGGGTCAGCTAATAAGCTAGCAAAGTAATCACCCATTTGTGATTGCATACGGTTACGTTCATTTGTGTAGGCTTGTTCAAACGCACCACGACCAATCTCTGTATTATTCACTTTAGCAGCAGCATTGTTGCCACCGCCTACGATGTAGCTACCTACACCCGCAAATACAAAAGAAAGGATAATTAGACCAAGAATAATCTTAACCGCGATACTGTTTACGCCTTCGCGTAATCGCTCCATCATAATCTTATTTTACTCCGCAGATTGAGCAGGAAATATTACCTGTGCCCAGTATGAAAATTGAGATGTTCGATGATATCAGAAAAAGAAATGCGCACCAGTGTTGAGATGCGCATATTTAAGAGTCTTGTATAGAAAAGAGTAACGAATCGTTTTTAGTTACAAGCTTCTTTAAGAGCTTTACCTGCTTTAAAAGCGGGTACTTTAGCTTCTGCAATTTGAATCTCTTCACCAGTTTTAGGGTTACGACCAGTGCGAGCAGCACGTGTACGAACGCTAAAAGTACCAAAGCCAACTAGAGCAACTTGCTCATCAGCTTTAAGTGTTTCTGTCACTGCTTCAATTACTGCATCTAATGCACGGCCAGCTGACGCTTTTGAAATATCTGCATTTTCTGCGATTTTTTCTACTAATTGAGTTTTGTTCACTTTTTTGTTCCCCTTAATGCGTTACCAGTTATATTTTTAGTTAGGTAACATTCGTTCCATTTGATTATTTTAAATTTTATCTCTAAGCCTTTAGGAATATAGCTTAGAGTCACAGGTTGTAACGTTAGCCTCCAAAAAAAACGCTGACAAGTATTTTTATACCTTGTCAGCGTAATTCTTTACTTATTTTTGCTACACGTCACTATTTTGAGGACTCAACCGTAAAACCAGAAGGGGCATTCTCTAATGCAATGGCTAAAACTTCATCAATCCATTGCACTGGCTTAACAACCAAATCGGCAATAACGTTGTCAGGAATCTCTTCTAGATCACGTTCATTGTCCTTCGGAATGAGAACAGTTTTAATTCCACCTCGATGAGCAGCAAGGAGTTTTTCCTTTAATCCACCAATTGGAAGAACTTCACCACGCAGCGTAATCTCGCCAGTCATCGCCACTTCGGCGCGCACTGGGTTACCTGTTAAACTAGAAACAAGCGCAGTACACATTGCGATACCCGCACTTGGGCCATCTTTAGGTGTTGCACCTTCTGGTACGTGAACGTGAACGTCACGTTTCTCATAAAAATCTTCGTTAATACCCAACCTACTCGCACGAGAGCGCACTACGGTCATCGCTGCTTGTATAGATTCCTGCATTACTTCGCCAAGAGATCCCGTTTGAGTGAGCTTACCCTTGCCTGGCATCGCCTCAGTTTCGATAGTAAGTAGATCACCACCGACGGATGTCCATGCAAGACCGGTCACTTGACCAATGCGGTTACTTTCGTCTGCTTTGCCATAATCGCAACGCTGCACGCCTAAGTAATCTTTCAGGTTATCTATATTAACAACGACCTGTTTTATTGAGCTATCTAACAAGATATTCTTCACCGCTTTACGGCAAATTTTCGAAATTTCTCTTTCTAAACTACGAACACCCGCCTCGCGAGTGTAAAATCTGATAATGCCTACGATCGCAGAATCTTCAATGGTCACTTCGTTGGTTTTAAGCCCATTTCGCTTCATCTGTTTTTCAAGTAGATGACGCTTAGCGATATTCAGTTTTTCGTCTTCGGTGTAGCCAGAAAGACGGATCACTTCCATACGGTCTAATAGCGGTCCAGGTATATCCATCGAATTCGACGTTGCAACAAACATCACGTCTGATAGATCATAATCTACTTCTAAATAATGATCGTTAAAGGCGTTGTTTTGTTCCGGGTCTAATACTTCCAACAATGCTGACGACGGGTCGCCACGCATATCTGAAGACATTTTGTCGATTTCATCAAGCAAGAATAATGGGTTCTTAACCCCTACTTTCGACATCTTCTGTATTATCTTACCCGGCAGAGAACCAATGTAGGTTCTGCGATGACCTCGAATTTCCGCTTCATCACGAACGCCACCGAGCGCCATACGCACGTATTTACGACCCGTTGCAGACGCAATAGACTGACCTAGAGACGTTTTACCAACGCCCGGAGGCCCCACAAGACAAAGGATTGGGCCTTTTAACTTGTTGATTCTAGTTTGAACCGCCAAATATTCGAGAATACGTTCTTTTACGCGCTCTAGACCATAATGGTCTTCATTAAGCACTTCTTCCGCTTTGGTTAGGTTTCTCTTCACTTTAGATCGTTTTGCCCAAGGAACGCCAACCATCCAATCAATGTAACTTCTGACCACTGTCGCTTCTGCCGACATTGGAGACATCATCTTCAGTTTTTGCAGCTCTTGCTCGGTTTTTTCACGAGCTTCGGTTGGCATCTTAGCTTCTTCAATCTTTTTCTTAAGTGTTTCAAATTCATCCGGAGCATCATCCATGTCGCCAAGTTCTTTCTGAATCGCCTTCATTTGCTCGTTCAGATAGTACTCGCGCTGTGATTTCTCCATCTGCTTCTTCACGCGGCCACGAATTCGTTTTTCTACCTGAAGCAGATCAATTTCTGACTCCATTTGACCCATTAGAAATTCCAGACGTTCATTAACATCTATAATTTCTAAGACTTGCTGCTTTTCTGTCAATTTTAACGGCATGTGTGCGGCAATAGTGTCGGCTAAGCGTGTCGCTTCTTCTATCCCATTTAATGACGTCAGCACTTCTGGTGGAATTTTTTTATTCAGTTTAATAAAGCCTTCAAACTGATTAATTGCACTACGTACTATCACTTCCTGCTCTTTTTCATCAAGTTCAGGTGTCGTTAAGTACTCAGCATCCGCAAGAAAGAATTCGTTTTCTTTAAATTGGTGAATTTTAGCTCGCTGCTGTCCTTCAACGAGCACTTTTACTGTGCCATCAGGTAGCTTAAGCAGTTGAAGAATCGTCGCAACAGTTCCGATATCAAATAGATCATCGATAACGGGTTCATCGGTATCCGCTTCTTTTTGTGCGACCAATAATACTTGTTTGTTGTTATCCATTGCTGATTCTAAGCAACTGATCGACTTTTCACGACCAACAAACAAAGGAATAACCATATGCGGATATACCACAACATCACGCAGCGGTAATACTGGAATCTCGATACGTTCGGAACGCTCCAAGTTCATATTTTTCTCTCTATCCGTTTTTCTTATGAAAAGTATATGGGGTCTAATTGATTGGATTCAACAAGTGATCAAAAAAAAGAGGCATTTTAAAGGCTTCGGGCGATTAAAATGACGTTTTATATAAAAAATGGGTAAAAAAAGGGAGATACAACGTATCTCCCTTTTTAAATTTTAATGCAAGTAAATCGTGATACTTATGACTCAGCACCGGCCGCTTGATTCTCTTTTCCGTCATAGATAAGCAAAGGCTCAGATTCACCGTTAATAACCGATTCATCTATTACAACTTTACTTACATCTGTAGACGATGGCAGCTCATACATTGTCTCAAGCAATACACCTTCAAGAATAGAGCGTAGACCACGTGCACCTGTCTTACGTTCCATCGCTTTTTTAGCAATCGCTTTAAGCGCATCTTCACGAAATTCAAGTTCTGTGTTTTCAATCTCAAATAGTGCAGCGTATTGCTTAGTAAGCGCATTCTTAGGCACACACAAAATTTGAATCAACGCCTCTTCATCAAGCTCAGTAAGCGTCGTAGTCACTGGTAAACGACCTATGAATTCTGGAATTAAACCGTACTTAACTAGATCTTCCGGTTCAACTTGTTTAAACAATTCACCGACCGTTTTAGTCTCATCTTTTGAACGAACTTCAGCGCCAAAACCAATACCTGAACCCGTTGAAACACGTTGTTCGATTACTTTATCAAGGCCTGAAAACGCACCACCACAAATAAACAGAATCTTAGAGGTATCTACCTGCAAAAACTCTTGTTGTGGGTGCTTACGTCCCCCTTGAGGAGGAACGGAAGCAACGGTACCTTCAACCAGCTTTAGAAGTGCTTGTTGAACACCTTCACCAGAAACATCACGTGTAATTGACGGGTTCTCAGCTTTACGAGAAATCTTGTCGATCTCGTCGATATAAACGATTCCACGCTCTGCTTTAGCAACATCGTAGTCACATTTCTGTAACAGCTTCTGAATGATATTTTCAACATCTTCACCAACATAACCAGCTTCGGTTAGTGTTGTTGCATCAGCCATAGTAAACGGAACGTCTAGGAAACGAGCAAGCGTTTCTGCTAGCAATGTTTTACCGCTACCTGTCGGGCCGATAAGCAAGATGTTACTTTTACCCAATTCCACACCTTCTGCTGTGGTATCGCCATTACGTAAACGTTTGTAGTGATTATAGACCGCAACTGCTAACACTTTCTTAGCGTAATCTTGACCAATTACATAATCGTCAAGGTGTTCACGGATATTGCGCGGAGTCGGTAGTGCTTCTGACTCTTTCTTCGGCAGAACATCTTTAATCTCTTCACGAATGATATCGTTACATAAGTCGACACATTCATCACAGACGTAAACCGAAGGACCTGCAATTAGCTTGCGAACTTCGTGCTGGCTCTTACCGCAGAAAGAGCAATACAGTAATTTTCCGCCGCTGCTCTCTTTGCTTTTATCTGTCATTCGCTAACCTCTTAGCCTTTACCTTATAGATTGAGTGTATATCAAATCTCATCGATTTTCTTGTAAAACATAAGTCTACTAATTGTAGGTACTTAAGTTCTATTCGCCTCGATGATTGAGTACCGCATCCACTAATCCGTATTCAACCGCCTGATCCGCAGACATAAAGTTGTCACGGTCAGTATCATTTTCAACCACTTCAAGGGGTTGACCTGTATGTTCAGCAAGTAACTTATTCAGCTTTTGCTTAATTGTTAGGATTTCTTGTGCGTGAATCTGAATGTCTGATGCTTGACCTTGGAAGCCGCCAAGTGGTTGGTGAATCATCACTCGAGAGTTAGGCAAACAGTAACGCTTACCTTGTGCCCCACCGGCGAGTAAGAAGGCACCCATAGAGCATGCTTGCCCCATACATACTGTACTAATGTTTGGCTTAATGAACTGCATTGTGTCGTAAATAGACATGCCTGCTGTAACACTACCCCCTGGCGAATTGATATATAGAAATATATCTTTATCTGGATTTTCCGACTCTAGGAACAATAGCTGAGCCACAACGAGATTCGCCATATGGTCTTCAACTTGACCCGTAAGGAAAATCACTCGTTCTTTAAGTAGACGAGAATAGATGTCATAAGAACGCTCACCACGGGAAGTTTGCTCAACAACCATTGGAACAAGTGCATCAATAATCGGAGACATTACATTTTTTTCTTGGTAGCTCATTTGATATCCCTAAAAAATTACCGCTTTATATAAATATCTAAATCAATATTAGAGAATAAACAAGAATAAATTAACTATTCTTAAGTGATTGATTGACAATTGTACGTTTTCGCATGTTTTCTGTTACAGAATGATAACAATGCAACTTAGTCACTCGCAAAAATACTTATATAAAATAGTAAAAATATGGTCCGAATGAATGCACAAACGGACCACAATTAATTACTTAGAAGCGAACATCTCACAACATTGCTTCTACCAAACAGACCTAAAATTAAGCAGGTTGTTGTTGGTTCATTAGTTCGTTGAAGCTTGTCTCTTTATCAGAAACCTGAGCTTTAGCGATGATAGCATCAATAGCTTGCTCTTCTAGAGCAACGTTACGCATGTTGTTCATCATCTCTTCATTTTGCTCGTAGTAAGAAACAACTTCTGTTGGATCTTCGTACGCCGTCGCCATTTCAGAGATAAGTGCTTTCACTTTTTCATCGTCAGCTTTTAGTTCTTCAGCTTTGATTACTTCACCAAGAAGAAGACCAACCACTACGCGACGCTTAGCTTGTTCTTCGAACAATTCACGAGGAAGTTGCTCAGCGGCTTCTGGGTTACCACCAAAACGCTGTGCGGCTTGCTTACGTAAAACACCAATCTCTTGGTCAACAACAGCAGTAGGAACATCAATGTTGTTTTCTTTTACTAGGCCATCAATCGCTTGTTCTTTGATTTTGTTTTTGATTGCTTGCTTAAGCTCACGTTCCATATTTTTGCGAACTTCGGCTTTAAGTGCATCAACACCACCTTCAGAAACACCAAACTTAGCAACAAATTCGTCGTTGATTTCAGGTAAATCCTGAGTTTCAACTTTGTTCACTTTGATTTGGAACTTAGCTTGCTTACCTTTTAGGTTTTCAGCGTGATAATCTTCTGGGAAAGCAACGTCAATTTCAAACTCAGTACCTTTGACTTTACCCATAATTCCATCTTCAAAACCTGGAATCATACGACCCTGGCCCATTTCTAGAGGGAAGTTATCTGCTTTTCCGCCTTCAAACTCTTCACCGTCGATAGAACCAATGAAATCGATAGTCGCACGAGAACCTTCCTCTGCAGCGGTATCAACTTCTGTCCACGAAGCTTGTTGCTTACGTAGAGTTTCAATCATTTCATCAACATCAGAGTCGTTAACGTCCACGGTTGGTTTTTCAACAACAATGTTCTCTAGGCCCTTAAGTTCTACTTCAGGGTAGACTTCGAAAGTCGCAGTAAATACCAGATCTTTTCCTGCTTCATTCTCAACAGGAGCAAAAGTAGGTGCGCCCGCTGGGTTGATTTTCTCTTTTACGATAGCTTCGATGAAATGGCGTTGCATAACTTCACCCATAGCATCTTGACGTACAGCTTTACCGTACATTTTTGCAACCATCTTCATAGGCACTTTGCCTTTACGAAAACCATCGAAACGACGATTTTTAGCGATGTTGCGAAGTTCCGCTGTTACTGCATCTTCGATGTTTGCAGCAGGAACAGTAATATTTAGACGGCGCTCTAGGCCTTCAAGAGTTTCAACAGTAGCTTGCATTATATATAAACCTCAAAACTAACTCAGATTACTGAGTATTTTAGCCACCAACCGTCTTTAGGTTATGACCATATCCGTGTGTCGTACTTCATTGAAGTACAGATTTAAATCGAGAATTGATGCAAAACACACTCGTAAGTATTCACTCACGAAAGAGATGCATCGGACTAATTAGCGATATCTTTTCTCACACTCTGACGAGTCAAAATAACGAGCAAGGTATCTCCGATTAGTCTCAGAACCAAAATTTTAGACGCGACATTCTAGCGATATGACGAATAGCTGTCGAGAGAAGTTCTGAATTCTCACTAGAAGTTGACGACAAATCGGCAAATTTACAACTTATTTTACCATGTCGCATCAGAAATGGGGACAATAACTGTTTTTTCAATAGAGAGAGATGATTTTTTTCCTAAAATGACTAAAAAGAGATCTTTGTCTTGTTTTAACCCCTTAAATTGGTAAGTTTTCTGGGAGCCTTTAACCTAGAACTAATTGTTCATTAGGTAAACTTAGATGGTTAAACCAAGACGCATATCCTCAATTATTATTATTTTGTATTTACTTACCATCTTAATTGGAGGCAAGGCGTACTGGCATACCGCTTACGAAGACCAAAATGAAGAAAATTTGATTCAATTAAATCGCTTTACGAGTCAGTTATCTAGCCAGCTCGACAAATACGCCTATATTCCTCAGTTATTATCAAAAGATAGCGAGTTGATCGATGCATTAACCAGCCCTCAAAACGGTGCGCAGATAGATATTACCAACCGATACCTACAGAATGTGAATGCGATTATTGGTGCGTCTGATACCTACCTTTTAGATAAAGATGGTACAACTATCGCCTCAAACAATTGGCATACAGACACATCTTTCGTCGGCAGAAATTTTGCTTTTCGCCCCTACTTCCAACAGGCTATCAACGGTCAGAGAGGGCAATATTTTGCCCTTGGTTCCACATCAGGAAAACGGGGATTCTATTACTCATATCCTATTGTTTTCGCAGCAGAACGACTAGGCGTTGTCGTAGTAAAAACAGACCTCAGCGATATAGAAGAAAACTGGTCCAGCGACAACAGTTACTTTATTGCGACCGACCCTAACGGCGTCATATTTATGTCGAGCAATGAAAAATGGCTCTATCGAAGCCTGTTCTCTATCTCTGACACCCTGAAAGCCGAGATTGCAGATGATCGTCGCTACCTTGATAAACAGATAGAAAGTCTTGGGTTCTCTACAGATCATCCAACGCAA
Source organism: Vibrio frigidus (assembly GCF_042465995.1). Classification (NCBI taxonomy): domain Bacteria; kingdom Pseudomonadati; phylum Pseudomonadota; class Gammaproteobacteria; order Vibrionales; family Vibrionaceae; genus Vibrio; species Vibrio frigidus. The sequence continues at coordinate 48,054 of NZ_JBCDMC010000004.1, read as the reverse complement.
ATGGGTGAAATTAGAAAAAACACATCGGTCTTTTTTAGTCATCAGTATCTTAGTGCTAAACAACCCCTAAATTCCCAAGAGTTGGAAATCAGAGTACTGGCTCCAACCCTTCTTCTTTTTTGGCAACTATTCGATTTCTTCATGATAACCACGTTAGTTTATGCGCTAGTTTTTGTGATCTGGCTGCTGATTCGAAATCGGCAAATTAAACAGCGTCAAATTGCCCAAATAGAAATGGAAGCAAAGCAAAAATTGGAGTTTCAGGTTATGGAGCGTACTGCTGAACTTCAAATGGAAATTGACGAAAGAGAAAAGACCGAAGTTATGTTGATGCAAACACAGGAAGAGCTTATTCAGGCTGCTAAGCTAGCCGTTTTAGGCCAAATGTCTGCCAGTATCAGTCATGAACTGAACAACCCCTTAGCCGCCATCAGGAGCTTCGCGGAGAACGGCAAACGCTTTTTAGATAGAGGCCAACCAGAAAGAACAACGGATAACCTCACCCGAATTTCCGCATTGACGGATAGAATGGCGAATATTAGCCAACAGTTAAAATCATTCGCGCGGAAAACATCCAGCAATGAGCTTGTTGTTGCTCAAATATATCCCATTATTATTTCTTCTATGGAGTTAGTAAAACCCCAATATAGAGCACATCAAATCCAGCTCGCTACTCATATCGAAAACGAAAAACTGGTTGGTAAGGTTAATTTGATCCATCTAGAGCAAGTGTTGATTAACTTAATGACCAACGCCATGGATGAGTTAACCAACGCAGAAACAAGGAAGGTTGAAATAACGCTTTGCGAAACAGAGACAGAAATACTTATCCATATTGATGATTCAGGCCGAGGACTAAAAATAAAAGACCAACAACATCTTTTCGAACCTTTCTACACAACAAAGAAGAATGGGTTAGGCTTAGGTTTATCTATCTCTTTGCAAATAATGCAGACTATGGGTGGCGATCTCTGTTCCGGTGTCGCAGAGCTAGGAGGTGCAAGATTCACAATTACTCTAAAAAAGTCAATATCGAAGAATAAGCAGAGCTTGCTGTAAATGAGGACATAACCATGTACGACGTATTTTTCATTGATGATGAACCCGATATGAGACTTGCCCATGAGCAAAGCTTTGAACTAGAGGATATTTCTGCTCAGTTTTTCCCCGATGCTGAGTCGGCATTAATCGCAGCCAAAAACGATGGTTTACCTTATGTCGTGGTTACCGATATCTGTTTGCCAGGCATTTCGGGTCAAGCGCTACTGAACAGTTTTAAAAGCCAAGACACTGACTTACCTGTAATCTTAATCACAGGTCACGGAGATATATCGATGGCCGTACAGTCGATGCATGACGGCGCATATGATTTTATTGAGAAACCTTTTTCAAACGATAGACTGATAGACACGGTTAAAAGAGCCATCGATAAACGCCAACTTACGGAAGAGAACAAACAGCTAAAACAGGCATTAAAAGCGAATAAAACATTAGGACCTCGTATTATTGGTGAGGCCGACAGCGTCCAAAACCTTAGGAAGACCATCACCCATGTGGCAGATACCAACGCAGACATATTGTTGTTTGGAGAAACCGGTACGGGTAAAGAGTTAGTCGCCCGGTCTTTGCATGAACAGAGCAGCCGCCGGAAAAACAACTTTGTCGCGGTAAACTGTGGAGCGGTACCAGAGAATTTAATCGAGAGTGAGCTCTACGGACATGAAAAGGGAGCCTTTACCGGAGCGGAAAGCAAGCGTATCGGTAAGTTTGAATTTGCCCAAGGTGGCACACTGTTTTTGGATGAGATCGAATCCATGCCTATGCAGGCACAGATAAAGTTACTTAGGGTCCTTCAAGAAAGAAACATCGAACGTGTCGGTTCTAATCAGATGATACCTCTCGATATTCGAGTGATTGCCGCAACGAAAATCGATCTAAAACAAGCGGCTATCAAAGGGATATTTAGACAAGATCTTTACTATCGCCTAAACGTCGTCACTTTGGACTTGCCCCCTCTTCGAGAAAGAAAGGAAGACATTCCTGCTCTATTCCACCACTTTTTATTGGTCGCGGCGGCTCGCTATAAAAAAGCAGCGACCACACTGCCTCAAACAGAGCTTCAGACGTTGCTATCTCATGGTTGGCCGGGCAATGTAAGAGAGCTTCGAAACGCAGCAGAGCGATTTGTTTTACTCGGTAAGTTAGTACAACTTGATCAGGATTCAGACAATGCACCCACCGCGTCGAGTCTTGCCGAACAGGTCTCTGAATTTGAGCGTTCCGCCATAGAACATGCACTGATTGAATCGGGAGGCAGTATCAAAGATACGATGGAAATTCTAAACCTTGCCCGCAAGACACTATATGACAAAATGCAGCGTTATGAGTTGGACAAAGATAACTATAAGTTAAATTAAAAAAATGCAGCGCCAGAGCGCTGCATTTTGATTCTATAGAACTAAATTGACACATTACTATTTAATAATAATCTCAGGGCCCATCAGGGATGTCGGTAACCACGTTGATACCCATGGTACGTACGTTACGATGATCAAGAACAAAAACATAACGCCGACCCATGGTAACGCGGCTTTCACAACGCCTAACATCGACATCTTCGCTACCCCCGCAGTAACAAAGAGGTTGAGGCCTACGGGTGGCGTTATCATCCCTATCTCCATATTCACCACCATAATGATACCAAGATGAATAGGATCAATACCTAATGCGATAGCTATTGGGAAAACTAAAGGTGCCACGATAATCAACAACCCTGATGGCTCCATAAACTGGCCACCAATCAGTAACAAGACATTGACCACAATTAAGAAGGTGATCGGTCCTAGACCCGCCGATAGCATGGATTCTGTAATCATTTGTGGAATGCGTTCTTCAGTCAAAACATGTTTTAATATCAAGGCATTAGCAATGATAAATAGCAACATAATGGTTAACTTACCAGCGTCATATAATGTTGCGTGGGTATCTTTGTGTACAAACGCTTGGAAGATTTTGATGAACCAAGGTTTCTTATTCTCCTTGTCCGCAAAAGGCCCCATATCTTTGTAGATAAAATTAGCGATTAAGAAAGCGTATACCGCCGCGACAGCCGCCGCTTCGGTAGGCGTAAATATGCCGCCATAAATACCACCTAAAATGATGACAATAAGTAATAAACCCCAACTTGCATCTTTGGCGGCTTTAAATGCTTCAGACCAACCAACAAACGGTTGCTTAGGTAAATTTTTAACACGAGCTGTAATGTAAATGGCAATGATAAGCATCAGACCAGCAAGCAAACCAGGTACTACGCCAGCTAAAAACATACGTCCTACAGAGACATCCGTTGCTGCCGCATAGACCACCATCACGATTGAAGGCGGAATTAAGATGCCTAGCGTCCCTGCATTACAAATAACACCTGCCGCAAATTCCTTACTGTATCCATTTTTCACCATACCGGCGATGACGATACTCCCAATGGCAACTACCGTAGCGGGAGATGACCCCGACAGCGCCGCGAACATCATGCAGGCCACAACAGATGCGATGGCAAGGCCACCACGGAACCAACCTACCATCGCAATAGCAAATCGAATAATTCGACGCGCAACGCCACCGGTAGACATGAAACTCGACGCAAGAATAAAGAATGGAATAGCTAAAAGGGTGTAATGTCCTGCAAAAGCGTTAAACAATGTTTGAGCAACCGACGCAAGAGAAGCATCTGAATGAATCATCAAGAAAAACATGCTCGCTAAACCAAGAGAAATAGCGATTGGAACGCCAACAAGCATGAAAGCGATAACCATTATAAATAGAAATAGAATTGCCATAATTTACCCCTCCTTCTCGTCATTTTTAAGAACGTCAGCTTTTAATGCTTCGAGGTTTTCTTCTGCCTCATGGCTGGCAATCAATCTATCCAGATCACCCACTATAATTTTATAGGCGGCTTGAAGAAATCTTGCAGTAAGCGTTGCCATACTGATTGGTAGTACTGCATAGGGTATAAATCGAGGCAGCTTTTCGTAGCGCTCACCTTCGTTGAGAAGGTCCGCTAAAAATTGCAACATTTCTGGCATAGGAATGTCATCCGTTTCATACCACGCACGTTCAGAAATAAACGGATACCAGTAATTCCAAGAACCAATGAGCAGCATGACCGAAAAACAGAGACAAAGAGACACAGCGATAATCGCATATACCTTTTGTAGTCCCTTTGGTGCCATGTTAATCACAACATCTACACCGATATGAAAGTGCCTTTTTACACCGTAAGAAGCACCAACTAACACCATCCATGCAAACATAAATACTGTTAATTCAAGAGCCCATAAAATGTTGTCGTTCAGTGCATAACGAAATACAACATTGGTGAAAGTCAGCAAGGTCATTATTCCAAGGAAACCAGCGATTAAGGTTTCTTCAAGGAGGTCGGTTGCCCTTTCTACTTTAGAAAAAAACGTCCGTATCATGAGGATTCTCCGCTATCATTATTATTGTAAATTGCATGGGTAGATTCCTACCCATGCTTTGCGGATTACTTATTTGATGCCAAGGCAGCATCGATTAACTCAGAACCAATATCTTTTTCATATTTGCTCCAAACGGGTTTAAGTGCATCAACCCAAGCTTGACGCTGCTCAGAGGATAACGTTCGCACTACTCCACCTGCATCGATGATGTTTTGCTTATTGGTTGCATTCACTTTACTTGACTCAGAGTTACGAGTATCGGTTACTTCCATTACGATCTTGCTTAATTGATCACGAACATCTGCAGGTAATTCATCCCAGAAATTATTCGACGTTACCACTAGGTAATCTAGAATACCGTGGTTGGTTTCGGTCACACCATCTTGTACTTCAAAGAACTTCTTACCATAGATGTTTGACCACGTATTCTCTTGCCCATCGATAACTTTAGTTTGCAAGCCGCCGTACACTTCTTTGAACGACATTTTCTGCGGATTAGCACCCAATTGCTCAAACTGTGCAACTAGAACATCAGAAGCTTGTACACGAAATTTGAGCCCTTCAGCATCCGACGGAAGCATCAATGGCTTATTCGCAGACATTTGTTTCATACCGTTGTGCCAGAATGCAAGACCTTTAAGGCCGCGTCGTTTCATCGCATTTTTAAGCTTGTCACCGGATTCAGAGTTTTGGAAACGGTCTACGGCATCTACATCTTCAAAAAGGAAAGGAAGGTCGAAAATACGATATTTCTTAGTAATTTTCTCAAATTTTGATAAAGATGGAGCGGCCATTTGAACATCACCATTTAACAAGGCTTCTAGTACTTTGTCATCATCATACAAAGTAGAGTTAGGGAACACTTGCATACAAGCTTTTCCATTCATCTCTTCATTTACGCGTGTCTCTAGTAAAGAAGCAGCGATACCTTTAGGGTGTTTATCTGTATTGGTCACGTGGCTAAACTTGATGACGATTTCACCAGGATCACAGTTAGCAGCAGCATTGAAACTCGTTAAGGCAAGTGCAGACACAGACAGTAGGGTAAGTGGCTTGATCATTTTTATTCTCCATATGATTTAAACAGGCCCATCTTTGGGCTCTGCATGGACTACATAAGGCAATAAGCAAGCCAACTATTAACAATAATTTTACATCCCTTGCCGCACGGGCTCTATTGCCGCTTTATCAATGTATTGTGTTATAGCAGGAGTTATCGAGGGAGTCTAAATGGGTGGGAATTGACACATAGAAAGAGTACAAATGTGTCATTTATTACATACTGGTAACATATAAATGAGCGCTTTCAAATTTCAGCTCACAAATTCTTCTCTTTTCAATTCTGATAGCTTTTCTATAAACCAATTGAGCGCTTTTCCTGTGTTATCTTTGCGCCATCCTATTCCTAAATTATTGCTTCGATTCGTTAGCGGAGACGTATCTAAAACAACAAGTTCACCTGAATCTAGTTCTTTTTTTATTCTAAACAAAGGTAAATACCCCACACCTAGCCCTAAAAGATGCAGTGTGATTTTTTTGTCTACTGTTGGGACGGTGAGTCTTCGTTGGCCTTCAAAGATACCCGAAGATTTTGCAGGTAGGTTCTTAGAGCTGTCAGAAACGACTATCGAAGGGTACTGTTTTACTTCTTCTATTGTGATCGGCTGGCGTAACGCCGTCAAAGGATGATCGCTGGCCACAGCGAAAACAAAGTCGATTTTACCTATTCCTAAACATTGATATTTGATGGTATCAATGTCTAAGGGTGTACCTATCGCTAGATCAACGCGCCCGGAATCTAGCGCATCAAAAGTGCCACCAAATACCTCTTCTATCAGTTTTATCTCTACTTGGGGATGAAGTTTTTGAAATTCACCTATTAGTGCATAGATAAGCTGACAGTTAATAATATTGTCAACGCAGATCCTGAGTTCTGGCTCCCACCCACTTTCAGCTTGGATAACCAGTTTCGATAGATTATCTGTTGCCTGCAATATAGATCGCCCATGCTTCAGTAACAATTGCCCCGTCACTGTGAACTCGGCTTTTCTTTTGCTTCGATCAAATATGACGACACTAAGATCCTCTTCCAGTTTCTTTACGGTATAAGAGACCGCCGATGGTACTCGGTAAAGTTCTTCAGCGGCGGCAGCGAAACTTTCCTTTCTATCTATCGCATCTAAAATACGCAGTGCATCTAGGGTAATAGGATTGGTCATGATTAAATAATTTTCACTCTCTAGAGTTAGCTAAAGGGGCGTTTTCCAAGGTGCATTGTTATCTACAATATCATTACAGCATTAAAAAGAAACCGCCAATCAATTTGACGTTGATTGGCGGTTAAACAAAGCTAGGTTTCCTTATTTCATCTTCTCGAGATGGCATTATTTTGATTGCCTAGATCAAAGTCACTCATCAGATCTTGCAAGTGAACAGCGCTATCGTTTAATTGAGAGGCTTTATCTTGAAGTTTTCTCGCCTCCTCTTCCGTTGATACGGCTTCAATGCTAATAGTCTCAATACTGCTGCTCATTTCAACGGCAACTAAACTCTGCTCTTCTGCCGCGGTAGCTATTTGAGTTGTCATATCATTAATAAGTTCCATACCTTGTGCTACTTGGGCAAAGATATCCCGCGACGACGCCACTTTTTCTAACGCATTTTGAGCTTCTTGGTTATTTCTTTTTATCGTCTCAGCGGAATTTTTAATACCGCTAGATAAATCACCTAACATGGTTCTTATCTCTTGGGTTGCATCTTGTGTACGAGATGCCAAATTTCTCACCTCATCAGCAACAACAGCGAAACCTCGACCATACTCCCCGGCTCTTGCCGCTTCTATTGCCGCATTTAGCGCCAATAGATTCGTTTGGTCCGCTATTTCACTGATCACGTTAGTAATCTGGCTAATCTGTTCGCTATTGGCAGAAAGGGTATTGATTTGCTTGGTGGTATTGGTTAATTCTAGTGAAAATGCTTCCATTGAATGTAAAGCATCCTTTACGACGCTGTCACCATCAACCACCGTCTGCTGAGCGGCGGTAGTGGTATCAGAAGAATTTTGTGCATTGCTTGACACTTCATCAACCGTAGAGCTCATTTCACTCATCGCCGTCGCAACTTGAGTAGTATGATTAGACTGATTAGCCATGGTTTTCGTCATTGAATAACTGGTGCCAGAAAGCTGCTCAGCAGATATAATCAAATCACCCGCAGCACTAGCCACCTGACCTAAAACGGTTTTACTCCTCGCCTGTAGAAGTTTTACTGCCATCATGGCGCGTCCTACTTCATTCATCGATTCAAGATGAATTTGTTGATTGTAGTCGCCGCTGGCCATCTCTCGTAATCTGATGCGAATCTCATCCAATGGTTGAATTAACCCGACGATGGAGCGCCACCAATTAAACAACGTCAGCAACATTGAAACGCCAAGTAGCATCAATAACGCAGGATGTGCATCTTGATAGGCCATGAATATGGCGAAAAGTAAAATCAATAGATTCACGACGGATGTAAAATTGAAGAGACTCTTAAAGGTTAACCGATGGATAAACTTAATCTTTGGTAGTTTTAACGAATCATTGTTTCTCAGTTTTTTATATAACTGATCAGCCTTGCTAACTTGCTCCCTAGAAGGCTCTGAACGAACGGATTGATAACCAATTACCTTGCCCTGTTTCATCACTGGAGTAACAAATGCGTCGACCCAATAATGGTCACCATTTTTACAACGGTTTTTAACAAATCCACGCCAGCCATTGCCTGTACGTACCGTCTTCCATAGGTCTTCAAACGCGGCTTTCGGCATATCAGGGTGACGCACTATGTTGTGGTCCTGCCCAATCAATTCTTCTAGCGTAAATCCACTCATTTCGAGAAACGCTTGATTCACATAACGAATCTTTCCATCCAAATCGGTTACTGATACTAGGTCTTCCGAAGAAGTGAACCGTTGCTCTTTCTGTGTGACAGGCTGATTATTTCTCATATGGTCTTCCATTCTAAATTAATTTTAGGTACACCTAACCTTCTTCCCGAGGTTCAACTCCATACCTAGCATTTTTGGATCTACATAATTATCGGCTGAAAACCGTAATAGTTTAGGGATGTTTGTCACCATTAATAGCCAGTGCATAACCGTCCTTGCTTTGTGGTCAGGATAGCCCGTCTACTAAAAAGGGGACGTAGGTCTACGCTTGATGAAATACCGTTTAATTTTAGAGAGGAATTCGTTAATAATATTGGTATCGACCGCATCGCAGATCATTAACTCAAGGGCAGATGATGGACATTAAAGAAAAAATGCACGCACAAACCGTCTATTTCTTCGAAGATTCAATATTGCAAGAGCAGACGAAATGCTTAGAAACTTTGTATGACTTCAATCATACCCGTCCATCCGAATCAGATAGACGGCAAGCATTACTTTCTGAACTATTTGCTGAGGTTGGGGACAACTGTTATATAGAACCACCTCTTCGTGCGAATTGGGCCAAACATACTCATCTAGGTAATCATGTTTATGCCAATTTTAACCTCACCTTGGTTGATGATACCCATATATATATTGGTGACTATGTAATGATCGCGCCTAACGTGACCTTATCAACCGCCGGACATCCGATTGAACCGGAGATGAGAAAAAAGGTAGCGCAGTTCAATATACCCATTCACATAGAGGAAAATGTATGGATTGGTGCGAATTCAGTTGTACTCCCGGGAGTAACGATAGGTAAAAATAGTGTTATTGGTGCGGGCAGCATTGTGACAAAAGATATTCCAGCGAATGTGGTTGCAGTGGGAAACCCGTGTAAAGTAATGCGTGAAATATCTGAAAGAGACAAAGAATTTTATTACAAACAAATGCGATTCAATAACCTGTAGTCGAAAAATAACTTAGAGATTAAGGACTAGGTGACCCGATTTTTACCCGATTGTTTAGAGATATACATTCTTTCATCGGCGATACGAATAAGGTCTTTTGGTATTGTGTTAGAAAAATCGTCAGTAAAACTAACACCGATACTAAGTGTGTTTTTTATGTCACCAAACTGGCTGCTGAGTATGGAAGCTTCACACGATGAACGTATTTTTTCAGCGAGTTCATAGCTGGACTCTTGCGTTGATTCAGCCAAAAATATTATAAATTCTTCTCCTCCCCACCGTCCTACAACACCGTCATCGCCTACCTGCTTTTTTATAATAGAGGACAAATGTCTTAGCACAGAGTCACCAACTTCGTGCCCATAACTGTCATTAACATTCTTAAAATTATCAATGTCAAAAAGGATGCAGCTCATCGACTTTACATCAAGACAATGCTCTTTAATCCATTTATATAACGCATCACGATTGAGTAAATCAGTAAGAGAATCATGATCGGCGCGATAAGCCAGTTCTTGTTGGGCGACAACCTTGTCGGTCACATCAACCGCGACAACTTCAAGGGCTGGCTCTCCTTCCCAGTTAATCGCATGATCATAGATATTGAAGAATCGCTTTGTTCCATCTAAGCGAATGTTTTCAATGATGTGGCTTTCCCCGACGGCTTCACCACGCAATACCTTCTCACACCGATCCAATGCGCCTTTATGATGTATTTTGGGTATCACATCAAGAACGCTGCCATTTTCCAAAAAATCATCTTTAGAATCCACACCCATCAAATCAGCCCATGCTTGATTTATAAGCAAGGGTTTAAAGAAACGGTGAATAACAACACCTTGAACGGAATTTTTGATTAGGCTTTCATATTTCGGCCTATTAATAAGTTGATGAGGACTGACTTTCGATGAAATGTCGAATAATAATATTTCTAGCGCAGATTTTTTATTCCATGTTGTTTTTTGCATAAATGAAAAAACAGCGATCGTTTTACCAAATCTATTGGCGGTAAAAAAAATCTCCCCATTAGGATCCATCGAATCTGACGCAAATGAAGTCGACATGCTTTTTGACAGCACTTTTTGATGAAAATCGTGGGAGATTAAATGTAGAGGGGTTGATATGAAACTTTTTAGATCAACGAGCGAGGTAAAACCGAACAATGACGCAAATGCTTCATCAACATGAACAACTTTATTCTGCAAAACAATCGCGGATCCAAAGGTTAAACCACGGCTGATATCAGGTACATCCATAAAATAGGTACTTTATCTGGTTTATTCATCTCAACTACGTGAGACATGCACTTCATTAAACCACTAGGAATTTATCGTTTCTAGTGGTTTATTGCTCACACTTGCTTCCAGTCACACTATTATTCCAAGAATTCTAATAATACCGCACATAATCTGCTTATCTTATTGCAAGAAGCAAAAAGCCCTTATTACTCAATGAGCAATAAGGGCTTTTTGAAATTTGGTACTCCGTGCAGGATTTGAACCTGCGACCACCCGCTTAGAAGGCGGGTGCTCTATCCAGCTGAGCTAACGGAGCGTTGAGGCTGTGAATTATACGAAAGAACTTGCTCAGGTCAATGCCTTTCTCAAACAATATGTTTTAAGTGACCAAAAAAGAGTCAGAACAATGAAATTACGTAATAGCAAACGTTTGCTCAATAGACCTCGATGGAAATTTTTGCGACAATGCGCACGCTATATTATTAATCAGATCAAGGGACCTTATGACCGCTCAAAATATCGATGGAAAGTTAATTTCTCAAACCGTTCGCTCAGAAGTCGCAGCTCGAGTTAAAGCTCGTACTGAAATTGGACTACGTGCTCCAGGTTTAGCAGTGGTTTTAGTAGGTGAAGACCCTGCTTCTCAAATTTACGTTGGAAGTAAGCGTAGAGCTTGTGATGAGGTAGGGTTTGTCTCTAAGTCGTTCGACTTACCGGCGACAGCAAAAGAGCAAGAGTTGTTAGATCTAATTGAACAACTCAATAACGATGATGACATAGATGGCATACTAGTCCAATTACCTCTTCCTGCAGGTATCGATACGACGAAAATCCTTGAAAAAATTCTTCCTGAAAAAGATGTGGATGGCTTTCATCCATATAATGTTGGCCGATTAGCACAACGCATTCCTAAGCTTCGTTCTTGTACACCAAAAGGCATCATTACTCTTTTAGAACGCTACAATATCGAATTACGCGGTAAGCACGCTGTGGTTGTTGGGGCTTCTAATATTGTTGGTCGTCCTATGACTTTAGAACTGTTACTCGCAGGATGTACAACGACCACCTGCCATCGATTTACTAAGGATTTAGAGTCCTATGTGCGCCAAGCCGATATTATTGTTGTCGCAGTAGGTAAGCCCAGTTTTATTCCAGGAGATTGGATAAAAGAAGGTTCAATCGTTGTTGATGTAGGTATCAATCGATTAGCGAATGGTAAGTTAGTTGGCGATGTGGAATATGATGCGGCTAAGAAGCGAGCTAGCTTCATTACCCCCGTACCGGGTGGTGTGGGGCCAATGACAGTTGCAAGCCTAATTGAAAATACGATGATAGCCTGTGAGCAATATAAAAAGAACTAGGCTAACGAATTTCTGATTTGAGGACCCACCTAATCGAAACAGAAATCGCCATCGTGTAATCCCCACTTATACGGGGATTACACGATGACTGATTTACCTAATTTGGTCTGCTAAGTGACTAACGGCCAAACCAAAATAATAAGATCGATTCCATTTCATCAATACTTGGTAATTCTCGTATATCAGATACGCCCGACCACCTTCATCATCTGGCATAATCAACCATGCATCAATATCTTCGCTGGTTTTTGGTAACATCGAACCATTGCGTTTTCGAACACCAAGATCATTCCAACTCTGTAGCGTTTTAGCTTTCTCTTTTTGACGGCCTTCTAAGTCAGAAGATAGACCTTTAGGTACGTTAACCTGTCGCCCCCACGTATAGGTATCATTCCATCCGTGGCTTTTCAGATAATTAGCCGCCGATGCAAAAACATCTGCCTTAGTATTCCAAATATCTATTTTTCCATCGCCATTACCATCGACAGCATAATGAACAAAGGAACTTGGCATAAACTGACTTTGTCCCATTGCTCCAGCCCAAGAACCTTTCATCTTATCAATAGAAATGTGCTTTTCTTCCAGAATAGTTAGCGCTGCCATCATCTCCTTCTTGAAAAAGGCTTCACGTCGACCATCGTAGGCTAGTGTCGCGAGAGCATCGATTACATTATATCCACCTGTTAACTTGCCAAAGTTGCTCTCTACCCCCCAAAGGGCCACAATAAAGCGGGGTTGCACACCATATTCTTTGCCAATTCGAGATAGATCCGCATAGTGTTTTTTATACAAAGACTTGGCCTGTTTGATTTTCCATTCGGGCACTGCTCTTGGGATGTATTCATCTAAGGTGAGTTTTTTCTCTGGTTGGTTTTTATCTGCCTTTATCGCTCGAGGTTTATAGTCGACATTGGCAAATGCGCTTTCCAGTGTTTGTTCTGATATACCCAGCGCTCGGGCTTCCTGTTTTAGTTCCTTAACGTACGCACTGAACTCGATTTTATCTTCAGCAAATACGCCAAATGTTAGGCCTGCGCCTAACATTAACGTGACGAATTTTTTCAAATCTAACCATCTCCTATAGCAAGCTGACTTTTTGCATAATAGAGCTTATTTTTGTTTTAATTTTTGCTCTTTATATTGCTCCAACAAATTTACTTGTGGTGGCGGAAGCTGAAGAAAGAAACCATCTTCTCGTATCGATTCCACTACTTTACTGACATCTACTTGAGCCAATTTACGCCGCTCTAATTTAATTACCATCACAAAGTGTGGCACACCAAACATTTCCATCAACTCTTTTGGCACTTGCGAGAAATCATCCTTCTTCGCAATGTATAAATAAGCACCCTCTTTCTTCTTACTTTTGTATATTGAACACAACATAACTATCATTAACCTTTTAATAAACTATACAGCTTTTCACCTAAAAGTGTCTTTCTCCATCCCGTCATTAAATCGGGTAGATATTCTGGATCTTGTTGAGCGTTCCAAGTCCAACTAATAAGTTGATTAAGCTGTTTTTTCGAAGCAAGAAATTCGCTAGCTAAACCAGACGAAAGAGAAACCTGTTTAACCTCATCTTTAATCGTTTTAAAGATCTGTTTGTAACCGGGCTTGTCCATTAAACGTTCAATTTTTGCTGGCCATTCATCTTCGTTTGTCATCTCAGCTTGTTTTACAATCGTTATCACCTTTTCACCGTGACGACGAATCTCTCTCTGATCAAAGCCTTCTTCGTCCATTCTCTTGAAGGACGTGATACCAAATCGAGCGACAGCCCAAAGATCTTGCTCTTTAAAGACAAAGTTAAGGGCAATATCTCTTGTTATTGCTTCTTTCAATCGCCAAGTTGCGAGAGGCTTAAGAATAGCCAACTGTTTAGGAGTCAATTGCCATGAGCCTTTAATGTCTTTAAATACTTGCTCAGGGTCTGACTCACTGCTCCGTTTTTCAATAAGAAGTTCGGATTCTTGAAGTGCCGCTTCTCGCCAACCCGCTTGATCCACTTTTTGATACAGTAATTCAAATAATGGCATTAAATAATAGACATCCGCAGCCGCATACTCTAATTGTCTTAGGCTCAATGGGCGAGCAAGCCAATCGGTTCGAGATTCGCTTTTATCCAGCTCAACCTCTAGATATTCATTCACCAATGTCGCGAACCCAGTAGATAGACCATGCCCTAAAAATGCCGCCATTATCTGAGTATCTAACATGGGAAATGGTGTACAACCAAAACTCTGTTTAAATACCTCGAGATCTTCACCACATGCATGAAGCACTTTTAGGACCGATCCGTCCTTTAAAAGCTTTTCAAATGAAGACATATCGTCAATGCAGGAAGGGTCAATAAGTGAAAGGTTTTCACCATCGTAAAGCTGAATAAGACCAAGCTGTGGGAAATAGGTTCTAGTACGTACAAACTCAGTATCCAACATAACGCAATCCACTTGACTGGCTAAGGTACACACCTCTTCAAGTGCTGGAGTAGTATCAATTATTTTGTAATTCACAAAAAAGTCTCTATTAAAAATGCCGACTGTTATAGTCGGCATAGTAACATTGGATGGTACCCAAGTAACCTCAAAATAAAGCGATGCCCACAAGGGTACTTTTTCCGTTAGGTATTTAACACGCTATGCAACAGCATCATCGGTATTAAGCGCTTCTGCTGCTTTACGTTTTGCTATATCAGCATCACGTAATTCACGGCGTAATATCTTACCTACTGCGGTTTTTGGTAACTCATCTCTAAATTCAATGATTTTCGGTACTTTGTAACCCGTTAGGTATTTGCGGCAGTGTTCAATGATTTCTGGCACCGTGACACTAGGATCTCGTTTCACAACAAATATCTTAACAATCTCACCAGTGACATCATGGGGTTCACCAATTGCAGCAACCTCCAATACTTTACCGTGCAATGCCACCACGTCTTCAATTTCATTTGGATAAACGTTAAAACCAGAGACCAAAATCATATCTTTCTTGCGATCGACAATCGTGATGTAGCCTCTTTCATCAATTTTCACTATATCACCAGTAGACAACCATCCATCTTCATCAATAGTGCTACGTGTTGCTTCCGCTCTTTGCCAATACCCTTGCATGACTTGCGGGCCTTTAACCTGCAACTCACCAATTTGATCCATCGGTAGTGGTTTACTCTCATCATCAACAATACGAACGTCTGTTGAACATACTGGCATCCCTATTGACCCATTATATTCAGAGAGATTATATGGGTTTACAGAAACCAACGGAGAGCATTCCGTCAATCCATAACCTTCCGCAAGAGCGACCCCGGTTACCTTTTGCCATTTATCTGCTACCGCTCTTTGCACCGCCATGCCACCACCTATAGTCAATTTCAGATTACTAAAATTGAGCTCGTGGAAATCTTCATTATTAACAAGCGCATTAAACAGGGTATTCACACCCGTTAAGGTAGTAAATTTGGTGTTTTGCAGTTCCTTAATGAAACCCGGAATATCTCTTGGGTTTGTAATCAATAGGTTTTTTCCACCAAACTCAATAAATAGCAGACAGTTCACGGTTAATGCAAAGACATGATATAGAGGCAGAGCAGTAACCACTGTTTCTCTACCATCTTTAAGGACAGCACCATACACACCCTTTGATTGCATAACATTCGCGACCATATTACGGTGTGTTAGAATTGCCCCTTTAGCGACGCCCGTTGTACCACCGGTATACTGCAAAAATGCAATATCTTCACCTGACATAAACGGCTTAACGTATTGTAAACGACGCCCTTTATACAACGCTTTTCTAAATGAAATTGCACCTGGAAGATGGTATTTAGGCACCATGCCTTTCACATACTTCACCACAAAATCAACGATGGTTCCTTTTGCTCTTGGTAACATTTGACCAAGGCTAGTAAGTACTACATTTTTAATCTGCGTATTATCAACTATCTGTTCAAGCGTATTGGCAAAATTAGAGACAATAACAATCGTTGTTGCCCCTGAATCATTCAACTGATGCTCAAGCTCACGCGGTGTGTATAGCGGGTTAACGTTAACGGCAATTAACCCCGCTCTTAAAATACCAAACAGAGCTACTGGGTATTGCAATAAATTGGGCATCATTATCGCTACACGTTCACCTTTGCTTAACTTAAGGTCATTTTGTAGATAAGCAGCAAAGGCGCGACTTCGCTCTTCTAGCTTACGATAGGTCATGATAGACCCCATATTTTCGAAAGCTGGTTGATCGGCGTAATTACGTACCGCATTTTCGAACATCTCGATTAATGACGGATATTCGTCTGGATTTATCTCTTTAGGTACGTCAATTGGGTAATGTGAAAGCCAAGGTTTCTCCACGATTACACTCCTCGTTATTGGCAAATTTTCATCCTGAGAATGGCAACTTTAAGAATACTTAATCACTGCAGCGATAAATATTACGATTAGTATTAGTGCACTCTTTATTAGTTTTATTAACATTTCCATTACAACACAGCTTTGCATGCATGGACACAAAACTATCAAACACTTGTTTAAATTTTGTTAACTAAACCAAAAATCAACTCTGATGTTAACTGAGTTTGTTGAATATGGCAGTGGTGACCACCGGGAATATATTCAACACTAAACTGCTCATTTTGTGCGGCCAATGGATGTTCAAACTCTAGCTTCGCTTGTGATAATAGATAATCAAACCCAGACTGCCCAAGTATAACTAAATGTGGGCACCGGACTTCTTTCATTATGGTTTCTGCATTTTTACGTGACATCCGAACAAGAGAATCAGCGTTTAGTTTAGCGTCATGCCGCCATTTCCATACCTCACCATCAAAAATAGACCCTCGCTTAACAATAGGCATCACTTCAAGCCTTCTTAGATGATTTACTTTGGCACGAATATCAACCATCTCATCAATACTAAAAAAATACCGCTCTCGCTTTTCTCTTATCTGTTGCCTGCTCAATATCCCTTCACGCAATCTTTTCACGGTATTATTGGGTGATTCAGCCAAGGGACCAAAGCCCTCAATTTGAACCAACCCTGCCACATTTTCAGAAAACGCGGCACTGTAACAAGTTGCAAGGAAGGCACCAAGTGAATGACCCACCAACAACAGTTTTTTCGGCGATAATGCCGTCAAAAATTGGTGAATATCATCTATATAGTCATGAAAAAGGTAGTAGTTGTCATCTCTACGGTGGGTAGACAACCCATGCCCTGGGAGATCAACCGCAACAAGGTGTACATCAGGCATCACTTGGTGGCATTCTTTCATTAGCTTGATAAAGCTTCCTGAGTTATCAAGCCAACCATGGATAAAAACGATCGTCAGTTCGGCCGTTTCAGGATCACCGAGTTCCATTGTCGCAAGTTCATTGTGTACTAGTTTAAATTTATTTTCGGTAAACATTTATTTTACTTCCTGTATGACCTTCCCCTTACTAGGTAGACCTCTAGATCCACGGCAATAGAGCCCATAACAAGGTGAAAAATGACTTTCTATGTCATTCACAATAACCGTTTCTTCTATACGCCATAGATGAAAGCCTTTTATATTCATTACTTTAAATGTCATATCGAAATCATCTACTTTGCCTTGTTCCTCTCCGTCGCTCACACCTAACAACGTGACAAGGCGACCTTTTGCAAACGACATGGATTCTAAATAGCCATTGTAGTAACCAACATAACGACCCGTTGGTTCAGAATGTAAGCTGGGTTTGCCAACGCTGTTAATCGGCATGTTGACAACCTCAATTCGAGTCTGGTTTTCTAGGTTAGTCACATTCGCAATAATACCACCAAGCCGGACTTCATTTTCTTGGTCTACTGGGGCATCTACCCACTGTTGATAATCGGTTAATACATTCTCGTTTGTCGTTGATAACGAATCAGGCAGCGATGAGCAAGCCGATATTAAAGCCGAACAGATGAGTATGCTTATCGTTCTAAACATCATCTCTAACTCCTTTATAGACAAAAAGGAACAGCGCTAAATATAGATATCGACTCCGATTAATCTAGCAAGTTCCTCTTTCTTAGAGCGATTAAAAATATCCATATACTCTTCCATCGCTTTACGGGATTGCCCTTCAGGAAGATCATACTGAACCTGAACTCTTTCAAGCTCAGATTCACTTAACTGTCTTATGGACTGAGATACGGCAGCAGCAACCTTGGTTGTTTGCACAACACCGTCACTCGCTTGCTCTTTCTTCAAAGCGCCTTTCTTAGCCGCTTTTTGATTTCTATTAATTACCGTTGGTGTTAAGCCATTAATTGTCACCATCTAAAGACCTTTATACATTCTACCGTTACTCTCTACCTGGGAGCTTTTTCCACGCAACTTTGTCACGAAGGTAAACTGGGCTCGCTTCCTCGGCGTTTGTAGTATTGCCTTTTTCGAGTTCAAATTGGGCCAAAAATGCAATATCTACTGCTTCGGGATAGAGAACCTCACTTTGAGCCCCAATTAATTCTAGCGCAATAAGCTCTTGTTGATACGCCGTCCATCCAGTTCCGGCCAGTGACCAAACCAAATCATCAGCTTTCACATCTTTAATTAAGTTTTCTGGTGATATTACACACTCTTGACCAACACTTAACCATTCGCCATTTTCTTGGCGGCAGAAACGTCCCCAATAGACTTCACTCATGCGCGCATCTATTGCGCAGGCCGCGTATTCTGCTCCATTTACCCTATATGTTGCCTGTGCCATTGCCGCTAAGGTGGACACACCAATCATCGGCAAATTAGCGCCAAACGCGAGCCCTTGTGCAATACCAATGCCTATTCTGACACCCGTAAAGCTACCAGGACCTCGTCCATAAGCTAGCGCATCAACGTCGTGCAAACGGATACCTGCTTCATTGAGAACCTCATCAATCATAGGTAATATTTTAGTCGTGTGCCCTCGCGGGGACACTTCACTACGGAAAAAAGTTTGCCCATCCACAACCAATGCTACTGAACAGTTTTCGGTGGATGTATCTAAGGCAAGAATTTTTGCGCTCATTTACGCCTCAATTTTTAATTGTTTGATTAAGATAGTTGTTCAAGAAAAGTGGTCACCTGTTTTAAATCTCTTGTTCTAGGAAACGGCGGTAGACTTTGTAAAAAGACGCCACCGTAATCTCGAGTGACTAAGCGATTATCACAAATAATCAACACACCTTTATCTTTTCTATCTCTGATTAATCGTCCGACCCCTTGCTTTAATGTGATCACCGCATCTGGTAGCTGAACTTGCGAAAAAGGTTCTCCTCCGCTTAGTTTACAGTCTTCAATACGTGCTTTTAACAGCGGATCATCCGGGGCAGTAAATGGTAATTTGTCGATAATAACACAGCTTAACGTATCGCCTCTAACATCTATCCCTTCCCAAAATGCACCAGTGGCAACCAATAATGCGTTACCCAATTGCATAAATTCGGCGAGAAGCTTCTGTTTACTAGTTTCGCCCTGCATCAATACAGGAATAGTTAACTGTGTTCTAAACCCTTCGGTGAGTTCTTTCATCATGCTATGCGAAGTACAGAGAAAGAAACAGCGACCGTTATTTTTCTCTATAACTGGCGCTAACATTTCAACCAACTTATGAGATAAACCGGGGCTGTTTGGTTCTGGAAGATATCTTGGCACACAGAGCTTAGCCTGAGTTTGGTAATCAAAAGGGCTAGGTAGAGAAAACTGCTCTGTCGGCTGCAAACCTAGACGATGGGTAAAATGACTAAAGTCATCCGATACCGCTAACGTAGCAGAAGTGAAGATCCAACTCCCCTCTTTCAACTCTACCTGTTCTCTGAATTTCTCAGCAACAGAAAGTGGGGTTATATGCAGAGTAAAGTGACGCGGTGACATGTCATACCAATAGGAGTACCCAGTAATGGAGACATCACATACTCTGTTTAATCTTGCCTTTATTGCATTCGCTCGTTCAAATGCAGTATCTAATAATTGACTGCGACCAAGCGCCAATTTCAACACGTCTATCGCCAGATCTAACCCATCTAGAAGTCTATTGAGTTCTCTCGCAATAGGTTCCGATTTCAATGCTTCTCGCCAGTTACCTCTAAAACCGGTATCGCCCAAAGCAATGCGCATATCCATGGCTGATTGACTCAACCTTACCGACACTTTTTGTAACTGCCTCATGTCACGCGCTTCGGTCCGATAACCAATTTCAATATCCTTAGAAAGCTCTTGTATTTGCCTACTTGATATTGATTGTCCGAAATACTGGCTGGCGATATCTGGTAACTGGTGGGCTTCATCAAATATGAAAACATCGGCATCTGGGATTAACTCACCAAAACCGGTCTCCTTGATGGCTAGATCGGCCAAAAAAAGATGATGATTGACAACGATCACATCAGAATCCATTGCTCGTTTTCTCGCTTTTAGAACAAAGCAATCTTGAAAACTAGGGCATTCCTTACCTAAGCAATTGTCATTGCTTGATGTAATGGTTGGAATTACAGGGCTATCCTCTGCTATCTCTTCACATTCACCTAAGTCTCCACTTTTAGTCGCAGAAGACCAACTGCGTACTTTGACAAGCTGCGTCAACAAGGTGGGATCAGCTTCGTTAGTATGACTTTCAAGCACCTGACGGCTAAGTCGATCTAAACACAGATAATTAGAGCGCCCTTTCAGCAACGCCACTTGGCCATAATAACCAAGTGCATCCACCATCAATGGCAGATCACGATGAAATAGCTGTTCTTGAAGGTTTTTGGACCCAGTACTAATGACAACTTTTTTACCACTGAGCAGCGCTGGCACTAAATAAGCAAATGTTTTGCCTGTTCCAGTACCCGCTTCAACCACAAGTTGAGACTTGTTTTTTATTGCTTTATCAACGGCCTCAGCCATATCTAACTGGGCTTTCCGTGCAGAAAAACCAGGTATAGCTTTGCCAAGCGCGCCATCAGCGGAAAACGTTTTGCGTATCATTTCATTACAAAGGAAGAGAAACTATAACAAGATTATGTCAGGTTTGAAGAGTTGGTGCGAATAGAGAATCTATCCACACCAAGAAACTGGATTGAGTAATAAAGGGGATTTATTTACGATGTAGGAATCTGGACAGCCAAACTGGGCCTTCAAACTCATCATGTTCAGACATGATGCTTCTCGCAGCGTCAGCGGGTGTTGTTCTGCTTTCCCAAAGCTCTGACATGGTTTCTTCATCAATTTTTTGAGAGCCAACCATGCTATTAATTCTTTTTCCATAAAGTTTACGAGCAAGTAGTTCTTTATCCATTACATAGTACCTCATGATAAATTGGGTCAAACAACGCTTAAAAAACTAACCAATAAGATGCATACTGCGTTAAATACTATTTTTATTTTGTTGAAACAATAACAAGAATAGATTAACTATAGAGTTATTATTGTGGCACCAGTCACTATTTATAAAAGCCATGAGCTTTTAAAGCTATTTTTATATTTTACATAAATTGTACTTTCGGAAGTAAAAAAGAATGGAAAAGAAGACCTTACTCACCCATTGCAGCGACGCACCGGGTTTGATAGCAAAAATCACCAACATCTGTTACAAGCACCAGTTGAACATTATCCATAATAATGAATATGTCGATAATGCAAGTGGTCATTTTTTTATGCGTACTGAACTTGAAGGCCATTTTAACGATGTGACTTTCCTTGCGGATCTTGACCAAGCCCTTCCTGTAGGCACAAAACGCAAATTAATGAGCTCGCTGCGAAAGAAAGTCGTTATTCTGGTCACAAAAGAATCCCACTGTTTGGGTGATATTCTTATGAAATCATATGACGGAAGCTTAGGCGTCGATATTGCTGCGGTTGTCGGTAACTATGATTCACTGCAAGGTTTAACTGAGAAGTTCGATATTCCTTATCACCATGTTTCACATGTGGACTTAACCCGTGAAGAACATGAAGCGAAAATGCTTAACGTTATCGATAGCTATCAAGCGGACTATTTAGTCCTAGCCAAATACATGCGTGTACTTACACCAAGTTTTGTCGAAAACTATCACCACAAAATCATTAATATTCATCATAGCTTCCTGCCTGCATTTATTGGTGCGAAACCTTATCAACAGGCCTATGATCGTGGTGTAAAAATCATCGGTGCGACCGCGCACTTTGTCACCAATGATCTGGATGAAGGTCCTATCATCAAACAAGACGTTATACCTGTCGACCATAATTTTAGTGCCAATGATATGGCCCAGGCTGGACGAGACGTTGAAAAAAGTGTTTTAAGCAAAGCATTAACAAAAGTCGTTAACGACCATGTTTTTGTCTATGGTAATAAAACCGTTATTTTATAATGACAGCACAGAATACTAAAAGGCAGCCTCGAGGCTGCCTTTTTTATCACTTTCAAATAACTAAACCTGACTTCTACCCAGAGAAATAACGACTCGTCTGTTCTGGTCTTTTCCTATTGGCGACGCATTATCTGCAATTGGTCTACGTTCACCATAGCCTTGAATCTGAATCCGTTTATCCTTCATCCCTATCGATTTAAAATAGTCTTTAAGCACCACCGCTCGTCTTTCAGAGAGTGATTGGTTTACGTCTTTTTCACCACTAGAATCGGTATAAGCAGAGACCAAAACAAGGTCTATATCTTGATTGTATCTGACGTATTCTGCTATCTGAAATAGCCGCTTTTGAGACGCCTTATTCAGTTGATCGCTGTTTCTATCGTAATGCAAAATGGTAAACGAAATATCTTCAAAACTGTACGGCAATAACTGACTCAAACAAAAAGTAAACGCATCATATTTTTGTCGAAAAGTAACGGCAGATAGCGAAACCTCAACTCTTTGGTTTCGACTCAGCCAATCCGCATAACTAAAAGTGGGATACCGGCCTTTTTCTAACTCCGATAGTATTCCCCACGCGGCTTGTCCACCCACATAGCCATCAAATTGTTTGAAGAATTTCATGGTATTCATTCTATCGGCACTCTCACCTGGTCGCCAAGCAGGAGGCAATGAGACTAAACTGACACTGCGAGTTTCTCCCATTGGACGACGCATTTTTAGTTCAAAGTCGAGGTTGATTTTTTTACTGGCACGAGACGAGAATTCCGCCTGACCATAATGAGGGATGGGGTGTACCAAACGACACTCCAAAGGACTATTCGCCACCATTTCCCATTTTGATTGCTCTGGCGATGCCGCATAGCGGACAGCCGTTGCCTCTGAAATTGGAGATATCAGAGTAGAGGTAACAAAGGCACATAACGCAATCCGTTTTTTCATAACCATTAAAACTCTTTATTCAGAAACGGCAAGTTGCTGCCGTTTTACTAGGAAAACCAGTCCATTTATTTGCTAACTTCTTCTATATTGTAATCTCTATTGCAAAAACTTAGCCAAGTTATAGAAAGAGAATTGATTTTAGCCATTTTGCTTACGCTTAGAATCTGTAATAATGCTTTCCCTATCGCACTTATCTGTTTATCAATATAAAAAGTACCCATGACTGTAGAAAACGAAGAGTTCACCCTTAAAAAACGCTTTCGCGGCTATTTTCCAGTCGTTATTGATGTAGAGACTGCTGGTTTTAATGCAAGAACCGATGCACTTCTGGAGATCTGCGCAATAACGTTAAGAATGGACGAAAATGGAGACCTTCATCCTGCTTCAACGATTCACTTTCATGTCGAACCTTTTGAAGGGGCGAACATAGAGAAAGAAGCATTAGATTTTAACGGCATTCGCGACCCATTCAGTCCACTGCGTGGCGCGGTACCTGAGTCTGAAGCGTTGAAAGAGATATACAAGTTAATCAGAAAAGAACAAAAACAAGCCGATTGCAGCCGTGCAATCATGGTCGCTCACAATGCGACGTTTGATCATAGTTTTGTCATGCAAGCTAGCGAGCGCGGTAAGTTAAAAAGAGTCCCATTTCACCCCTTTGCTACTTTTGACACGGCAGCATTAAGTGGATTAGCTTTTGGTCAAACCGTTTTGGCCAAAGCTTGCAAAACCGCAGGGATGGAATTTGATAGTAAAGAAGCCCACTCAGCCTTATACGACACAGAACGAACGGCTGAGTTATTTTGCAGGATCGTCAATAAGTGGAAAGCCTTAGGAGGCTGGCCCCTTACCCTCGACGAGACTGAACAACAATAATACAAACACAACTCAAACGAGAATAATATGAATCCTGTAGTTATTTCAGTATGTATCATGCTGTTGCTAGCACTAATGAGAGTTAACGTCGTCGTTGCTCTTACCTTTAGTGCTATCGTTGGAGGCCTTGTTTCCGGCATGAGCTTGAACGATGCTGTCGCCGCCTTTGAAAGTGGTCTTGGTGGCGGTGCAACCATTGCCTTAAGTTACGCCATGTTAGGAACCTTCGCGGTTGCTATCTCGAAATCTGGTTTAACCGACTTACTAGCACAAAGCGTGATTAAACGAATTCACGGCAAAGAAAATGGGGCCGCAACTACTGGGCTTAAATACGCCGTTATCTGCGCGTTAATTCTTGTAACGATGTCTTCACAAAACGTTATCCCTGTCCATATCGCCTTTATTCCAATTTTAATTCCACCTCTTTTGGGCGTATTTGCAAAATTTAAGCTCGATCGCCGCCTCATTGCCTGTGTGCTCACTTTTGGCCTTGTAACCCCATATATGGTGTTGCCAATCGGGTTTGGTGGCATTTTCTTAAACAATATTCTGCTTAAGAGTTTACGTGACAACGGGTTACCCGACGTGGTCGCGAGCCAAGTACCGACAGCAATGATGTTACCTGGTTTAGGTATGATTTTTGGTCTGCTTGTCGCTATCTTCGTTACCTACCGCAAACCTCGTGAATACAACGAAACCGAACTCACCACGGTTCATACTGATGTTCAAATAGATAAAAAGAACATCGCTATCGCGGCCTTAGCGATTATCGCAGCACTTGGAGCACAACTCTCCACTGGCTCCATGATTATTGGTGGTTTAGCCGGCTTCATGGTATTTACTTTCGGTGGGGTTATTGCTTGGAAAGAGACGCACGATGTGTTTACACGTGGCGTCCATATGATGGCGATGATTGGTTTTATTATGATTGCGGCTGCGGGTTTCGCCGCGGTGATGAAGCAGAGTGGCGGCGTCGAAACATTAGTTGAATCTCTTTCGACAAGTATTGGTGACAATAAGGCGTTAGCTGCACTGCTTATGCTTATTGTTGGCTTATTGGTTACAATGGGTATCGGGTCTTCTTTTTCTACTATCCCGATCATTGCCACCATTTATGTACCGCTTGCGATTGCATTTGGCTTTTCACCTATGGCAACCATTGCTCTTGTGGGTACAGCCGCAGCATTAGGTGACGCAGGTTCACCGGCTTCTGACTCGACCCTTGGGCCAACATCCGGTCTAAATGCCGATGGACAACATGAACACGTGTGGGAAACCGTTGTACCAACCTTTGTTCACTATAATATTCCATTGATTATATTTGGTTGGGTTGCGGCCATGGTACTTTAGCCGACCTTTTAAGTTTCAATACGAAAATAACATCAAAAAAAACCAGCCATTGTGAAATGACTGGTTTTTTTATATTGACGCTAATTTCACAATAAAAAGAGAAAGCTTATTCTGCTTTTTCAACCGCTTCTTTAATAAGAGGTTGAAGCTCTCCTTTTTGGAACATCTCTAGGATAATATCGCAACCACCGATAAGTTCACCACCAATCCACAATTGTGGGAAAGTAGGCCATTGCGCATAAACAGGTAGTTCTGCGCGGATATCTGGGTTTTGTAGTATATCTACATAAGCAAACTGCTCGCCACACGCCATTAGCGCCTGTGAAGCTTGAGATGAAAAACCACAACTAGGTAGTTTAGGTGAACCTTTCATATAAAGTAGAATCGAATTCTCTTCGAGCTGCTGTTTAATTTTATCGATAGTTTCCATTGTCTTCTCACCGTACTTTTTATGGCTTAACATTATTGATACATTCTACTTGTTTGCACAAGAATAAAAAGCACAATATAAATAGGGTTTTTGAGCTATGCTTACTTTTTAGAATCTAGTTTTAAAAGTGACATTTTTGAGTTTTTTTTGTTAATAAGCTTTTAATAAAGTAAAAACTTGATAAACTAGTTGGCAAGTCAGTCAATTTGACGAAATAAAAATAATTATTGGAAGCAATCGAAAGAATTCGTTCTTTCAAATCAATGGAGAATCCGGCAATGGCTTTTGAATTACCAGCACTTCCTTTTGCAAAAGATGCATTAGAACCACACATCTCTGCAGAAACATTAGATTTTCACCACGGCAAGCATCACAACACTTATGTTGTTAAGCTTAATGGCCTAATCCCTGGTACTGAATTTGAAAACAAATCATTAGAAGAGATAATCAAGACTTCTTCTGCTGGTATTTTTAACAATGCCGCTCAAATTTGGAACCACACGTTCTACTGGCATTGCCTGGCACCTAACGCTGGTGGCGAACCAACTGGCGCGGTAGCGGATGCTATTAATGCATCATTTGGCTCATTTGAAGCATTCAAAGCAAAGTTCACTGATTCTGCAATCAACAACTTTGGTTCTTCTTGGACTTGGCTTGTTAAAAAAGCTGACGGTTCTTTAGATATTGTAAATACTTCTAATGCTGCGACACCGCTTACAGATGAAAGCCTAACGCCTCTACTGACTGTAGATTTATGGGAGCACGCTTACTACATCGATTACCGTAACGTGCGTCCAGACTACATGAATGGTTTCTGGTCTCTCGTTAACTGGTCATTCGTAGCGGAAAACCTAGCTAAGTAATTTAGCGTCTATTAAGTAAAAAGCTGGCCTATGCCAGCTTTTTTTAGTTTTAAACAAACCAAAAATGGAAAATAAGATTACCTCTTTAAGGCAATTAAAATATCCATCGACAACGTTTGATTCTCAGACAATAATTACGCCAACAAGATACATCAATAATCTAGATTATCTCTATTGCACAAACCTCTATTTGATGGCGTTATCCTCTCTTTCGTCGCCATAACTTATGTCTACGTCGCCTAGGTCACTATCAACATTGTGATAGTTATTGGACACATTAATGCCTACTTCTTTTCTATGGAAACCTGTCTTACTTGCCGGTTTGATCGTTAGTATCGGCCAATTTAGTATGGGATTGGTCTTCCCATCCTTGCCTTGGATAGCCCAAGACTTTGCTATCTCATCCGACGATGCTCAGCTATTAATTTCTATCTATCTACTTGGGTTTGGTCCTTCACAATTAATATATGGGCCAATATCCGATGCATTGGGACGAAAACCAATACTTATTGCCGGGTTAACTTTAGCTCTCTTAGGCTTATCACTCACTGTGACGTCAAGTCACTCTTTTGACATGTTAGTTATTGGTCGTTTTATACAAGGATTAGGTGCAGGATGTTGCGCCGTGTTAGCCAGAGCATCACTACGGGACTCTTACGATGGCCCCAACTTACCTAGAGCATTGTCATGGGTGACAATCGTTGCATCATTCACACCGATTATCGCGCCAGTACTCGGTGGCTTTATCAATCACAGTTTTGGTTGGTTAGCGGTATTTATCGCCCTTCTTTCTTATATCGCTATCGTGCTCCTATTATTGATTTTTCTTTTCTCCGAAACCTTACCTAAGAAAAAACCATTGCCAAATGTTCGGGCTATGCTGAGTACCTATAAAAGCCTTATAAAGTCGCGTTATTTCTGCAGCTTTGCAAGTATTGGTTGGTTCAACTTTAGCCTGATTGTTGTCTCTATCTCTGTGATGCCTTTTATCATGCAGATTCAGATTGGCATGACATCGGATCAATATGCATTGTGGGCATTAATTCCAGCCTGTGGTCTCTTAGTTGGCGGGACAATATGTAATCGTATCCGTCCTATTATTGGCACAAGGAAAATGCTCTTCTGCGTACCTGTGATTCATTTAAGCGCTGGTCTATGGTTGATATGTGCTCCCTTGACTCCTTTGGCTATGATGTTTGGTCAGTTTCTTCTTACTTTGGGAAATGGTATTGCTTTTCCTTGCGCTCAAACTCAATTACTTGTCCCATACAAAGAAAAAGCGGGCTCAGTTGCTGCTCTTTCAGGTGCGGGTCAGATGACATTCTCAGCACTATTTAGTATGTTTCTGATGAACCTTGGTATTCAAGAGGCGTGGCATTTGGGTTTGGTTATCGGTTTTCTAGCGTCGCTTAGCGCTGTTAGCATGTGGTTTGGTTTCAAATCTAAACCAGTGTGATCGAGAAATTATAAAAAAGCTCGGTAAACACCTAATACCGATCATTTAAGACAAAGTAGTCATCGTCATTCCCGTGAAAACGGGAATCTGTGTGAGTTTAGATCCCCACTTTCGTGAGGATGACGGAGTTTGATGTCTTAAGTGAACAGCATTATCGGTAAACACCGAGCTTTTTACACTACCTATTTCTAATCTTAAAACTATTTAACGGCGCTGCTTTCCAAATACGCTTTCGTCGAGATATCCGTCCATGCTCGAACTCTTTTCAAATAACTCACTTGCGAATCGATGATTTTTTTCGCCAATGGGTCCTTAGCGGCAAACTCTTCAAGAAGGGTATCTTTTTCTTTACGCATTCTCTCGAGAACCGCTGGTGGGAAATCACGTACTTTAATATCCGGATTATCAATTAACATTTTTTCCCAGCTCGTTGCATTCGCATCTATCGCTTGGGTGTACATGTCAAAAGCCGCAACACGGAACGATGTCTCAAGAATGATTTGCAGATCCTTCGGTAATTTATCCCACGATTTCTTATTGACCAAGAACTGAGTCTCAGAACCTGGCTCATGCCACGCCGTATAATAGTAAGGTGCGATATTTTGGAAACCCATTCTCAGATCAAATGCAGGACCTACCCACTCGAGAGCATCGATTGTACCGCGCTCTAACGAGGTGTAGAGCTCACCCGGTGCAATATTCGTGGGCTTAGCACCGACACGCGCAAAGACCTCACCAGCAAACCCTGGAATACGCATCTTCAAACCTTGTAGATCGTCGATAGAGTTGATCTCTTTTTTAAACCACCCACCCATTTGAATATCTGAGTTACCACCAGGAAAAGAAAGCAGGTTATGAGGGGCATACACTTCTTGCATCAGCTCTATACCACCACCACGGTAGAACCAAGCGTATTGTTCTGTGGTCATCATGCCAAACGGCATTGAGGAGAAATAGAGTGTGTTAGGCACTTTACCTTTCCAATAATAAGAGCTTGAATGGCCAAGATCATATTGACCTGATTTCACCATATCAAATACACCGAGAGGAGCTTTATGCTTATTCGCTGAATCTATTCGAATTTGAAGACGTCCATTTGACATTTCGTTGGCTAGCTTTGCCATGTTTTTACTGGCATCACCTAAAATAGGTGTATTAGGGCCCCACGTTTCGGCAAGCTTTAGTCGATACACTTTTTCTGCTGCCTGAGCCGAAAGTGAAAAAATGGCAATCGCTGTAACCGCGACTGTTTTTAACAACAACGTCATTCTATTTTGGGGTTCCATCCGTTCCTCTATATTTTTTATCCTTAATATGTATAGATAAATTTACGGTATCTGCTACCAAGGTCAAGTAATATTTACGCAATGGATAAAAAAACGATGCTTTCACATCGTTTTTTCGATCTAACCCCTAAAATAGGCAGTTTACATTAACGGCATACCGATCAATTTTCCATGTAAGAACATGATAAATACACCGGATAACACAACACCAAGAACGACACTAATGATGTCATTTAGTCCTGATGGTTTCAGGCCTGGAAGTGCGCGTTGTTCGCGTTTCTTCATTGAGATTCTATCTAACACTGCCCACGCTAAGAAAGCCCCGAATAAAATGACATCGGCTAGCATGCCATTCACCATTAAGTGGCTTAATGCCCAGAGTTTTACCGCAAGCAACTGTGGGTGTTTAGTAACCTGTTTTATCTTACCGGGAAAATAAGGAGCCACAAAAAGGATCATGGCTGCTAGCATTAACAGGTAAGTCACATGACGGAACCAGAAAGGCGTTGTATAGAGAAGTACCGGCTCCATTCTAAGCGCATTGTAACCAACCGCTATAAAGTATATTCCTGCAATTGAAGCTAAAGAGTAAATCGCTTTCCAACCCAATTCACTTTTCTTCACCAGTTGTTCTCTAACCGATGGAAAAAAGATAGACGCACAATGCATCCCTAAAAATAGAAAGAGTCCTAACAGTAAACTAAACATGACAATGCTTCCTTGTGATGAGCAAAAAATCTTCACTACGGTGGTGAGATTTCCGTTATTTTTCAATAACCAATATATCGTCGAATGACATGAAAATGGCTTTGTTTATACTAATTCCAAAACAAAAAAAAAGCCCGAACAATCGTTCAAGCTTCTTATCATTTATGAACAGTAGGTAACGATTACCAGCCCGTCACTTCGCGAAGAGCGGTTCCGATATCGGCCAAGCTTTTCACCGTTTTAACACCGGCTAACTCTAGTGCAGCAAATTTGTCTTCAGCCGTACCTTTACCACCAGAGATAATAGCGCCAGCATGACCCATACGCTTACCGGGAGGAGCCGTAACACCGGCAATGTATGACACAACAGGCTTTGTA
Organism: Vibrio frigidus; assembly: GCF_042465995.1. Classification (NCBI taxonomy): domain Bacteria; kingdom Pseudomonadati; phylum Pseudomonadota; class Gammaproteobacteria; order Vibrionales; family Vibrionaceae; genus Vibrio; species Vibrio frigidus. The sequence goes on along the minus strand of NZ_JBCDMC010000004.1, from coordinate 17,481 downwards.
ACATTTTCTTTAATAAATGCTGCGGCTTCTTCCTCTGCTGTTCCACCGATCTCACCGATCATGACGATAGCTTCCGTTTCTGGATCTTCTTGGAACAGCTTAAGAATGTCAATAAAGTTTGAACCCGGAATAGGGTCGCCACCAATACCAACACAAGTTGATTGGCCAAAACCTTCATCTGTTGTCTGCTTAACCGCTTCATAGGTAAGCGTGCCCGAACGAGAAACGATGCCCACTTTACCTTTCTTATGGATATGGCCCGGCATGATACCTATCTTACACTCATCTGGAGTAATGACGCCTGGACAGTTAGGACCAATCATACGTACACCTGATTCATCTAAACGGACTTTAACATCGAGAAGATCAAGCGTTGGGATACCTTCTGTAATCGTTACGATTAGCTTAATTCCAGCATCGATGGCTTCAAGAATGGCATCTTTACAAAAAGGTGCAGGTACATAGATAACCGACGCAGTCGCGCCAGTTTTTTCTACTGCATCACGCACTGTATTAAATACAGGAAGGCCTAAATGGGTTTGACCTCCTTTACCTGGAGAAACACCACCGACCATTTGTGTGCCGTAATCGATCGCTTGCTCTGAATGAAAAGTACCTTGCCCACCAGTAAAACCTTGGCAGATAACCTTCGTGTTTTTATCAATTAATATAGACATTATTTGCCCTCCGCTGCTGCAACTACTTTTTCCGCTGCTTCTTTTAGCGAGTTCGCGGCAATGATGTTTAATCCACTTTCAGCTAATTTCTTCGAGCCTAGTGGAGCGTTATTACCTTCAAGTCGAACAACAACCGGAACCTTCACACCAACTTCTTCCACTGCGCCGATAATACCATCTGCGATTAAATCACAGCGTACAATCCCACCAAAGATATTAACGAGTACAGCTTTGACGTTATCGTCAGACAAGATAATCTTAAATGCTTCTGTAACGCGCTCTTTCGTTGCGCCACCACCGACATCCAAAAAGTTAGCTGGTTGACCACCGTGTAGGTTTACAATATCCATTGTACCCATTGCTAGGCCAGCGCCGTTAACCATACAACCTATGCTGCCATCAAGCGCGACATAGTTCAGTTCCCATTGCGCTGCATGTGCTTCACGCTTGTCTTCTTGAGATGGGTCATGCATTTCTCGCAGCTTAGGCTGACGATACATTGCGTTTGAGTCAATGGTGATCTTGCCATCTAAACAAAGAAGATTACCATCGCCAGTAACTACTAATGGATTGATTTCTAGTAGTGCCAAGTCGTACTGAGTAAACATATTACCTAAACCCATAAAGATCTTAGTAAATTGCTTAATTTGATCGCCCGCTAACCCAAGTTTAAATGCCAGCTCGCGGCCTTGGTAGGCTTGAGGGCCGACAAGTGGATCGATAGCCGCTTTGTGAATAAGCTCTGGTGTTTCTTCTGCCACTTTCTCGATTTCAACACCGCCTTCTGTCGACGCCATAAATATGATTCGACGTGACGAACGGTCAACAACGGCACCAAGGTATAACTCATTATCGATGCTAGAAGCTTCTTCAACCAAAATTTTAGTTACTGGTTGGCCGTTTGCATCGGTCTGGTAAGTAACTAAGTTTTTGCCTAACCATTTTTGTGCAAATTCTTTTACACCATCTTTGGTGTCATGCAGCTCTACGCCACCTGCTTTACCACGTCCACCAGCGTGAACCTGACATTTAACCACTTTTTTCTCGGTAGAAATGCGGCCTGCCGCTTCGAATGCTTCTTGGGCGGTATCACAAGCGTAGCCTTCTGGTACTGGCAATCCGAACTCAGCAAATAGCTGTTTCGCTTGATATTCATGCAAATTCATTGTGCTATTCCATTTTTCTATCCCTTAAGGGATTATTATTTCCATAAGGTGCTCAATATTATTTATCGTATCAAACAACATTGGGGCTGCCTTCACGTAGGGTAAGGTACTTTTCAACTCATCGTTATTGGATTAACTCCGATTAAGATAAAAACTTACTCAAATAAAGAACGGTTTGTATCCTAAAATAACTCTAGTTACTAAAAGAGTCAGACGTTGAGCTGCCTGACTCCATTTTTTTAACGCTTATACATCAAGTAACAAGCGTGCAGGATCTTCGAGTAATTCTTTTATTGTCACTAGGAAGCCAACGGATTCTTTACCATCAATTAAGCGATGATCATAAGATAACGCTAGGTACATCATTGGTAAAATCTCTACTTTTCCATTAACCGCCATCGGACGATCTTGAATTTTATGCATTCCTAAAATCGCGGCCTGTGGCGGATTGATAATCGGCGTAGACATTAACGAACCGAAAACACCGCCATTCGTGATAGTGAAGTTACCACCGATAAGCTCTTCAACTTTCAGTTTTCCATCACGACCTTTGATAGCCAGCTCTTTGATACCTTTCTCAATATCGGCCATGCCTAGCATGTCACAATCTTTAAGTACTGGTGTAACTAAGCCACGAGGAGTAGATACCGCCATACTGATATCGAAGTAGTTGTGATACACAATCTCTTCACCATCGATAGATGCGTTTACTTCCGGATAACGTTTTAGCGCTTCAGTTACGGCTTTGACATAGAAGGACATGAAACCTAATCGTGTACCATGGCGCTTCTCAAACTGTTCTTGATACTGCTTGCGAAGTTCCATAATTGGCTTCATGTTGACTTCATTAAACGTAGTCAACATTGCTGTACTGTTCTTAGCTTCTAACAAACGTTTAGCGACAGTTTTACGAAGGCGTGTCATTGGAACGCGTTTCTGGCTACGTGCTACGGCAGGCACTTCAATCGCAGGTGCCGTTGCTTGAGGAGCAGCCTTAGCGTTTGCTAGATATGCATCTACATCTTCACGTGTTATTCGACCACCAACACCAGTACCATTAACCTTACTCGCTTCTATGCTGTGTTCAGCCAGTAGACGTCTAATCGCAGGACTCAACGCATCGTTAGACTCTTCGGTAAGAGAGGCTTTATGGCGTTGATCTGGCGATGCTTCTGTTGTCGTTGTTGTATCAACGGTTGGTTCACCAGCAACTGCACCCGGTTTGATTTTGGCAATGAGCTGCTTAGAAAGTACTGTTGCACCTTCTTCTTCAATGATAGCTTCTAACACACCCGCTTCTGGAGCAGGTACTTCCAAAACTACTTTGTCCGTTTCAATATCAACAATTACTTCATCACGAGCTACTGCGTCACCAGGTTTTTTGTGCCATGTAGCAACCGTTGCGTCTGCAACGGATTCAGGCAAATCTGGAACCAGAATTTCAATTGTCATAGTTTATTCTTCCTTTAACTTCTAGTTCTTAACCAAAATCTAGATTCAAAGCGTCATCTACCAACGCTTTCTGTTGTTTCATATGTACCGACATGTAGCCAACCGCTGGTGATGCAGAAGCAGGTCGTCCTGAATATTTCACATCACTACCACGGACCGCATTACGGAAGTTATGTTGGCTACAATACCAAGCGCCTTGGTTCTGTGGCTCTTCCTGGCACCAGACGAAATCTTGCGCATTCTCATACTGCTCAATTAGATCTCGTACCTCAAATAGAGGGAACGGATATAGCTGCTCAATACGGATTATGGCGACATCTTCTTGTTCGTTCTTACGTCGTTGATCAAGCAAGTCGTAATAAACCTTACCAGAGCAGAATACAACGCGTTTCACTTTCATAGGGTCGAATTCATCTATTTCGCCTATTGCTGGCTGGAAAGTACCTTCAGCCAACTCTTCAAGTGAAGAGGTACACATAGGATGACGAAGAAGTGACTTCGGCGACATGACCACGAGAGGACGTCGCATTGGGCGAATCACTTGACGACGAATCATGTGATACACCTGTGCTGGTGTCGACGGAACAACAACTTGAATATTTTGTTCAGCACACAACTGAAGGTAGCGTTCTAAACGAGCAGATGAGTGCTCAGGTCCTTGACCTTCATATCCATGAGGTAGCAGCATGGTTAGACCGCATAATCGACCCCATTTTTGCTCACCAGACGAAATAAATTGGTCAATAACAACTTGGGCACCATTCGCAAAATCACCAAACTGAGCTTCCCATAATGTTAAACCACTTGGTTCTGCTGTGGCGTAACCGTATTCAAATGCAAGCACCGCTTCTTCTGAAAGAACCGAATCAAACACTTGGAAAGGGCCTTGTTTAGTATGAACATTCTGCAATGGAATATAAGTGCTCGCATCTTCTTGGTTATGAAGTACTGAGTGACGGTGGAAAAAAGTACCACGCCCTGAGTCTTGACCAGAAATACGAATACGCTTGCCATCATCTACCAGCGTGCCATACGCCAATATTTCTGCCATACCCCAATCGAGCGCCTTTTCACCGCTGATCATGGCACGACGATCATTATAAATTTTATTAACACGACTTTGTAATTTATGACTTTCTGGATAATCGCACAGCTTTTCACCAAGCGCTTTAAGGCGAGTCATTTCATAACGACTGTCCCATTCTATATTCCAGTCATGACCTAGATAAGGATTCCAGTCTACAGAGTGCATTTCCATCGGACGCCACTCTTTAACAACAACTTCACCATGATCTAACGCATCACGAAAATCATTTACCATTTCTGTCGCTTTACCAATATCAAGCTCACCACGCTCAATCAACACATCCGCATAAAGCTTACGTGGTGTTGGGTGCTTTTTGATTTTTTGATACATCAAAGGTTGAGTTGCACTCGGTTCGTCGGCTTCGTTATGGCCATGACGACGATAACAAACCAGATCGATAACAACATCGCGCTTAAAGGTATTACGATAATCCAATGCTATTCGAGTGATAAAGGCAACGGCCTCTGGATCATCGGCATTAACATGGAAGATTGGTGCCTGCACCATCTTTGCAATATCAGTACAGTACATCGTTGAACGGGTATCTTTCGGATTTGACGTCGTAAAACCAACTTGGTTATTCACAACAATTCGCACCGTACCACCGACTTGGAATCCGCGAGCACGTGACATGTTAAATGTCTCTTGCACTACGCCTTGACCAGCAATAGCAGAGTCACCATGAATGGTGATTGGTAATACCATGCTGCCATCTTTATCCGCTAAACGGTCTTGCCTAGCACGTACCGAGCCAATAACTACTGGGTTTACAATCTCAAGATGAGATGGATTAAATGCCAGCGCTAAGTGAACATCGCCACCCGGCGTCGCAAAATCAGCAGAGAATCCTTGGTGGTACTTAACATCGCCAGTGCCCCAAGTATTATCATCACTTTTTTTACCAGCAAATTCATCAAATAAGTCTTGTGGTTTTTTACCCAACACGTTGACTAGCATATTAAGACGGCCACGGTGAGCCATACCAATGACCACTTCACGCATTCCTGACTTACCAGCGTGACGAATTAACTCTTTCGTCATCGGTATTAGCGCATCACCACCTTCTAGTGAGAAACGTTTCGCTCCAGGGAATTTAGCACCCAGATAACGCTCCAAGCCTTCTGCGGCAGTGAGTTCATTTAGGAAGGTTTCTTTTTCTTCGGCGGTGAATGATGGCTGACCTAATACAGACTCTAAACGTTGCTGAACCCAGCGTTTCTGTTCTGTATTAATCATGTGCATATATTCTGCACCGATTGAACCACAATACGTTTTCTTAAGGGCAGAATAGAGGTCACCCAACTGCATTGAATCTTGTGCTACTGCAAAAGAACCAACGTTAAATGTCTCTTCAAAATCATCTTGAGTAAGGTTGTGGAATGCAGGCTCTAGGTCCGGACCGGGGTCTCGTTCCCATATGCCTAGTGGATCTAAACTTGCTGCTTGATGCCCTCGAAATCGGAAGGCATTGATAAGTTGCAATACTTTTACTTGTTTAGCATCGACATCAGGATCACTAACTTGGACATTGTAATGCTTTGTTTCTTGAGCGAGTCTCCGGAAGTAATCACGGACCCGTGAATGAGGCTGTTCTACAACCTCAGAAGATTGCGCAGGCAAGTCTTCAAATACACGTTTCCACTCCTCACTTACCAGATCGGGGTCACTTAGATACAGTTCGTAGAGTTCTTCTACGTAAGTTGCATTGGCGCCAGCCAAGTGTGAAGACTCGAGCCATGCCTTCATCACGCCGTTGTGCATATTTTCCCTTAACCAGTAGTTTTCACTTTTCTTCCCGATCCATTCGGGCTTTCCATTCACAGCCAGCCACTGTTACCTATAAAAAGTCTATATTCACAGCGCTGGCAATTTTTATACTTTTAAACCGACCGGCTAACTAACATGGTCTTGATATGACCAATCGCTTTTGTCGGATTAAGTCCTTTAGGACAAACACTTACACAATTCATGATGCCATGGCAACGAAAAACGCTAAATGCGTCATCAAGTTCAGACAATCGTTCATCAGTCGCCGTATCTCGGCTATCAATTAACCAACGATAGGCCGCCAATAAACCAGCCGGTCCAATGAATTTATCCGGATTCCACCAAAACGATGGGCATGCTGTCGTACAGCATGCACACATAATGCATTCATAAAGACCATCTAAATGCGCTCGTTCTTGCGGCATCTGTAGGTTTTCTCTAGAAGGTGGCAAATTACCATCTGAAATCAGATAAGGTTTTACTTTTGCATAATTGTCATAAAATTGCGTCATGTCTACGATTAAATCGCGAACAACAGGTAATCCTGGTAATGGTCGAATGACGATAGGGCTCTTATCCATAAGTGCAGACAATGGAGTAATACACGCTAGGCCATTTTTACTATTCATATTCAAGCCATCAGAACCACACACACCTTCACGGCATGAACGGCGGAAAGAGATAGAGGCATCTTGTTCTTTTAACAGAATCAACGCATCTAACACCATCATGTCTGTACCTTCATCCACTTCGAGTATGTAGTCCTGCATATGAGGCTTACTGTCTACATCTGGATTGTATCGGTAAAGAGAGAAATTCAGTTTCATCTTGTTATGCTCCCTTTAGTAAGTACGTACTTTAGGTGGAAAGGCTTCTCGATGCACAGGTTCCATGTTCACATCACGTTTTGACATCTCTTCCGTTTCTGGATTGTAGATAGAGTGACATAGCCACTGCTCATCATCACGGTCAGGGAAATCAAATCGAGCATGTGCACCTCGGCTTTCTGTACGGTAGTTTGCAGCTACAGCAGTAGAAAATGCAGTTTCCATCAAGTTGTCTAACTCTAAACATTCAATACGTTGTGTATTGAATTCCGAAGATTTGTCCGTTAGGTGTGCGTCATTGAGACGTTCACGAATAACTTTCAATTCCTCTAAACCCGTCGCCATTGCATCTCCTTCTCGGAATACAGAGAAGTTGTTTTGCATGCAAGCTTGAAGGTCTTTACGAATTTGAACAGGGTCTTCACCACGGTTACTATTTTCCCAGCGCATTGTGCGCGCCAAAGAAGCTTCGATATCAGACTCAGTTGCTGGGCGAGCTTCAGATTGAGCAGCCAACGTTTCACCAAGGTGTAGGCCAGTTGCTCGACCAAATACAACCAAATCAAGTAGAGAGTTACCACCTAGGCGGTTTGCACCGTGTACAGACACAGATGCAATTTCACCACAAGCAAACAAGCCTTGTACTTCAACATCGGCACCATTTGCGTCTTGTTTAATCGCTTGACCTGAAACCTGTGTCGGCACGCCACCCATCATATAGTGACAGGTTGGAATAATAGGGATTGGTTCTTTCACTGGATCAACGTGGGCAAAGGTACGAGATAGCTCACAGATACCAGGTAAACGTGATTCCAGTACATCTTTACCTAAATGATCGAGTTTCAGTTTAATATGTGGACCCCAAGGACCATCACAGCCACGGCCTTCACGGATCTCAATCATAATTGAACGAGCAACTACGTCACGGCCAGCCAGATCTTTCGCATTTGGTGCGTAACGCTCCATAAAGCGCTCGCCATCTTTATTAAGAAGATAGCCACCTTCACCACGACAACCTTCTGTCACCAAGACACCCGCTCCAGCAATACCTGTTGGGTGGAATTGCCACATTTCGATATCTTGCATTGGAACGCCTGCGCGTAACGCCATGCCAACACCGTCACCAGTGTTGATATGTGCGTTAGTTGTAGAGGCATAAATTCGACCTGCACCACCTGTTGCTAAAATAGTCGCTTTAGATTTGAAATAATTTATCTCACCGGTTTCCATACAGATTGCTGTGCAACCCATAATGGCCCCATCTTGATTCTTAACAAGATCTAATGCATACCACTCAGAAAAAATGGTGGTTTTATGTTTGATGTTTTGCTGATAAAGCGTATGAAGAAGCGCATGACCAGTACGGTCTGCCGCTGCTGCTGTACGAGCAGCTTGCTCACCACCAAACTCTATAGACTGTCCACCAAACGGACGCTGATAGATTGAACCATCTTCAAACCGAGAAAATGGTAAACCCATTTTTTCAAGTTCAATAACAGACTCAGGGCCATTTTTACACATGTACTCAATGGCATTCTGATCACCAATATAATCAGAACCTTTCACCGTATCGTACATATGCCACTGCCAATTATCTTTATGGGAATTACCTAACGCAACGGTAATACCACCTTGAGCAGAGACGGTGTGGGAACGGGTTGGAAATACTTTGGAAAGCAAGGCGCAACTAAGGCCTTGCTCAGAAATTTGTAGTGCTGCGCGCATACCCGCGCCACCAGCACCGATAACAACGGCATCAAATTCACGAACTGGAATAGTCACTTATGCACCCCACAGAATAAATAGGCCAGAGAAGAAATACACCAATAGAATGGCCACAATTACGAATTGTAATAGGCCACGTATTAGCGTTGGCTTGATATAATCAGTTAGAACTTGCCATAGGCCTATCCATGCATGAACGAGGATAGATGTCAGAGCAAGCATGGTAAACGCTTTAGTGAAAATACCACCAAAGAAAGCGGTCCATGTGTGATAAGTTATGTCGCCACTGAAAGCACAAAACCCTACAATGTATATCGTATACAGAGTAAGGATTATTGCCGTAGCACGAATAAGTAGGAAGTCATGGATACCATTACGACCTACTGAAGATACAGAATTTACCATACCAGGATTCCTCCAAGTACTGACAATACTGCTGTTGCAGCAAAGGTTACCTTGGCAGTCATAATGCCAGATTCGAATTCTTCATAATGGCCTAGGTCCATTATTAGGTGACGAATTCCACCAACAATATGGTAGGCAAGTGCGGTTAATATTCCCCACAGAATAAACTTAACTAAAAAATTATCTATTAAGTCAGCGGCTTGCATGAAGCCTTGAGGGGAGGACAAAGATATTGATAACAGCCAAAGCAGGATACCAATTGCCACAAAAGTAATCACACCAGAAACACGGTGAAGAATGGATACTATTGCAGTAATCGGAAAGTGTATGGTCTGTAAATCGAGATTGACAGGTCTGGACTTTCTTTTATTCACGGGCTTGCTCACTCAGCTCCATTAAGCGTTTATTGTTATTAGGAATTTTGGTAGATCGGGAGATCTTTAAGTGTCAACCCCACAAAATTAACATCTATTTAACGATTTTTCGCCTAAAACCGAGCCAAGAATGTTAATAAAATGTTAACCAAGCACCTAGATTTTAAAGCGTTTATTTCTTTCTAGGCTTGAATTTATAAGGTCTCAACCACAAACTTCCTCGTCACTATACGTTTGGCAACAAATTAATACAATTATCGTAACAAAAAGTGCTACATGGGACATGTTTTTAATTTTTTAAATGTGGAAAATCTTAACAAGTGCACACAAAAACTTAGAAAAATTGACTTTACTTACGATCCTGAGTAAAAAATGTCTCAGAAGAAATCCCGGACGGATTAAATTATAACAAAGGAGAATGTAATGGCAGGTAAGAAAGCTACTCTTCACATAGAAGGTAAAGCTCCCATTGAACTGCCGATTATGGATGGCACTTTAGGTCCAGAAGTAATCGATGTTCGTAAATTAGGTTCAAATGGATATTTCACATTTGACCCTGGTTTTCTTGCGACATCATCTTGCGAATCCCAAATCACATTCATCGATGGTGACAAAGGTGTGTTACTACACCGAGGCTTCCCAATCGACCAATTGGCCAACAATGCGGATTATTTAGAGGTTTGCTATATCCTACTTTATGGAGAAGCACCAAACCGCAAACAGTACGATGAATTTAAGAAAATAGTTACTCGCCACACCATGGTTCATGAGCAAATTGCGAGCTTCTTCCATGGCTTCCGTCGTGATGCGCACCCAATGGCCATCATGGTAGGTGTTGTAGGTGCCCTAGCGGCGTTCTACCACGATTCGCTAGATATCAACAACGATAGTCACCGTGAAATTGCTGCATTCCGTCTGCTCTCTAAAATGCCGACTCTTGCTTCAATGTGTTACAAGTATTCTATCGGTCAACCGTTTATCTATCCTCGTAACGATTTAAGCTACGCAGAAAACTTTCTACACATGATGTTTGCCAACCCATGTGAAGACTATGAAGTTAATCCTGTTGTCGCTCGTGCGATGGATAAAATACTTACTCTTCATGCTGACCATGAACAGAATGCGTCGACATCTACCGTTCGTTTAGCGGGTTCTTCTGGTGCGAACCCATTTGCATGTATTGCCGCAGGTATTGCATCTCTTTGGGGGCCAGCACATGGCGGCGCTAACGAAGCTTGTTTACGTATGCTAGAAGAAATTGGAAGTGTTGATAACATTCCTGAATATGTCGACCGTGCGAAAGACAAAGATGACCCGTTCCGCCTAATGGGCTTTGGTCACCGTGTTTATAAGAACTACGATCCACGTGCCACTGTAATGCGTGAAGCGTGCCACGAAGTTCTTAAAGAGCTAAGCATTGAAGATCCATTGTTAGATGTTGCTATGGAACTAGAGCGTATCGCGCTGTCTGACCCATACTTCGTCGAGAAGAAACTTTACCCTAATGTTGATTTCTATTCAGGTATCATTCTTAAGGCTATTGGTATTCCTGTCTCAATGTTCACGGTTATCTTTGCGATGGCTCGTACTATCGGCTGGATTGCACACTGGAATGAAATGCATGGCGACCCAGACAACCGTATCGGTCGTCCACGTCAGCTTTACACTGGTAAGAAGATGCGTGACTTTGAACCATTGCATGAAAGAGAATAGTTAATTAATACAGTCTATTGGGACTCTATTCGTTAGAAGCGTTACGTTCTATGAGCATAGCGCGCTATAACGTTCGTTAAAATAAACATCGTCATTCCCGTGAAAACGGGAATCTTTGTACACTTTATTTAGATCCCCACTTCCGTGGGGATGACGAATTTTTTAACGAAAGAGGTGATCATAATTCAATTCTATACTGGATTATCGATGTCAATAAACTCAACATCTAGCCCATGCTCTACCGCCAACCACTCACCTAATGCTTTCACACCATAACGCTCCGTTGCATGATGGCCTGCGCTAAAATAGTGGATGCCCTGCTCTCTTGCAGAGTACGTAGTACGCTCAGAAATCTCACCAGAAATAAATGCATCCAACCCTTTGGCTGCAGCCAATTCAATATAATCTTGTCCTCCACCAGTGCACCATCCGATTGTCTTAATTAATTTGTCGATTTCAGGCATGATATGGAGTGGTTTTCTGTTTAAAACAGTTTCAATTTTTTTAGCCAATTCTCGACCAGATACAGGTGTGGCCAACGAACCATGCAACGCGACTGATTGAGCTGACGGTTCCAGCCCCCCGTCAACGTTAATTTCTAATAACTCAGCAAGCTTAACGTTATTGCCGATTTCAGGGTGCACATCTAACGGCAAATGATAGGCATATAGATTGATATCGTTTTTTATCAGCGCTTTAATTCTCGCCCCTTTCATACCTCTAATTACTTCGGCTTCACCTTTCCAGAAATAACCATGATGAACCAATATAGCGTCCACTTTTAGCGCTATTGCTTTGTCAATTAATGCTTGCGAAGCCGTCACACCAGTAAGCACTTTTTTTACCTCACTCTTCCCTTCGATCTGTAATCCATTTGGGCAATAGTCTTTAATAAGTTCCGGTGAAAGCTTTTGATTTAGCAATGATTCTAATTGCAAGTGATCCATTTTATGTTATACCAATAAGTAGAGTTAGCATTCTTTTCAGAATACCACAGGATGTGAATAATGCAGGAGAGACTTGCAAAAATTACCCATTGGATAATCACTAATCCTCCAATATTTAAGACAGATAAACCGCCAGCGGCGGAAAACCCCTTTGTCCTCAATTATTTGCCAGAAAGTAGGGATTATCGCGGCAATACTCGCCTTGGTTTTATCTATCAGGAATTATGCAAAAGACTTTTTATATCTCATCCTGACTATGAAATTTTAGCCGAAGAGGTTCAACTGTTTAGAGGAAAAGAGACCATAGGTGCCATTGATTTTCTTCTTAAGTACCAAGACCATATCGAACACTGGGAAGTCGCTATCAAGTTTTATCTTCTCAAAGATGGGCTTTGGTACGGACCAGATAGTCGAGATAGGCTCGATATAAAACTTCATCGCATGCTTAGCCACCAACTTAGAATGTCAGATCGTGAGGAATTTCATCAACGATTCGGTAATGTTGACGTTGTCACACCTAAAATGTTGATTCAGGGGCGTCTTTACACCAATCCATTTGAGAACGAAACGATTCCTACACAATGTTTAGGTTATCAGTTAGACAACGCAACGATTGTTGGTCATTGGTGTTACCAACATCAAATATCACTGATTAAAGAGCCTCTGTTCAGGCTACAGAAGCTAGATTGGATACCCGGCACTCGACAGCCATACGAAAAGCTAACGTCGTTGACAAAGTATTCCACGCATTGTCAGACCGAATCGGGTCAATTTTGGATAGTCGTGCCCGACACCTGGCCGGAGAATGAAGATATGCGCTAGATCCCCACTTTCGTGGGGAAAACGAGATCTCATGGAAGAGACCTCGTGGGATGATGATACTTGGTTGTTTTAAAAGATAAATTACAAACCAGCGTCTGCAAACACCTGATTTACAATCTCTTGAGCTTCTTTTTCAATCGCTTTCAGGTGTTCTTCACCTTTAAAGCTCTCACAGTAGATTTTGTAGATATCTTCTGTACCTGACGGACGTGCAGCAAACCAGCCATTTTCAGTCGTGACTTTAAGGCCACCAATAGCAGCACCGTTACCAGGTGCATGTGTTAATCGTGCGGTGATAAGCTCGCCCGCTAACGTCTCTGCTGAAACCATCTCTGGCGATAATTTAGACAGTACATTTTTTTGCTCAGTGTTCGCGACGGCTGAAATACGATTATATTGAGATGCACCATGTTTAGCTGCAAGCTCTTCATAATATTCTTGCGGGTTTTTACCCGTGACAGCAGTGATCTCCGCCCCCAACAAACAAAGAAGGATACCATCCTTATCTGTAGACCAAGGTGACCCATCTTTACGTAAGAAAGACGCACCCGCGCTCTCTTCGCCACCAAAGCCAAATGTCCCGTTATATAGGCCATCAACAAACCATTTGAAGCCAACTGGCACTTCACACAGCTCACGACCAAGGTCGGCAACAACACGGTCAATAAGGGCACTTGATACTAACGTTTTACCTACCGCCACATCTTTACCCCATCCTTCGCGGTGACGGTATAAGTAGTCAATACAAACAGCCAAATAATGATTCGGGTTCATCAAGCCTTTCGGCGTTACGATACCGTGGCGGTCATAATCTGGGTCATTACCAAATGCAAGATCATAGTCATCTTTAAGTGCTAAAAGATTAGCCATGGCATAAGGTGATGAGCAGTCCATACGGATCACGCCATCTTTATCTAAAGACATGAATTGGAATGATGGGTCAATTGCTTCATTTACTAATGTTAAATCTAGGTTGTAAGTTTTGGCAATCTGACGCCAGTATTCAATACCTGAGCCACCTAAGGGATCAACGCCTATTTTAATGCTCGCGTTTTGAATCGCTTTCATATCAACAACATTCACCAAGTCGTCGACATAAGGTTGCACTAAGTCTACTTCAGAGACGACTTGCTTAGCGGCGCCACTCGACATCGCTTTAACGCCATTCATTTCATTTGCAATAAATGCATTCGCTCGGTCTTCAATCGCTTGCGTCAATTGACCTTCAGCAGGACCACCATGTGGGGGGTTATATTTGATACCACCGTCTTGTGGAGGATTGTGCGAAGGTGTAATGACAATACCATCCGCTTTTTCATCGTGCTTCAGATTGTAAGTCAAAATAGCGTGAGAAATACCGGGGGTTGGTGTGAATCCATTGTTTTCTTGGATAATGACTTTAACACCATTCGCGACAAGTACTTCGATCACACTACAAAATGCAGGCTCAGAAAGGGCGTGAGTATCTTTGCCTAAAAATAAAGGTCCTGTCGTACCCTGCTCTGCACGAACTTCTGAAATTGCTTGAGCAATTGCTAGAATATGATTCTCATTGAAGGTTTCTTTTTCAGAACAACCGCGATGACCAGACGTACCAAACGCAACGCGTTTAGATGGATCTTCACTGTCTGGTTGTAGCAAGTAGTAGCTTGATACGAGAGCGGGAATATTGGTTAGATCTTCTTGGCGGGCTTTCTGCCCAGCTCGGGGATGCATTGCCATGTTGTAATCCTTTAAAAATAAAGCCTAAAAAAATAAAAAAAGCCTCATAACGACATCTGAGGAACAGGTTCATTATGAAGCTTATATTCTGTTAAACACTATACTGTTAACCAAAAACTATATCGAACTGCACACTTTTTCTATCAAATCTGACTGGAAATTCATTCGAGTCATGAGCTGGTCGACCATTTGACGTTTTCTGTTGGTGTTATTGTTCGTAATAACCCAAAACGGAGTGTTCGGGATCGAACGGGGTTTGGTTGTCTTCCCACTTGCCAATAATACATCTTCATTATCGGCAAAATAGACGCGAGTTCGACCTTTTACCTGGGTCGCTTCTGCAAAACTCGCATTATTTACTTGATAGAGTGAAGAAAGCACCTGCATGAAACGATCAATCGCTTTATTGCTTGTGGCAAATTCATCCGAAATAAGCAATGTACGCATCGACTTAACACCATCGACTTTCTCTACATTACCGGCATCTTTACTTACTACAATACCTATAGGCTCGTCAGCAACAGGAGCAGGAGCAGCCTCTTGAGACACTTCAGGCTCTGCGATCTGAGGTGAAACTTGCTTGTCACCGCTAACCATTAGGAGACGCCTTAATATATCTGACGCGCTTTCCCCAATATGTTCGGTCTGACTCGCAATGTAACGGTATAGATCCTCATCAACTTCAATTGTTTTCATTCGCTTTTCACAATCTCACTGTATTAATATCTAGTCGATTATACTCATTAGACAACAAGAAGCGAGTTTCCAAGATCGTATTTCTTAATTTTTGAGTTGCACACCAACATTCCTATTACTACCATAGGGATCTATATCCACCTTCAAATTGAATAAAGATCAAAATGTCAGAGCTACTCAATTACAAATTACGAGGCGAAGGAGCAACCATTGTTCTTATACATGGTCTATTTGGTAATCTTGATAATTTGGGCCTGTTAGGTCGAGACCTCGAAAAAGATCACCAAGTGCTGAGCATGGATTTACGAAACCATGGGCTCTCGTTTCACTCTGACGAACACACATATCAGAGTATGGCGAACGATATTCATCAACTGATTACTTCTTTAGGTTTAACGAAAGTCAGCTTAGTGGGCCACTCTATGGGGGGGAAAGTAGCCATGAAACTCGCCAGTGAACACCCAGAATATGTCGATCAACTCGTTGTACTAGACATGGCCCCCGTCGCCTATACAAAAAGAAAACATGACAACGTCTTTGCCGGGTTACATGCTGTCTTATCAAACCCTCCGGCTAGCAGAATTGAAGCGACAAAATCACTCGCAGAACACATAGAAATGGATGGGGTTATTCAATTTTTAGGTAAATCTCTTTATCGCTCTGAAGCGGGTTTGACTTGGCGTTTCAACGTAGAGTCAATTAGCGACAATTATTGGAATATTCTTGGCTGGGAGGCTATCTCAAAAATCGATATCCCAACCTTGTTCTTAAAAGGGGCCGATTCCGATTATTTAACCCAAGAGCATCAAATACAAGTTCAAGCGCAGTTTTCAAATGCGAAAGCACATGTTATTGCAAATACAGGGCATTGGCTTCATGCCGAGAAGCCACAAGAAGTACTCAGGGCTGTCAAACGTTTTATCGACTAAAAATAGACAACTAAACTGTGTTGCTCCACATTAACTTTAGATGTTAACAGTGGTATAGTTCACGCACAAATTTGGCATAAAGGACAACTATGCTTTACTACTATTACGATTTATTGGAATCCATTGGATTAGATCTACTCTTCGCTTCAATATTTTTCCTTATAGGAATGGCGATAAAGGATGTACTCAAACAAGGTAACGTTCCGGTATTTGGTCAACGTATAGTATGGATGGTTCTATTTTTAGGCTGCGCTGGCTTTATTGCTAAAGGCATAATACAAATTAGCTGGGAAGGCACAGGTTTGGGTTAACCTAGACCGAATAAAGTTAAGCGGTAAATGATTACCGTTATTAGCGCGTTTAGCCAACATCAACAAATTATTAGTAGGTATTCAAATATGGCAAGTGTAGGTCTCTTCTTTGGTAGCGATACTGGGAACACAGAAGCTGTTGCTAAGATGATTCAAAAACAATTGAGTAAGAAACTCGTTCACGTCCAAGATATCGCAAAAAGTAGTAAAGAGGATTTGGACAACTTTGATCTTTTGATCTTAGGTATTCCTACTTGGTATTACGGTGAAGCACAATGTGATTGGGATGATTTTTTTCCTGAGTTAGAAGACATTGATTTTTCTACTAAACTTGTGTCTATTTTTGGTTGTGGCGACCAAGAGGATTACGCTGAATATTTCTGTGATGCTATGGGTAATATTCGCGACATCGTTGAAGCAAAAGGCGGAACCGTTTTGGGTAATTGGCCAACTGAAGGCTATGAATTTGAAGCTTCTAAAGCACTTATTGACGATGCTACATTTGTCGGTTTATGTATCGATGAAGACCGCCAACCAGAATTGACTGATAAACGTGTGTCAGCATGGGTCAATCAAATCTATGATGAGATGTGTCTTGCTGAATTAGAAGATTAATTAGCCTGAGAACGGCTCGGTACAGAATCCATCAGATATTCTATAAAAAAGCGACTCGCTTAAGATAAAATCTATTCATTGGCCGTCATTCCCGTGAAAACGGGAATCTGGTGGTATTAGGTATTGACCGCCCACATAGGTAACAGATCTGACCGGGCACATGGGTAACAGGTGTTAATGTGTAAGCTTCATAGAGGAGAAGCTTATGCCTTGGAATGAGACCTGTATCATGAGTCAAAGAACACA